>NZ_AKJT01000111.1 GCF_000282195.1 Pseudomonas sp. GM18
CCCCCCAGCCACAGGTATCGGCGGTGATGGCCGCCAGCACGCGACCCATGTCCGAGTACAGGCAATGGCCGCTGGTGAGCTTGGCGGTGTGCTGGCATTTGAGGCTGTCGGGCAGGTTCAGGCGTTCGGTTTTTTCGTTGGCGTTGAGCAGCGTCAGGCTGACGTTGGCACCGCCGCGCAGGTCGGTCAGACGCAGCAATTGGCCGCGTTTCAATACAAAGGAACGATGGCCGCCGCCGGGGAGCATTTCTTCGGCGAAGGGCGGGAACAGTTGGGTCGAATCAGTCATGTGCAAATTCCTCTAAGCGATGCGAAGCGTGCCTGCCAACTGAGCCGGCAGGGCGTCGACGGCGGCACGGTTGGCGCGGCGGTCGCTGTTCAAAGGGATGTCGTAGGTAATGCGCGCGCCATAGGCACCGGGGGCGTGGGGGTCGACGCGGACCTTGTCGAACACCAGCAAACGGGTGCCGAGGCTGAAACCTTCGGACAGGTCGTGGGTGACCATGAACACCGTCAGTTGCGTCTCGCGCCACAGCTCCAGCAGCAGGCCGTGCATGTCTTTGCGGATACCCGGATCGAGGGCGCCGAACGGTTCGTCGAGGAGCAAGACCCGCGGCTTCATGATCAATGCCTGGGCAATCGCCAGCCGTTGCTGCATGCCACCGGAGAGTTGCGCCGGGTACTTGTCCAGCGAATGGCCAAGGCCGACTTTGTGCAGCAACACTGAGGCGTGTTCGCGTGCCTCTTTTTTAGCGCTGCCGAACAACCGCCCCAGTAAAGGCGAGCGCGGCAGTTCGAGGCCGAGGGCGACGTTGTCCAGCACGGTCAGGTGCGGGAACACCGAGTAGCGCTGGAACACCACGCCACGGCTCGAATCCGGTTCGCCAGCCAGCGCGTGACCGTCCAACAGAATCTCGCCGCGACTGGCGTGTTCCTGGCCGAGCAATAGCCGCAGGAACGTCGACTTGCCGCAACCTGACGCGCCGACCAAGGTGCAAAACTCACCTTCGTTGACGCTCAGGTTCAGCCCTTCAAGCACCACCTGATCGGCGTATTGCTGCCAGACGTTTTTCACTGTGATGAAGCTCATGCCCGCGCCCCTTCATAACTCATTTGGAGGCACCTTGGTGCCAGGGAAAGGCCCGTTGGGTCAGGCGCTTGAGGCCCCAGTCCATCAGCCAGGCGAGCAGGGTGATCCACACCACGTAGGGCAGTATCACGTCCATCGCCAGGTAGCGGCGCACCAGGAAGATCCTGTAACCCAAACCGTCCGTGGAGGCGATGGCTTCGGCGGCGATCAAAAACAACCACGCCGAGCCGAGCATCAGTCGCAACGAGATCAGCAGGCGCGGCAGCAATTGCGGCAGCACCACACGCAACATCAAGGTCCAGGTCGAGGCACCAAGCGTCTGCGCCTTGATCAGCAGTTCCACAGGAATTTCCCGGGCGCGCTGTTCCAGATCACGGGCCAGGCACGGGGTGATGCCGATCACGATCAGCATCACTTTCGACAACTCTCCCAACCCGAACACGATGAACAGAATCGGCAGAATCGCCAGCGGCGGCACCATCGACAGCACCGTCAGCACGGGCGACAACGGCGTGCCAAACAGTGGCAGCGTACCGGCGGCGATGCCCAGGCACAGCCCGGCCAACGCACTGATGCCGAGGCCGATGGCCAACCGCCGCAGGCTGGAGGCGGTGTCTTGCCAGAGCAGGTATTCACCGGTGCGGGGGTCGGCGATGAAGGCCAGGCGTTTCACCGCGTCGGTCATCTGCACGGCACTGGGCAGCAGTTTGTCGTTGGGGTTGTCCATCAGCCGTTCGGCCGAGCCCATGAAGTAGGCGAACAGCACCAGGGCGAACGGCAGGATCACCAACAACAGGCGACTCGGGCGATCCGGGTGGCGATTGATCAGGCGCATGGCCAGCTCCTCCTGTCTTACAGCTTGGCGTCGGCGGCCATCTGCACGTAAGTCGGGTCGAAGCGCAGCTTGAGGTTGCCTTTATCGCCGCTGGTCACGCCATTGGCGAAGGCCATGCCGATGGCGCTGGTGTCTTTGGCGCCTTCACCCAGCAAGCCGTGCTGGAACGAGAACTCGGCAACCTTGCGCATGGTGTCGGGCAGTTGCTTGCTGGTGGAGAACGCCAGGGCTTCTTTGGGCGTGGCGAACAGTTTGGTGGTGTCCAGTTGCGCCTGGAAACCCGCCAGGTCAGTGCCCGAGGCTTTGGCCATGTGTTCGAGGGCGGCTTGGCTGGCGGCGTTTTTCGCGTTCATCAACTCAACCACTTCGAACCAGGCGCCGGTCAGGGCTTTACCCAGGGCCGGGTTGTCTTTGAGGGTGGCGCTGTTGACCACCATCATGTCCATGATTTCGCCGGGGATCTGGCTGGAGTTGAACACTTCGGTCACCCCAGGCTTGGCCTTGATGTCCGAGAGCATCGGGTTCCAGGTGGTGACGGCATTGACCTGTTCGGTGTTGAACGCGGCGGAGATGTCGGCGTCGGAGGTGTTGACCACTTTCAGGTCTTTCTCGGTGAGGTCTACCGAATCCAGAGCACGGGCCAACAGGTAATGGGAGACAGACAGCTCAACCAGATTGACGTCCATGCCTTTGAGGTCAGTAACTTTCTTGCCTTCGCCTTTAAGCACAATGCCGTCGTTGCCGTTGGAGAAGTCGCTGACGATCAGCGCCGTGCTGTCGACGCCGCCGGCAGCCGGAATGGTCAGCGCGTCCATGTTGGTCATGGTGCAGCCGTCGAACTGGCCGGCGGTGTATTGGTTGATGGATTCGACGTAGTCGTTGAGCTGCACCACATCAATCTTGATGCCGTACTTTTTCGCCCATTTGTCGACGATGCCCTGGCTGCCGGCATATTCCCAGGGCATCCAGCCGGCGTAGATAGTCCAGCAGACGCTGAAATGATCTTTCTGTGCGGCGTGGGACGAGACACTCACGAGGGCTGCAAAAGCAGCGGCGAGCAGGGCGGGTAAACGAAGTCGGGACATGGGATGGTTCTCCAGTTGATCAAGGGCGGACAGGAAGGCAGCGGCACCGCGAACGGTGGCTTGTCTCCCGGGCTTTTGTCCCGCCGTGTAACCTCAACTGGAGGTCGCCAACTCTCGGACCAGCCACTCGCGATTGCGAGCCGGAACCCTAGTCAGCCATTGCAAATTGTGGTGCCGCGAACCTGTGATGACTCCTGCACACCATTGGTTAAGCGAGAGCCGTGCCAAGTTGGCTTGAGCGCTCTGGCTGGGGCATGGAAGGGTGGGGGAGTTCAATAGGACAGGACGCTTTGCCTTGTCATGGTGCGCTGCGCATGGGCATGCACCGTAGAAGGACGGCTAGCCGCTGATCTGAAGGTCGATACGGTTTGGCACTCGGTGCCGGTTTTAAAGTCAAAACAGGTGTGACTCGACTGCCGTTGCAGGTCTTTCAGGAGGCCTCCATGTTTTGTCAGAAAAAGCTCCGCCAAATACTGCTCAGTGTGTTTCTTGGTTTGGGTCTGTCCGGGTGTTACTACTACGTAGGTCCTGCCGATGTTTATTCGGCGCCTTATTACTACCCTGGGTACTACTCGCCTTATTATTACGGCGGCTATTACGGCCCGCGTGTTTACGGTGGCTATCGCTATTATTACTACGGTGGACACGGACCTGGTCATTACGGCGGTGGATACAATCGCTGGCACCATTAATCAACTCATGAATATAACGGCGTGTCCGGCTTGCGGAGGCGCCGTTTTCTTTTGCGCAGGATGAAAAACCTTTCATCGGCTACTTGTTTCAACGTGTTGCGGAAACGCACCAGATCCCGATTTCACTGTCTGATCTTTCGACAGTCGCCGAACAATTGACTGTCGCCTGCCAGCGTCGCTGGTGTGGCTCACTCGCGGTCCAGGAGGCCGCCATGCTCTGTCGAAGAAAACTCCGCCAAATTCTGCTGATTGTTCTATCGGGATTGTCTCTTGGTGCGTGCGTGCCCTATTCCGATGGAGGAGACAGCTATTACCGTTCCGAGGTCTATACGTCCCCAGCACCGTATTATTCCGGTGGCGGGTCTTACTACTCCGATGGTGGTTACTACTCAGCTCCGCGCAGGTATTACTCACCGCCTGCACGCTATTACCAGCCATCGCCGCGTTATTACTATCAGCCGCGGGTGTATCAACCGGCACCGCGCTATTACGACTACCGCGGCAACCAGAATCGCGGATGGGACCGTCATGACCGCGGCGGTTGGGATGGCCGTCGCGACGGTTGGGACGGCCGCAACCGCGGCAACTGGGGCAATGACTCTTGGGGCCACAGTGGGCGGGATCACCGTGACGGAAGAGGCGACCATGACGATCGCGATGGCCGAGGCCACCGCCGTTAACCCCTCAATAAAAAGCGGCGCATGAAGCGCCGCTTTTTTGTGCCCGGATTTCAGTATTCCGACAGATCGGCCAGAGGGTGCCGACCTTCCCAGACCTTGCGGAAATGCGCTTCCACTACCGCCTCCGGCACCGTGTTGATATCCGGCCAGTGCCAGTGAGGTTTCTGGTCCTTGTCGATCAACCGCGCACGCACGCCCTCGCCGAACTCCGGATGACGGCAGCAATTGAGGCTCATGGTGTATTCCATCTGAAAGACTTGAGCCAACGACAGGTGCCGGGCGCGGGCGATCTGTTCCCATACCAGATGAGCGGTCAGGGGCGAGCCTTCAATCATGGTCCTGGCAGCACGGCTGAGCAGCAAGTCGGGGTGATCGCGCAACAGGCTGATAGCCTTCCAGGCACAACGGACATCGCTGACATCCAGTAGCTCGTCGATGTGCTGGCGTCGTGGCAACCACTGCGCTTCGGGCATTTTTACCAGCGCTTCCTGCTGCAAGGCCTTGAGCAGACTGTTGAGCTGCATGGCGGTCTGTTCCTGCCAGTTCAATTGCAGCAAACCTTCGATCAGCTCTTGCTGTTGTTGATCGAGCAAAAAGCGATCGGCCAGGTCCAGATCGATCGCATCGCGACCGTTCATCTGGGCGCCGGTCAGGCCGAGAAACAACCCGAGCTTGCCGGGCAATCGCGACAGAAACCAACTGGCGCCGACGTCCGGGTACAAACCGATGCCAATCTCTGGCATCGCCAACCGGCTGCTCGGTGTAACAATCCGAATGCTTGCCCCTTGCAGCAGCCCCATGCCGCCGCCCAGTACGTAACCATGCCCCCAGCAGATCAACGGTTTCGGGTAGGTGTGCAGATTGAAGTCGAGGCGATATTCTGCCGCAAAGAAGTGTGCAGCCAGCGGCGGCACTTCTCCGGGATGGGCGCGACACGCCTCCACCAGACTGCGTACTTCACCGCCGGCGCAAAAGGCCTTGGCGCCATTGCCGCGCAGCAGCACGCACACGATCTGTGGTTCCTTGGCCCAGGCTTCCAGTTGATCGCGCAAGGCGTTGATCATCGGCAAGGAGAGGGCGTTGAGGGACTTTTCGGCATCCAGGCTGGCGATGCCGATGCGTGCGCCGTCGGTGCCGGTGAGTTCTTCGAAGTGCAGATTCATCGTGACCTCGATCGGGAATTTGAGCGTTCAGTATGATCGCTCTATAGGAAAGTGCCGGATCTGCGTCAGATCAATTGACAAGCGTGATGGGCTTTCCTAGGGTTCGCCCCATTGTTTTTGCCGGATGTAACCATGACTGCTGACGACCGTATCAAACTCGAACCGAGCTGGAAGGAGGCCCTGCGTGCCGAATTCGACCAGCCTTACATGGCAGAGTTGCGCACATTCCTGCAACAGGAGCGCGCGGCGGGCAAGGAGATCTATCCGCCGGGACCGCTGATTTTCAACGCGCTCAATTCCACGCCGCTGGACAAGGTCAAGGTGGTCATCCTCGGGCAGGATCCATACCACGGCCCCGGTCAGGCCCATGGGTTGTGCTTCTCGGTGCAGCCGGGCGTACCGGCGCCGCCGTCGCTGGTGAACATCTATAAAGAATTGAAACGCGACCTGAACATCGACATCCCCAACCATGGCTACCTGCAGAGTTGGGCGGAGCAGGGCGTGTTGATGCTCAACACTACCATGACCGTGGAACGGGCGAATGCCAACGCCCATGCGGGCAAGGGCTGGCAGTATTTTACCGACCGGATTATCGAAGTGGTCAGCGAGCACCAGCCGCATCTGGTGTTCCTGCTGTGGGGCGCGCATGCCCAGAGCAAGCAGAAACTCATCGATGCCACCAAACATCTGGTGCTGACCTCGGTCCACCCGTCGCCGCTGTCCGCTTATCGCGGTTTCCTCGGCTGCGGGCATTTCAGTCGGGCGAACAAGTTTCTGGAACAGAATGGCGAGACGCCGATCGAGTGGCGGTTGCCGCCGGTTTGATGCGCTGAAATGATCGTTCCCACGCAGAGCGTGGGAACGATCAGGGTGTCAGGGCTGCTCAGGTTTCTGGTTCCAATACCTGAACAACGGCTCTGCCAAAAACAACACAAACAACAGCCGCATCACCTGCATCGCCGTCACCAGCGGTACCGATAGTTGCAGGGTCTCCGCCGTCAAACTCATCTCGGCAATCCCGCCGGGCATCATGCCCAGTGTCAGCGAACGCAGATCCAGACGGGTCAATGCACTCAACCCCAGCGCCGCCAGCGTGGCGATCAACATGGTCAACACCGTGCCGATCAGGGTCCGGCCCATGAAGGACGGTGCTCGCCGGAAGAACTGTCGATTGAAGTGGCAACCCAATCCGCTGCCGATCAGCCACTGGCCGATCTGACTGCCGCCGTTGGGCAGTCCGATGTGCAGGTCCCAACCAATGCTCACCGCCGCACTCACCAGCAACGGCCCGAACAGCCAGGGGTTGGGTTGCCGCAGGCGCTCCCAGATCCAGGCGGCCAGGGCGCCCGCCGGGAACAGAAGGGCCAGCCACCACCAACTGACGGTCGCTGCATGCAAGACCGGCGCACCGCCGCCCAACAGATACTTGAACGCCGCCGGCACACACAGCACCACCACCAGCACCCGCAAGCTTTGCCCCGCCGCAACACGGCTGAGCACCGCGCCGTTGCGGGCACCGAGGTTGACCATCTCTCCGGAGCCGCCGGGCATGCTGGAAAAGAACGCGGTGGCGCGATCTTCGCCGGTACGCCGCATCAACCAGACCCCGACCACCGCGGACAGGCTGGTGACCAACGCACCGAAGAAGATCAGACCGAAGTGGCTCAGCACCTGCTCCATCACAACCGGGGTGAAGTGCAGGCCGATGCCGATACCGACGACCCACTGGCCGCATTTACGGCCGCCAGGGATTTCCGCCAATTGCCAGGGTGTCAGGCAGCGCACCAGGATGATCGCCAGCAACGAGCCGACCATCCACGGTAGCGGCCAGCCGATCTGGCTGGCGAGGTAACCGCCCAGCAGACCGACCAGCGGTGTTCCCCACCAGGCTTTGAAAGGTGTTCGATCAGACATCGGCGATAGCGCGCCGGGCGACCGAACGTTTGCGCCAGATGCGCAGCAGTGGCATCAGCAACATGATTGCAGTCAGCACCCAGCAACCGAACGTGATCGGGCTCGACCAGAGGATTTCCAGTGCTCCGTTGGAAATCGACAGCGCGCGACGCAGGTTCTGCTCCATCAGACCGCCCAGGATGAAGCCCAGCAATACTGGCGATAACGGGAAGTCCAGCTTGCGCAGGATGTAGCC
Source organism: Pseudomonas sp. GM18 (assembly GCF_000282195.1). Classification (GTDB taxonomy): domain Bacteria; phylum Pseudomonadota; class Gammaproteobacteria; order Pseudomonadales; family Pseudomonadaceae; genus Aquipseudomonas. Next base: position 7,695 of record NZ_AKJT01000111.1, read on the forward strand.
GAAGATGCCGATGCCGATCATCAGGAACAGGTCGAAGGTTGTAGCGTGTACTGCGTAGACGCCGATCCCGGTGATGATCGCGATCACCGGCACCAGTGCCCAGTTCGGCACGGCGAGGATGCGGGTGAAGACGCGGATCATCGGGATGTTGAGGATCACCAGCATCACGTTGGCGATGAACAACGACGCGATCAGGCCCCAGACGATGTCTGGCTGCTGCTGGAACAACAGCGGGCCCGGGGTGATGTTGTACAGCGACAATGCGCCGATCATCACCGCCGTGGTACCCGAACCCGGAACACCGAGGGTCAGCATCGGCACCAGGGCACCGCAGGCAGCGCCACCGATGGCGGTTTCCGGAGCCGCGAGGCCACGCATGTCGCCTTGTCCGAAAGTGCCCTTGGCACCGGCGATACGTTTCTCGGTCATGTAGGCCACCGCGCTGGCCAGCGTCGCGCCGGCTCCCGGCAACACGCCCATGATGAAGCCCAGCAAACCGCAACGGATGTTCACCACGAACACCGCCGAAGCTTCCTTGAAGTTGAACATCATGCGCCCGGTGGCTTTCACCGCTTCCTGGCCACGGTGGGTTTTTTCCAGCAGCAAGAGGATTTCGCTGATGGAGAACAGGCCCAATACCAGCACGACGAACTGAATGCCGTCCGTCAGATGAATGTTGTCCCCGGTGAAACGGTATACGCCGCTGTTGGCATCGATGCCGACGCTCGACAGAAACAGACCGATCAGTGCTGCAATGAAGGTCTTCAGCGGTCGGTCGCCGGCCATGCCGCCGAGACAGACAATCGCAAACACCATCAGCACGAAATACTCAGCCGGTCCGAAGGCAATCGCCCATTTCGCCAGCAATGGGGCGAACAGCACCATGCCGCAAGTCGCGATGAATGCACCGATGAACGAACTCCACGCCGACAGCGACAGCGCCACCCCCGCCAGACCCTTGCGGGCCATCGGGTAGCCGTCGAGAGTGGTCATGACGGTGGAGGCCTCGCCCGGAATGTTCAGCAGGATCGAGCTGATCCGGCCGCCGTATTCGCAACCCAGGTACACCGCCGCCAGCAGGATCAGCGCCGACTCCGGTGGCAGGCCGAGGGCGAACGCGATCGGAATCAGCAACGCCACGCCGTTGATCGGCCCCAGCCCCGGCAGCAGCCCGACGACGGTGCCGATCAGGGTGCCGCATAAAGCGGTCACCAGGTTGTACGGGCTCAGCGCGACGCCGAAGCCCTGCCCCAAATAGCCAAGAGTATCCATATCAGTTCTCCAGAACGTCGAGCACGCCCAACGGCAGTGGCACGTCCATCAACTTGTCGAACAGCAGATAAAGACCGATGGCCATCAGGCTGATGATCACCGCGCTGGGCAGCCAGCGACCGCCATACAGGCGTGCCATCGGGACCCCGATCAGAATGCTGGCGACGATGAAACCAAGAGGTTCGAAGGCCCCGGCGAACACCAGCAACAGCAGCACGCAGATGCCGATTTTGGTCAGGGTTTCGCGGTCCAGTTTCGGGTCGTCATCGCTGTGTACGATCGGCGCCGGCCGAAACACCATGTACAGCAAAGCCAGGCCCATCAGGCCGAGCATCAGCAGGGGGAAGGCGCGAGGTCCGACCGGTTCGTAGGAAAAAGCCGCTTGATACGGCCACGCCATCAGCGCCAGGCCGACACAGACCAGCAACAGCACCGAAGCAAAAATGCGTTGTATGAGCATGGGGAACTCCTGGGCCACGACCCCGAGAACCGGGGCCGCAGCCGCTAGACAGAGGCGATCACTGGATCAGGCCGAACTCTTTGGCCAGCACTTTGTAGTCCGCGACCTGCTTCTTCACGTAGGTGTCCAGCTCCGGGCCGGTCATGGCGAACGGGAACAGTTCACGCTGATCGCGCAACTTGGCGAAATCCTCGGAGGCCAGGAGTTTGTCGAAAGCGTTTTTCCACCAGGCGTAGTCCTCGTCGCTGACTTTTGGCCCGAGGTAGAAACCGCGAACCACCGGCCAGACGATGTTGTAGCCTTGCTCTTTAGCCGTCGGAATGTCTTTCATTTCCGGCTCGTCCAGACGCTTCTCGGAGAACACCGCCAGCAGACGCATGTCGCCGCTCAGGATGTGTGGCATGGAGTCGGAGATGTCGGTGCTGCCGACCTGGATGTGGCCGCCGAGCAGGGCGGTGGCGATTTCACCGCCGCCTTCGAGGGCGACGTAACGCAGGTCGCGCGGGTTGATCCCGGCCGCTTTGGCGATCAGGGCGGTTTGCATCCAGTCCTGGCTGCCGACGGTGCCGCCAGAGCCAATCACTACGGAGCTAGGGTCTTTCTTCAGGGCTTTGACCAGATCGTCCAGGGTCTTGTAAGGCGAATCGCTTTTCACCGCGATGGCGCCATAACTGGTGCCAACGGCCGCCAGCCAGCGCACGGCACTTTCATCGAAACGCCCGAATTTGCCCTGCGCCAGGTTCAGCAGCGAACCGCTGGACCAGGCCACCAGCGTACCGGCATCGGCCGGGCGCTGGGCGACCACCGCGTTGTACGCCACCGCGCCGACACCGCCGGGCATGTAGGTCACGCGCATCGGTTTGGTCAGCAGTTTTTCGTTGACCAGCGCGCTTTGCGCCAGTTTGCAGGTGAGGTCGAAACCGCCGCCCGGCGAGGCTGGGGCGATGCATTCCGGGCGTTTGGGTTCGGCCAGCAATTGGCCGGCGAACAGCATGATGCCGGTGGCCAGAGCAACTTTATGCAGTGATAGGTTCATTCAAGTCTCCTTAAGTTTTTGTTATGGACGTACTGAATTACCAAAGGGCAACGCTATAGCTCACCAGCAGACGCACTTCATCGGCATCGCGAGCGGAGTAGTTGGAGCGGTAGGTGGCATTACGCAGGCGTACGGCAACGTCCTTGAGGGCGCCACTTTGTACGACGTATTTGATCTCGGTGTTGCGTTCCCACTCTTTGCCTTCATCACCATTCTTGAGCTTGATGTTGTCACCGCTCACGTAACGGCTCATGAAGCTCAGGCCAGGAATGCCTAGTTTGGCGAAGTCGTAGTCGTAACGCGCCTGCCAGGAGTGTTCTTCGGCGCCGGCAAAGTCGTTGATCTGCACGAAGTTGACCAGGTACGGATCGCTGCCATCGACGTAGGGGAAGGCACTGTCGCCGGACATGTGCTGATAGCCGGCGCTGAGTTTATGCCCGTTCAAGGCGTAGCTCACCAGCCCGTTCAGGGATTTGTTGTCGATTTTACCGCCACGGGCCGCGCCCTCGTCGTCACTGATGGCAAATCGCAGATCGGTACCGAAAGTACCGGGGCCGAACGGTTGCGAAGCGACAACACCGAGGAAGTGCTGATTGTAGACTTCATCGAGTTGAGCGAAGTGGTAGCTGCCGGTGATCTTGTCGGTGAACTTGTAGTCCACGCCGCCAAAGTCAAAATGCTTGCCGGCCACGGTGCCGGCGAAGCGGCTGTTCTTGTTGTTGAGGGCGATGTCCTCGAAGTCGGTGCTGTCGCGGTCCTTGGCTTTCTCCAGACGCCCGCCGGTGAAGGTCAGGTTCTTGATTTCCTTGGAGGTCAGCATTCCGCCTTCAAAGGTCTGCGGCAGAATGCGGCCGTCGTTGGGTTTGAGGGTCGGCAGTTCCGGAATCAGGCTGCCGATTTTCAGTTCCGTGGCGGAGATCTTTACTTTGCCGGTCAGGCCAAGCTTGGAATACTCGTCCGCCGCGCGCCCGTCGTCATGGGTTGGCAGCAGGCCGGTGCCGGTGCGGTCCGGACTCGAATCGAGTTTTACCCCCAACATGCCCAGCGCATCGACACCGAACCCCACGGTGCCGTCGGTGTAACCCGATTGCAGATTGAGCATGAACCCCTGGGCCCATTCGTCCCGCTTGGATTGCTGGGCGCTGGTGCCGTTGCGAAAGTCGCGGTTGAAATACATGTTGCGGGTTTCGAAGGTTGCCTTACTGTCTTCGAAGAAGGCAGCCTGGCTCAACGGCGAAAAGCCGGCGAGGGCGGCGGCACTGACAAGGGCGGTTTGGCTGAGGCGGGAAAAACGAACAGGCGGGCGAGCCTGAAGCTGCATGGACAGCATGGTGACGTACTCCGTTTATTGTTCTTATCGGCGAAAACGCTTCGAGGCGTTTTTCGTATCGCTGTGTGCGGCAGCGACGGCAGTCGAAACTGTCCGTGGCTGGACTCTAACCGGCTTACCTTTCGCTAACCTTTCAGCTGACTTTCACGGTTTTCGGGCTTCACAGCGACGGATGCGGCTGTAAACTCCGCGCCAAAGAATGGCGTCGACCATCCCTGAATGAGGTAAAGATCCATGCGTGTTCTGCTCGTCGAAGACCATCTGCAGCTTGCTGAAAGTGTCGCCCAGGCGCTCAAGAGCACCGGGCTGACCGTGGATGTGCTGCATGACGGCGTGGCGGCCGACCTGGCCTTGAGCAGCGAGGAATACGCCATGGCGATCCTCGATGTCGGCCTGCCGCGCATGGATGGTTTCGAAGTGCTGGCGCGCTTGCGGGCCCGGGGCAAGAACCTGCCGGTGCTGATGCTGACCGCCCGCAGCGACGTCAAGGATCGGGTCCATGGCCTGAACCTGGGGGCTGACGATTACCTGGCCAAACCTTTCGAACTGACCGAACTCGAAGCCCGGGTCAAAGCCTTGCTGCGCCGCAGCGTGCTCGGCGGTGAACGCCAGCAGCGCTGTGGCGTGCTGGCCTATGACCTGGACACCCGGCGCTTCACCCTCGGCGAAGAATTGCTGACCCTGACCTCCCGCGAGCAGGCGGTGCTCGAGGCCCTGATCGCCCGTCCCGGTCGGGTGATGAGCAAGGAGCAATTGGCGGCTCAGGTCTTCGGCCTGGACGAGGAGGCCAGTCCCGATGCGATCGAGATCTACGTCCATCGCTTGCGCAAGAAACTCGACGGCCAACCGGTGGCCATCGTGACCTTCCGTGGCCTTGGCTATTTGCTGGAAAGCCGCGATGCATAAGCTCAGCAGCCTGCGTTGGCGGTTGCTGTGGAACCTCGCGCTGCTGCTGGTGGTGTTGATGCTCGCCAGTGGTTTGAGCGCGTACTGGAACGGTCGCGAAGCCGCCGACACCGCATACGACCGGACCTTGCTGGCCTCGGCGCGGACCATCGCCGCTGGCCTGTCCCAGCGCGACGGCAGCCTCAGCGCCAACGTGCCCTACGTGGCCCTCGATACATTTGCCTACGACAGCGCCGGGCGGATTTTTTACCTGGTCAACGACATCAATCAGAAGCTGATTTCGGGCTATGAAAACCTGCCGGCACCGCCGCCGGGAACACCGCGCACCGATGACTATCCGGCGCTGGCACGTTTCTACAATGCCACTTATCAAGGGCAGAACGTGCGGGTGGTCAGCCTGCTTAAAGCAGTCAGCGAGCCGAACATGAACGGCATGGCGGAAATCCGCGTGGCAGAAACCGATGAGGCGCGGGTCCGCATGGCTCGCAGCCTGATGGCCGACACGTTGTTGCGGTTGGGCATGCTGGCGATCGGTGCGTTGCTGCTGGTTTGGTTTGCGGTCAGTGCGGCGTTGCGTCCGCTGGAGCGCTTGCGCACTGCGGTGGAAGAGCGTCAGTCCGACGACTTGCGCCCCTTGCCGCTGGTGGAAGTGCAGCACGAGCTGGGGCCGCTGGTGCGTGCGCTCAATCACTTCACCGAGCGGTTGCGCGGGCAGTTCGAGCGCCAGGCGCAATTCATCGCCGATGCCGCCCATGAACTGCGTACACCGCTGGCAGCGCTCAAGGCACGACTCGAACTGGGCTTGCGCTCAAATGAGCCCGAAACCTGGCGCAGCACCCTGGAAACCGCCGCCCAGAGCACGGATCGCCTGACCCATCTAGCCAATCAATTGCTCTCGCTGGCACGGGTCGAAAATGGCGCCCGGGCCATCGCCGAGGGCGGTGCGCAGTTGCTCGACCTCAGTCAGTTGGCCCGTGAACTGGGCATGGCCATGGCGCCGCTGGCCCATGCACGTGGTGTGGCACTGGCGCTGGAAGCCGACGAACCGGTGTGGATGCGTGGCGAGCCGACGCTGCTGAACGAGCTGTTGAGCAATCTGGTGGACAACGCACTGGCCCACACCCCACCGGGCGGCAATGTGATTCTGCGGGTCACGGCGCCGGCGGTGCTGGAGGTCGAGGACGATGGCCCGGGGATTCCCCTTGATGAACGGGAGCGGGTGTTCGAGCGTTTTTACCGGCGCAACCAGCAGGTGGCTGGATCTGGATTGGGGCTGGCGATTGTCGGCGAGATCTGCCGCGCCCACCTGGCGCAGATCAGCCTGCACGATGGCGAACTGGCCGGGCTGAAGGTGCGGGTGAGTTTTATCGCGGGAGAGTGAGCACACACCTGTGGTGAGGGAGCAAGCTCCCTCACCACAGTGATCAGTAAAACATCGACCGCGACTCTTCCAGATCCTTGCACATCGCCTCGTTCTCCGGATCGATCCCCAGCTTCTTGAAGGCCGGCACACTGAACGGGTCGATACGGGCCAGGGGATGATCGGTGTCCTTGTGGCAATACAGGCTGGCCACCTGAACCAGATCGACATAGTCGACCCGCTCCGATTGCCGCTTGAAGTCCAGATACAGCCCCGGCAATTGCACCAGCATTTCCGGAAACTCCCAGACCCTGAGCAATTTATCGCCGAGCAGCGGATGAATGCGGTCGATCACATGGTTGAGGCTGACCGGGTCCGACAACAATTCATAGTGATCTTCGGCGTAGGTCAGGATCGGCAGCACGCCAATCTGATGCACCAGCCCGCCGAGCGCGGCCTGATCAGGCTTGAGTTGTGTGTAGCTGCGGCACAACGCATAGCTGACGCCGGCGATTTCCAGGCTTTTGCGCCAGACCTCGCGCATTTTCTGTTCCACTACTTCGGAACGGGCATTGAAGATCTGTTCCATCACCAGGCCGATGGCCAGGTTGCTACTGTAATTGACGCCCAGGCGGGTGATTGCCGTGTGCAAGTCAGTCACTTCCTGGGTCGCGCGCAGCAACGGGCTATTGACCACTTTGATCAGACGCGCCGACAGCGCGGTATCGCGGCCGATCACTTTGCTCAGGGTGCTGACACTGATTTCCGGGTCTTCGGCGGCCTTGCGAATCTGCAGGGCCACTTCCGGTAATGTTGGCAGAACCAGGTCATCATTATCGATGGCCTCAACCAAATCCTGTTGGACCTTATCCGCCAGCTCACTCATTTCTTTTCTCTAGGGTATTGCGACAAGTGCTGCTTTTAACGCTGGATTTCGCGATCACGATCCAGTTGGTAAGGCAGGTCGAGCAGATGCAGGCCCGGACCTTCGAGTGCACCAAGGTGCAGGTTGTCATCTTCTGCAGCTTCGGCTTGCAGCACGGCCAGAAGTTCAATGTTTTGTTCGGTGCGAGCAGCGATCACCACTTCACCAATCGAACTGCCGTGAGTCGGGGAGAACAGTGGGGTGCCGGGTTCAGGCAGTTCACCACCTTCCAGTTGCAAGCGATACAGACGACGCTTGAGTTTGCCCAGGTATTGCATACGCGCGACGATTTCCTGGCCGGTGTAGCAACCCTTTTTGAAGCTCACGCCGCCGACGGCCTGCAGATTGAGCATCTGCGGAATGAACAGCTCGCGGGTGCTTGGCATGACCTGGCCGATCCCTGCGCGGATCTGGCCCAGCAGCCATTGATTCAGTTCGCCTTCGGCCAACAGGGCGGACAGCTTGCCCTTGATGGTGTCGGCTTGATCGGCGCCCACCCAGAGTTCAGCGCGCTCAGGCGAGACGCGAAGGGCGATCAGGCTGTCATTACGCACAACGCTGTCGGTGTCTGCCGGTAGCGCCAGGCCCAGGCTGGCCAGTGCCGCATCGCCATGCTCAAGGCCAAAACGAACCCAGCCGGCACTTTCGTCGGTCAGTTTCGATTTGGAGAACACTGCGTACTTTTTCAGGTCCGCCAGTTGCGGCTCCAGCAGTTCGCTGGCCATCGCCATGAGCACACCGTCGCCTTCCAGCAGAATGCGGAAGCTCGACTGCATCCGGCCTTTCTGCGTGCAACGCGCGCCAAGGCTGGCCTGGGTGTCGCTCAGGTAATTGAGGTTGCAAGTCAATTGGCCTTGCAGGAATTTGCTGGCATCCGAGCCGCGTACCGCGAGAACGCCTTCGTGAGACAGTGTGCAGAAAAAAGCAGAATCGGCCATGGGTCATCGCAGGGTAAAGAGTCTGAGGGACATCATAAGGGGGCGCCCGTGAAATGGGTAGTTCACAAAGGATCGTCGATGCCCGACCAAAGCCGACTGTTCGGCTCGCCTCGGGGCTGTATACTTGCGGCCTATTTGAGGAGCGCTCCATGGTCGATAACGTTGAACTGAACCGCCTCTTTTGGCACAGCCGTCGCGGCATGCTGGAGCTTGACGTGCTGCTGGTGCCGTTCGTGAAAGAGGTTTACGCGAATCTGAACGAGGTAGATCGCGCGCTGTATGTCCGCCTGCTGGAGTGCGAGGATCAGGACATGTTCGGCTGGTTCATGGAACGTGCCGAATCGGAAGATCCGGAGCTGCAGCGCATGGTTCGCATGATACTGGATCGTGTCCAGCCCAAGTAACGCGTTCGAATGCCGCTGGCATGCCTCACGGCAGTTGCTGGCGGCCTATCTTCTCGCCCAGCTGTTCGCGCTGGGTTCGCTGTTTCTTCTCTCGATACCGCTCTTGGCCAGTCTGCTCGGCGTTGCGTTGTGCGTGGCTCACAGCATGTGGGCATTGCCGCGACAGATTCTGCTGACACACCCACAAGCCTTTCGTGGCTTGCGTCGCGATGCCGATGGCTGGCAGTTGTGGAATCAGGCGCAAGGCTGGCAACCCGTACAGCTACGGCCGGACAGCCTGGCGCTGCCGTTGGTCGTGGTGCTGCGCTTTCGCCTGCGGGGCGAGCGACGTATCAGGGCGATATGCGTGCCGCGGGATTCGCAGGCGGCGGATGTGCACCGACGCCTGCGGGTTCGGCTCAAGTTCAGTCGGCGTAGGTGGGCGGCACCAGAATAGTATCCAGGGCGACCGGCAGCAGGTTCGGGTAGTCGAGGGTGTAATGCAGACCGCGACTTTCCTTGCGCTCCATGGCCGACCGGATCATCAGGTCGGCTACCTGAGCCAGGTTCCTCAGCTCGATCAGGTCTCGGCTCACTTTATAGTTGCTATAGAACTCGTCGATTTCGTCCAGCAACAACTGCACTCGGTGCTGGGCTCGTTGCAGGCGCTTGTTGGTGCGCACGATGCCCACGTAGTCCCACATGAATCGCCGCAGTTCGTCCCAGTTGTGCGCGATGATCACGTCTTCGTCGGAGTCGGTGACCTGGCTCGCATCCCAGACGGGCAGGGCGGTCGGAATCGACACCTCTGGCAACTGCTCAAGAATATCCGCCGCCGCCGAACGGGCATAAACGAAACATTCCAGCAGCGAGTTGCTGGCCATGCGGTTGGCGCCATGCAGGCCGGTGAAGCTGGTTTCACCAATCGCATACAGGCCCGGCACGTCGGTGCGGCCCCGCTGATCGACCATCACGCCGCCGCAGGTGTAGTGCGCCGCCGGCACCACCGGAATCGGTTGTTTGGTGATGTCGATGGAGAATTCCAGGCAGCGTTCATAGACCGTCGGGAAGTGCGTCTTGATGAAGTCTTCGGGCTTGTGGCTGATGTCCAGGTAAACGCAGTCGATACCCAGGCGCTTCATCTCATGGTCGATGGCGCGGGCGACGATGTCCCGTGGTGCCAGTTCGGCCCGTGGATCGAAGCGTTGCATGAAGCGTTCGCCGTTGGGCAGCTTCAGGTGTCCGCCCTCGCCGCGCAGGGCTTCGGTGATCAGAAAACTCTTGGCTTGCGGGTGATAAAGGCAGGTCGGGTGGAACTGGTTGAACTCCAGGTTCGCCACCCGGCAGCCTGAACGCCAGGCCATGGCGATACCATCACCGCAGGCGCCATCAGGGTTGCTGGTATAGAGGTAGACCTTCGCCGCGCCGCCCGATGCAAGGATCACAAAGCGCGCACCGTAAGTGTCGACTTCACCAGTGCTGCGGTTGAGCACGTAGGCGCCGAGGCAGCGGTCGCCTTCAAGGCCCAGGCGCTTTTCGGTGATCAGATCGATCGCGACCCGCTGTTCCAGCAGTTCGATATTGGGTCGCTGTATGGCCTGGTCGAGCAGGGTTCTGAAGATCGCCGCGCCCGTCGCATCGGCGGCGTGGATGATGCGTCGATGGCTGTGACCGCCTTCTCGAGTCAGGTGAAACTCGAAACCACCGTCTTCGGTGCCGGACTGTTCGTCGCGGGTAAAGGGTACGCCTTGGTCGATCAGCCATTGAATCGCTTCTCTGCTGTGCTCGACGGTAAAGCGCACAGCGTCTTTATGGCACAGGCCACCCCCGGCGTTGAGGGTGTCGTCGACGTGGGACTCGACAGTATCGGTGTCATCCAGAACGGCGGCGACACCTCCCTGGGCCCAGAAGGTCGAGCCATTGGCGAGGTCGCCTTTGCTCAATACAGCGATGCGCAAATGACCGGGCAAGGTCAGCGCAAGACTCAAGCCGGCAGCACCGCTGCCAATTACCAGAACATCGTGTTGAAACTGTTGGCTCATTTCAGGATTCCGCTCAAAGCGACCCGGGTCGGGGGTGGCGCAAGACAGCTGGATCGGCGAGTCAGGACAGCCACACAGCCCACTAGTATATAGAGGGGGGGAGCGGCACAATAGCCGGGCCCACATGGCATTGTGAAACTACTGTGACGGAAAAGACTGGACGCTTCGTCGGAAGTTTTTTTGACTGCTTTGGCGACAAGACGACTGTATCGTGGATTTAACAGTCTTTTTCGCTTCACGGTTGCACAATGTCGGTTTCAGGCGGCTATAAATATGGAACTTTTGCCAGAGGCTCAAGATCAATAGACAGATGCCTGAAACAAGGGACAGTGTCGGTTTCGGTGCGGGACTTGCGGTTGGGTCCTTGCTGGCGAATCCGATGACAAGATTATTCGCGCAGCCTGGGTTATTCCGCGCTGCGCTTTTCGTGCGTGCCAAATCAGAGCCCGCAGGAAACTTGCTTGGAGGGGGAGAACTTTTGCGAAAAGCCCGAGTCTATGTTTGCAAGTCTGGTCGTTCAGTAATGCAAGCCTCCTTCGAGCTTATCGAGGAGTGTTCATGCTAACCCAGGAAGAGGATCAGCAGCTGGTCGAGCGCGTTCAACGCGGCGACAAGCGAGCTTTCGATCTGCTAGTGCTGAAATACCAGCACAAAATTCTCGGGTTGATCGTGCGTTTCGTGCACGACACCCATGAAGCCCAGGATGTCGCACAGGAAGCCTTTATCAAGGCATACCGTGCACTTGGTAATTTTCGCGGAGACAGCGCGTTTTATACGTGGCTTTACCGTATCGCCATCAACACGGCGAAAAACTATCTGGTTTCACGCGGCCGTCGGCCGCCGGATAGCGATGTCAGTTCCGAGGATGCAGAGTTCTACGATGGCGATCATGGCCTCAAGGATCTCGAGTCGCCAGAACGTGCATTGCTGCGGGATGAGATCGAAGGCACCGTCCATCGAACCATTCAGCAACTGCCAGAAGATTTGCGTACGGCTTTAACTTTACGTGAATTCGATGGTCTGAGTTACGAGGACATTGCCAGCGTCATGCAGTGTCCGGTGGGTACCGTGCGCTCCCGGATTTTCCGCGCCCGGGAGGCCATCGATAAAGCCCTGCAGCCGTTGTTGCAGGAAAACTGAGACAGCGGCGACAGCCAAGAGAGGAACGCCATGAGTCGTGAAGCCCTGCAGGAATCGCTGTCCGCAGTGATGGATAACGAAGCGGACGAACTGGAATTGCGTCGGGTATTGAATGCCTTTGACGATGTTGAAACCCGCGAAACCTGGGCTCGTTACCAGATCGCTCGGGCGGTCATGCACAAGGACCTGCTGCTTCCTCGTCTGGACATCGCTGCGGCAGTCTCTGCTGCGCTGGCTGACGAAGCCGTGCCGGCAAAAGCTTCCCGCGGTCCATGGCGCAGTCTGGGTCGTCTGGCAGTTGCTGCTTCGGTGACCATTGCCGTGCTGGCAGGTGTTCGTCTGTACAACCAGGACGAGATCGCTGGTGTCGAACTGGCTCAGCATTCCAGTCAACCGGGTCTGACCGCTCCTCAGGTCAAGGGCCCCGCTGTATTGGCAGGCTACAATGAGAGTTCGGAAGCCACTGGTCCTATGGCCAATGGTGTATTGCAAGGTCAGCCAGGCTGGCACGATCAGCGTCTGCCAGGTTACTTGCGCCAACATGCTCAACAGGCTGCACTGAAAGGTACTGAGAGCGCTCTGCCTTACGCTCGTGCAGCAAGCCTGGAAAACCGTTAAGGAGGATCATGCGCGCCATACCTCTACTTACGCTTCTGCTCAGTGGCTGGTTTATTGTTCCAGCCCACGCCGATGAAGCCCAGGACTGGCTGAAGCGTCTGGGACAGGCGGAGCAAACGCAGAGCTTTCACGGTACTTTCGTCTACGAGCGTAACGGTAGTTTTTCTACCCATAACATCTGGCATCGCGTCCAGGATGGCAAAGTCCAAGAGCGTTTACTCCAGCTCGACGGTTCGGCCCAGGAAGTCGTGCGCATTGATGGGCATACTCAATGCGTCAGCGGCACCCTGATAGCAGGACTGGGGGACTCACCCAACTCCGCCGCTCGTGCGCTCGATCCACAAAAGCTAAAGAATTGGTATGACCTTGCCGTCATCGGCAAATCGCGCGTGGCCGGGCGTTCGGCGGTGATCGTCTCGTTGACGCCTCGCGATCAGCACCGCTATGGCTTTGAGCTGCATCTGGACAAGGAAACCGGCTTGCCGTTGAAGTCATTGTTGCTCAATGACAAAGGGCAACTGCTGGAACGGTTCCAGTTCACCCGGCTGGATACTGCCGAGGTGCCTTCCGACAGCGATTTGCAGGCAGGTTCTGAGTGCAAGCCCATTAACCTCGACAGTGACAAGGCGTCCGCCGTCAAGACTGCGCAGGTCTGGCATTCGGACTGGTTGCCGCCAGGTTTCGAGCTGACCAGTAGTACCTCTCACAAGGATCCGGATACCAAAGTCCAGGTCAGCAGTCTGATGTTTGACGATGGTCTGGCCCGATTCTCGGTGTTCCTTGAGCCATTGAATGGGGCAACAGTCACCGACACCCGTACCCAACTGGGGCCAACAGTCGCTGTCTCCCGTCGCTTGACCACTCCGCAAGGCGAAATAATGGTGACCGTGGTCGGTGAAATACCGATTGGCACCGCCGAACGGATTGCGCTGTCCATGCGCAACGATGCCGCGGCTACCAGCAAGCAGTGAGCTGATCAGCCATGCTCATCGATCGGAGTGTGGATGGTGCGGGAGGTCGGCAATGGCTGCCCCGTCGTTGAGGCCTCGAAATGTTTTGCCGAGCATTTTCATTTGCAAATATCCCGAAAATTTTTTATAGGTCAGAGCCCCTCGGCTCTGGCCTTGTTTGTTGTTCCCGGAACAAAAATACCGGCGTATCGTTTCCGGTGTTCCTTGCTCCATATCGCTTAACCATGCTCGTCGTAACGGGAGCCGTATGTCGATACCACGCTTGAAGTCTTATCTGTCTATTTTTGCCACCGTGCTGGTGCTCGGTCAGGCGGTCACTGCGCAAGCGGTCGAGTTGCCTGACTTCACGCAACTGGTCGAGCAGGCCTCGCCCGCGGTGGTGAACATCAGTACTACCCAGAAGTTACCGGAACGCAAAGTGTCCAGCGAGCAAATGCCTGACCTTGAAGGTTTGCCGCCAATGCTGCGCGAGTTCTTCGAACGTGGCATGCCGCAGCAGCCACGCTCACCTCGTGGCGATCGCCAACGCGAAGCGCAGTCCCTGGGGTCGGGTTTCATCATTTCGCCTGACGGCTACATCCTGACCAACAACCATGTGATTGCCGATGCCGACGAGATTCTCGTGCGCCTCGCCGATCGCAGTGAGTTGAAGGCCAAGCTGATCGGTACCGATCCGCGTTCCGACGTCGCCTTGCTGAAAATCGAAGGCAAGGACCTGCCGGTTCTGAAGCTCGGCAAATCGCAGGACCTGAAAGCCGGTCAGTGGGTCGTGGCCATCGGCTCGCCGTTCGGCTTTGATCACACTGTGACTCAAGGCATCGTCAGTGCCATCGGTCGCAGCCTGCCGAACGAAAACTATGTGCCGTTCATCCAGACCGACGTGCCGATCAACCCGGGTAACTCCGGTGGTCCGCTGTTCAACCTGGCCGGTGAAGTGGTCGGCATCAACTCGCAGATCTACACCCGCTCCGGCGGCTTCATGGGCGTGTCGTTCGCAATCCCTATCGATGTGGCGATGGACGTTTCCAATCAGCTGAAAAGCGGCGGTAAAGTCAGCCGTGGCTGGTTGGGTGTGGTGATCCAGGAAGTGAGCAAGGATCTGGCCGAGTCGTTCGGTCTCGAGAAACCGGCCGGTGCGCTGGTGGCTCAGATCCAGGATGACGGTCCGGCTGCCAAGGGTGGCCTGCAAGTGGGCGACGTGATCCTGAGCATGAACGGTCAACCGATCATCATGTCCGCCGATCTGCCGCACTTGGTGGGTGCGCTGAAGGCAGGCTCGAAAGCCAATCTTGAAGTGATCCGTGAAGGCAAGCGCAAGAACGTCGAGCTGACCGTCGGCGCTATCCCTGAGGAAGGCAAGGAGCTGGAAGCCCTGCCTAAATCCAGCGTCGAGCGCAGCAGCAATCGCCTGGGTGTTTCTGTTGCCGAGTTGACCGATGAGCAGAAGAAAACCTACGACCTCAAAGGTGGCGTGGTTATCAAGGAAGTGCAGGACGGTCCTGCTGCCCTGATCGGCTTGCAGCCTGGCGACGTGATCACTCACCTGAACAATCAGGCGATCGGCTCCACCAAGGAGTTCATGGACATCGCCAAGGCGTTGCCGAAGAACCGCTCGGTATCGATGCGGGTTCTGCGCCAGGGGCGCGCCAGCTTCATCACCTTCAAACTGGCTGAATAAACCTGTTGTCGGCTGAATAAAAAACCGCCTCGAAAGAGGCGGTTTTTTTTTGCCTGAATTTTGACCTCGAAGCGGTCAGCCCATCATGTCCTTGACCATGCGCTCCTGCTCCATCAGCTCGCGTTGCCGTGCGTCGATCCGCGATGACAGCGGGAAGTTGCTGCCCGCCTTGCGCTTGGCGAAGTCCAGTTGTTGGATTGCCTGGCGATAATCGCCGATCAGTGCAAAATACTCCGCGCGTGCCTGATGCAGGCCGATGATGTTGCCTGACAGACCACGAGTCTCGGCCACCAGGTACCAGACGTCCGGATCTTCGGGACGGGTCTTGAGCAGGTTCTCCAGCGCTTTTTCCGCATCGGCCGCTCGATTCTGCTTGAGCAGCAGATCGACACGCACCTGATTCAGCGGGTAGTTGCCCGGATACTGAGTCAGCATCCGGTCAACCCGTGACTGAGCATCGGGCAGACGATTATTGGTGATGTCCAGATCGACCTGCGCCAGGTTGTAGATGATCTCGTTCGGCGATTTGGCCAGCAGCTGCTTGAGGTTCTCGCGAGCTTCATTCAGCTGGCCGCCCTTGATCTGGGCGATTGCCAGGCCATAGCGCGCGACGTCGTTTTTCGGGTTTTCGTCGAGCTGGGCACGGAAGCGCTTGGCACCCAAGCCTGGGGTTTCTTCATAGATCAGCTGCACACGTGCACGAATCAGCTGATAACGCATACTGTCTTCGATACCGCCCGGTTTGGCCTGTTCGGCGCGGTTGCGGGTGTCGGCGATACGCGATTCGGTCACCGGGTGAGTGAGCAGGAATTCCGGCGGCTTGGCATCGTAGCGGTACTGGCGCATGAGCCGTTCGAACATGGTCGGCATCGAGCGCGGATCGTAACCGGCCTTCTCCAGATTCATGATGCCGATACGGTCGGCTTCCTGTTCGTTCTGGCGCGAGAACCGTCGTTGTTCCTGCATCGCCGCCGCCTGAGTGCCGGCAATGGTCGCGATCCCGGCATCGCCTGCACCGGCAGCGGCAATCACGATTCCGGCCAGCAATGCAGCCATCATCGGCACTTGCATGCGTTGCGAGGCTTCGACACCACGGGCGAAGTGACGCTGCGACAAGTGGGCCAGCTCGTGGGCCAGGACCGAGGCATATTCGCCTTCGGTCTGGGCGTTGAGGAACAAGCCCCCGTTGACGCCGACGATCCCGCCTGGCGCGGCAAAAGCGTTGAGCTGTGGGCTGTTGATCAGGATGAACTCCAGGCGCCGGTCATTGACCTGGCTGGTTTCCACCAGCCGATAGACGCTGGACTCGACGTAATCCTTGAGTTGCGGATCGTTGAGTTGCGACACCTGGCTGCGCAGCATCGCCAGCCACGCACGGCCCAGTTGGTATTCCTGTTGCGGCGAGACAATGGCAGAACTGGCGTCACCGAGTGACGGCAAGTCGTCGGCGAAGCCCGGTGAGGCGAGCAGGCAAGCGAGCGTCAGCAGGGTAGGGCGCAAAAAAGTCATGCACAAAGCCTTAGTCGACAAAGACGTTACTGTAGCCGGACACTACGCTTGGGACCAGATATTCTAAGCGGCTCAACCCCTGCCCCGGAGTGATTCGATGACTGACGCTGTAACCCACGACGCCGAGCTGGACGCCAGCGGTCTGAATTGTCCGTTGCCGTTGCTCAAGGCCAAGATGGAACTGAACCGACTGGCCAGCGGAGCGGTGCTCAAGGTGATTGCCACGGATGCGGGCTCTCAGCGCGATTTTCGCACCTTTGCCCGATTGGCCGGTCATACGCTGCTTCGTGAAGAAGATGAAGCGGGCGTTTACCGCTATTGGTTAAAAAAAGCCTGAAACCTGCTGCGTTCGTTCTTAAGGATTATTGATGTTCAAAGTGTTACGCGACTGGATTCAGCGCTACTTCTCGGATGAAGAGGCCGTGGTGCTGGCGGTGCTGCTGTTTCTGGCATTTACCGCCGTACTCACCCTGGGTGGAATGCTTGCGCCAGTGCTGGCCGGGATGGTGCTGGCGTATCTGATGCAGGGGTTGGTGGTGATCCTCGAGCGCCTGCGTCTGCCGGGTGCAGCGGCGGTGGGGCTGGTCTTCGCGTTGTTCATGGGGGGGCTGCTGGTATTCATCATCGTCGTGGTGCCACTGCTCTGGCATCAGTTGATCACGCTGTTCAACGAATTGCCCGGCATGCTCGCCAAGTGGCAATCACTGCTGTTGCTGCTGCCCGAGCGTTATCCGCATCTGGTGTCGGACGAGCAAGTGCTGCAGGCGATCGAAGTGGCGCGGGGCGAGATCGGCAAATTCGGCCAGTGGGCGCTGACGTTCTCGCTGTCGAGCCTGCCGCTGCTGGTGAACATCATGATCTACCTGGTACTGGTGCCGATTCTGGTGTTCTTCTTTCTCAAGGACCGGGAGATGATCGGCCAGTGGGTACGCGGTTACCTGCCGCGAGAGCGAGCGCTGATCACCCGGGTCGCCCAGGAAATGAACCGGCAGATTGCCAATTACATTCGTGGCAAGGTCATCGAAATCTTCATTTGCGGTGGCGTGACGTACATCGCTTTCGTGGCGCTGGGGCTCAACTACGCGGCGCTGCTGGCGTTGCTGGTGGGTGTATCGGTGGTGGTGCCTTACGTGGGGGCGGTGGTGGTGACCGTGCCGGTGCTGCTGATTGCGCTGTTCCAATGGGGTTGGAGCGATCAGTTCATCTATTTGATGGCAGTCTACGGGATCATTCAGACGCTGGATGGCAACGTGCTGGTGCCGCTGCTGTTCTCGGAAGCGGTCAACCTGCACCCGGTGGCGATCATCTGTGCGGTGCTGCTGTTTGGCGGGTTGTGGGGCTTCTGGGGCGTGTTCTTTGCGATTCCCCTGGCGACGCTGTTCAAAGCCGTGCTGGATGCCTGGCCGCGCAAGGAGCCGGAGGTGGCGCCGCTGCTTTAGCGGTCAGTGCTGGTTATGCGGTGAGGCTGATGGCCTCATCCCGAGCGGGCTCGGTCCCACAAGGTTTGCGCAAATCCTGTGGGGGGCGAGCCAGCCCGCGAAGGCGTCCGAACAGACGCCCAAAAAATCAGGCCTTGTTCAGCGCCTGAGCAGCAGCCAAAACCGCATCCACATGGCCCGGCACCTTCACGCCGCGCCATTCCTGACGCAACACGCCATCCTTGTCGATCAGGAACGTGCTGCGATCAACACCCATATATTCCTTGCCGTAGAGCTTTTTAAGCTTGATCACATCGAACAGCTGACAGATGGTTTCGTCCTTGTCGCTGATCAGCTCGAAGGGGAATTCCTGCTTGCACTTGAAGTTTTCGTGAGACTTCAGGCTATCGCGAGATATGCCGAACACCTCGGTGTTAGCCGCCTTGAACGCCGCGTACTGGTCGCGAAAACCCTGGCCTTCGGTGGTGCAGCCCGGCGTGCTGTCCTTCGGGTAGAAGTAAATCACCACTTGCTTGCCTTTGAGGGCCGCGAGGCTGACGGTCTGCCCGCTGGTGGCGGGTGCTTCGAAGTCGGCAACCGGTTGGTCGATGGCTACGGCCATGAAAGCTTCCTTACATTGGGTTTTGTGGGCGCCACGGTTCAATCAGCGCGTCCAGGTTCATGGCGTCGGCGAAATCCAGGAACTGGTCACGCAGCCAGCTGATCTGGGTGCCGGCCGGCAAGGTCACGGTGAACGTGGCGTTGAGCATGGTGCCGCCGGTCTGCGGAGCCTGATAGGTGTCACAGGTCAGGTTCTCCAGCTCGACGTTGTGGTCCATGAAGAACTGGCACAGCTCGTTGATGATGTCCGGGCGATAGGCCGAGCTGACGTAGGCGACGTACGGCAGGGCCTGGGGACGGTTCTCCAGGGCTGCGCTGCGCACCACGTTGACAGTGAAAGCGTGTCGTTTGGCCAGTACTGGCAGGCTGCCTTCGAGGCGCGCCAGGGCGTCCCAGCTGCCGGAGATCTCGAGGATCAGCGCACTGCATTCGCCATGACGCGTCAGGCGAGAGGTGACCACGGCGCAGCGGTTTTCATGGCTGGCGCGGCACAGGACGTTAGTCAGCTCCATGGGGTTGGCGCCGAGGGCACTGATGACAAGGAATTGTTCGCGAACTGTGGGGGTGGACATGCAGCATTCCTAAAGCGATGAGCGGTCGATACTGTTTATGGGCTTTTTTACCGGGGACGAGCCTGCGGATGCGAATTCACAAACCCCCAGCCGAAGGTTGCTACGTGCTCCAGTATGGCAAGAGCGAGGGGTGGCAACGCTGGATCGGGGCTTGTGATGCCGAAAATGGAGGCTGGAACCCGGCGTACGAGCTGATCAGTACCGATCAAAGTCTGAAGGGTAGCGAAAAGCAGCGCCAAGGGGAATGGCGGCAGCGCAGTACTTCGCTTGTACAAGCATCTTGGCGCCAGTACCATTACCGCTCTCTTTTTCCGGCAGGAGCGGTTGCATGATTGCGGGCAGTATGGTGGCACTGGTCACACCCATGGATGCACAGGGTCGTCTCGACTGGGACAGCCTGAGCAAACTGGTGGACTTCCACCTGCAAGAGGGCACCAACGCCATCGTGGCGGTCGGCACTACGGGTGAGTCGGCCACGCTTGACGTGAACGAGCACATCGAAGTGATTCGTCGCGTGGTTGCCCAGGTTGCAGGGCGTATTCCGGTGATCGCCGGTACGGGCGCCAATTCGACGCGCGAAGCGATCGAACTGACGACCAACGCGAAGAACGCTGGCGCCGACGCGTGCCTGCTGGTAACCCCTTATTACAACAAGCCGACGCAAGAAGGCCTGTACCTGCACTTCCGCGCCATCGCCGAAGCGGTCGATATCCCGCAGATTCTTTACAATGTGCCGGGCCGTACCGCGTGCGACATGCAGGCCGAGACGGTGATCCGCCTGTCGACCGTGAAGAACATCATCGGCATCAAGGAAGCCACGGGCGACCTGCAGCGCGCCAAGGATATCCTGGCCGGCGTGAGCAGCGACTTCCTGGTCTATTCCGGTGACGATGCGACTGCGGTCGAGCTGATGCTGCTTGGCGGCAAGGGCAATATTTCGGTGACCGCCAACGTTGCACCGCGTGCCATGAGCGAACTGTGCGCCGCAGCGATGGCCGGCGATGCCGTCAAAGCCCGGGCGATCCACGAAAAGCTGATGCCGCTCAATAAAACCCTGTTTATCGAATCCAACCCTATCCCCGTGAAATGGGCGCTGCATGAAATGGGCCTGATGCCGGACGGTATCCGTCTGCCGCTCACCTGGCTCAGTGCTGCCTGTCACGAACCGCTGCGGCAGGCCATGCGCCAGTCCGGCGTCCTGGTTTAATTGAG
This sequence comes from Pseudomonas sp. GM18, assembly GCF_000282195.1. Lineage (GTDB taxonomy): Bacteria > Pseudomonadota > Gammaproteobacteria > Pseudomonadales > Pseudomonadaceae > Aquipseudomonas. The sequence continues at coordinate 28,086 of NZ_AKJT01000111.1, forward strand.
GAAGTACTACGCATGAAGCGAATGGCCGGACTTTCCGCACTTGCCTTGATTATCTCCAGCACCAGTGGCTGCGGATGGATCTGGGGCCCGGAAGGTTACTTCCGTGACCGTGGTAGCGATTACCTGGAAGCGCAACAGACTGCACCGATGCAACTGCCACCGAACGTCAGCACCTCCAAGCGTCTGGATCCGCTGTTGCCGATCCCGCGCAATGTGGCCGACGATACAGCCAAGGGCGAATATGTCGTGCCTCGTCCGCAGCCACTGTCGGCAGCGGCTGATATCAGCGCCTACTCTTTGCAGAAGAGCGGCGATTCGCGTTGGATCATGGCTCAGAACCCACCGGCCGAAGTCTGGCCAGTGGCCGTGCAGTTCTTCCAGGACAACGGTTTCCGTCTGGACCAACAGCGCCCGCAAACCGGTGAATTCACTACCACCTGGCAGCATTCCGACGAACTGTCCGCAGCTATGGCCAAGCGCCTGAGCGCGGCCGGTGTCGGCGCCGACAGCGAAACCCGCGTGCGGGTGCGTATCGAGCCGGGCGTGCAGCGCAACACCAGTGAAGTCTACGTGGTCAGCGCCGAGCGTCCTGCCGGCAGCACCGCCAACGTCGATTTCACCAATCGTTCGGTCAACACCGGCCTGGACGCAGCATTGGTCGACGACATGCTCGCGAGCATGAGCCGCACTTCGGAGAAGGGCGGTTCGGTCTCCATGCTGGCCTCGCGTGATTTCGACACGCCAAGCCGTGTCAGCCTGACCGAGGACGGCAGCGGCAACCCGGTGCTCAACGTCGGTACCGACCTGGATCGTGCCTGGTCGAGCGTCGGTCGTGCGCTGGAACAGGGCGAATGGCGCGTTGAAGACATCAACCGCAGCCTGGGCCTGTACTACATCAACCTCGCCGAAAAAGCCGAGAAGAAAGACGAGCAGCCAGGTTTCTTCGGCAGCCTGTTCGGCAGCAAGCCGAACAAGGAAGAAGTTGAAGCCCGCGCCGAGCGTTATCAGGTTCGCCTGAGCAAGGTCGGCGAGAACGTACAAGTCACCGTCGAGAAAAACATCAATACCGTGGCGCCGGCAGACGTGGCGCGCAAAGTGTTGACCGTGATTCAGGACAACCTGGGCTGATCACATGCGTTTTGCCGTTCTCGGCAGCGGTAGCCAAGGGAACGGCACGCTGGTAGCCAGCGATGACACGTATGTACTGGTGGATTGTGGTTTCTCCCTGCGGGAAACCGAAAAACGCCTGCTGCGCCTTGGGGTAAACCCTGCGCAGTTGAGCGCGATACTTGTGACCCACGAACATGCCGATCACGTGCATGGCGTGGGTTTGCTGTCTCGGCGTTACAATCTGCCTGTCTACCTCAGTCGCGGGACCCTGCGCGGGATGCGCAAACCGATTGAACCCGCAGGCCTTCTGGCTGGCGGCGAGCAATTGCAAATCGGCCCTCTGAGCATCGGCGTCATTGCCGTGGCCCATGATGCACAGGAGCCGACGCAGTATGTCTTCAGCGATGGTCAGCGGCGTTTCGGCCTGTTGACCGACCTGGGCTCATACTGCAACAAAGTGCTGGACGGCTATCGGGACCTCGATGCGTTGATGATCGAGGCCAACCATTGCCGTGACATGCTGGCTCGCGGTCACTACCCGTACTTTCTCAAGCAACGGGTGGGCGGTGAATTGGGACATTTGAACAACCATCAGGCGGCATTCCTGGTGGCCGAGTTGGGCTGGCAAGGCCTGCAACACCTGGTCCTGGCCCATCTGAGCAGCAAGAACAACCTGCCGCAGCTGGCCCGGCAATGTTTTGTCGACACCCTCGGGTGCGACCCGGACTGGCTGCAACTGGCCGATCAAGATTCAGGGCTCGACTGGCGACACATCGCCTAGCCCACCTACTTAGCAAGCGGAGCCCATCATGGAAAAACGTGAAGAACTCTACCGCGGCAAAGCCAAATCGGTTTACAAGACCGACGACGCTGACCGCTTGATCCTGCTGTTTCGCAACGACACCTCGGCGTTCGACGGCAAGCGTATCGAGCAGCTCGACCGCAAAGGCATGGTGAACAACAAGTTCAACGCCTTCATCATGCAGAAACTCGAAGCGGCCGGCGTGCCGACTCAATTCGACAAATTGCTGGGCGACAACGAATGCCTGGTGAAAAAACTCGACATGATCCCGGTCGAGTGCGTCGTGCGTAACTACGCCGCCGGCAGCCTGGTCAAGCGCCTGGGCGTTGAAGAGGGCATGAAGCTCAACCCTTACACCTTCGAACTGTTCCTGAAGGACGACGCCAAGGGCGACCCGTTCATCAACGAATCCCACGTCGTGGCATTCGGTTGGGGCACCGCCGAGCAACTGGTTCGCATGAAAGAACTGTCGCTCAAGGTCAACGAAGTGCTGAGCAAACTGTTCGACGCCGCCGGCCTGCTGCTGGTCGACTTCAAACTCGAATTTGGCGTGTTCTCCGACGGCTCCATCGTCCTGGGCGACGAGTTCAGCCCGGATGGCTGCCGTCTGTGGGACAAGGCTACCGGCAAGAAAATGGACAAGGATCGCTTCCGTCAGGGCCTCGGTGACGTCATCGAAGCCTACGAAGAAGTCGCCAATCGTCTGGGCGTACCGCTTTAATCGACGCAAGCATCTGATAGCACGGAAAAAAATCGCTAAAGGGGGTTCGCTTCCGGCGATTGTGCTGTTATGATGCGCGCCGTTGGAGAGATGCCAGAGTGGCCGAATGGGACGGATTCGAAATCCGTTGTACCTTCACCGGTACCTAGGGTTCGAATCCCTATCTCTCCGCCATTACATAGAAAAAGCCCCGTAGCTGAATAGGCTACGGGGCTTTTTTATTTCTGGTGTTTCGTTCTGAATAAGCTTTTTTGAACCTATTTCAGGGCTAGACGGGGAATGAGGTTTCCACTGGCGCTTCCCAAGGCTCTCGAGTGCATGCCTAGTTCCATTCCTCCAAGTGGTCGCTCGAGTTGCCATTCCACAATGGAAGCCTCGCAAACGCGAGGCTTGGATGCACTGACCTGTTTTCCGTTCCTTGCGCACCAAAATGAACGTCAAAACGGTTGGTTGTAATGTTGTAAACTCCCCTTGCGTGCCAAAACCAAACAATTTCTCCCAGTGCCACCCAGATTCCGTTGGTGGGTCGGTACATGACGTACATGCGGTACTCTTCATTCACGATTACACGGTCGGTATCTCTATATCTACCGTTGAAGCCAAGTAAAGTACTAGGTGAGTCTTGGGTCATCAGGTTGTATTGTCCGGTAACAACGGCCAATGGCTCATTCGGCGGATCTCCTTCATCGTCCATGGCGCCCCCGCCCAAGCTGCTGAAACTGTTGCTTCTACTTAGGCTATTGCCGCTATTGTCGCCATCACTGTCACTGCCGTCTCCGCTGTCACTACCGATACCGGTGCCAATACCCATGCCCATGCCGCCGCTTCGACTGTGGCTGCTACTGCTACTGCTACTGTAACTCTGACTTAGGCTGGAAGAGTGGGAACTGCTGCTTTGACTGAGGCCACTGCCGCCACTGGCACTTGCGCTGCTCGAAGCGCCATCATCGTATCCATAATGGAATTCGCGATCGACTACAAAGCCCAGCGACTGGATCGTGTTCTGGGCGCCGTTGCTCACGCGTTGGCGGTATACGCGCATGATTTGCGTCATCGTAAGATGGCCGGCCATTGGGTGAGGCCCAGGCAGGTTTACCTGAATTGTAAAGGCGATGCCATCGTCGGGTGGGGAACCAAAAGCCAAGGCGGATGTGGTTCTATTTTCTGCATCTGTCCCTCTTGGATCCGCCAATGTCGAAGTAATCCGAGTCATCGAAGTCTCAGCAGTGAATCTGCTCAGTACGGGCGATAGCACTTGTACTGTAAAGCGCTCCTGCACCATCTGGCCATTGATGGTGGCGCTGACGATGATCGGGATCAAACCGTCCTGTGCCCAATAAAACCGTGCCCGATTCGGGAGCGGATTAAATGGTGTGATTGCTGCACTCTGATCGTTGACGACGTAGTCGCCTACAACGTTCGTTGGGTGGCCGAAGTTCAACTGCAGTCCGACTACCGTAGCTGTCGGAGTAGCAATCGAGGAAACTATCCAGGCTTCACGGCCACCGAGTACCGCTACGTATCCTGCGGTGACGTCGATATTCGATTCATTATGGATTGCCAGTTGCCGCTGACGGAACCTCAGATGCAGTATGGTTGGCTCCGCTTCTAACTTCGCCCCGCACTTCCAGCACACGCCGGGACCTGCGCTGGCAAACATTTTGCACTTCTGGCATTTGTACATAGCGATCCCTGCCCGGTCTGGGCGCTCTGATATTGATGATCAACGTGTCCTGCTTGATCCTGGGAGGAAGGTCAGACCCGAGGCCTTCAACTCCTCGGAGTACAGCTTAGTCAATAACAGGGTGGGTAATGTATTTTGGTATTTGCCGGAAACAGGTCTGTTTAGGAGGGGGCATGTTGCATTACAAAATAAATCTGTCACCATTTTTGCACTCAAGTGTGCCGGGAGCACGTTTTAAAGGTTTGTTATGAAAATTTGGGCTTGTGCGAAAGACGCGAACGGATTTATCAACAGGGAAGATGGGCGCTATAAGCTATTCTTCATTTGGCAAGCGTTGAAGTTGAAAAGGGAAAATTTCAATTACTATAGCTCTTTAATCTTTTACAGTACCCATGCCCGTGAAAGTAAACGTCGCCCAATGGTAACGGTGAAGAACGGCTGGTTTCGCTACAAAGAGAAAGACCTTCGCATTGAAAGCTCCGGCAAAAGTGAAGGTGAATCGATTTCCCACGCTTTCGTCGTCGCCGCGCTTGCTCAACTCGAAACGATCAATTTTCAATTTGGTACGCGAGTGGTGCCGTTCACCTTTACCCGGCTTGTAGCAGAAGAAACCGATATTCGTTTTGGCAATGGCAGATCGTATTACCCTGACCTGTACGGCGAGTTCACCGCGGAAAATCCCTATTACAAGCAGTGGGGAGGAAAGGTCGCAATTGAGGTTTGGGTAGAGCATGAATGTGAGGAACCGAAGATCGGCGATTTCCTGTCCCATGGGATACCTATCATCGAGGTCAAGGTCACGAAGGGACTGCGTGCTGAGCCTTACATCGACTCGAATGATCTAGAAGCAAGCCTCGAACGATGTTTTGCGAAAACGAAGGAAATCCTGAGTGGAAACGTCTTTGCAAAAATTATCGCGAATCCGGTAAGCACTGCTTTCCACTGGGAATACGCTGCGGAGCAAGAGTCAAAGCTGAAAACTCAGGCAGATCAAGCCCAGCGGTTGTTTAACGGCATACAGCAGCAAATTGCTCAGAAGGATAAGGCGCTGAGTGAGCGGACTGAACAAAGTACGAAGCTCAACGCTTTGTGGGTGAGCGCTGCACGACAGATTGATACTCTTAGAAATGCGTCTGTTGATGATAAAGCGGCTCTTGATCTGAAAGAAGGTGAAATTCAAGCTATTAAGGAAAAGCTTGCTGCTGAGCAACGAATAGGTTTTTGGGGCTGGTTGGGAAGAAGATTTAAGAAAGCTGATTGATGATTTGAAAAGCCCTGTAGCTGAATAAGCTATGGGGCTTTTCGTTGTGCGCAGCTTTTTCCGTTGGGCCATTTTCGGGTTGTCCTGCTTTTGTCCCAAGTTTTTTGGTGTCGGATGAATCAGCACATCAGCGTAAGAAAAATATGCCTGTTCACGGGAAAAATAACTCCACCGAGTCGCTTTAATTACCTCCCCCCGTATTTACTGATCGCTTCGCCAATCAAGGGTTTTCCCCCGAAATATCCCCTGACATTGAAAGACGTTGCCGCAAAAAATCCTCATCTACTCTGGTTTCGCAGGTCACTGACCTGTCGTAATCAGCCATCGCAAGGAGCGATCAATGTATTTTGAGATTTACAGGCAAACCCGTGGCACCTCACAGACCGGCAAGGGCCAATGGCGCTGGCGTTTGCGGGCGGGGAATCATGAAACGATTGCCAGTGGGGAGGCTTACGTCAACAAGTCTGATTGCGTGCATGCCATCGGTTTGATCAAAGGGACTCAAGAGCAGACACCGGTCAAGGAGATATAGGTTCCAGGCGGTGAAGCTGCTCAGTCAGGGCAGCTTCGTTTTAGCCGGGCGCTCTTGAGCTGTGAGCGCCCCCGGTCTTTATGGATCAGGTCGTTTGCCTACCTGCATAGACGCCGATCGCGACACCTCCCTAAACTGTCACCCAGTCTTGGGGACCGGGGTGCAACGGATGAATCGCAACGAACTACGCAAGGCCGACATCAACCTGATGGTGGTGTTCGAGACATTGATGCTCGAACGCAACGTCACACGGGTAGCGGAGAAGCTGTTCCTCGGTCAGCCGACCATCAGTGCGGCGCTGAACCGCTTGCGGACGATGTTCAACGATCCGCTGTTCATTCGGGTCGGCCATCGCATGGAGCCGACGGCGCGGGCCGAGGAGATCATTCAGCACCTGTCGCCGGCACTGGATTCTTTGTCGGTGGCTTTGAGCCTGACCCACGATTTCGATCCGCTCAGCAGCACCATGACGTTTCGCATCGGGCTGTCGGACGATGTCGAGTTCGGCCTGTTACCACCGTTGCTGCGCGCCTTGCGCCAGGAGGCGCCGAAAGTGGTGTTCGTGGTCCAGCATGTCGACTACTGGCGCATTCCCGACTTGCTGGCGTCTGGCGATATCACCGTTGGTATCAGCCAGACCCGTGGCTTGCCGGCCAACGCCAAGCGCAAATTGTTGCGACATATCCAGCCCAGTATTTTGCGTGCAGACGCATCGGACACACCGTTGACCCTCGATGAATATTGCGCGCGGCCGCATGTGCTGGTGTCCCACACCGCCAACGTCAGTGGCTACGCCGATGAATGGCTGGCGGAGATCGGCCGTACGCGCCACGTCGTGCTGTCCGTTCCGCAATACAGCTCATTGCCGGCGTTGCTCGCCGGCACCGATCTGATCGCCAGCCTGCCGGATTACACGGCGGAGGCGATGGCCGCGTCAGGCCAGCTGTTCAAGGAGCCGTTTCCGTTCAAGACGCCGACCCTGGACCTGTCCATGGTCTGGCTCAGCCATGTCGACAGCGATCCGGCTGAACGCTGGCTGCGCTCGCGCCTGGAGGCGTTCATGAGTGAACGTCCGATCCTTCCGCTGACAGAGTGAGCAGGGCGGTGTTATATCTACGACCTTTCTGCCAATCCTCAGGAATCCCGTCATGCCCCACCTGCACATGGAATACACCGCCAACCTGTCCGAACTGAATGCCGATGTGGCGTTGCTGCGACTCAACAACGCGCTGGTCGCTTCCGGGCAGTTTGAAGAGTTCGACATCAAGGCCCGTGCGGTGAAGGTCGAGACTTTCAGGGTGGGCACTGCACCTGGCGAGCGGGCGTTCGTGCATGTAAAACTGGCGCTATTGAGCGGTCGCTCGCCGCAGATCAAGAAGCAGTTATCAGAAAGCCTGCTGGCGGTGGTGCAGGATGTGTGTGAATGGCCGGTCGGCGTTGAGGCCCAGCTGTGTGTGGAAATCATCGATATCGATCGAGAGTCCTACACCAAGACTGCCATCGGCCACTGAGTTTCAGGCCATTTCCTGCTCGGCGCAGGCCTTGATCACTTGCTCGCGCAGCCAGGTGTTGGCGCTGTCCTGGTCGACACTTTGACTCCACTGCATGTCCAGGGTGAAGCCCGGCAAGCCATTGGGCGCTTCGCAGTGATTGAAGATCGCCTCGTTGGCCAGCAATTTCTGGATGCGCCGGGGCAAGGTCAGGATGAAGTCGGTGCCGGTGATCATCTTCAGCGCCGCGCTGTAGCTGTTGGAGCGCGCGACAATCTGGCGTTTATGGGCCTGTTGAGCCAGCCAGCCGTCAACCATGTTGGTGGTGGACGTCCAGGGCGTCGGGAACACATGCCGACGTTCAGTGAACGCTTGCAGGCTCAAGCGCGGTTCCAGCGGTGTGGCGCGTTTGTCGAAAACGCAGACCAGATCGTCCTCCAGCAGTCGCCTGGAGTTGAAGTCGGTGTGACTTCGATGAAAGTTCGGGCCGAAACAGATCACCAGGTCGAGGCTGCCGTCGCGCAGTTCTTCAGCCGGGATGTCGGTTTCGAACTTGTGCATGTTGACCATCACCGGCAGGTCGGCGAAATCGAAGCTCTTCAACAGGCGCGGCAAGATCAATTGCTCGAAGTATTCCGGCGCACAGATATTGAAGGTGACCGGTTGCAAGGTCGGATCGAACGTCGGTGTCCCGGCGTGACACAGGTTGATGCTTTCGAGAATCTTCAGCACATGGCTATACATGGTGCTGGCTTTGTAGGTGGGGCGCATACCCGTGCGGGTATTGATGAATAACTCGTCTTCGAAACTGGTGCGCAGTTTCTTCAGGCAGTAACTCACGGTGGACTGGCTGACGCAAAGTGCCTCCGACACACCGGTGACGCTGCTTTGCTCATACACGGCGACAAACACCATGAGGTCCTGCATATCGAGCTTTCTAAGCAAGTTACTGTTCAGCATCCGTTCTGTCTCGCTGTGCTCCTTGCGCTGACCGTGCGCAAACGTGTGCGAATGATCTTAGCGGAACGATAGTACCAAGAGAATGCCTTGTAGGATGTTTCATGGTCAGTTGTGGGACAGATAATGTTATGAACACGACCTGTGAATTCAATCTCCCGAAACATGGCCAGAGGCCTTCAGCGCTGATTGCTGTGCAGGCATCGCATCGCGGCTGGATATTAACAGCGCCAACATGCCGACGCCCACCAGCAACGCGCCGATGATTTCCAGGGCGCGTGGCGACTGGCGTAGCCACAACCAGTGGAACAGTGTGATGAACAGGGTGCTCAGGTAGATGTAGGAAATGACCGAGGAAGGGGCGATGACGCCAATGGCTCGATGCAGCAGCCAGAAAGTCGCCAGGGTGGCGAACAGTGCCAGGTAGATCAACCACCAGAGATCGCTCGCGCTCAGCAACGACGCCGAACGCCAGCCGCCGCTGAACCCACAGAACGCCAATAGAAACAGCGCGCCGAACAGCATGTTCCAGAAGGTCATGCCCACCGGGCCGCGCCCCTTGAGACTGCTGGCCTTGAGCCGCTGACTCAGGGGCGAGTAGAGCGCCATTGCCAGGCAACCGGCCCCGTACACCGATACCGCATACAGCGACGGCAGTTCGCCGGGGCCTGCGCCTTTCAATACCAGCAACACGGCGCCAGCCGCGGCAACCAGCATGGGCAACACGCGTTGTTTCAGGCTGCTATCGGGTGTCAGGATGGCTTCGAACAGCAGCGTCAGCAACGGCACCAGGGTGAACATCGTCCCGGTGTTCATCGCCGAGGTGTAGCGCAGTGCTTCGAACAGCGAACCGAAGTACAGCGCCAGCAGCATACCGAGCGCGGCATGACCGAGCAGGCCGCGGGCGGTCAGGGCGGTATCGCCCTTGAACAGCAACAAGGGCAAAAACACCAGGGCGCAACACAACAGGCGCAACCCGGTCAGCAGAATCGGGTCGATGGCCTGGCTGACCTGGGCTGCCGCGGAAAACGAGACGGCAATCAACAGCGCCCAGAGCAACATGCCGACGTGAGCGGCAGCAAAACCTGTGCGTTTCATGATGGGGGTTCCGGGTTAATGAATGTGTTTGGCGTAATGCCGCGGATCGAAGCGCAGGGCCATCAGGATCATCAGCGCCATGACGCCCATCAGTGACCACCAGGCCCATTCGAAACTGCCCAGTTGATCGCGAATCATCCCGGCGATCAGCGGCGAAAGGCCGGCGATCAGGTAACCGATGCCTTGCACGAAGGCGGTCAACCCGCCCGCGCGTTGGGGATTGTCCAGATGATCCAGCGACACGATCAGGCTCATCGGGAACAGTCCGCCGATGCCCAGTCCCAGCAGGCACGGCCACAGCAGGCTCAGGTGTTGCGGGCTCAGAATCAGCCCGCAGAAACCGGCCATGATCAGCGCCAGCAACACCACCAGCACCAGGCGCCGGTCACGGCTACGATTGGCGATGGCAGGTGTCAGCAGCCCCGACAACACTTCCATGGCCGTCAAAAAGCCCAGCAACAAGCCGGCCTGTTGTTCGTTCCAGCCTTTTTCCACGTAGTACGGTGCCAGCCAGGCCAGCACACAGGTGTAGGACGCCGTACCCAGGCCGAAGAAGATCGCGAGTAACCAGGCGCGGGAATTGCTGGAAAAGGATTCCTTGCGGGACGATTTCTCCCCCAATGTCGGCATTCCCGAGCGTTGAGCGCACCAGAACAGCAATGCCGCCAGCGCCAATGCCGCCCAGATCGCCAACCCCACTCGCCAACTGCCGGTGCGGGTCATCACCAACGGCGCGAATGACGCCGCAATTGCCGCGCCGGCCATGATCGACGTCACATAGAGACCCATGTACACGGAAACGTTGTCACTGAAGCGGGACTTGATCAGGGCAGGCATCAACGCCTGAATCAATGCAATGCCGACACCGGCCAACACGGCGCTCAGGATCAGTTCCGCCGCCGAATCAAGGAACAACCGCGACACCGTGGCCAGGCCGATGATCAGCAGCGACAGCACCACCGTGCGCTGCTCGCCCAGGCGCTGACTGATGCCGATACCAAAGAACATCGCCAGTCCCATGGACATGACTGGCAGCATGGTCAACAGCGAGGCCAGGCTGAAATTCAGCGGGATGTCACCGCGAATGGCTGACAGCAACGGGCCGACAGCGGCCATGGACGGACGCAGATTCAGGGCGACAAGAATGATGCTGAACATCAGCCAGAGGGCAGGGCGGGAGGTTGCGCGAACGTTTTCCATAATCGGACCTTCAGGAACAAGGAGCCGATTAGGCGCGCGAGCCTTGGAGGCGGCAAATCAGAAAGTCCGGAGCAGTATTTAGAAATTAAATAACGTCCCTGGTCCCCCGTAGCAGCTGCCGAGCCTGCGAGGCTGCGTTCG
>NZ_AKJT01000112.1 GCF_000282195.1 Pseudomonas sp. GM18
CAGCCGAACGCAGCCTCGCAGGCTCGGCAGCTGCTACAGAAGTGCGGCGCGACGACGGATGCCCATGGCTCGATGTTAAAAAATGTTATTTTAAAAAAATACTTCACATAATCTGATCATTGGAGGATTATCTGCTCAAGCGATCGTGGCTGCCCTCAGGCAGCCCGTGCTCATTTCTACAACGCGGCCCACTGCCTGCGCCTTGCGTGAAACAGGCCGCTGCTTCCTTCAGGAGTACCCCATGAATAACAAGAATGTCGGTGTTGTCGGTCTGGGCGCGATGGGGCTGGGCATTGCCCGCTCACTGTTGCGCAGTGGTTTCAATGTGCATGCCTGTGATGTGCGTGCGCAGGTGACTGAACAGTTTGCCGGGGAGGGCGGCGTGGCGTGCTCTTCGCCCGCGCAGATGGCCGCGGCGTGCGACGTGATCATTACCGTGGTGGTGAATGCCGAGCAGACCGAAACCGTATTGTTTGGCGAGTGTGGCGCCATCGCCGCGTTGCGCCCTGGCAGCTTGGTGATCGGTTGCGCCACCGTGGCCCCGACCTACGCCGTCGACCTGGGCCAGCGCCTGACCGCCCAAGGCTTGTTGTATCTGGATGCCCCGATCTCCGGTGGCGCGGCCAAGGCGGCTGCCGGTGAAATGACCATGATGACGTCCGGCCCGGCCGACGCTTATGCCAAGGCCGAAGCCGTCCTGGCAGGCATGGCCGGCAAGGTCTATCGCCTGGGCGACAGCCATGGCCTGGGTTCCAAGGTCAAAATCATCAACCAGTTGCTCGCTGGGGTGCACATCGCGGCCTCTGCCGAAGCCATGGCGCTGGGCCTGCGTGAAGGGGTCGATGCCGACGCACTTTACGAAGTGATCACCCACAGCGCCGGTAATTCCTGGATGTTCGAAAACCGCGTGCCGCACATTCTCAAGGCCGATTACACGCCGTTGTCCGCGGTGGATATTTTCGTCAAGGACCTGGGCCTGGTGCTGGATACCGCGCGGGCCAGCAAATTCCCGCTGCCGCTGTCGGCCACCGCCCACCAGATGTTCATGCAGGCGTCCAGTGCAGGCTTCGGGCGTGAGGATGATTCGGCAGTGATCAAGATTTTCCCCGGCATTGAACTGCCGACTGCCAAGACCGAGCCTGTTTGAGGAACGCACCATGAGCACAACCACTGCACGCCCATTGCTGGGCTGCATCGCCGACGATTTCACCGGTGCCACGGACCTTGCCAACATGTTGGTGCGCGGCGGAATGCGCACCGTGCAAAGCATCGGTATTCCGAGCAGCGAAGTGGCGGCCGGGCTTGATGCCGATGCGATCGTCATCGCCCTGAAGTCGCGCACCATTCCAGTCGCCGAAGCGGTCGAGCAATCCCTCGCCGCGCTGGCCTGGCTGCGTGAGCAAGGCTGCGAGCAGATTTTCTTCAAGTACTGCTCGACGTTCGATTCCACCGGGGCCGGCAATATCGGCCAGGTCAGCGAAGCGCTGCTGGCGGCGCTGGGCAGCGACTTCACCCTGGCGTGCCCGGCGTTCCCGGAGAATGGCCGGACGATCTTTCGCGGTCACTTGTTCGTCCAGGATCAACTGCTCAGCGAGTCGGGCATGCAGCATCATCCATTGACGCCAATGACCGATGCCAACCTGGTGCGGGTGCTGCAATCGCAGACCCGTCTGAACGTCGGCCTGTTGCGCTACGACACCATTGCCCAAGGGGCCGAAAAGGTACGCGGGCGCATCGCCGAACTGCGAGCTCAAGGTGTCGGCATGGCGATTGCCGATGCCTTGTCGGACCAGGATCTGTACACCCTCGGCACCGCCTGCGCCGACTTGCCGTTGCTGACTGGCGGCTCGGGGCTGGCCCTGGGCTTGCCGGAAAACTTCCGTCGCGCCGGTAAATTGCGCGACCTCGATGCCTCGAAACTCCCGGCAGTGTCTGGCGATGAAGTGGTATTGGCCGGCAGTGCTTCGATCGCCACCAATGGCCAGGTCGCGGCCTGGCTCGAAGCCGGTAGGCCCGCGCTGCGGATTGATCCGTTGGCCCTGGCCGCCGGGAAGCCGGTGGTTGCCCAAGCTTTGGCCTTCGCCAAGGACAATGAACAAACCGTATTGATCTACGCCACCTGCTCACCGGACGAGGTCAAGGCGGTGCAACAGCAGCTCGGCGTCGAACAGGCCGGCAGTCTGGTGGAAAACGCGTTCGGCGAAATTGCCCAAGGCCTGCGCCAGAGTGGCGTACGACGCTTCGTGATCGCCGGCGGTGAAACCTCGGGCGCCGTGGTTCAGGCGCTGGGTGTGCAACTGCTGCAGATCGGCGCGCAGATCGATCCGGGGGTTCCGGCAACGGTCAGCAGCACCGATGAGCCTCTGGCGCTGGCGCTCAAATCGGGCAACTTCGGTGGTCGGGATTTCTTCAGCAAAGCCTTGAAGCAATTGGCGGAGGGTGCACAGTGAGTAATGAAAACGCCCTGCGCGAAGAAATCTGCGACGTTGGCCGCAGCCTGTATGAGCGAGGTTACACCGTCGGCAGCGCCGGCAATATCAGCGCGCGGCTGGACGACGGTTGGTTGATCACGCCGACTGACGTATGCCTGGGCCGCCTCGACCCGGCGACCATCGCCAAGGTCAATCTGGCTGGCGAATGGGTATCCGGTGACAAGCCGTCGAAGACATTGGCGCTGCATCGTCAGGTCTACGACCGCAACCCGAGTGTCGGTGGCGTGGTGCATACCCATTCCACTCATCTGGTGGCATTGACCCTGGCGGGTGTCTGGCAACCGAACGACATCCTGCCGCCACTGACGCCGTATCAGGTGATGAAAGTCGGGCATATCCCGTTGATCAGCTACCAGCGTCCCGGCTCGCCAAAGGTTGCCGAACAGGTCGCACAACTGGCCAACAGCGTTCGCGGCGTGATGCTTGAACGGCTGGGGCCGGTGGTCTGGGAGAGTTCGGTATCCAGGGCCAGTTACGCTCTGGAAGAACTCGAGGAAACCGCGCGGCTGTGGCTGATGAGCAATCCCAAGCCCGAACCGCTCGATCAGGCAGCACTGGATGAGCTGCGAGCGGCCTTCGGCGTGCACTGGTAGGGCGCTGACTTCTTTTAAAAAAATAGCTTTAAAACGATAGAAAACGAAAGAACACGACAGACCGATAAGGCAGGCCTTGTCCGGGAGCCGCGCAGCGACTTCCCACGACCCCGGCTTGCCTGAAAAATACAATAACAAGAGGACATCCAGGCATGACTCACCTTCACTGCGGCATTTTCGGACCCGGTTGCACAACCCTTGTGTTCACCCGGCGCGGAGGGCTTGTGAAATGAGCCCGTTAATCCTGATGGTTACCGCGGGGCTAGGGATCGCTCTGTTGTTGTTTCTGGTGCTCAAGTACAAATTCCAGCCGTTCGTGGCGTTGATGCTGGTGAGCATTCTGGTGGCGCTGGTGGCCGGGGTTAAACCGGCCGACCTGGTCGCCACCATCGAAGGCGGCATGGGCAAGACGTTGGGCCACATCGCGATCATCATTGCCCTGGGCGCGATGATCGGACGGATCATCGAACTCTCCGGCGGTGCCGAGGCGCTGGCCAAGACGCTGATTAGCCGTTTCGGCAATCGACGCACGCCGCTGGCGCTGACGATTGCCGGGTTCATGGTCGGGGTGCCGGTGTTCTTCGAGGTCGGCGTGATCATCCTGATGCCGCTGGCCTATGGCGTTGCCCGCAGTGCACGCAAGCCGCTGTTGGTGTTTGCGCTGCCGATGTGTGCTGCGTTGCTGACCGTACACGCCTTCCTGCCGCCACACCCGGGCGCGGTGGCCGCTGCCAGTCAGTTGGGCGCCGACCTTGGCCGCGTGCTGATGTTCGGTCTGCCGATCACGGCGTTCCTCTGCTACGTCGGCTACCGCGTGGCCGGGCGTATGACCCGTCGGGTGTACCCGATGACCGACGACATCCGCGCCGAGGTTTATGGCCCGCATGTCACCAACGAAGACCTGGTCGCCTGGGCCAATGGCAACGGCAAGAGCGCTGAACGAGCCGCCGTGGCCGCGTCGCACATGGGCCTGGAAGAAGCCACCAGCGCTATCGTTTCCAAGTTGCCGCTGGCACCCGCGCCGGGTTTTGGCATGATCGTCAGCCTGATCGCGCTACCGATCATTCTGATTCTGCTGGGAACACTGTCCAACTCGTTGCTGCCTGCCGACTCGACCCTGCGCGGCATCATGACCGTGCTCGGTGCGCCGCTGGTGGCGTTGCTGATCGATACCTTGCTGTGTGCCTGGTTGCTGGGTTCGCGTCGGGGCTGGAGCCGTACCCAGGTGTCTGACGTGATCGGCTCGGCCTTGCCTGGCGTGGCCATGGTGATTCTGATTGCCGGCGCCGGCGGTGTGTTCGGCAAGGTGCTGGTGGATACCGGCATCGGCGCGGTGGTCTCCGATTTGCTGCGCACCACCGGTCTGCCGGTGCTCGCGCTGGGCTTTCTGCTGACCATGCTGTTGCGTGCGGTCCAGGGCTCGACCACGGTGGCGCTGGTGACCACCGCCGGCATCATCAGCCCGCTGATCGCGACTCTCAACCTCACGGCGAATCACATGGCGCTGCTGTGCCTGGCCATGGGCGGTGGCGGGTTGGCCATGTCCCACATCAATGATGCCGGTTACTGGATCTTCACCAAACTGTCCGGGCTGAACGTGGCCGACGGCCTGCGCACCTGGACCGTGCTGACCACCTTGCTTGGCACGTTGGGTTTCGGTATTACCTTGCTGATCTGGCCGTTTGTGTAACCCACTGTCGACCTGTAGGCGCACGGCTTGCCGGCAAGCTGTGCACCTACAAGAAAGCCATTTATAGGAGCTACCATGCCTCGTTTTGCTGCCAACCTCAGCATGCTCTATCCGGAACATGAGTTTCTGGATCGCTTCGCCGCCGCTGCCGCCGATGGTTTCGAAGCGGTGGAATACCTGTTTCCCTACGACTACAGCGCCGAGGAACTCAAACAGCGCCTGAGCGATAACGGCCTGGTGCAAGCGCTGTTCAACGCACCTCCCGGCGATTGGGCGGCGGGTGAGCGCGGCACGGTGTCGTTGCCGGGACGGGAGAGTGAGTTTCGCAGCGGTTTCGATCGCGCGCTGGAATACGCGGCGGTGCTGGGCAACTCGCGCATTCATGTGATGGCCGGGTTGCTGCCGTCGGAAAGCGATCGCCCGCGGCATCACGGCGTGTACCTGGAGAACCTGGCCTACGCCACCGCGCAGGCCGCCAAGGTCGGCATCACCGTGCTGCTGGAACCGATCAACACGCGCGACATGCCGGGCTTTTTCCTCAATCGCCAGGATCAGGCCCAGGCCATTTGCAAGGAAGTGGGCGCCAGTAACCTGAAGGTTCAGTTCGATTGCTACCACTGCCAGATCGTCGAAGGTGACCTGGCCACTAAACTGCGTCGGGACTTCGCCGGCATCGGTCATATCCAGATCGCCGGCGTACCGGACCGACACGAGCCGGACCTGGGCGAAGTCAACTATCCCTATCTGTTCGAGTTGATCGACCAGTTGGGTTATGACGGCTGGGTAGGGTGCGAATACCGGCCTCGTGGCAACACGTCGGCCGGCTTGCAGTGGCTGCGGGACTGGAAGGCGCGCTAACGCCTTACAGGTTGTTATCGGAGGGCAACAGCAGTTCGACACCCTGCTTGCGGATGCTATCGGCCGCGGCAGGGGTCAGTGCGTCGTCGCTGAGAATAATGTCGAACTGCTCGAGCCCGGCGATCCGGTACATGCTGAATGTGCCGTACTTCGAACTGCTGGCCACCAGCACCACTTGCGAGGCCGATTGCATCGCGACTTGCTTGACCTCCACCTTCAACGCCGACGGCGTGGTGAGGCCGCGACGCAAATCCCAGGAACTGGTGGAAATGAAAGCGATATCGGTGACGATCTGACGCAAGGTGGCCACCGCCAGACCGCCCACGCACGATTGATTCGAATGATCCAACTGCCCGCCGGTGTGAATCACCGTGACATGGGGCGCATCGATCAGCGCCTGGACAATCCCGAAATCGTTGGTCACCACGGTCATTCCCGACAGCGCCTTGATGTACGGGACGATTTCCAGCGTGCTGGTCCCCGCATCCAGATAAATCGTCATGTCGGCATGCAACAGCCGCGCGGCCAGCCTGGCCATCGCCTGCTTCTGCGGCAACTCGACCACCGCCTTGAACTGATGACTGGGCTCGCTGTGGAGCTGGCTGGCGATACGCACGCCGCCAGTAACCGAATAAGCACGGCCTTCCTGTTCAAGCAGCGCGATATCGCGGCGGATGGTCATGTGCGAACAGTCGAACATTTCCATCAATTGATGAACGCTCAGCACCTGATGCTTGCGCAATTGGCGCAGCATCAACTCACGGCGCTGTTCAGGAATCATCGGTGCGCCGCTGTCGGCGGCGATGTCCTTTTGACTAGGCATTCGGGCTCCAGAATCAAGAAATCCGCGGACAAGGAAAGCGGGACCCACATAGTAGCGAATCTACGGTAAAGGAACGAGTTGTTGCGGCCTTAATCCAGATCCCGACGGATCGCGTCCAGGCGTTCGTCGAGCAATGGGGTGAGGAGGGCGTAACACTGCGCCGGGGTGATGGACACGGTCGTTGTATCGATCAGGCAGCGTTGCAGTTGTTCGAGCGCCGTGTGCAGCGAACGGGGAGCGTGCTTGAGCAAGCGTTCGTGCAGGTACTGCAATTGAATCAGCATTTCCAACGGGCAACTTCGATGGGCGGCGGCGCGCACCGACAGCCCGCGCAGTCGACCCAACTCTTCAAGCTCCCAGCAGCGCGCGGCGATGCTCGGGGGCGCCAGGTTGAGCGCGCAGCGTTGCAGTTCGAGGTGCTGGATGGCGCCGAGCAGGTCTTGCAGCAAGCGGCAATGACCATCGAAATCCGCCGGGTCGCGGCGTAACGCACTCCAGGCCTGGCACTGTGCGGAATACGGCCACTCCCTCCAGCGTTGGTCGAGCGCGTGCCCCAATGCCTGGCAACGTTGTTGCGCCTCGCGGGTGACTTGTCCGCCGAGCCCACGATGCTGCTGCAGACCTTGCAGCAGGTCGATACCCAACAACAGCGCCTGCCTTAGTCCCGTGTCTCCCTGTGGCAGATGGACTCGTCGGGATGGCCCACCTTCGGATGCTGTGGCAAGTGCTGGATTCATGGGCGGCTTCCGACGGTGAGCTGGTTGAGATAACGGGTCAGATCGTGCAGCGCATTGGTTTGCGTGCTCTGTTCCTGCACCGCGCCATTGACCTGTTGCAACTGTTCGCTGAGGGCATGATTGGCTTGCTGATGCTCGCTGAGCGCCTGTTGCATGGCGCCGAGGTGTTGCAGGTTGATCTGGCTATGTTGCGCCAGGTCGTCGAGGTTGGCGGCGAGCTGCTCGCTCTGCTGACTCCCGGCGGCCAGCAGGTCGCGGTGGTCCTTGACCTCACCATCCACCTGGCGCACGGCCATGGCGATCGCCGTCGCGGCAGTGGTGATTTCGTGGGTCGCCCGGTCGGTGGCCTGGGCCAGGCTGCGGACCTCATCGGCGACCACGGCAAAACCGCGCCCGTGCTCGCCGGCGCGGGCTGCCTCGATGGAGGCATTGAGTGCCAGCAATTGGGTCTGTTTGGCCAGTGCCTGAATGCTGTTGACGGTGCTTTCCACGGCGGTCGTGCGCTGCAGCAACGCTTCCACGGCGTGCGCGGTATTGCCCAGGCGATGCTGAATGGCGCGCATGCTGTCACCCACTGAGCGTGCCTCCAGGCAACCGGTTTCGCTCTGGGTGTGAGCGTTGGCGAAGGCTGCCAGCGCGCCCTTGGCCAAGGCATCGATGCTGTGCAGGGTCTGATCGATCTGCTCGCTGGCGGCGGCGATCATGGCAATGCGTTGGCTCTGTTCCGCTCCTTGGTCGCGGGCCTGTTGGGCCATCTGCTCCAAGGCACGGCTGGCGAACTGTACTTCGCTGCGCAAGCGTTCGTTGTTGCGCAGTTGCATGCTGGCGGCCACCAGTAACGTCGCGGGGTCGGCATCCCGCGAGCTGCGCAGCAGTTGTGCCAGTTCGGTGTCCCAGAATGTCTGCAGACGGCGTTGATGACGCTCGCGAAGTTGCCAGGCACCTCCCAGGTAGAGAACGCCGGGTATCAGGGCCAATGCGCTTGCGGGTTGTTCGAGCAGTGCGAGACCGCAGGCGCCGAGGGCCAATCCGAGCGGTAGCCAGAAACCGATCCTGCTGCGTTCGAGCAGGGCCATGCCTGGTTCGAACAAGGCCTTGGCGAATGATGTGCCGACCGGGTGCGATTTGCCGCCATCGCTGCGCAAATGAACAATGGCATGACCCGGTGGGTGCATTCCTTGAGCAGACATGAGGATTTCCTTCTGATGCCGGGATGAAAGCAAAAACGGCGCACGCTCTCCTGCCGCAATGTGCAGGGAAGCGGACGCCGTTGTCCGAGATGTTTGCCAAACCATCGGTGTTGATGGCTCAAGCCTGATCAAAAGCCTAAGCAAGTTGTTTGCCAGCCTTTGCGTTCGACGGCAGGTCAGCCGGTGGAAGGCGGATTGCATTCGATGACGAAGGCAATGCAGGCGAGCAACGCACCAGTCGCGGGAATGGCTGAGTCGCTGTGCTCTGTTCTGGTTCGTGCCCATCAGCACCGAGCGCTTTGTAGCAGCTGTCGAGCTTGCGAGGCTGCGTTCGGCTGCGAAGCAGTCGTGAATCCGGCTGATGCGGTCTACCTGACACACCGCGAGTTCTGGTTTTACGACTGCTGCGCAGCCGAACGCAGCCTCGCGAGCTCGACAGCTGCTACGGCCGAACTCAGGCTCGGCAGCTGCTACGGATCGCATTGCGGCTTACGCAACGCAAGAAAACCCGGCATTGTTAGTTCATGAATTTCTGAACTAACTATTTGCTGCAGCCTATTCAATCGCTTGTCGCCGTAGCCTTAGGATTCGTCACACGGGACCGTAGCCATCAGAGCAGCGGCCCGCAGCAACTTCTTTCGACTGCCCAGTAACGCCAGCCCAAACAGCGGGTGACCTGACGCAGCCGAGAGGAATGCATGAAGCTAGAAATATTCCGCACTTTATGGGGCTACACCGCCAGCAAGGCACAAGCCCTGGATGAACTGCTCGCTGCCGGCTTCGATGGCCTCGAAGCACGCCTGCCGCTGCAGGCCGATGAGCGTGGCGAGTTCGGCGCTTTGCTGCGCAGCCATCAGGTTCCCTACATCTGCACACTGTTCAGTGCCTACGATGTATTGCCCGACCAGAACGCCACGCCCACCCAACACTTGGCCGACATTGATCGCAAGCTGGGCTGGGCCTCGGAGCTGAACCCGCGTTTCGTCAATCTGCTGGCAGGCAACGACCGCTGGCCGCAGGCATTGCAGGTCGAATTCTTCGGCCAGGCGATGGAACTGGCCGCCAGGCACGGCGTGTTCTGCAGTTTCGAGACGCATCGCGCCCGTTCCCTTTACAGCCCTTGGGTGACCCTGGAGCTGATCCGCCAACTGCCGGGCCTGCGTTTCACCAGTGACATCAGCCATTGGGTGGTGTGCTGTGAGCGACTACTGGACGATCCGGCCGACGATCTTTCGGCCTTCGTCGAACGCGTGCATCACATTCAGGCTCGGGTCGGCTACGACCAAGGCCCGCAAGTCCCCCATCCCGCCGCCCCGGAATATGCCCGTGAACTGGCGTTCCACCAGCGCCACTGGGAGGCCGTCTGGACCTCTCAGCGCGAACGTGGCTACCCGGTCAGCACCTTGACCCCGGAGTTCGGTGCCGACGGTTATCTGCATCACTTGCCCTTCACCAACATGCCGGTGGCCGACCTCTGGAGCTTGAACCAGTGGATGGCCCGGACCGAGCGCGAACACTTCGACCGTTTCACCCGTGAAGGAGCCCGCCATGCGTAATACCTCGCCAACCCAGGCCAACTTCAACAGCATTCCGGTGGTGAACATCGCCGGGCTCTTCAGCATCGAACTGGAGCATCGCCTGGCAGTGGCCGAGCAACTGGGCCGCGCCGCCAGCGATGTGGGCTTTCTGTACATCACCGGGCACGGCATCGATCCGGCGCTGATCGAGGGGCTGCGCCAGGCGGCCAGGGATTATTTTGCGCAACCGCTGGAAGCCAAGATGCGCCACTACATCGGCGCCTCGCAAAGCCACAAGGGCTTCGTACCCGAAGGCGAGGAGGTGTATTCCAAGGGTAAGCCGGATCACAAAGAAGCTTTCGATATCGGCTTCGAAGTGCCAGTGGATGACCCGTTGTTCCTCAACCGAACGCCGCTGCTGGGGCCGAACCACTGGCCCGACGTGCCGGGTTTCCAGAGCGCGGTACAAAACTACTATCAGGCAGTGTTCGCGCTAGGCCGCCGGCTGTTCGATGGCTTCGCCTTGGCCCTGGGGCTGGAGGAGGGCTACTTCGACGCGCTGGTGACTCGCCCGCCCTCCAAGTTGCGGCTGATCCATTATCCCTTCGACGCCGATGTCGTCGACGCTCCGGGCATCGGCGCGCATACCGACTACGAGTGCTTCACCATCCTGCACGCCGATCAGCCGGGGCTGGAGGTGCTCAATGATCAGGGGCAGTGGATCGACGCACCGCCAATACCCGACACGTTCGTGGTCAACATCGGCGACATGCTGGAAGTCATGACCGCCGGTGCCTTTGTGGCCACAGCCCATCGGGTGCGCAAGGTCGCCCAGGAGCGCTACAGCTTCCCGCTGTTCTACGCCTGCGACTATCACACGTTGATCAAACCATTGCCGGCATTCGCCAGGGATGATCGGGAATACGAGGCGCTGGCGATTGGCGAACACATGTGGAGCCAGGCCTTGCAGACCTATCAATACCTGCGCAAGCGCGTGGAGAACGGCGAGCTTGAGTTGCCGTCCCGGGCCCGAAAGCCATCGAGCTTCGGCCGTCTGAAGAACACCACCCCTCATTCCTAAAAAAACAACCCACGGAGCTTCCCACGATGAAAAGCCACTACGCCCTGACCAAACTGAGCCTGCTCGCCGCCGGCCTGTTCTGCGCCAACGCCGCCTTCGCCAGCACCGCGACCCCCGGTGTGTTGAAGGTCGGTATGGAAATCACCTACCCGCCGTTCGAGTCCTACGACGCCGACAAGAATGTGGTCGGTTCCGACCCTGAGTTGGCGCACTCCCTGGCCAAGGCGATGAGCGTCAAGGCCAACTTCGTCGACACCAAGTTTCCCAATCTGATCAACGGCCTCAACGCCGGGCATTACGACGCGATCATTTCCGGCATGTACATCACCCCCGAGCGCCAGCTCCAGGCCCGCACCATCGCCTACGCCAATACCGGCGCCGCGATCATGGTGCCCAAGGGCAGTGAGTTGAGCCCGCAGGTTCCCGAGGACTTGTGCGGCCTGAAGATCGGCCTGGAGCAGGGCACCACCTGGGTCGCCAAGTTCAACCAGTTGTCCAGCGACTACTGCGTGCCGAACAACAAAGGCGCGATCACCGTCAATGAATACCCCTCGGCCCCTGAAGTGACGCAGGCGCTGCTGTCGAAAAACATTCAGGCCCAGGTGGAAATCGCCGGTGCCGCGCACATGATCGCCCAACGCACCAACGGGCGGGTCGTGGTCAGTTCGCAGAAGCTGGTTTACCCGCAGACCTTGGGCATCTATGTGAAGAAAGACGCCGACGCTACCTATCAGGCGCTGGTCAAGGCACTGGCCGACAGCAAGGCCAACGGTGAGTACGCCGCCATTCTCAAAAAATACGACCTGGAACCGGTCTCCGAGTAATGGCTGAAGCCGTGCCCTCGGTCGAGGGCGCGGCGTGCACGAGGTGTCTATGCAATTCGACTGGTCTTACTTTATTTCGCTGTTCTCCAAGACTGACTTCTGGGCGGCGAGCCTGACCGTCATCGAACTGAGCGCCCTGGCCTGGTTCCTGGGGATGTTACTGGGCTTCGTTCTGGCGTCAGCCAAGCTGTCCGGCTCGCCCTGGCTGCGACTACCGGCGTCACTCTACATCTGGTTCTTTCGCAGTATTCCGCTGCTGGTGCTGGTGGTCTTCATCTATAACCTGCCGCAGTTGCTGCCCGGTGCCGGGCCGGTGCTGTCGGTACCGTTCTATTCCGGCCTGTTGGCGCTGGTGGTCACTGAGGCCGCCTACATGGCTGAAATTCATCGTGGCGGGCTGATCTCGGTCGCCAAGGGCCAGAAGGAAGCCGGCCGCGCCCTGGGTATCGGCCTGTTCGGCCTGCAACGGCTGATTGTGATTCCCCAGGCATTTCGTATCTCACTGCCGACCTTGATCAATGAATACATCACGGTGGTCAAACTGACTTCGTTGATCTCGGTGATTTCATTGACCGAACTGCTGACCGTCGGCCAGCGCCTGTATGCGCAGAACTTCCTGGTGATGGAAACCCTGGTGGCGGTGGGCGTGTACTACGTGCTGATCGTCACGCTGTTCGGCTTTGCCCTGCAGCGTCTGGAACGCTACCTGGACCTCAACCTGCGGACACCGCAAACCCTCGACAGCGCCTCGGCACAAGCGCTGCGTGACAGCCTGGCGCCTGTTCTATCGAGCGAGCTATCGAGCAAGCTCAAGCCGCCATCCAAAGGCGCCGCCCCGGCCCTGCAACTGCAGGGCGTGCACAAACGCTACGGCGATCATCATGTGCTCAAGGGCATCGACCTGAAGGTACAAAGTGGCCAGGTGATTTCGATCATCGGCCCGTCCGGCTCCGGCAAGACCTCGCTGATTCGTACGGTCAACGGCCTGGAGCGCATCGATCAGGGCGAAATCCTGTTGTTCGGGGAGGGCTTCATCAATGCCGGGGACAAACCGGATAGCCGCCGGATTCGTCAGGGCGTACGGCGCATCGGCATGGTGTTCCAAAACTTCAACCTGTTCCCGCACCGCACACTGCTGGACAACATCAGCCTCGCTCCCCGTTATCACGGTGTCGGTCGCGCACTGAGCGAACAACGCGCCTGCCAGCTACTCGACAAGGTCGGCCTGTTGGCTCACGTCCACAAGTATCCGCATCAACTGTCCGGCGGCCAGCAACAGCGCGTGGCAATTGCCCGGGCCATGGCCATGGACCCGGATATCCTGCTGTTCGACGAACCGACCTCGGCGCTGGATCCGGAGCTGGTCGGCGAAGTACTCACGGTCATCAGCCACCTGGCCCGCGAAGGCATGACCCTGCTGATTGTCACCCACGAGATGGACTTTGCCCTGTCGATTTCCGACCGGGTGATCTTCATGGAAAACGGCCACATTCAGCTGGATGCATCACCAGAGGCGATCCGCGAGAAGCCCGAGGCTCATAGAGTGCGGCGGTTCATGGGGTTGCAGGCGCCGGAGGAGGAGGAATGCCTGCCTTGAATGCATTGAGCTGTGCGCCATCAGAATTCCTATGGCGACAAATAGCTCTTTTGTATGCGCGCCAGGGTGCCGTCATCGCGAAGCGTTTCAACCGCCTTGCGCAAGTCTTGCACCAGTTGGGCGGAGCACTGCTTCGAGCAAGCCAGGTAGAGTTCCGCTCTGCTCATGACGGGGCTCATGAACAGTTTGTGTTCGGACACCTTCGGCCAGATGTATCGACTCTCCGGGACACCGTTGAACCAGGCATCGATGCGACCTTTCAAGAGCATCTGCGCGGGGTTGTCGCCAATGGTCAGGGGGTGGATCTGATCGTCGCTGAAGCCTTGTGCACGGAGGATTTCCTCCTGCGCACTGCCCAGGCCGACGCCGATCACCCGGTAGGTTTGCTTCGCTTGCTCGAAGCTGCTCACCGGCCGGTCAAGGCTGAAAAAAGCGCGTTCCATGGGCATGATCGGCGCGATCCAGGTGAAGCGATCCTCACGTTCCGGCGTGCGTGACAAAGGGGCGATCAGGATGTCCTGAGTCTCGCTGACATGTTTCTGCGATCTGGCCCAGGGAAGCACAAGAACATGCGCGGCATAGCCGGCGTTGGCAATGGCGGTCAGCACGGCTTCACCAACCATGCCGTGGCCTTGGGAGCCATCGACGAACGTCAGGGGCGGAGCGTCCGGGATATACAGTTCGAGCGGCAAGGGGGCGCCGCTCGCGTGACTGGCAATCAGCAGCGAGACCGACAGACAAAACCAGCAAAGTGCCGTTGTCCAGGCAGTTGAGACCCGTGAGCTCCCGCTCATGGTTGGTCATTCAGGCATTGAAAGTAGGGGAGAGCCACAATTCACCGGTGGTGTTGATCACAGGGAGGATGAGTCTGTTTTTGTATTGGATTCGGTATCGACACCGTATTCTACGCAGACTTTGCGGCGGGACACATCCACCCCCCCAGTGAATGTGTCATGCAGGAGCCGCTGCACATTCGGCACTTCGTGACAATGACCATCGACGTGCATCCTTGGCGATCTGTTTGCCCAGCAGCGCAACCACGCGTTGCTGCGCATTGGCGAGTTGTGCATAGCCGCCGGGTGCGTCTTCCTTGAACCGACCCTGGCACAGCAAGCGGGCAGAGGGCGTGTCACCGGCAAAACTCAGGCTCCAATCCGCATGTAACTCGACTTGCCGGCCGGGCCAGTTGTCGAGGCGTCGAACCTGTACCTTGATTCTCAGCACCGGTCTGTTCGGCGGCTGGGCAAGCCCTGATATGTCCTGGGTGTTGAGGCGCTGGGTCAAACCGGCAGAGAGTGCGCTGCGTATCTCCTCACTCAACGGCGCGCCCCAGCGCTCGCCTTCAAGCACACCGATGCTGTTGTCACCGAGTCGCACCACCCATTGCGGTTGGTCGATCTGAACCGGTACACCTACCGACATCACGTCAATCAGAAAGGGCGAAGGGGCAAGTTGAGTCGAGGTCGCCGAGGCCGGCACCACCAGGGTGTAATAGTGTGTGTTCGTCGAAGCGCACCCACTCAGCACGATGATCAGAGCGAGAAGGTAAAGACGAGTCGGCAAATTCATTGCGTTAACTCCTGCGAAACCTGGAGGGCCCGAGGGGCGGGCTGATCATCCGGTCGGCCACGCAGCAAGGATTCCGGATGGCGGCTCAGCAGGTCGGTGAGGACGCGAAAGGTTACCGCGGCGCGTTTCACTTCTTGCATGGCCTGGCCCAGCGCCTGGGGGATTGGCGCGTCCGCCTCCATCAGGTTCTGCAGCGTGGCCAGCGTTTGGTGCGCTTGCTGCAATGTCTGTGTGCTCTGCGGCAGCACTTGCTCGTTGATCTGGCTCAGCGTCTTGTCCAGGCCAATCAGGTTTGCGTCCAGATGTCGGGCGATGGAGTCGAGCGGTAGTTTGTCGACCTTGCCGATGATGCTGGCCAGTTGTTCTTGCAGGTGATCGAAACTGCTGGGAATGGTCGGAATGCTGAGAGGGCGGGCGCGGGCATCGAACGTAACCTTTGCTGCGTTTGGCACATAATCGAGTGCCACATACAGCTGACCGGTCAGCAGATTGCTCGAGCGCACTTGCGCGCGCAGCCCCTGTTCGACCATCCCCCGCAAAAACGTCGCGGCCTGTTGCTCCCGGTCGCCATCGGGGTGTGGGAGCTTGTCCTGCACCGGCCCCAATCGCTGTTGATAAATCTCTATGCCCACCATCGTTGGAAAGCGCTGCCTGGAGGCATCGTAATCGAGCTCCATCGAGACGACCCGGCCAACCGTGACGGAGGAGAACTCCACTGGTGCACCGACAGTCAGGCCACGCAGTGACTGGTCAAAACGAAGCTGGATGTAATGGGCCGGGCCATCCGGTTGCGCCATCGCGGTTTGCTGGTCTTGTGCCAATGTAAACGGTGATTGGGCGGTGGCCGGTTCGGCGTGACTGTCATCCGGCGAAGCAAACGCAATGCCTCCGGCCACGATGGCCGCCATTGACTGGGTTTTGACTTTCAGCCCTTCGGCGCCGAGGGAAAAATCCACGCCGCTGGCATTCCAGAAACGCGTATCGGTTGTCACGAAGCGATCATAGGGTTCATCGATGAACACTTGCAGACTCACACCCTTGCCGTCGCTGTCCATCTGGTACGACACCACCCGCCCGGCTTTGATGTGTCGGTAGTAGACGGGGGAATCAATGTCCAGCGAGTTCAGGTCAGCGGTGCGAACGATAAAGATCTTGCCCGGCATGCCGCTGATGACAGTGGGCGGAGATTCCAGGCCGGTAAAGCTGTTGGCGGGCTTCGTTGACACACCGGTATCGACACCGATGTAGGCCCCTGAAAACAATGTATCGACACCGGAGATGCCGCGGGCGCCAATACGTGGTCGCACGACCCAGAAGCGCGTGTCCTCGCGGGCGAGGCTTTCGGCGCTTTCGACCAGGGATGCGGTCACCAGCACATGGCTGCGATCATCGCTCAGGGTGATGGACGAGACGCTGCCGACTGTGACGTCTTTGTATTTGACCGGTGTCTTGCCGGCTTCCAGGCCCGTAGCGGTTTGAAACGTCAGGGTGATTTGCGGGCCGACCGACAGCCAGGCTCGCATCAACATCGAAAGCCCGACCAGGGCGGCGACCAGAGGCACCAGCCAGACCAGGGATATTCTGCGATGCCTGTCCACCTTCGGCGGGTGTGGCAAGTCGTGGGTATTGTCAGGCATGTGACGCATCGGCTTATTCACCATCCCAGATCAGACGTGGGTCGAAACTCATGGCCGAGAGCATGGTGAGGATCACCATCAGGCCGAAGAAGAAAATGCCCGCGCGCGGTTCGATGACGCTTAAGGCCTGAAACTTGACCAGTGCGGCGACGACGGCGACCACCATCACGTCGAGCATCGACCAGTAGCCGATCAACTCGATCAGGCGGTAGAGGCGGGCACGCTCGCGCGTCGCCCAATGACTGCGCCGTTGTGCGGTGAACAGCAAAGTACCGAGGACCAGAAACTTGGCGCAGGGCACTACGACGCTGGCGATGAAAATAATCAGGGCGATGCCGAAAGAGCCCGACGTCCAGAACTCGATCACTCCGTGCAGGATCGTGCTCTCGCTGCCATGACCGAACAGGCTGGAATACATCACCGGCAGCACATTGGCGGGAATGTAGGCAATCAGGCCCGCCAGCAGAAAGGCCCAGCCTCGCGCAACGCTGTCCGGGCGTCGTCGATGAAGCCTTGAACGGCAGCGCGGGCATTGGCCGGGTTCGCCTTGATCGGGGGCGCTCTCACAGACCAGCCCGCACAGGTGGCAGGCAACCACACCCAATTGGGCGGCACGCGGTGAATAGTTCAACTTCTCACCTCATTGCCATGTGGCTGCGCGGTCAGTTCCCACAGCCAGCGTATGTCCCGATTGGCAATCAACGCGAGCAGCGCCATCAACACGGCCATGCCCCAGATACCCGCACCCGGCAGCACCTGCACAAAGCTTGAGAGTTTGATCACTGCGACCAAGGTGCCGAGCATGCAGACTTCAACCATGCACCAGGGACGCAGATTGATCAGCAGCCGCATGACCTGAGAGAAACCGGGGGCTCTTCGCCCGACCCGGGCAAATCCCAGCACCCAGCCCAACAGAGCGATCTGCAGCAGAGGCGCAACGATGATCGAAAATGCGACCAATGCCGCGATGGGCACTGCCGAGCTATGCGCGAGCGCGGCGGCAGCGTCCCAAAGCGTCGCTTCGTTATACAGACCATGGAAACTGATGCGGATGACCGGGCAAGCGTTGCTGATCACGAAGGCGATAGCCGCCGCGACGGTCAACGCCAGCCATCGATCGACATCAAGAAGACTTCCCCGATACAGAACGGCCGAGCAGCGCCTGCATCGCGCCACTTCTCCCGAGGCCACGGCGAAGCGTAGATACACGGTGTCGCAATGCTCGCAGGCGATCAGGTACGGGTAGGTGTTCACAGGTCGGTTATTCAAACTGGGCGAGGAGCGCGTCGGCACCTTTATCGATCCCCGTTTGTGCAGCGCTCAGTGGCCCCCGAGTGGCGCTGATGTTCAGCGAGTTCGGGTATTGCTTGGTCACATAAGCCTTGAGCAGGCGGTTGGTGGACGCGTCGTAGATTTCCACAGAAAAGAAGACCGAACCGGTAAAGGTACCTTCTTTCCCGCGAATCGATTGCACGATGTTGTAAGGGCCACCCCCCAGGTCAAATCGCGTGAATGTGGCGAGAAAGGGCGTAGTGGTTTGCGCCCCGGTCAAAGTCAGTTTGACGCGCAGGGCATTGGGCGCCGCGATCTGCGTCAACTTGAAGCGCTCTTGCAGGCGTTCGCTGAATTGGCCATGCATGTAGTGGGCGAGGGTTTTTCGGTCTTCCTGGGAGAGGTCGCCGAACTGATTATCCGGCCCTTGATAGAGCGCTACGGGGTCGACAATAACCGCCGAGTACTTGCTCCAGTCCACGTTGGCCTCGTAGATGTACGGCACGCGACCGGAGTCATCTTCGAGGTTGGGGGTCAGGCGCGCGGAGGAGTCTATGTCGGTATACAGAGGCGGCGATGAACCCGCACATCCGGCCATGGCCAGGGTGATCGTCAGCATTGTCAGTCGAGAAGCCTTGAGCATTTTGTCCATGTCGAAACCCTGTTTGAAGGCGCGTGATCAGGAGGGGTAAAGGTGTCTTGACGTTCACAGGTGCAGGTTCGCCCTCCAGCCTTTCCTTGTCTTTGAAGGGGCAGGGCAGTACAGTGTTTTTTTGATAAAACTGAACCAGTCGGTACGCTTTAGATTCTTGCGTGGCGAGCAAACGCCTGTCAAGCAAAAATGTACATGCTGGTTCACTTATGAGTTGGGGTGGTGATGAAGGTCAGGACGGAGGCGCGCCGTGAAGCGATCGTTGAGGCTGCGGCGCTTCTGTTTCAGGAAGTGGGCTACGAACGGGCGTCGATGAATGAATTGACCAAGCGGCTGGGAGGTTCCAAAGCCACGCTGTATGGCTATTTCCCTTCCAAGGAGTCGTTGTTTGTAGAAGTCGTGCGTTCAGTCGCCACCGTGCATTTATCCGAGGCGGTGGCGCAACTGGCTGCCCCGGATAAGGATGAGGTCACGCTCGAACAGATGCTGAGGCGCTTTGGTGAGCGCATGTTGTTTGTGTTGACCAACGAGAGCAGCGCGTTGGCGGTGTACCGGATGGTCATGGCCGAGGCCGGGCGCTCGAACATCGGCATGCTGTTTTACGAGGCAGGGCCCAGCGATTGTAATGAGGTGCTGTCGACCTGGATGGCCGAAGCCATGAACCGTGGCGAACTGCACCAGGCTGACCCGCAGGTAAAAGCCGCGCAATTCCTCGCGCTGTTAACTGCTGAGGTGCAGATCAGGTTTTATCAACCCGCCTCGCAGCCGCTGGAAGTGGCGCAGATTCAAGCGCTGGTGGGGCGCGCGGTGGAGATGTTTCTGTTGGGGGCAGCGCCTCGCTGACGCTCGACTGCCCTCAACGAACTCGACATTTGGATGAAGTGGATTGCCCCCCGATTCACCGGATCAAAAAGTCTGCCCCATAGAGAACTGGAACACCTGGGTATCGGCGTCCTCGGGTTTTTTGACCGGGAACGCCAGGTTGAAACTCAAGGGCCCCATCGGGCTGTACCACGTGACGCCAACCCCCACGGAACTGGCCAACTCGCCCAGGTCGACACCGTCACAACCCTGAGTGGTGCTCAGGTAGCACTTGTTGGAGTAGACGCTGCCGACGTCCCAGAACACCGAGGTGCGCAGGGATTTGTTGTCTTTGATGAAGGGCATCGGGAACAGGTATTCCACCCCGCCGGTAATCAGGATGTTGCCGCCCAACGCATCGGTGTCCCGATCGGAGTAATACGCCTGGCCGGCACTGGCATAGGTGCCGGTGGCCGGGGTATTGCGCGGGCCGAGGGTGCCGCTTTCAAAGCCGCGCACCGAACCTTCGCCACCGGCCGTGTAGTTTTCATAAAAGGGCAGGCCGTCGGTTGAGCCGTAGCTGTTGCCATAACCGAGCTTGGTGTGGAAACGCAGCGAAGTGGCGTCGCTGACTGGCAGGAAGGTCTGCCCGGTGTAATCGATCTTGTAGAAACTCAGGTCACTGCCGGGCACCGTCACCATCAGGTTGAGGTTCTGCGAATGCCCGCGGGTGGCCAGCACGCCCTTGTTCAGGGTCGACTCCGACCAGCCGAGGCTGGCCTTGAGGTTGTTGAACTCCTTACCCTCGCGTGCAATGAAGTCGTAGATCTCATCGGCGCTGTAGGTGCCTGGCTCGATGTTGTCGTGTTGCACGGTCAGGCCGAAGCTCAGTCGTGAGGTTTCATTGATCGGGTAGCCGAGTGTGGTGCCGGCGCCATAACTGTTGATGGAATAGTATGAAACGCCGTCACTGTAATAATCGCTGTAGTCGGTGGCGCTGTAGAACAGGTTGTAGCCCAGGCTCACCCCGTCCGGTGTGAAGTAGGGGTTGGTAAAACCGAAGTTGTACTTGCTTTGGTATTCCGAGCGGGTCAGGCCCAGGCTGGCGTAATTGCCCGTGCCCAGGAAGTTGTTCTGAGTGATCGAACCTCCGAGGATCAGACCGGCGCTCTGGGCGAAACCGACACTGGCGGTGATCGAACCGGAGGCCTGCTCTTCGACGCTGTAGTTCACGTCAACCTGGTCGTCGACACCCGCCACGGCCGGCGTCTCGACGTTGACTTCCTTGAAGAAGCCCAGCCGTTCCAGGCGGGTCTTGGATTGGTCGATCAGGTAGGTCGACGCCCAACCGCCTTCCATCTGGCGCATTTCACGACGCAGTACTTTGTCGTCGGTCTTGGTGTTGCCACGGAAGTTGATGCGGTTGATGTAGGCGCGCTTGCCCGGGTCGACCACGAAGGTGATATCGACGGTGTGGTCGTCGTTGTTCGGGGTCGGTACCGCGTTGACGTTGGTAAAGGTGTAACCCTCGTTGCCCAGGCGACGGGTGATCAAGTCCGAGCTGGTGGTCATCAACTTGCGCGAGAACACCTGGCCTTTCTGAACCAGCAGCAGGGACCTGACCTGGTCTTCAGGCACTTTCAGGTCGCCACCGAGCTTGACGTCACGAACGGTGTACTTCGCGCCTTCGTTGATGTTGACGGTGATGTAGACGTGTTTCTTGTCCGGGGTGATCGACACCTGAGTCGAGGTGATATCCATGTTGATATAACCGCGATCCAGGTAATAGGAGCGCAGGCGCTCCAGGTCACCGGAGAGTTTTTCACGGGCGTATTTGTCGTCGTTCTTGAAGAACGACAGCCAGTTGCTGGTCTTGAGGGTGAATTGGTCGATCAGGTCTTCATCAGGGAAGACCGTGTTGCCCACCACGTTGATGTGCTGGATCGCTGCTACAGAGCCTTCATCGATCTTGATTTTCAGGCCCACACGGTTGCGCGGTTGCGGGATCACCTCGGCATCGACCGACGCCGAGTAGCGGCCTTGAGCGACGTATTGGCGCAGCAACTCGTTACGCACACCTTCGAGGGTGGCGCGCTGGAAGATCTCGCCTTCGGCCAGACCGGATTGCTTGAGGCCTTTCATCAGGTCTTCAGTGGAGATCGCCTTGTTGCCTTCGATCTCGATACTGGCGACCGAGGGGCGCTCGACCACCGTGATGATCAGCACATCGCCGTCGTGCCCCAGCTGGATATCCTGAAAGAAACCGGTCTTGAACAACGCACGGGTGGACTCCACCAGGCGACGATCGTCCGCTTCATCACCGACGTTCAACGGCAATGCACCGAACACGCTGCCAGCGGAAACCCGCTGCAGGCCATTAATGCGAATATCGGAAATTTTGAAGCCTTGGGCGTGCGCAAGTGTGGCGTTGAGCAGTAGTGCAGCCGAGCAGAGCAGGCGCGAAAAATTCATCAAGATCTTATCCAGAACACATCGACAAGCAGCGTAGGCGGGCGCGGATATCTCACAGCAAGACGAGTTACCGCGGAGCGAGCAGGCTGGTGGAGGTGAAGCATAAAAGCTCGGTGCGTTTGGTGCGGTTAACCAAGTGTCAAGTTAGGTAAAGGTTTACCCGGGGCGATGACGCTGTGCCGTGCAAGGGCGATAATGCGCGGGCCCCCACTCAAGAGCCCGCCAATGATCTGCGTATTGCTAGTCGACGATGACCAGGAACTGACAGGAATGCTCAGCCAATACCTGGAGCGTGAAGGCTTCGAGGCGACTGCCGTGCACACGGGCGAGGAGGGCGAGATTCAAGCGCTGTCCGGGCGCTACAGCATTGTGGTGCTGGACGTAATGCTGCCGCGCCTGTCGGGTATCGAGGTGCTCAGGCGCATTCGCGCGGTCAGCCAGGTACCGGTGGTGTTGCTCACGGCCCGTGGCGACAACATCGATAAAATCACCGGCCTGGAACTGGGCGCCGATGACTATGTACCCAAACCCAGCTCGCCGGGGGAGCTGGTGGCGCGTTTGCGGGCAATCATGCGTCGGGTGCAGCCGGCGGATCAGCCCACCACCGAAGTGATCAGGACCGGCCCGCTGGTCTTGTGGCCCGGTAAGCGCCAGGCCCTGTGGCAGGGGCGAGAGCTGGGGGTGACCAGTACCGAATTCAGCTTGCTCGAAGAGCTGGCCCGCTGTGCCGGGCAGGTGGTGAGCAAACAGGATCTGTCGCTCAATGCCTTGGGGTGCCCCTTGACCCGCTACGACCGGCGCATCGACGTGCACATCAGCAGCATCCGCCAGAAGCTTGGTCCACGCCCCGACGCCAAGGCCTGGATTCAGAGCGTGCGTGGCCTCGGTTACCTGTTGATCGCCGAATGATGAAACCCAGTCGGCTGTTCTGGAAACTGTTCCTGGCGTTTTGGCTCGCCACCAGCCTGACGTTCTTTGTCGGGGTGGGCATTCTGGTGCTAGGCAGTTTCGGGCGGCCTGGAGATCCTCATCTGGAGGCCATCCTGAGCAGCGAAGAGCAGCTGCTGCGACAGTTCGGCGTCGAGTCGGGCAAGCAGTTCCTGGTGGTGTGGCGGCACCCCGGTGACGAAGCCATTGGTGTCTATGACAGCGCCGGTCAACTGCTGGCCGGGTCGCCTGTCCCGCGGCCGGCCTTTGAACGATCGGTCATCAGCAAGGACGGTCTGACCCTGTCGCTCAGATCCTCACACCCCCTTGGCAAAGAAGGTGACCAAGGGCCGGGGCGTTCGATTCCGTTGATCATCGGCACGCTGATGAGTGCGCTGTTCAGCGGGTATATGGCGTATTACCTGGCGTGGCCGTTGGCCTATCTCAGGCGGGCGATGAGCGACGTGGCTCAGGGGCGCTTCGAAACCCGGGTCAAGCCGATGATGGGCGGGCGCCGCGATGAAATCGTCGATCTGGCCGAAGACTGCGACCGAATGGCCAACCAGCTGAAATTGCTGGTGGAGGCCCAGCAACACCTGTTGCACGACATCTCTCACGAACTGCGTTCACCGTTGACGCGCATGCAAGCGGCCATCGGGCTGTTGCAGCAAGAACCGGCCCGCCAGGAAATGGTGGAGCGCATTCAGCGCGAATCGGTGCGCATGGATACGCTGATCGAAGCGTTGTTGACCCTGGCGCGCATGCAGGGCCGGCCCGAGAGTATCGACCGCGAGCCACTCGACATCATCGAGTTGCTGGCGGTGATCGTCGAGGACGCGCAATTCGAGGCGGGAATGAAAGGTTGCCGGGTCAGCCTGCAGGCTTGCCCGGCCTTTGTCAGTCGGGTCAGCGGCGAGTTGCTGTATCGGTGCTTCGAGAACGTCATCCGCAACGCGGTGCGCCATACCAGGCCGATGACGACGGTTGTCGTGTCGGCTGAGGTCAATCTCGACGCAGACTGCCTGACGGTGCTGATCACCGATCAGGGGCCGGGTGTTGAAAACGAGCGGCTGCAGAGCATTTTCCACCCGTTCGAGCGCGGCCTGAACGAGGCCAGTGCCGGTTTCGGCCTGGGCCTGGCGATTGCCTCAAGGGCCGTGGAAATGCACGGCGGCACGATTGTGGCGCGCAACGAGCCGTCCGCTGGGCTGAGCGTGGAAATCAGCTTGCCCCGTCAGGCGTGATCTTTACACGATATTACATTGGCTTGACGGCTCTGTACGCCTCGCCTCAGTAGACTTCCCGCTCAAACTTACTCAGCGTTTGCTGATGTTTTAGAGTGGAGGTGGTCATGTTTCTGGTTCATAAAAAGGGTTTCGTTTCCGGCAAGAAAATGGTCGACGGGCTTGTGCCCTACGACTTCTTTTGCGAAGACAATCCGGCCATCAACCTGTTCGTGTTTACGGGCTCCGCCGCGAAAGGCAAAGCGGTCGAAGAGCAGACACTCTGGGGCTTTACCCGTCTGGAGCGTTTCGAGGCGCTGACCGGCACCCTGGTGTCGAACAAAAAAAATGAGGGCTGGTTTCAAACCGTCAATGTGCTCACCGGGCCGGCCCAGAACGGCACTCAAAGCGTGAAATTTCAGCGGGTGCTGAAAATCATCAAGCATGCCGTATCGGGCCGTGTCGCCAGCAAGGCTGAATACGAGATCCAGACCGATGAAGGCGACACCTACTTCACCCGCCAGCTTTTAGCGGCAGACAGCGCACAAACCATCATCTATGCGGCGGATCAATAACTCGTCAGTTAATAATTGTAAGGGGGATTTACTGGAAATATATCGCATAATACAATGAGAATCATTACTACTAACTCATTGAGTGCGACGTCTTGAGCCAGCCCCATCCCTTTGCCCGCCGCAAGGTCTTCATGAAACACGCGTTGCCAACACTGTCCTGCGTCATGTTTGCCAGCCCTTTATGGGCACAGGAACCCATCGAACTGCCGACCACTGATATTCAGGCAAGCCGCGTCAATCCAGACGCGAGCTACACCACTTCGCAAGCCAGCACGGCGAGCAAAAGCAATGTGCCGATCAAGGAAGAGGCGCAATCGGTCAATGTGGTGACGCAGCAAACCCTGGCCGACTATCAGGTACGCTCGCTGGATGACGCCATGAAGTTCGTCAGCGGCGTCAGTCAGGGCAATACCTTGGGCAACTCTCGGGACTCGCTGGTCAAGCGCGGTTTCGGCACCAACGATGACGGCTCGATCCTGCGCGATGGCGTGCGTTCCAATCTGGGGCACAACTTCAGCGCCACGACAGATCGCATCGAAGTGCTCAAAGGGCCTGCGTCGATGTTGTACGGCGCGCTGGAGCCGGGCGGATTGATCAACGTGATCAGCAAGAAGCCTGAATACACCCAAAGCACGACCCTCAGCGGCTCGGCCTATAGCGAAGGCGGCGGCACCATGGCCGTGGACACCACCGGGCCTCTTGGCGATACAGGCCTGGCCTATCGCCTGATTGCCGAACGCGGTCATGAGGATTACTGGCGCAACTACGGCGTGAATGAGAGCACCCTGGTCGCGCCATCGCTGACCTGGACCGGCGACCGCGCCAGCCTGACGCTGAGCTACGAATACAATGAATACTCCAATCCCTTCGACCGCGGCACCGTGTTCACCAACGGTCATCCGGCGGACATCGACTACGACAAGCGCCTCGACGAAAAATGGGCCAAAAGCGTCGGTATCCGTGAAGTGGCCACCGCGCGTTTCGAGTATCAGTTGAATGACGATTGGAAAACCCGCGTCACCTACGGCTGGAACAACGACCGCTACAGCCTCTCGATTGCCCAGCCGAGTTCGTTGACTGGTAACAACCTGCGACGTGCTGCCAACGGCGCTCACTACGATGATGAGACCCGTTACGCCAGTTGGGACTTCATCGGCCAGCAGGAACTGTTCGGCCAGCGTCATGACCTGCTGATCGGCGCGGACACCGAAGCGTCGGACCAATTCCGCGGCAAAACCTACCGCAATACCGCGCAGTCGGGCTTCAACATCACCTCGCCGGTTTATGGTCGCTTGGCCGAGCCGAGTGTTGTCAGCGCCAGCCAAAGCGACCTGAGTAACCAGCTGACCTCCAGCTCTGTGTACTTCAAGGATAATTGGCACCTCGATGATCGCTGGATCCTGGTCCTCGGTGGTCGCCAGCAGCATTACGATCAGTACAGCGATCAGGGGCGCGGCAGCAGCTACACGGTCAACCGCGACGATAACGGCGATGCCTTCGTGCCGTTTATGGGCCTGGTCTACAAGGCCACCGATAGCTTGTCGCTGTATGGCAACTACAGCCGTTCGTTCAAGCCCAATACCGATGTCGACGATGCCGGCCACACCTTCGATCCGGAGGAGGGCCGCAGCTACGAGGTCGGCGCGAAGTACGATCCGCTGCCGGGGCTGAACATCAACCTGGCGCTGTTCGACATCGTCAAGGAAAACGTCGTGACCACCCAAACGGTGAATGGCGTGAGCCTTTCGGAGGCGGCGGGCAAGGTCGGTTCACAGGGCCTGGAGCTGGACATTACCGGGCGTGTGGCTGAGCGCTGGGACCTGATCGGCACCTACGCTTACACCCACACGGAAATCCTTGATGACCCGGATGACGAAGGTCATCGCCTCGCCAACGCGCCGAAGCACACCGCGAGCCTGTACCTCACGCATCACCTGAACGTCCCGGCGGAGTTCGGAGCCTGGCACACCGGTGCCGGCGCGCGTTACGTCGGCGAGCGCGCCGCCAACAACGCCAACGATTTCTGGCTGAGCAGCTACACCGTGGCCGATGCCTTCGTGCGCTGGGAGTCGCCGTTGTTCGGGTACAAGACTTCGCTGCAATTCAACGTCGACAACCTGTTCGACAAACAGTACTACCCGTCCTCCACCGGCAGCCAACTGGCGGTCAATGTCGGCGAGCCGCGCACGGCACGCCTCAGCGCCAGTGTGACATTCTGATCGCACTGCCTTGACGCGCTGCCCCGTTCTGCTCGTGGAACGGGGCAGCGGTCATCCTCAGCCTCGACGACGCATCAGGCGTCAACGAGTTGAAACCGATAACCCACCCCATACAACGATTCAATCGGATGCTCCCCCGGGCAGGCCTGTTCAAGCTTGCGCCGCAGATTGCGGATATGGCTGTCGACCGTGCGGTCGGTGACCACCCGGTGATCGGAGTAGATTCGGTCGAGCAACTGATCCCGGGAAAACACCCGTCCCGGCGCGCGGGCGAGGGTGTTGAGCAGGCGCAGTTCCAGCGGTGTCAGGTCCAACGTGATGCCGTCGAGGGAGGCCAGGTACTGTTCTTCGTCAATCTGTAGGCGCGGTGGTGCAGACGTCAAAAGCTGCGGGCCGCGCCGCAGGATGGCTTTGACCCTGGCCACCACTTCACGGGGGCTGAAGGGTTTGCAGATGTAGTCGTCGGCGCCCAGCTCCAGCCCGAGCAGGCGATCCACTTCTTCGACGCGGGCGGTGATCATGATGATCGGCACGGCACTGAAGCTGCGCAGTTCCTTGCACACTTGCAGGCCGTCGCGCCCAGGCAGCATCAGGTCGAGCAGGATCAGCCGCGGTTCACGGGCATGGACCGCCGGCACCACTTCCAGACCGTTGTCCAGGCACTGGGTCGCATAGCCGGCGGCACTCAGGTAATCGCGCATCAATGCGGCCAGTTTGGGCTCGTCTTCGACGATCAGGATCGGGTTGTCGTTGACCATGGTTCAGGTGTTCCGTGGCAGGCGCAGGGTCAGCCAAAGGCCACCCAAAGGTGAATGATCGGCACTGAGGCTGCCGCCGTGGGCCAGGGCGATGCTGTGACAGATCGCCAGCCCCAGACCGGCGCCACCACTGGCGCGGTTGCGTGAGGTTTCGCCACGGTAGAAACGCTCGAACAGCCGCGGCAACTGATCCGCGTCGACCCCGGGGCCGGAATCAAGGAAATCGATGCGCACGACGTCGCCCTCGCTGGCTGCGCGAATACGCAGCACACCGCCCTCATCGGTATAACGCACGGCGTTTTCCAGCAGATTGCTGAACAGTTGCTGCAAGCGCTTGGGGTCGGCCTCCAGCCGCAGCGGTGGTGCCGGCAGCTCCAGCTCCAGGCGCAAATGCCGGGCATTGCAGCGTTCCTGGAACATCGCCACGCTACTGTCCAACAACTCGTTGAGATCGCACTCGCTCTTGCGGTAAGTCAGCGCGCCCACATCGGCCAAAGACAGCTCATACAGGTCATCCACCAGTTTGCTGAGCATGCCGACTTCGCTTTGCAGTGATTTCATCGACGACTGATCGAGAGTGCGCACACCGTCCTCGATGGCCTCCAGCTCACCGCGCAACACCGACAGCGGGGTGCGCAGTTCATGGGAAACATCGGCCATGAACTCCCGGCGCATTTTTTCGTTGCGCTCCAGCGTATACGCCAGCTGATTGAAGTCACGGGCTAACTGACCGACTTCGTCATTGGAGGACACCGCCACCCGGTTGCTGTATTCCCCGGCAGCCAGTCGGTGCGTGGCGGCGGCCACCCGCTTGACCGGGTCAAGCAAGGTGCGGGCGATCCACCAGGCGATCAGCATCGCCAGCAGCAACGAGAACACGCCCACGGCCAGACTGGTGCGCAACAGGTACAGGCGAAAGCGTTCGCCGCCGGCTTCGGTCACGTTCTGGAACGGCGTCACCGCCAGCCAGCCGACGGTTTTACCGGCGACCTCGATCGGGCGCATCAGGGCGTCGTCGGCAATTGCCGAATAGCCCATGACCAGCTGCTTTTGCTGATCCAGCAGGGCGAGGCGAAACACCGCGCCGGTCAGGTCGGACGTGGGCAGGTTCGGCCGATGCGGGTCGGTGAAATCCACGCCCGGCTCCGGCCGCATGAGGTCGAACCAGCGATCCGGCTGGTTGCGCAGGAATTCCCAGTTGCCTTCGCGCTCGTAGGCACTGGCCAGGCGCGGCAGCACCGGGGTCATGCGCAGCAGGGCTTGTTCGTTGAGGTAGTCGAGGAAGCCTTTGCCAAAGCTCCAGCCGTTGGCCAGCCCCATGCTCAGGATGACAAACAGCACGCTGGCCAGTACCGCAATAAACAGCTTGGTGGAGATACTCAGTTTCATGGGCTCGGGCAGGTCGGTGAATGGCCCGCTCATTTAGGCCCTGGCGCGACGAAGATTCAAGGGCGGCGGGCAATCTTCAATTTTCCTGCACATTTGCCTCGCAGTATGGCGCCTGGCTTCAGCCATCCCGTCTTGCAGAGGCATATATGTCGACCAAACTTTTCGCCAAATCCCTGGTGACCGCCGCGGTTTTACTGTCCTTGATCGTGCTGTTCGTGCTGAGCGGTTGCTCCCCTGGCGCATCTGCGCCTGTGGTCGAGCCGGCCAAGGTTTCAGTGATCACGGTGCAGCCCAAAAGCCAGGCGCTGACCACGGAGCTGGCCGGGCGCACGCAGGCGTTCATGGTCGCCGAGATTCGCCCGCAGGTTGGCGGTATCGTCCAACAGCGACTGTTTGTCGAAGGCGCCGAGGTCAAGGCCGGGCAGGCGCTGTATCAACTGGATGCCGCGCCTTACAAGGCCGCGCTGGCTGAAGCGCAGGCGACCCTGGCCAAGGCTCGCGCCACGTTGAAGTCGGCCCAGGCCACCGCCAAGCGTAATGCCCAATTGGCGAAGATTGATGCCATCAGCCAGCAGGACAACGAGGACGCTCAGGCCAGTCTGCTGACCGCCGAGGCTGAACTGCAAGTGGCGCAGGCCGGCGTGGATAGCGCACGAATCAATCTGGCGTATACCCGTATCAGCTCGCCCGTCAGCGGGCGCATCGAAACCTCGACCGTCACCCCCGGCGCATTGGTGGTGGCCAATCAGGACAGCGCGCTGACCACAGTGCAGCAACTGGACCCGATCTACGTTGACGTCACGCAATCGACCACCGAACTGTTGCGCCTCAAACGCGACCTGGCCAGCGGCGTGTTGCAAAGCAATGGCGAAGGCGAAGCGCG
Organism: Pseudomonas sp. GM18; assembly: GCF_000282195.1. Classification (GTDB taxonomy): domain Bacteria; phylum Pseudomonadota; class Gammaproteobacteria; order Pseudomonadales; family Pseudomonadaceae; genus Aquipseudomonas. The sequence continues at coordinate 29,780 of NZ_AKJT01000112.1, forward strand.
GATCAGCCTCAAGCTCGATGACGGCAGCACGTACACCCATGAAGGCCGCTTGAAATTCAGCGGGGTCAGCGTCAACGAGGGCACCGGCACTGTGACCCTGCGGGCGGAAATCGCCAACCCGGACCGGCTGTTGCTGCCGGGCATGTATGTGCGGGCGGTGCTGGAACAGGCCCGGGACGATCAGGCGATCCTGATCCCGCAGCAGGCGGTGACCCGCAGCGCCAGTGGCGTGACATCGGTATTGCTGGTGGTCAACGGCAAGGTCGAGCAACGCGTGCTGACCATCGACCGCGCTGTGGGCAACCAGTGGTGGGTCACCTCCGGCCTGACGGCGGGTGACCAGGTGATTGTCGAAGGCGGGCAGAAAGTCCGGGTCGGCGCCCCGGTGCTGGCGCAGAACCCCGGTACTCGCAGCCGCACGCCGCAATCGGCACGTACCGTCATTGCGCAGGAGGGTTGAACATGGCGCGTTTCTTTATCGATCGGCCGATTTTTGCCTGGGTCATCGCCATCGTCATCATGCTCGGTGGGGCCTTGTCGATCAGTCAGTTGCCACTGGAACAGTACCCGGACATCGCGCCGCCGACGGTACGGATCTCCGCCACCTACACCGGCGCTTCGGCCAAGACCGTGGAAGATTCGGTAACCCAGGTCATCGAACAGCAGATGAAAGGGCTGGATAACCTGACCTACATGTCGGCCTCCAGCAGTTCGGCGGGCAGCGCCAGTATCAGCCTGACCTTCGCCGCCGGCACTGACCCGGATGTGGCGCAGATGCAGGTGCAGAACAAACTGCAACAGGCCGAATCACGACTGCCGCAATCGGTGCAGAGCGAAGGTCTGACCGTGACCAAGGGCGGTTCGGACTTTCTGATGATCGCCGCCCTGGCCTCTGACAACGAAAGCGTTACCGGCACCCAGATCGGCGACTACATTTCCAGCACCTTGCTTGACCAGATCAGCCGTATCGATGGCGTCGGCGATGTGCAGACTCTCGGTTCGGGCTATGCCATGCGCATCTGGCTGGACCCGGCGCTGTTGGAAAAATACGCGTTGATGCCGTCGGACATCAGCAGCGCCCTGGAAGCACAGAACACCGAAGTGTCCGCCGGCCAGCTCGGTGCCTTGCCGGCGGTGGCCGGTCAGCAACTGAACGCCACCATCAGTGCCCGCAGCAAGCTGCAAACCGCCGAAGAGTTTCGCAACGTCGTGGTCAAGTCCACCAGCAATGGGGCCGTGGTGCTGCTGGGGGATGTGGCGCGGGTCGAACTGGGCAGTGAAAGCTACGACGTGAGTTCTGCCCTCAACGGCAAACCCGCCGCGGCCATGGGTGTGCAGCTCGCCGCCGGGGCTAACGCCTTGAGCGTTGGCGAAGCGGTGAAGGCCAAACTCAAGGAGCTGGAGCCTTTCTACCCCACGGAAATGCAGCTCAAGAACGTGATCGCTTACGACACCACGCCCTTTGTCAGCCTGTCCATCGAAGAGGTGGTCAAGTCCCTGGGGGAGGCCATCGTGCTGGTGGTGCTGATCATGTTCCTGTTCCTGCAGAATCTGCGGGCCACGCTGATCCCGGCGATCACCGTGCCGGTGGTGCTGCTGGGCACCTTCGGCGTGCTGGCGCTGTTCGGTTACTCGATCAATACCCTGACCATGTTCGCCATGGTCCTGGCCATCGGTCTGCTGGTGGACGATGCCATTGTGGTGGTGGAAAACGTCGAAAGGGTGATGAGTGAGAAGGGGCTTTCGGCGCTGGCGGCGACGCGCCAGTCCATGGCGGAAATCACCAGCGCGCTGATCGGCATCGCCCTGGTTCTCAGCGCCGTGTTTATTCCCATGGCGTTTTTCGGCGGCTCCACCGGGATTATCTATCGGCAGTTTTCGGTGACCATCGTCTCGGCGATGTTGCTGTCGGTGCTGGTGGCGATGACGCTGACACCGGCCTTGTGTGCGACCTTGCTCAAGCCTTCCGACGCCCAGGGCCATGGCGCGCAAAGCGGCTTCTTCGGCTGGTTCAATCGCAGTTTCGAACGCAGCGCCGAGCGCTATCGACAGTTGGTGGGCGGCATTCTCCAGCGTGGGCGTCGGAGCCTGCTGGTATACGGGGTGATTTTGCTGGCGATGGGCGGCGGTTATGCCAGCCTGCCAACTTCGTTTTTGCCGGATGAAGACCAGGGCATCCTCATGGCGCAGATCCAGTTGCCGGTGGGCGCCACCGATAGCCGCACTCAAGCGGTGATGAAGCAGTTCGAGAGCTACATGCTCGAACAGCCGGAAGTCGAGGCACTGATCAGCATCAGTGGCCTGGGGATGGGCGGCAACAGCCAGAATACCGGTCGGGCCTTTATCAAACTCAAGGACTGGAGCGAGCGATCAGGGAAAGGCCAGGATTCGGCCTCGATAGCCCAGCGGGCGACCCAGGCGCTGATGAGCATTGGCGATGCCAACGTGTTTGTCATGCAGCCGCCGGCCGTGCGCGGCCTGGGGCAAAGTTCGGGCTTCGACCTGCAACTCAAAGACCTTGGTGGTCTGGGGCATGACGCCCTGGTCGCGGCGCGGGAGCAGTTCATCGAGCTGGCGAAAAAAGACCCGCGCCTGCTGGGGGTACGCAGCAATGGCCTGGACGATACACCGCAGCTCAAAGTCAGCATCGATGATCGCAAGGCCGGCGCCTTGAGCCTGAGCACCAGCGACATCAACAGCACCTTGTCCACGGCGTTGGGCGGCAGTTACGTCAATGACTTCCTCAATCAGGGCCGGGTGAAGAAGGTTTACGTGCAGGGCGAGGCGTCGTCGCGGATGCAGGCGGCCGACCTGGAGCACTGGTTCGTGCGCAACAGCAACGATGAGATGGTGCCGTTTTCCTCGTTCGCCAGCAGTTCGTGGAGCTATGGCTCGCCGTTGTTGGAACGCTACAACGGCAACGCTTCGCTGGAGGTGGTCGGCGATCCGGCGCCGGGGGTGAGTTCCGGGGTTGCGATGGATGCGGTGGAGGCGATCATCAAACAACTGCCCGAAGGCATCGGCTACGAGTGGACCGGGCAGTCTTATCAACTGCGCTTGTCCGGCTCCCAGGCGCCGCTGCTGTACGGTATCTCGGTGCTGTTTGTGTTCCTCTGCCTCGCGGCGTTGTACGAGAGTTGGTCGGTGCCGTTCTCGGTGATGCTGGTGGTGCCGCTAGGGGTGGTCGGTGCAGTGCTGGCGACCCGTTTCAGCGGTTTGAGTAACGACGTGTACTTCCAGGTCGGGCTGTTGACCACCGTGGGGCTGGCGGCGAAGAACGCGATCCTGATCGTCGAGTTCGCCAAGCACCTGCAAGAACAGGGCAACAGCTTGCGGGACGCGACCCTGACCGCTGTGCGCCAACGGCTGCGACCGATCCTGATGACGTCGTTGGCGTTCATGTTCGGCGTGTTGCCACTGGCGTTGAGTTCCGGCGCCGGTTCCGCCGGGCGCCAGGCCATCGGTACCGGCGTGCTGGGGGGCATGTTCAGCGCCACCGTGCTGGGGATCTTTTTTGTGCCGCTGTTCTTCGTGCTGATCCGTCGTCGTTTCGGTCGTGTAACCACAGCAACAACTGTCAACCCAACCGTCCAGAAAGGTGATGCATGATCAAGTTTCATTGGCCCTTGTTGGCAGTTCTGGCGTTGCTCAGTGGCTGCATCAACCTGGCACCGGAATATCAACGCCCAGAGGCACCGGTCTCCGAGCAATGGTTGCCGACGAGCAGCGTGCCCTCGGGCGATGCGGCGGCGGATATTCAGTGGCGGCAGTTTTTCACCGACAGTCGCCTGGCGCGCTTGCAGACCCTGGCCCTGGCCAACAACCGTGACTTGCGCCTGGCCAGCCTGAACATCGAAAAGGCCCAGGCTCAATACCGCATTCAACGGGCGGCGGCGTTGCCGACCATCAATGCCGGCGTCAGCGGCACCCACAGTCGCACACCGGGATCGTTGTCCAGCAGCGGCGCGGCGAGTACCAGTCATGAGTACAGTGCGCAACTGGGATTGAGCAGCTATGAGGTGGATGTGTTCGGGCGGGTGCAGAACCTTCAGGACGAAGCGTTGGAAGACTATCTGGCACTGACCGAAACCCGGCGTAGCACCCAGATCAGTCTGGTGGCCGAAGTAGCCACGGCCTGGCTGACCCTGGCGGCAGACAACGAGCATTTGCAACTGGCCGAAGAAACCCTGCGCAGCCAGCAGGCAACCTACGAACTGACCCAGCGCAGCCACGAGCTGGGTGGGTCTTCCGGCCTGGCTTTGGCGCAGGCGCAAACCACCGTGGAATCGGCCCGGGGTGACGCGGCGGTCTACGCCAGTCAGATTCTTCAGGACCGCAATGCCTTGCGCTTATTGGTCGGCAGCGATATCCCCGATGAATTGCTGCCCGGCGCGAGCCTGCAATTGGCGGCGCTGCTGGTTCAGGTGCCGGATGAGTTACCGTCCAGTCTGTTGCAACGCCGCCCGGATGTCCTGGCCGCCGAGCACACCCTCAAGTCGGCCAACATCGATATCGGCGCGGCGCGTGCGGCGTTCTTTCCGAGCATCAGCCTGACCGCCAACGCCGGTTCCGCGAGTTCGGCCTTGTCCGGGCTGTTCAAGGCCGGCAGCGGCGCCTGGACCTTCGCCCCGAGCGTCAGCCTGCCGATTTTCGATGCCGGCAGCAATCGCGCGACGCTGGATGCAGCCAAGGTCGAGCGCGAAATCCAGGTACAGACTTACCAGCAAACCTTGCAGACGGCTTTCAAGGAAGTGGCCGATGCCTTGGCGGTGCGCAGCACCCTGGACCAACGCCTGGCAGCCCAGCAAGCCTTGACCGACGCCAGCCGTAAAAGCTTTGAACTGGCCGACGCACTCTATCGAGGCGGCTCGCAAAGCTACCTCGAAGCGCTGGATGCCCAGCGTTCGTTGTACAGCGCGCAACAAGACCTGATTACCCTGCGTCTGGCCGAGCAGAGCAACCGGGTGAGTTTGTACAAGGTAATGGGTGGCGGCTGGAATTAATGTTCACGATGCCGCAGCCGCATGAATCAGCGCCCCACCACCATATGACTGAACGGCGCTACATACGCCTGCAACGTCACCAGCCCGCCGACCAGAATCGCCAGCACCACGGAGTGGAAAAACACGTAGCGCAGGATCTCCCCTTCATGGCCGTACCAACGGGTGGCGGTGGACGCGACCACGATCGACTGGGCGTCGACCATCTTGCCCATGACCCCGCCGGAGCTGTTCGCGGCGGCCATCAGCACCGGGCTCAGGCCCAGTTGCTCGGAGGTCACCCGTTGCAAGCCGCCGAACAGCACGTTGGAGGCCGTGTCCGAGCCGGTCAGGGCCACGCCGAGCCAACCGAGCAGGGTGCCGAACATCGGATAGAAAATGCCCGTTGCGGCGAAGGCGAGGCCCATGGTGGCGTCGAGGCCCGAATAGCGGGTGAGAAAACCCAGGGCGAGCATCGCCACAATGGTGGTGAGCGAATAGCGCACTACCCACAGCGTTCGCAGGTAATGGTGCAGCAGTTGCGGGATGGAATAACCCATCAGCAGTCCACCGAGGATCGCCGCGAGCAAGATGCCGCTGCCGGTGCTGGTGAACCAGGTGAACTTGTAGATCGCGTCCTCGGTTTTCGGTGCGGGCACCACGGGTGGGACTTTCTCGATCTGTTGATGAATCGTGGTGAAGGTCACGGTCGGGGCAAAGATCGGGTTGGCCTCGCGCATCGGTTTGCCCTGAGGATCAAGCCTGGCCGAGTGGGTTTGCGGATCCATGGCCGGGCGGGTATCGAACAGGTTTTTGAAGCTCTGGGTGCCCCAGGCGAAAACGAACACCGTGAGGATGATCCACGGCATCCATGCGCGCATTACGGCGGGTTTTGCATCGCTGGCAAAGGTCGCGCTGGCGACGGGTTTTTCGTCATGTTCTTCGGCTATTTTGGAGTGGTCGACTCGCCCTGACAGGGCGGCCGAGGTATGCACCGTGGCCGGTTTCCAGACCCTGAGGAAACCCGTCAGGCAGGCCATGGAAATCAGCGCCGCGATCACGTCCACCAGCATCGGCCCGTGGAAGTTGGACACCAGGAACTGCGGTATGGCGAAGCTGACCCCGGCAACCAGAATCGCCGGCCAGATTTCCAGCATCTTGCGCCAGCCGGCGAAGGCCCAGATCAGCCAGAATGGCACGATCACCGAGAAGAACGGCAACTGTCGGCCGACCATCATCGACAGTTCCATTTCATCCAGCCCGGTCACTTTGGCCAGGGTGATGACGGGCGTGCCCAGAGCGCCGAACGCCACGGGCGCGGTATTGGCGATCAACGCCAGGCCAGACGCGGCCAGGGGCGAGAAACCCAACCCGATCAAAATGGCCCCGGTTACCGCCACGGGAGTGCCGAAACCGGCGGCCCCTTCGAAGAAAGCACCGAAGCAGAAGGCAATCAGCAGCAATTGCAGACGTCGGTCGTCGGTGATGCGCGCCAGGGAGTCTTGCAGCACTTTGAACGAGCCATTCTCGGTGGTCAGCCGATGCAGGAAAATAATGTTGAGCACGATCCAGCCAATCGGCAACAGACCGTTGGCGGCGCCGAAAAGTGCGGCCGAGCCCGCCATGTTTGCGGGCATGCCGAAGGCGAAAATCGCGATCAGCAGCGCCGAGCCCAGGGCCAACAACGCCGCCAGATGCGCCTTGATGTGGAAAAACGCCAGGGAAACCAGCATCACCACCACCGGTACCGCCGCCATGAGGGTTGATAGCACCGGGTTACCGAAGGGGTCGTAGATTTGCTGCCAGACCATTTTCCACCTCTGCTTTTTATTGTGGGTAGCGCGGGGAAGGTGGCTTGAGTATAGGTGGCATTACGCCGCTGTCCTGGCGGGGCTGGTCACGCCCTGAACGGGCTGCTTTGCTGTCAGTAACATGAATGAAAAAGCTTGGCCGCCGCGCCGCATTCTTTGTAGCAGCTGCCGAAGGCTACGTTCGGCCGTAGCAGCTGTCG
>NZ_AKJT01000113.1 GCF_000282195.1 Pseudomonas sp. GM18
GGAATGCAGCCCGGGACGCTCTGCGTCCCATTCAAAGCCGAACGCGGAGCGTCCGTTGAGGCATTCCCACGCAGAGCGTGGGAACGATCAGTTAGAAGAAGCTCAACCCCACATGAAACAGCTTCTCCACATCCCGAATATGCTTCTTGTCCACAAGGAACAGAATCACATGGTCGCCGGTTTCGATCACCGTGTCGTCGTGGGCGATGATCACTTCTTCGTCGCGGATGATCGCGCCGATGGTGGTGCCCGGCGGCAGGCCGATGTTTTCGATGGCCTTGCCGATCACCTTGCTCGACTTCGCATCGCCGTGGGCAATCGCCTCGATGGCTTCCGCCGCGCCCCGGCGCAATGAGTGCACGCTGACGATATCGCCGCGGCGAACGTGGGCCAGCAAAGTGCCAATGGTCGCCAGTTGCGGGCTGATGGCGATGTCGATGTCGCCACCCTGGATCAGGTCGACGTAGGCCGGGTTGTTGATGATCGTCATCACTTTCTTCGCACCCAGGCGCTTGGCCAGCAGCGAAGACATGATGTTGGCTTCGTCGTCGTTGGTCAGGGCGAGGAAAATATCGGCGTCGGCGATGTTTTCTTCCAGCAGCAGATCCCGGTCCGAAGCACTGCCCTGCAACACCACAGTGCTGTCGAGATTATCCGAGAGGTAGCGGCAGCGGGCCGGATTCATCTCGATGATCTTCACCTGGTAACGGCTTTCGATGGCCTCGGCCAGGCGCTCACCGATCTGCCCGCCACCGGCGATGACGATGCGTTTGTAGCTTTCATCGAGGCGGCGCATTTCGCTCATCACCGCGCGAATATTCGCTTTGGCGGCGATGAAAAACACTTCGTCGTCGGCCTCGATCACCGTATCGCCCTGGGGCAGGATCGGCCGGTCACGACGGAAAATCGCTGCGACGCGGGTTTCGACATTCGGCATGTGTTCGCGTAACTGGCGCAGTTGCTGGCCCACCAGCGGTCCGCCGTAGTACGCCTTGACCGCCACCAGTTGCGCTTTACCTTCGGCGAAGTCGATCACCTGCAATGCGCCCGGATGCTGGATCAAACGTTTGATGTAGTTGGTAACGACTTGCTCCGGACTGATCAGCACGTCGACCGGAATCGCTTCGTTATCGAACAGTTCGGTACGGGTCAGGTACGCGGCTTCGCGGACCCGGGCGATCTTGGTGGGGGTGTGAAACAGGGTGTGAGCGACCTGACAGGCGACCATGTTGGTTTCGTCACTGTTGGTCACGGCCACCAGCATGTCGGCGTCGTCGGCACCGGCCTGCCGCAGTACGGTTGGCAGCGAACCGCGACCCTGCACGGTGCGGATGTCCAGCCGATCACCGAGGTCGCGCAAGCGTTCGCCATCGGTGTCAACCACGGTGATGTCGTTGGCCTCGCTGGCCAAGTGTTCTGCCAGCGAACCGCCGACCTGCCCTGCGCCGAGGATGATGATCTTCATCCAGTCACTCCCTTAACCCGGTTAACCGCGCGCGGCGGCAATCTTGATCAGCTTGGCGTAGTAGAACCCGTCGTGGCCGCCTTCCTGGGCCAGCAACTGGCGACCATGGGGCTGCTTGATGCCGGCCGTTGTGGCGAGGTCCAGTTCACGGGCGCCCGGCGTGCGGGCGAGGAACGCTTCGATGACTTCAGTGTTTTCGGTCGGCAGCGTGGAACAGGTGGCGTAAAGCAGAATGCCGCCCACTTCCAGAGTTATCCACATGGCGTCGAGCAGTTCGCCCTGAAGCACCGCCAGTGCGGCGATGTCGTCGGGTTGGCGGGTCAGTTTGATGTCCGGGTGACGGCGGATCACCCCGGTGGCCGAGCAGGGCGCGTCCAACAGAATGCGCTGGAACGGTTTGCCATCCCACCAGGTGGCGGTGTCGCGGGCGTCGGCGGCGATCAGTTCGGCGCTCAGGCCCAGGCGTGCGAGGTTTTCCCGCACCCGCACCAGACGCTTGGCTTCCAGATCCACGGCCACCACGCCGGCCAGTTTGGGCTCGGCCTCAAGGATGTGGCAGGTCTTGCCGCCCGGTGCGCAGCAGGCATCCAGCACCCGTTGGCCTGGCGCCAGGTCCAGCAGATCGGCGGCCAATTGAGCGGCTTCGTCCTGCACGCTGATCCAGCCTTCAGCGAACCCAGGCAGGCTGCGTACGTCGGCGGCGGCGTCGAGAATGATGCCGTCGCGACTATAAATGCAGGGCTTGGCGGCCACGCCAGCGTCACTCAGCAAGCCAAGGTAAGCGTCGCGAGTGTGATGACGACGGTTGACCCGCAGAATCATCGGCGGGTGCGCGTTGTTTGCCGCGCAAATGGCTTCCCACTGCTCGGGCCAGAAGGCTTTGAGGGATTTTTGCAGCCAGCGCGGGTGGGCGGTGCGCACCACCGGGTCGCGTTCCAGCTCGGCCAGCAACGCTTCGCTTTCCCGTTGGGCGCGGCGTAGCACGGCGTTGAGCAAGGCTTTGGCCCACGGCTTTTTCAGTTTGTCGGCGCAACCGACGGTTTCGCCGATGGCGGCGTGGGCCGGGACGCGGGTGTAGAGCAGTTGATAGAGACCGACCAGCAACAGCGCCTCGACATCGGCATCAGCGGCCTTGAATGGCTTTTGCAGCAATTTGGCCGCCAGCGCCGACAAACGCGGCTGCCAGCGGGCCGTGCCGAATGCGAGGTCTTGAGTGAAGCCGCGATCGCGGTCTTCGACCTTGTCCATTTGTGTCGGCAGAGAACTGTTGAGTGAGGCTTTTCCGTTAAGAACTGCAGCAAGTGCCTTGGCGGCGGCCAGACGTGGGTTCATTGAGCGTCTGCCGTTTGACCGAGGACGGTGCCGACGGCGAATTTCTCACGACGGCTGTTGAACAAGTCGCTGAAGTTCAGTGCTTTGCCGCCAGGCAATTGCAGACGGGTCAGGCACAGCGCCTGTTCACCGCAGGCGACGATCAAGCCGTCCTTGCTGGCGCTGAGGATTTCTCCCGGCGCTCCCTGCCCTTCGGCCAGGCTTGAAGCCAGCACTTTCAGCGCTTCGCCGTTCAGCGTGCTGTGGCAGATCGGCCATGGATTGAAGGCGCGAACCAGACGCTCCAGTTCAACCGCCGGGCGGTTCCAGTCGATGCGCGCTTCGTCCTTGTTCAATTTGTGGGCATAGGTGGCGAGGCTGTCGTCCTGCACTTCGCCTTGGAGAGTGCCCGCAGCCAGGCCGGCAATCGCCTGAATCACGGCCGGTGGGCCCATCTCTGCGAGGCGATCGTGGAGGCTGCCGCCGGTGTCTTCGGCGCTGATCGGCGTGGTGACCTTGAGCAGCATCGGCCCGGTATCGAGGCCGGCTTCCATGCGCATCACGGTCACGCCACTTTCACTGTCGCCCGCTTCAACGGCACGCTGGATCGGCGCCGCACCGCGCCAGCGTGGCAACAAGGAGGCGTGGCTGTTGATGCAACCCAGGCGCGGAATATCCAGCACTACTTGCGGCAGGATCAGGCCGTAGGCGACCACCACCATCAAATCCGGCTTCAGCGCGGCCAGTTCTGCCTGAGCGTCTTCGTTGCGCAGGGTTGGCGGTTGCAACACCTGAATGTTGTGCTCCACAGCCAATTGCTTGACCGGGCTCGGCATCAGCTTCTGCCCACGACCGGCCGGACGGTCCGGTTGGGTGTAGACCGCAACGATCTCGTAAGGACTGCCCAGCAGGGCCTTGAGGTGTTCGGCGGCGAATTCCGGGGTGCCGGCAAAGACAATGCGCAGTGGCTCAGTCATGGAAGCTCTCAATTGCAAAGCATCTTGAAAAGAAAAAGGCTTGCCGCGGCAAGCCTTTGAAAGAAGGGCATCAAGCGTTCTGGCGGTGGAGCTTTTCCAGTTTCTTCTTGATCCGGTCGCGTTTGAGCGTGGACAGGTAATCGACGAACAACTTGCCGTTGAGGTGGTCGCATTCATGCTGAATGCACACGGCGAGCAGGCCTTCGGCAATCAGTTCGTAAGGCTGGCCGTCGCGGTCCAGGGCCTTGATCTTGACCTTTTGCGGGCGATCGACGTTTTCGTAGAAGCCCGGCACCGAGAGGCAGCCTTCCTGGTACTGGCCCATCTCGTCGGTCAGGGTTTCGAACTCGGGGTTGATGAACACCCGCGGTTCGCTGCGGTCTTCGGAGAGGTCCATCACGACGATACGTTTGTGCACGTTGACCTGGGTAGCGGCGAGGCCGATGCCTGGCGCTTCATACATTGTTTCAAACATATCATCGACCAACTGACGCACTTCGTCGTCCACTACGGCCACTGGTTTGGCGATAGTGCGCAGGCGCGAATCGGGGAATTCGAGGATGTCTAAAATGGCCATAAGCTTAATTGCTGCACGTGTGAGGTAAAGTCGGGTCGATGGCCTGGCGAGTCCGAAGATGCAGGCTACCGTTGTGAACGTAGCTTCCGGCTTTTCAATAATGAGCCGGAGGCGAGCCACGAGGGCTCTGGCGTTTCACGCGAACGTACATAATAAAGGGATTCACCGCATGAGGAAATCACTACTCGCCTTGCTCCTTCTGGCCTCGGCCGGTTTTGCGCACGGGCAAGTGCAACTCAGGGAAGGTTTTCCACAGCAATACACCGTGGTGGCAGGGGATACACTCTGGGACATTTCCGCCAAATACCTGCGTGAGCCGTGGCAGTGGCCGCAGCTTTGGCAGGCCAATCCACAGATCGAAAACCCCAATCTCATCTATCCCGGCGATACGCTGTCGCTGGTCTACGTCAATGGTCAGCCACGCCTGACCCTCAATCGCGGCGCTTCCCGGGGCACCATCAAGCTGTCGCCACGAGTCCGCAGTTCGCCGGTGGCCGACGCCATCCCGAGTATTCCGCTGAAATCGATCAATAGCTTTCTGTTGAGCAATCGCATCGTCGACAAGGTCGAGGATTTCGACAAGGCGCCCTACATCGTTGCCGGCGATGCCGAACGGGTGCTCAGCGGCACCGGCGATCGAATATTCGCGCGCGGCCATTTCGACCCGGCACAACCGGTGTACGGCATCTTTCGTCAGGGCAAGGTCTACATCGATCCGCAGAGCAAGGAGTTTCTGGGGATCAACGCCGACGACATCGGCGGCGGCGAGGTCATTGCCACTGAAGGCGACGTCGCCACCCTGGCCCTGCAACGCACCACTCAGGAGGTGCGACTCGGCGACCGGTTGTTCAGCGGCGAAGAACGCTCGATCAATTCGACCTTCATGCCCAGTGCGCCCACCACCGAGATCAATGGCCTGATCATCGATGTACCGCGTGGGGTCACCCAGATTGGCGCGCTGGATGTCGTCACGCTGAACAAAGGGCAGCGCGATGGCCTGGCCGAAGGCAATGTGCTGGTGGTGATGAAAACCGGTGAAACCGTGCGTGACCGGATCACCGGTCAGCCCTTGAAAATCCCCGACGAACGGGCCGGCCTGCTGATGGTTTTCCGCACCTACGACAAGCTGAGCTACGGGCTGGTGCTAAACGCATCGCGCTCCCTGGCGGTGATGGACAAGGTGCGAAATCCTTAAACACGCTCCACAAGTTACCAACAGAGTTATCCACAGCTTATTCCCGATTCGACGGGACTTTATAACGATCAAGGATGATCCATGTCGCTGTCTGCCTGTACGTCCGTTTCCCCTGCGGAACTGGAAGCCCGTTTACGCCTGCACCTTTTGCCCGAGCTCGGCCCGGCACGTTTCAAGAAGTTGCTTGAAGCCTTCGGCTCTGCCTCCAAAGCCATCAGCGCACCAGCCAGCGCCTGGCGCTCGTTGGGCTTGCCCCTCGCTTGCGCGCAGGCCCGGCGCTGTAGTGAAATTCGTGATGGCGCCAGCTACGCATTGGCTTGGCTAGAGCGCCCGGGCCAGCATTTACTGATGTGGGACCAACCTGACTACCCCGCGCTGCTGGCGCAAATCAGCGATGCGCCACCGTTGTTATTCGTCGCGGGCGATCCGGGTATTCTGGAAAAACCGCAGTTGGCGATGGTCGGCAGCCGTCGCGCGTCACGACCAGGCATGGACACCGCCACCGCGTTTTCCCGCAGTCTGGCCGGCGCCGGTTTTGTCATCACCAGCGGTCTGGCCCTGGGCATCGATGCCGCCGCGCATCAGGCGGCTCTGGACGTTGGCGGGCAAACGGTCGGGGTGCTTGGCACGGGGCTGGAAAATTTTTATCCACAGCGCAATCGACGACTGGCGGACGCCATGATCGCCTCGGGGAGCGCGGTCCTTTCGGAGTTCCCGCTGGACGCCGGCCCTTCCCCCAGCAACTTCCCCCGGCGCAATCGAATCATCAGCGGTTTGTCCCTTGGCGTGCTGGTGGTCGAGGCAAGTGTCGCCAGCGGTTCATTGATCACCGCGAGGCTGGCGGCGGAACAGGGGCGTGAGGTGTATGCGATTCCAGGGTCGATCCACCACCCTGGCGCAAAGGGCTGTCATCAACTGATCCGCGACGGCGCGGTGCTGGTGGAAACCATCGAACACATCCTCGAAGCTTTGCGCGGCTGGCAACGGCTGCCGTTATCCACAGAAACGCCGCAAACGACGGTGACGCATCCACTGCTCATATTGCTCCACGCGGCGCCCCATACCAGTGAAGCCTTGTCGGTCACCAGCGGCTGGGCCTTGTCGAAAGTGCTGGCAGCGCTGACGGAACTGGAGATGGACGGCCGGGCGGTCTGTGAGAGCGGCCGATGGTTTGCGCGGGTAAACTAGGTTTTATAAGGAAGATCGGTAAACTGCGCAGAGCCTTATTCCGGAGAGTTTTTCATGGTTAACAGTTGGCGTGTGCAACAAGCCGCACGAGAAATTCGCGCCGGGGCGGTCATTGCCTACCCAACCGAAGCTGTCTGGGGCCTGGGTTGCGACCCGTGGAACGAAGAGGCGGTGGATCGGCTGCTGCTGATCAAGGGCCGGTCTGTGGATAAGGGCCTGATTCTGGTGGCCGACAATATCCGTCAGTTCGACTTCCTGTTCGAAGACTTCCCGGAGTTGTGGATGGACCGCATGGCCAGCACCTGGCCGGGGCCCAACACCTGGCTGGTGCCGCATCAGAATCTGTTGCCCCAGTGGATTACCGGTGTGCATGAAACAGTGGCGTTGCGGGTCAGCGATCACCCTGTGGTGCGGGACTTGTGTGCGTTGGTCGGCCCGTTGGTGTCGACCTCGGCCAACCCTCAGGGCCGGCCAGCGGCACGGACGCGGATTCGCGTGGAGCAGTATTTCCGGGAGCAGGTTGATTATGTGCTCGGTGGCAATCTGGGCGGGCGCAAGAATCCGAGCGTGATTCGTGATCTGGCGACGGGGCATGTGGTGCGCCCGGACTGAGACCGCGTCATCGTTCTTCGCGGGCAAGTCGGATCGCCGCACCGCTCGCTCCAGATATCACCGTCTGTAGGAGCGAGCGGTGCGGCGATCCAGGCCCTCAAGGCAACAGAATCGTCGAGCCAGTCGTACGCCGCGCCGACAACTCGGTCTGCGCCTTCGCCGCTTCAGCCAGTGGATACCGCTGGCTGATGTCCACCTTCAGCTTGCCGCTGATGATCATCTCGAACAGTTCATCAGCCATGCGTTGCAGGTTTTCAGCATTGTTGGCGTAGGTCGCCAGGGTCGGCCGGGTCACGTACAGCGAACCCTTGGCCGCGAGAATCCCCAAATTTACCCCATCGACTGCGCCTGAAGCGTTACCAAAGCTCACCACCAACCCCCGTGGTGCAACGCTGTCGAGCGATGTCAGCCAGGTATCTTTGCCTACACCGTCGTACACCACCGGGACTTTTTTACCGTCAGTCAATTCCAGCACGCGTTGTGCGACGTTTTCATGGCTGTAATCGATGGTCGCCCAGGCACCATTGGCTTTCGCCAGGGCGGCTTTTTCCGCTGAACTGACCGTGCCGATCAGCTTCACGCCCAAGGCCTTGGCCCATTGGCAGGCCAGAGACCCGACGCCGCCGGCCGCGGCGTGAAACAGAATGGTTTCGCCGCCCTTGAGTTCATACGTCTGACGCAGCAAGTACTGCACGGTCAGGCCTTTGAGCATCACGCCGGCGGCTTGTTCGAAGCTGATGGCGTCTGGCAGCTTCACCAGATTGGCTTCCGGTAATACGTGAACGTCGCTGTAGGCGCCCAACGGGCCGCTGCCGTAAGCCACGCGATCGCCAACCTTGAAGCGGGTGACTTCGCTACCGACTGCGTCGACCACGCCCGCGCCTTCGGCGCCCAGGCCCGATGGCAGGGCTGGCGGCGCATAAAGGCCACTGCGGTAATAGGTGTCGATGAAGTTCAGGCCGATGGCCTTGTTGGTCACGCGTACCTGTTGCGGGCCGGGCTCGGCGGGTTGGTAATCCACGTATTCGAGCACTTCGGGGCCGCCATGGGCGCGGAACTGGATACGCTTTGCCATCTGCTCTCTCCTTAGGTCTTGGCTTCTAGAGTTGTAGCGCCAAGCGCCCTATCGAACTCCCAAGCTTGATCTTCGTCAACTGCGGCAGGCTCGTCTGCGATGTTATGCTACGGACCCATTTGCGCCGGCCCCCCGCTCTGATGGAGCGCCGCGTAGCTTTGCCCGATTCAAGGTGATGCCATGACTACCCGCACCGAGGCCGTAAAAGCCTACCTGCTCGACCTGCAAGACCGCATTTGCGCTGCCCTGGAAGCCGAAGACGGCGGCGCGCATTTTGTCGAAGACGCCTGGACCCGGCCCGCCGGCGGTGGCGGTCGCACCCGGGTGATCGAGAACGGCGCAGTCATCGAAAAGGGCGGCGTCAACTTTTCCCACGTGTTTGGCAGCGGTCTCCCGCCGTCCGCCAGTGCTCATCGGCCGGAACTGG
Source organism: Pseudomonas sp. GM18 (assembly GCF_000282195.1). Taxonomy (GTDB): domain Bacteria; phylum Pseudomonadota; class Gammaproteobacteria; order Pseudomonadales; family Pseudomonadaceae; genus Aquipseudomonas. The sequence continues at coordinate 8,828 of NZ_AKJT01000113.1, forward strand.
CCGGTCGAGGCTTCGAAGCCCTGGGCGTGTCTTTGGTGATTCACCCGCACAACCCGCATGTGCCGACGTCCCACGCCAATGTGCGCTTTTTCATCGCTGAAAAAGAAGGTGAAGAGCCGGTCTGGTGGTTCGGTGGCGGCTTTGACCTGACCCCTTATTACGGCAATGAAGAAGACTGCGTGCACTGGCACCGCGTTGCCGAACAGGCCTGCGCGCCGTTCGGTCCGGATGTCTACCCGCGTTACAAGGCCTGGTGCGACAGTTACTTCCACATCAAGCATCGCCACGAGCCACGGGGTATCGGTGGCCTGTTTTTCGATGATTTGAACGAGTGGGATTTCGACACCAGCTTCGCTTTCATGCGCGCCATCGGCGACGCGTATATCGACGCGTACCTGCCGATCATGCAGCGCCGCAAAAACGATGCGTTCACTGCCAAACAGCGTGAGTTCCAGGAGTTTCGCCGTGGCCGTTACGTCGAATTCAACCTGGTCTATGACCGCGGCACGTTGTTCGGCCTGCAATCGGGCGGGCGTACCGAGTCGATTCTGATGTCGCTGCCGCCGCAAGTACGCTGGGCCTACGACTGGAAGGCCGAGCCGGGCAGTGAAGAAGCGCGCCTGACCGAATACTTCCTGCAAGACCGCGATTGGTTGGCCAAGGCCTGAACGAGGAGTTCTGATGGACCGTTATGTCGTATTCGGTAACCCGATCGGCCACAGCAAGTCGCCGCTGATCCACCGTCTGTTCGCCGAGCAGACCGGGCAGAAACTGGACTACAGCACCTTGCTGGCGCCCCTCGACGATTTTTCCGGCTGTGCGCTGGAATTTTTCCGCGAAGGCCGTGGGGCGAATGTGACGGTACCATTCAAGGAAGACGCCTATCGCCTGGCGAACAGCTTGACCCCGCGGGCGCAGCGGGCCGGCGCGGTGAATACCCTGAGCAAACTGGCCGATGGCAGCCTGCTGGGCGACAACACCGATGGCGCCGGGCTGGTGCGGGACCTGACGGTCAACGCCGGATTCAGCCTCGCGGGCAAACGCATCCTGCTGCTGGGTGCCGGTGGCGCGGTGCGCGGCGCGCTGGAGCCGCTGCTGGCGGAGCAACCGGCGTCGGTGATCATTGCCAACCGCACGGTGGAAAAAGCCGAATTGCTGGCGCAATTGTTTGCCGATCTGGGGCCGGTGTCGGCCAGCGGTTTCGATTGGCTGCGCGAGCCGGTGGACCTGATCATCAACGCCACGTCTGCCAGTCTGTCAGGCGATGTACCGCCGATTGCCGGCAGTTTGATCGAACCGGGCAAGACGGTGTGCTACGACATGATGTACGGCAAGGACCCGACCTCGTTCTGCCGCTGGGCCAGTGAACATGGGGCTGCTGTGTCGATGGATGGCTTGGGTATGTTGGCCGAGCAGGCGGCGGAAGCTTTCTATCTGTGGCGCGGTGTGCGCCCGGATACGGCGCCGGTGCTGGCCGAACTTCGCCGGCAACTGGCGCTGTAACCCTTGTAGGAGTGAGGCTTGCCCGCGAAGGTAACGCCGCGGTTTTTCAGAAATACCGCGTCATCGTTCTTCGCGGGCAAGTCGGATCGCCGCACCGCTCGCTTCTACAGGGGGCAATGTTTCAATCCTCAAAGCGGATCGGGCATTTCTCCGCGCCTTCCAGCTTCCTCAATTCCTCCACCACCTGCGGCCGTGCCCGGCGCAGGGTCAGGCTGCGATCCTGGCGCAGCAGCCGTCGCGCTTCCTGGTGCAGCATTTCCACACCCGAATAGTCGATGAAGTTGATCTGCTGCGCCTCGATCACCACCCGCGCGCCGTGCATCCGTTGCAGGCGCACTTGCAGGTAATGGCTGGCGCCGAAAAAGATCGAACCGCCGACCCTCAGAATGTCTTCGTCGCCATCACGCCAGTGCTGCACCCGTGGCTGAGAGGTGCGTTTGAGGTAGAAGAACAACGATGCCAGCACCCCGGCGTAGATCGCCGTTTGCAACTCCAGCAACAGCGTGGCGACACAGGTCAGCGCCATGACCAGAAACTCGGCACGGCTGACTCGCAACAAGGCGCGAATGCCGCGATGGTCCACCAGACCCCAGGCGATCAGCAAAATGCTGCCGGCCATGGCCGGGATCGGGATGTGCGCGATCAACGTCGCACCGAAGATCGCGAACAGCGCCACCCACAACGCCGAAAAAACGCCCGACAGTGGCGAGCAGGCACCAGCGTCATAGCTCAGGGCCGAGCGGGTGAAGGAACCGGCTGACAGCGAACCGGAAAAAAACGCCCCGACCATGTTCGAGAAACCCTGGGCACGGACTTCTTGATTAGCGTCGAGCAACTGCTGCGAGCGGGCCGACAAGGAGCGGGCAATCGACAGGCTCGTCACCAGCCCGAGCATGCCGACCGCCACCGCGCTGGGCAGCAGGCGCAATATCAGGTCCAGATCCAGCGGCAGCGAGCTGAAAGGCGGCAGCCGCCCGACAAACGCGCTGACCAGCTTCACATGACCGAACATCGCCGGCCACAGCCATACCAGCAAACCGCTCAGGGCCAGAGCGATCAACAGCGTCGGCCAGCGTGGCACCAGCAGTTTCAGCACGATGCCAACCACGACCGTTGCCAGGCCCAGCAGCAGCGAGGGTTTGTCCACTTCGCCGAGATGGTTGAGCAGCATCATCAAACTGTTCAGCGCCGTGGCCTGGTTGGGCACATCCAGCCCCAGCAGGTTCGGCAGCTGCCCGATGGCAATCACCACTGCCGCGCCGAGGGTGAAGCCGAGCACCACCGAGTGCGAGACGAAATTCACCAGGGCGCCGAAACGCAGCAACCCCAGCAGCCACTGGAAAATGCCCGCAAGGAAGGTCAGAAGCAGGATCAGCGTGACGTAGTCCTGCGACGCAGGGACGGCCAGAGGACTGACGCTGGCGTACAGGACGATGGAAATGGCCGCCGTAGGACCGCAGATCAAATGCCACGACGAACCCCAGAGACAGGCAATCAGCACCGGGATGATGGCGGCGTACAGGCCATATTCCGGTGGGAGACCGGCGATCAGGGCGTAGGCAATCGATTGTGGCAACGCGAGAATCGCGCCGCTCAGGCCGACGATCAGGTCACGACCGACGCTGGCGCGGGTTTGCCGGGGCAACCAGGTCAGGAAGGGAAAGAGTGAATGGCGGCTGGGGAAGGCCATGGGTCCTCTCGGGCGGGATTTTTCGAAAGAGTAACAGGACCGACGCTGATCGTTCCCACGCTCTGCGTGGGAATGCCGCCATGGACGCTCTGCGTCTGCTTCGGGATGTGACGCGGAGCGTCACGGGATGCATTCCCACGCGGAGCGTGGGAACGATCAACTACAACTTGGCTTTGACCGCCGGCAGAGCATCCTTGCCGTCCACGGTCTTCACGCCCTCCAGCCATTTATCCAGCACCACCGGGTTGGCCTTGATCCACGCCTTGGCCGCGTCGGCATTGCTGACCTTTTTGTTCACCACTTCGGCCATGATGCTGTTCTCCATTTCCTGGGTAAAACTCAGGTTGGCGAGCAGCTTGCCGACGTTCGGGCAGGCCTGTGCATAACCTTTGCGGGTCAGTGTATAAACGCTGCCGGTATCACCGAAGTACTTCTCGCCGCCCTTCAGATAATGCATTTTCAACTGCACGTTCATCGGGTGTGGTGTCCAGCCGAGGAAGGTCACGAACTTCTGTTTCTTCACCGCGCGGGACACTTCGGCCAGCATCGCCTGCTCGCTGGATTCGATCAGTTTCCATTGACCCATGTCGAAGTCGTTCTTCTTGATGATCTCTTGCAGCGAAATGTTCGCCGGGGCGCCGGAGCCGATGCCATAGATCTTCTTGTCGACTTCTTTTGGGTGTAGCTCGGCGTACTTGTTCAGGTCATTAAAGTTATGCACACCCGCGTCCCAAACGTAATCCGGGACTGCCAGAGTGAATTCGGTGCCATCGAGGTTCTTCGCCAGTTGAGTCACGTCGCCGTTGGCCACGAACTTGTCGTAGAAGCCTTGCTGCGCCGGCATCCAGTTGCCGAGGAAGACGTCCACCTGGCCATCCTTCAGACCGCCAAAGGTGATCGGCACCGCCAGCGTGTCGACCTTGGCCTTGTAGCCCATGCCGTCCAGCAGAAACCCGGTGATGGCGTTGGTGGCGGCGATGTCGCTCCAGCCAGGGTCGGCCATTTTCACCGTTTCGCAGCTTTGCTCGGCGTAGGCCGAGGCGCTGCCCAGAGCCAGAAGCCCGACTGTCAGTACTGTGGATAACTTTTGCATGGACGTCCCCTTAACATTATTGGTTTTGGCAGGGTTGTGGATAACGGGCTTTACGCTCCAGATCGTCGAGGTCGATGTGGTTGCGCATGTACTGCTGACTGGCGTCCACCAGCGGCTGGTGATCCCAGCTCTTCAGCTTGCCGATGGTCAGGGCGTCGGCGACGAAACGCCGGCGGCGCTGACTGGCGAGCACCTGTTGGTGGATCGCCGGGATATTCCATTTGGCCCGTGCTTCGGCGAGAAAATCCTCGAACAGCTGACGATGTAGCGGCGAATGGCTGAGTTCTTCCTGTTCACGCGGGTCGTTGTGTACGTCGAAGAGCAGGCAAGGATCGTCTTCGCTGTAGATGAATTTGTAGGCGCCGCGCCGAATCATCATCAACGGGCTGATGGTGCCTTCGGCCATGTATTCGCCGAACACCTCGTCGTGACCGCCCTGCCCTTGCAGATGCGAAACCAGCGAGCGGCCGTCCAGCGGCAGGCCCGGCTCCAATGAGCCGCCGGCCAACTCCACAAAGGTCGGCAGCAGGTCGGCGGTGGATACCGCAGCACTGACGCGGCCGGCGCCGAATTGCCCCGGCGCACTGATCAGTAGCGGTACACGGGCGGCCATTTCGTACCAGTGCATTTTGTACCAGAGCCCGCGCTCGCCGAGCATGTCGCCGTGGTCACCGGAGAATACGATGATGGTGTCGTCGATCAGCCCGGTTTCCTCGAGTGTTTGCAGGAGTTTGCCGACGTTGCTGTCGATATAGCTGCACGCACCGAAATAGGCACGGCGCGCGTCGCGAATCTTATCCACAGGCAGCGGCTTGTCCCACAGGTCATAGACTTTGAGCAGGCGCTGGGAGTGAGGATCGAGTTCATCCTGTGCGGGTGTTTCCGGCAAAGGAATGTCGGCGTCGTCGTACAGATCCCAGAAAGCCTTGGGAATCGTGTACGGGTCGTGTGGGTGAGTCATCGACACGGTCAGGCAGAACGGCTGATCGCCATCCTCGCGGATGTGATCGAACAGGTATTGCCGGGCCTTGAACACCACCTCTTCGTCGAAATCCAGCTGATTGGTGCGCACGCAGGGCCCGGCTTGCAGCACCGACGACATGTTGTGGTACCAGGTCGGACGCACGTCCGGCTCGTCCCAGTTCACTGCCCAACCGTAGTCGGCCGGGTAGATGTCGCTGGTCAGGCGTTCTTCATAGCCATGCAACTGGTCGGGGCCGCAGAAGTGCATTTTGCCCGACAGCGCGGTGCGATAGCCGAGACGTCGCAGGTAGTGGGCATAAGTCGGAACGTCGGCAGGGAAATCGGCCGCGTTGTCATAGGCGCCGATCTTGCTCGGCAACTGACCGCTGACCAGGGTGAAACGTGACGGTGCGCAGAGCGGGCTGTTGCAGTACGCGGCGTCGAACACCACGCCTTGGGCGGCGAGGCGGCTCAGATTCGGCAGTTTGATGGGCGAAGGGCCGTAGAACGGCAACATTGGCGCGGCCATTTGATCGGCCATGATGAAAAGAATATTTTTGCGCTTCATGTGATCGCGGCATTCCATAGTGGATGTTTATGCGAGAGTGCTGTGATCGAGCATGCAACCCATAAAATTTGTGGTAAAGCCCCTGCCAGGCAATGACTAGGATAAGCACAGCTTATGTATGACGCCCTCGGTGATTTGTCTCTGGACCTGCTGCGTGCCTTTGAAGCCGCGGCCCGCCAGCGCAGTTTCACTGCCGCTGCAGTGGAGCTCGGCACCACGCAACCGGCCATCAGTCAGCAGATCAAACGCTTGGAAGAACAGCTCGCTACACGGTTGTTCGACCGTATTTATCGCGGTATCGAATTGACCGAGGCTGGCGCGATTCTGTTTGAGCAAGTTCAGCTTGGTTTACAGAATATCGATGCAGGATTGAGCTCGATCAGTGCACAGCAGCAACACGAGGTGTTGCAGGTGGCCACCGACTTCGCCTTCGCCGCGTACTGGCTGATGCCGCGTCTGCACCGCTTCCATACCGCCAACCCTCAGGTGGACGTCAGCCTGGTCACCAGCGAGCGCAGCCACAACATGCTGCGCACTGATATCGATGTGGCGGTGCTGTTCGGCGATGGCCGGTTCAAGCAAGGCGAGAGCCATTGGTTGTTCAGTGAAGAAGTGTTTCCGGTGTGCAGCCCGCTGCTCTTGAAGGACCGTCCCCTGCCCCTGCCGGCTCAGTCATTGCTGGAGTTTCCGCTGCTGCACCTGCGGGGTGAACACAGCAGCAACTGGTTCGACTGGAGCGGCGTGTTTCGCGAGCTGGGGATCACGTCGGCGCCCGCCCCGGGGCAACTGCGCTTCGATAATTACACCTTGCTGATTCAAGCGGCGATTGGCGGCCAGGGCGTTGCGATCGGCTGGCGGCACCTTGTGGATAACTTGCTGGCGCAAGGTTTGTTGTGTCGGCCGATTGCCGAGACGGTGATTTCCAGGCTGGGTTATTACGTGGTCCTGCCCCAGCGCAAACGGCGTGGGGCGTTGATTCAAACGTTTGTGGATTGGTTGATGGCGGAACAGGCCAGCAGTGCGCAATCACTTAACGGTCTTCCTTTGCCATCCATTGCGGTATGAGGGCTTTACGGTTCCGAAGTCGCGACAAAATTCACATGCTCCCCGACATGCAAATTCAGCCATAACTCATCGGCAATCCCGACGGCAACGCGGTGCAACCGTTCCAGCGGTTCAGCCAGGCCGAGTTCCAGGCTCGTACTGATGTGACTGAAATGCTCGATGGACAGCCCCGGCACACCACGAGGAGCATTCACCAGGGTCCAGTGCAATGGGCAGCTTTGCAGAGCCTCGCGGATTTCTTCGGCGGCGTGGCGTTGTAATGGGTCGTCTATCTCCGGATCGTCCAGCACCTCGAAATCACCCACCAGAAACAGCCGGGAGATGCCTGCGGCCTGCATGCCGTCGATCAGTGCATCCACCGCCAGCACTTGCTCGACCGGGCCGGGCACGATGGATTTCTCGACATGTTCACTGCTCATCGGCAACCCCGGTGCATCGAGCAGGCAGATCACCGCCGAACAGCCGGCCACGCTCTGCTTGACCCGCTTGGCATCGAACAGGTCGCCGGCCTTGGTGCGCAATCCGGGGCGTGGCGCTAGTGCTGTCAGGTCGTCGAGAATCGCGATCACTTCATGTTGGCGCCGCAGCATTTCCGCCATCAGCGCACTGCCCAGGCTACTCATGGCACCATAAAGCACTACCTTGACTACCGGGGTTTCGGCATTTTTCATGGCTGTGCTCCGAACGTCCTGCCTATATAACGTAAGACCTGTGGGGAACGGTGTGGGTTCGACCAGGTTCAAAGGGGTTTCAGATGCAACAGATCAAGGGCTACCACGCCCATGTCTATTTCGACGCCAACACCCTCCCGCAGGCCCGGGCCTTGTGTGAGCAGGCCGCGCAATTGTTTCCACTGAAGATGGGCCGCGTGCACGAGCGCCTGGTCGGCCCGCATCCGGACTGGAGTTGCCAATTGGCCTTCGAGCCGCAATACCTTGGCGAGGTGTTGCCGTGGTTGGCGCTCAATCGCAAGGGGTTGGTGGTGTTCCTGCACCCGGATACCGGCAACGATCTGCTCGACCACACCGAACACGCGATCTGGATGGGGGCGATCCGGCCGCTGGACCTGTCTGTTTTCTGATCAGAGTTGTTCTTCGGCCTCGCCGGTCGGCAAATCGAGCAATGGCAGTGGGCGATATCCTGCATGGGTTCGCCCATGTCTTGCTCCTGACCCCGTATCTATAGACTTTAAACCCGGCCGACGACCGGTCGTACATTCGCTCAATGCTTTCATCCGCGAAAGCTGGCTGAAAGCTTCCCCGATTAGGATCGCCCCACTGCCGGCAAAAGACCGGTTGGCCAACGCGAGTGTTTTATCGCCCGCCCGGCCCATTTAACAACAACAATGGTGATTCTGATGTCCGCTCCTATCCGCCTCTTCGCTGCAACTCCGCCCGTACGTTTTGTGCTTCCCGTTCTGCGCTGACCCCATCGGTTCGCCCATTCCCTAGCCGCGCTACGCCTGGAGTATTCCTATGCTGACTTTCCTTGGCTTTGCCATGGTCATCACGTTCATGTTCCTGATCATGACCAAGCGCCTGTCCGCGCTGATCGCCCTGATTATCATCCCGATCATTTTCGCCCTGTTCGGCGGTTTCTCGCCGAAGATCGGCCCGATGATGCTCGAAGGCATCACCAAACTCGCGCCGACCGGCGTGATGCTGATGTTCGCCATTCTCTACTTCGCTCTGATGATCGACTCCGGCCTGTTTGACCCGGCCGTGCGCAAGATCCTCAAACTGGTCAAGGGCGACCCGTTGAAAGTGTCGGTCGGTACCGCCGTACTGGCACTGATCGTGTCCATGGACGGTGATGGCGCCACCACTTACATGATCTGCGTGGCCGCCATGCTGCCGCTCTACAGCCGCATCGGCATGAGCCCGCGGATCATGGCCGGTCTGATCATCCTCGCCGGTGGCGTGATGAACATGACCCCTTGGGGCGGTCCGACCGCTCGTGCGGCCAGTGCGCTGCACGTGGACCCGTCCGCGATCTTCGTGCCGATGATTCCGGCGATGCTGGCCGGCGTGGTGGCGATTCTGGCGATTGCCTACGTCTACGGTAAACGTGAGCGTGCGCGTCTGGGTGAACTGCATCTGGTCGGTGATGAAATCGACCACAGCGAAATCAGCGTTTCGCAGTTCCCGGATGCCCGTCGTCCAAAGCTGATCTGGTTCAACGGCGCGCTGACCCTGGCACTGATGGGCACTTTGATCGCCGGCCTGTTGCCGCTGCCAGTGCTGTTCATGGTGGCGTTCAGTATCGCGATGATCGTCAACTATCCTTGCCTGCAACAGCAGAAGGACCGCGTTGCGGCCCACGCCGGTAGCGTGTTGGCGGTGGTCGGGTTGATCTTTGCCGCAGGTATCTTCACCGGTATCCTGACGGGCACCGGCATGGTCGACGCCATGTCCAAGAGCCTGCTGGCGGTCATCCCGGATTTCCTCGGCCCGTATCTGGCCGTGATCACTGCGCTGGTGAGCATGCCGTTCACGTTCTTCATGTCGAACGACGCATTTTATTACGGCGTGTTACCAGTACTTGCCGAAGCCGCCAGTCATTACGGTATAACCGCGGTAGAAATGGCACGTGCCTCGATCGTCGGTCAGCCCGTCCATTTGCTGAGCCCGCTGGTACCATCGACCTACCTGTTGGTGGCCCTGGCCGGTATCGAATTCGGTGACCATCAGCGGTTCACCCTGAAGTGGGCAGTGCTGGTTTGCCTGTGCATACTGGCGGCAGCCTTGCTGATGGGGATTTTTCCGCTGTTCAGCACGCTATAAGCCCAAGACTCACCATGACGGGTCCAGGCTTTGCTGTTTGAAGCCTGGGCCCTTCGTGGTTTAAACACATCCTCAAAGGAATACACATGGAATGGCTGACCAACCCTGAAATCTGGGTTGCCTTCTTCACCCTGACTGCCCTGGAGATCGTCCTGGGCATCGACAACATCATCATGATCTCGATCCTGGTCAGCCGCATGCCCAAGCACATGCAGGCGCGCACCCGGATCTTCGGCCTGGCGCTGGCCATGGTCACGCGGATTCTGTTGCTGCTGTCGATCACCTGGGTCATGCGCCTCACCTCCGATCTGTTCGAAGTGTTCGGCCAGGGTATTTCCGGGCGTGACCTGATCCTGTTCTTCGGTGGTCTGTTCCTGCTGTGGAAAAGCTCGCAAGAGATGTACCACGCGCTGGAAGGCGAAGACGAAGGCGGCGACGAGGTTTCAGGCAAGGGCGGCAATTTCTTCTACACCATCATCCAGATCGCGATCATCGACATCGTGTTCTCGCTCGACTCGGTGATCACGGCGGTGGGCATGGTTTCCCACGTGCCGGTCATGGTCGCGGCGATCATCGTTGCCGTGCTGGTGATGATGTGGGCCTCGGGCACCATCAGCGAATTCATCGACAAGCACCCGTCGCTGAAGATGCTGGCGCTGTCGTTCCTGCTGCTGGTCGGTACCGTGCTGATTGCCGAATCCTTCGACGTGCATTTGCCAAAAGGCTACGTCTACTTCGCCATGGCGTTCTCGTTGGCGGTGGAAGCGGTCAACATCAAGATGCGCACCGCGATGATGAAAAAGAAGAAGCTGCAGCAAGAGCCAGTGAAACTGCGCAAGGATGTTCCGGGCCAATAACCCGAACACCCTGCTGTGACAAAGGGGCCTTCGGGCCCCTTTGTCATGTCCGCATCAAACTGTTTTTATGACAGTTTTGTTTCAATCGCTGCTTTAGCTATGCGATGCTGGCGTCCAGACCGTTAGCCAACTACAGCTTAAGTACAAAACGTAAAAAACGCGGTACCGTCAACTTGCCCCACTGGGGCGCTACCACCACAGGGGGCCTGTATGCTCACCCTGCTCAATTTGTTATCGGCCGTGGCCTTGTTGATCTGGGGCACGCACATCGTCCGAACCGGCATCCTGCGGGTTTATGGCTCCAACTTGCGCCACGTGATCGGCCAGAACATGTCCAGGCGCTGGCTGGCGTTTATCGCCGGGATCATGGTGACCGCCATGGTCCAGAGCAGCAACGCCACCGCCATGCTCGTCACCTCGTTTGTCGGTCAGGGCCTGATGGCGCTGACCCCGGCCCTGGCGACCATGCTCGGCGCCGACGTCGGTACCGCGCTGATGGCGCGGGTACTGACCCTCGACCTGTCGTGGTTGTCGCCGCTGCTGATCTTCCTCGGGGTGATTTTCTTCCTGTCGCGCAAGCAGACCCGGGTTGGGCAGATGGGCCGGGTCAGTATCGGTCTGGGGCTGATCATTCTGGCGCTGCAACTGATCGTCGAGGCCGCCGCGCCGATCACGCATGCTCAGGGGGTGAAGGTCATTTTCGCCTCACTGACCGGCGACATCCTGCTCGATGCGTTGGTCGGCGCGCTGTTCGCGATGATTTCCTACTCCAGCCTCGCCGCCGTCCTGCTGACCGCAACCCTCGCCGGTGCCAATGTGATCAGTCTGCCCGTGGCCATTGGCCTGGTGATCGGCGCCAACATCGGCAGCGGCATTCTCGCTTTCCTCAGCACCAGCATGCAGAACGCCGCTGGCCGTCAGGTGGCGTTGGGCAGCCTGTTGTACAAACTGATTGGTCTGCTGCTGATCATTCCGGTGCTCGATCCGCTGGTGCACTGGATCGACAGCTTCGACTTCAGCGCTCAGGAAATGGTCATCGGCTTCCACCTGCTCTACAACACCACACGTTGCCTGATCCTGCTGCCCAGCGTCGGGCCGATGGCCAGGCTCTGTGCGTGGTTGCTGCCAGAGCGGCCGGACATCAACGGCACGGCCAAACCGCGGCATCTTGACCCGACAGCGTTGGTGACCCCGAGTCTGGCGCTGGCCAATGCCGCCCGGGAAACCCTGCGCATCGGCGATCTGGTCGACAGCATGCTCGAAGCCATGCTCGCCGTGCTGCGCGGCAAACAGACAGCCGTTACCCAGGAAATCCGGCGCCTGACCGATGATGTCGAAGCGCTCTACAGCGCCATCAAACTCTATCTGGCGCAAATGCCCCGCGAAGACCTCAGCGAACAGGACAGCAAACGTTGGGCGGAAACCATCGAGCTGGCGATCAACCTGAAACTGGCCAGCGACGTGATCGAACGCATGCTGCGCAAGGTTCAGCAGCAGAAAACTTCGCAGCGCCGGTCGTTTTCCGAGGTCGGTCTGGAGGAGTTGGCGGGGCTGCACAGCCAACTGATTGCCAACCTGCGCCTGGGGTTGTCGGTGTTCCTCAGTTCAGACCCGGAAAGTGCTCGCCAGTTACTGCGGGAGAAACGTCGCTTTCGCGCACAGGAACGCCGCCTGGCCCACGCTCATGTCAGTCGTTTGCACCGTAAGATTGTGCAAAGCATCGAGACCAGTTCGTTGCACCTGGAGCTGATCGCCGACATGAGACGCCTGAATTCACTGTTTTGCAGCAGTGCCTATGCGGTGCTGGGTACTTCGGACACCGGTGCTCTGGCGGTCGACGATTTGGCTGACATCACTCATTCACCCTGAACGTCCACAGTTGCCTGAAGTCTGTTGTACTTACGCTGGTCGTACGGAAACTCGTTATGCGTTGTCTGCTATTCGCTTGTCTGTTGCTCGGCGCCCTGCCTTCATTTGCCCTGGATCGCTTTCAGGTAGAGGGCTATACGCTGCCCAACGGCCTGCAATTGGTCCTCAAACCGGGCACCGAGCGCGGGCATGTGGCAATCCGGCTGGTGGTCGGCGTGGGTCTGGATGATTTCAGCTGCGCCGACAAGGAGCTGCCGCATCTGCTCGAACACTTGCTGTTCAGCGGTATCGACGCCACCGGCGAAGGTGGTCTGGAAGAGCGCATGCAGGCCCTGGGTGGTGAGTGGAACGCTTACACCGGCAACGCCGACACCACGTTCGTCATCGAAGCACCGGCGAAAAACCAGCGTAAGGCCCTCGATCTGTTGTTGGCGCTGCTGACCCAGACCCGTATCGACGACAACGCTATCAACGTCGCTAAGCAGGTGGTCGAGCGCGAAGACGGTGGCCATTATTCACACCTGCAACGCTGGCTGGATCGCCAGGACCTGGGCCACACCGCCAGCAACCAATTGGCGGTGGAACTGGGCCTCAAATGCCCGGAGCGCGCCGAAGTCGATCACCTGACCCGCGAGCAACTGGAGAAGGTGCGCAAAGCCTGGTACGCGCCCAACAACATGACCCTGATCGTGGTCGGCGAGCTCGACCGCCTGCTGCCGGCCTATCTGGAGCGGGCGTATGGCGCGCTCGTAGCCGTCGAGCCTGCCGATCACCTGCCCTTGCCGGTAATCCAGGCCAGCGCGGCCCACGAGCGCACGCTGAGCCACGGTTTTGTCGGTGGCGGCGCCAAGTTGCACTGGCTGGTGCCGGAGCCGGTGCAGGAAGACCAGCACGACGAAACGTTCGATTTGCTCAAGGACTACCTGGACTGGGCGCTCTATCGCCAACTGCGCCTGGTCCATGGGTTGTCCTACGGGCCCTCGGCCGAGCGTGAGGTGTTTGGCGGAGTGGGCTTCATGAGCCTGAACGCCGACCTTGAACGCGGCGACGTGCCGGCAGCTGAACAGGTGCTGGATGAGCTCAAGGCCGATCTGCTCAAGAACGGTCTCGACGCCACCACCTTCGCCCGCCTCAAGCAGGCCGCCATCGCCCGTCAGGCCTGGGCCGTGCAAGGCAACAGCGCCCTGGCGGATTACTACTGGAGCGCCCTTGGGGACTATGAGGACGGCCATTTCACCAACCCGGCCAAGGCACTGCAAGAAGTGACGCTGGCCGAGGCGAACCAGGCGATGCGTGAGTTGCTGCTGCAACCGGGGTATTTGCGGGTCGAGAAGCCGTTGGTGAGTTATGACCAGTTGATGTGGGCGATTGCCGGGGGATTTGGATTGATGGTGCTTGGCGTATTGGGTTGGCGTGTTCACCGCAAAAAGTAGTTTTTTCCCTGTGGCAACGGGTTTTGTGTGGCGAGGGGGCTTGCCCCCGTTCGGCTGCGCAGCAGTCGCAAAATTGGCCGATGCGTGTGCCGGATAAATCGAGGGGCCCTTTTTAGGGCCGCTTCGCAGCCCAACGGGGGCAAGCCCCCTCGCCACGGGGCCCCTCGGACGGTACCCTGTCGGGGATTTTTCCCACGACTATTGTGAACCGCCGAATGCCGACTCTGACCCTGTACATACAGCGCATCCTGGAATTGATGAAGCGCTATCCCGGGGTCATCGCGCTCGGCGGTTTCATTTCCGGGGTCGGCAGCTTCATGTTGGTGGATCGCCAACAAAGCCTGGCGACCTGGATCACTACCATCATGCTGGTCAGCTGGGTCTGGCTGATGCTGGAAAACAGCCTCACCGAGTTGTTCGCCAAGGTCTTCAAGCGCGAAATACCCCAGCCCCTGCTGCGTTATGCGACGCAGATGATCCATCAGGAAAGCCTGTTCTTCGTCCTGCCGTTCTTTTTCATCACCACCACCTGGAACAGCGGCCAACTGTTCTTCACGGGGTTGTTGGGCATGGCGGCGCTGATTTCGATCATCGACCCGCTCTACTACAAATGGCTGGCGCCGCGCCGCTGGGCGTTCCTGGCTCTGCACACCCTGACCCTGTTCGCGGCGCTGCTGACTGCCCTGCCCGTCATCCTGCACCTGACCACCGCCCAGAGCTTCAAACTGGCGCTGGGCATCGCCATGGTGCTGTCGTTCCCGAGCCTGGCGTCGATCTTCCCGATTCGGACCGTGCGCAATGCGTTGGCGATCCTCAGCATCACTGTCGGCATCGGCGCTGTCGGTTGGGTGCTGCGTTCCTGGGTTCCGCCGGCCACCCTGTGGATGACCGATGTGGCGATCAGCACCCAAATGCAGGACCGCACCCCCGGCAAGAGCCTGGAAGAAGTCAACGCCGAGCAGATTCGTGGCGACGGTTTGTACGCCTACACCGCGATCAATGCCCCACGGGGGCTGGACGAGCGGATTTATCACGTCTGGATGTTCAACGGTAAAGAGGTCGACCGCATCCCTTTGGATATCCACGGCGGGCGCAAGGAGGGCTACCGCGCCTGGACCCACAAGCAGAATTTCCCCGGCAATCCCGCGGGCAAATGGCAGGTTCGGGTGCTCACCGAAGACGGCCAGCTGATCGGCGTGCTGCGCTTCAAGGTCATGGACAGCACACCCGTCAAAGATAAGTAACGCGGTTCGTGCTATTAATCTGGTCTGCGCAATTGCCGAACAAGCAGGAGCTTATGACCAGCAGCACAACGCCCGGCAGTGCCCGACTGGACACCTCGCACATCCCAGCTCTGCTGCGGGTTACGGGTGACTGGACGCTCGCCCATTACGCCGATCTCAGCCACCTGAGCGAAAAGCTCCGTGGCCAATACGACAACAACACCCCCATCGACCTCAACGGCCTCGGTGCCCTGGACACGGCGGGTGCATCGCTGTTGGTGGAGTTGCTGGGTTCCGAGCGTCTGGGCAAGTCCGCCGAACACCCTGATTGCACCCTTTCGTCCGCCGATCGCGCCTTGCTGCAGACGGTGTATTGCTCTCTGACTGATTTCTGCGTGCCGATCAAAGAGCCGGAAATCAGCGTCGGCATTCAACTGCTGACTCGCATTGGCCGCGCGGTCGATGCGGTGTGGCAGGACACCCAGCAGCTACTGGGTTTCGTCGGCCTGATCCTGGAAACCATCGCGCGCGGGCTGCTGCGCCCCAAACGCTGGCGCCTCACGCCGATGATCGCCCACATTGAGCAGACCGGCCTCGATGCCGCCCCCATCGTCGCCCTGCTGACTTTTATGGTGGGCGCTGTGGTAGCGTTTCTCGGCGCGACCGTGCTGGCGAGCTTCGGCGCGAGCATTTTTACCGTGGACCTGGTGGCGTTCTCTTTTCTGCGGGAATTCGGCGTGTTGCTTACCGCGATCCTGATGGCCGGCCGCACCGCCAGCGCGTTCACCGCGCAGATCGGCTCGATGAAGGCCAACGAAGAAATCGACGCGATCCGCACCCTCGGTCTCGACCCGATGGAGTTGCTGGTGGTGCCGCGGGTATTGGCGTTGCTGGTGGCGCTGCCGATGCTGACCTTCCTGGCGATGTTGTCGGGGATTGTCGGCGGTGGCGTAGTCTGTGCGCTGTCGCTGGATATCTCGCCGGCGATGTTCCTGTCGCTGCTGCAATCGGACATTGGCGTTCAGCACTTCCTGGTGGGGATCGTCAAAGCGCCGATTTTTGCGTTCCTGATCGCCGCCATCGGCTGTCTTGAAGGCTTCAAGGTCAGCGGCAGCGCCGAGTCCGTCGGTGCGCACACCACGTCGAGTGTGGTGCAGTCGATTTTCGTGGTGATCGTCCTCGATGCCGTGGCTGCGTTGTTTTTCATGGAGATGGGCTGGTGAGTCGTCTACCCCGAGCGCCTACCGAGGCGGTGATCGAAGTCCGTGGGCTGTGCAATCGTTTCGGCCGGCAGAGCGTGCACGAGAACCTCGACCTGGATTTGTACAAGGGCGAAATTTTGGCGGTGGTCGGCGGTTCCGGCAGCGGCAAATCGGTGCTGTTGCGCAGCATCGTCGGCTTGCGCCAACCCAGCGAAGGGTTGGTGAAGGTCTTCGGTAAGAACTTGCCGAGCCTGTCGGAGCACGAGCGCTCGCTGGTCGAACGGCGCTTCGGTGTGTTGTTCCAGAAAGGCGCCCTGTTCTCTTCGCTGACGGTGACCGAGAACGTCGCCCTGCCCCTTATCGAACACGCTGGCCTGAGCCGTACCGACGCCGAGCACCTGGCGGCGGTGAAACTGGCATTGGCCGGATTGCCATTGTCGGCGGCCGACAAGTACCCCGCTTCACTGTCTGGCGGCATGATCAAGCGCGCCGCCCTGGCCCGGGCGCTGGCACTGGACCCGGACATCCTGTTTCTCGACGAACCCACCGCCGGCCTCGACCCGATTGGCGCGGCGGCGTTCGATCAGTTAATCCTGACCTTGCGCGATGCGTTGGGTTTGAGTGTGTTTTTGGTCACCCACGACCTCGACACGCTCTACACCATCACCGACCGGGTGGCGGTGCTGGCGCAAAAGAAAGTACTGGTGGCGGACGCCATCGACAAGGTTTCGGAAACCGACGACGCGTGGATTCACGAATACTTCCATGGCCCTCGCGGCCGCGCGGCGCTGACGGCCGCTAACCAGCTCAACGAGGTCTGACATGGAAACCCGAGCCCATCACGTATTGATCGGCCTGTTCACCGTCATAGTGGTGGCAGGCGCCCTGCTCTTCGGTCTGTGGCTGGCCAAGTCCAGCGTCGACACCGAATTCAAGGATTACGAAATCGTTTTCAATGAGGCGGTTAGCGGTTTGTCCAAGGGCAGCGCCGTGCAGTACAGCGGGATCAAGGTCGGCGACGTAGTGACGCTGCGCCTGGACCCGAACGATCCACGCCGGGTGTTGGCGCGGATCCGCCTGGGCGGAGACACCCCGATCAAGGAAGACACCCAGGCCAAACTGGCGCTGACCGGGATCACCGGCACCTCGATCATTCAGCTCAGCGGTGGCACGCCGCAAAGTCCGACGCTCAAGGGCAAGGACGGCAATTTGCCGACCATCGTGGCAGCGCCCTCACCCATCGCCCGGTTAATGAGCGACAGCAATGACCTGATGACCGGTGTGAACGTATTAATGCAGAACGCCAATCAGATGTTTTCTTCGGAAAACGTCGATCGCATCAGCAAGACTCTTGAACATCTGGAGCAAACCACCGGCATCATCGCCGACCAGCGCAGCGACATTGGTCAGGCCATGCAGCAATTGGCGTCGATCGGTAAACAGGCCTCCGCCACACTCGAACAAACCGCTGCGCTGATGCGCAACGCCAACGGCCTGCTCAACGCTCAGGGCAAGCAGATGTTCGGCAGTGCCGAACAAGCCATGAAGTCCCTGGAACAGAGCAGCGCGACCATCAACACACTGCTCACCACCAATCAGGATTCCCTGAACAACGGCATGCAGGGCCTCAATGGCCTGGCACCGGCAGTGCGTGAGTTGCGCGATACCTTGAGCTCGCTGCGCACCATTTCCCAGCGGCTTGAGGCCAACCCCAGCGGTTACCTGCTGGGCAGTGACAAGAACAAGGAGTTCACGCCATGAAGCTGATCCCGTTAGCCTTGGCTGCCGGTTTTGCACTGACCAGTGCCTGCTCGATTCTGCCCAAGTCCGAGCCATCCGATGTCTACCGGTTGCCCTCGGCCCAGAGCGGCGCACCGGCCAATCACAGTGCGATGCTGCACTGGTCGTTGCGACTGGCCAAGCCTCAGACCAGCGAAGCCTTGAACAATCCGAAAATCGCCGTGATCCCCCAGGGTGACCTGATCAGCAGCTACAAGGCTTCGCGCTGGAGCGACCCGGCGCCGGTGCTGTTGCGCAATCGTCTGCTCGATGGTTTCCAGCGTGACGGTCGCGTGCCGTTGCTTAGCACCGACGACAGCAATCTGCAGGCGGACCTGGAGCTGGGCGGCAACCTGCAGGCGTTCCAGACCGAATACCAGGGCACGGCGGCGAGCGTGGTCGTGCGGCTGGATGCGTTGCTGGTGCGTGGGTATGACCAGCGCATCCTCGCCAGTCGGCGCTTTGAAGTGCGTCAGCCGCTGAGCGATGTGAAAGTGCCGGCGGTTGTCGCCGGGTTTGGCCAGGCCAGCGACCAGTTGACGGCGCAGGTGGTGGCCTGGACGGTGGAGCAAGGCCAGAAAGTTATTTCGGGAAAACCCTGAGGTTGCCAGGATCGCAGCCTGCGGCAGCGCCCACAGGCGCG
>NZ_AKJT01000114.1 GCF_000282195.1 Pseudomonas sp. GM18
GCAGCTGCTACGGGAAACGATCTCGTTGCACAAAACGGATACAGGTCTGCACCCGGCGGATAGTCCGCCCCATCCCCACGTCCTAGCATGGCCCTGCCTGAATAAAAACAATGGAGGCGGCGGCCATGTCCCTGCGACCCGAATACCTTCACTCCCTGCTTGAAGAAGACCCTGAACGGGGTATCTATCGCTGCAAGCGCGAGATGTTTACCGACCCGCGGCTGTTCGACCTTGAGATGGAACACATCTTCGAAGGCAACTGGCTGTACCTGGCGCACGAGAGCCAGATCCCCAACAAAAACGACTTCTACACCACCACCATGGGGCGCCAGTCGATCTTCATCGCGCGCAACAAGGACGGTGAGTTGAACGCCTTCATCAATGCGTGCAGTCACCGTGGCGCGATGCTCTGCCGGCACAAGACCGGCAACAAGAGTTCGTACACCTGTCCCTTCCATGGCTGGACCTTCAACAACTCCGGCAAACTGCTCAAAGTCAAGGACCCGGCGGCGGCCGGCTACCCGGCGAGCTTCAACTGTGAAGGCTCCCACGACCTGACCAAAGTCGCGCGTTTCGAGTCCTATCGCGGTTTCCTGTTCGGCAGCCTCAAGGCCGACGTGGTGCCGTTGGTGGAGCACTTGGGCGAGTCGGCGAAGATCATCGACATGATCGTCGACCAGTCCGCCGATGGCCTGGAAGTGCTGCGCGGTTCCTCCAGCTACATCTACGAAGGCAACTGGAAACTCACCGCCGAAAACGGTGCCGACGGCTATCACGTCAGCTCCGTGCACTGGAACTACGCTGCCACCCAGAACCAGCGCAAACAGCGCGAAGCCGGCGAAGACATCCGCACCATGAGCGCCGGCACCTGGGCCAAGCAGGGCGGTGGTTTCTATTCCTTCGACAAGGGCCACATGCTGCTCTGGACCCGTTGGTCCAACCCTGAAGACCGTCCGCTGTACGAGCGTCGCGACGAGTTGGCCCGGGACTTCGGCCAGGCGCGCGCCGACTGGATGATCGAAAACTCGCGCAACCTGTGCCTGTACCCGAACGTGTACCTGATGGACCAGTTCAGCTCGCAGATTCGCATTGCCCGGCCGATCTCGGTCAACCGCACCGAAATCACCATTTACTGCATCGCTCCCAAAGGTGAAAGCGACCACGCCCGTTCGAGCCGGATTCGTCAGTACGAGGACTTTTTCAACGTCAGCGGCATGGCCACTCCGGATGATCTGGAAGAGTTTCGCTCCTGCCAGACGGGTTATCAGGGCAGCGTCACCACCTGGAACGACATGTCCCGTGGTGCCGAACACTGGATTGAAGGCGCCGATGACGCGGCCAGGGAAATCGACCTGCACCCGTTGCTCAGCGGGGTGCGTACCGAAGACGAGGGGCTGTTCGTGCTGCAACACAAGTATTGGCAGCAAACCATGCTCAAGGCCCTGGCCGCCGAACAGTCCGAACTGATTGCAGTGGAGGCCGTGCAATGACTATTACCTATGACGCGGTGCGCGATTTTCTCTACCGCGAAGCGCGCTACCTCGACGACAAGCAATGGGACGACTGGCTGGAGTTGTACGCGCCGGACGCAACTTTCTGGATGCCGTCCTGGGACGACAACGACGAGCTGACCGAAGACCCACAGCGGGAAATCTCGCTGATCTGGTACGGCAACCGCACGGGCCTGGAAGACCGCATCTTCCGCATCAAGACCGAGCGTTCCAGCGCCAGCGTGCCGGACACCCGCACCTCGCACAACCTCAGCAACATCGAGCTGATCGAACAGGCCGACGGCCTGTGCAAGGTGCGCTTCAACTGGCACACCCTGAGCTTTCGCTACAAGACCGTCGACAGCTATTTCGGCAGCAGTTTCTACACCCTGGATGTGCGCGGCGAGAACACGCAGATCAAGGCCAAGAAAGTGATCCTGAAGAACGACTACGTTCGCCAGGTCATCGATGTTTACCACCTCTGAGGCGGTCGTCATGACTCATTCCATTGCGTTCAATTTCGAAGACGGCGTCACCCGGTTCATCGACGCCAATGCCGGCGAAACCGTGGCCGATGCCGCGTACCGCCAGGGCATCAATATTCCGCTGGACTGCCGCGACGGCGCTTGCGGCACCTGCAAGTGTTTTGCCGAAGCCGGGCGCTACGACTTGGGCGAGGATTACATCGAAGACGCCCTCAGCGCCGAGGAAGCGCAGCAGGGTTTTGTCCTGACCTGCCAGATGCGTGCGCAGAGCGATTGCGTGGTGCGGGTGCCGGTTTCATCGGATGTCTGCCGCACCCGGCAGACCAGCTACGACGCGACCATCAGCGCCGTGCGGCAGCTGTCCGACAGCACCATCGCGCTGTCGATCAAGGGCGAGGCCCTGAGCAAACTGGCGTTTCTGCCGGGGCAATATGTGAACCTCGGGGTGCCGGGCAGCGAGCAGACCCGCGCGTACTCGTTCAGCTCGTTGCAGCGTGACGGCGAAGTCAGCTTTCTGATTCGCAACGTGCCCGGTGGCTTGATGAGCAGTTTCCTGACCGGCATGGCCAAGGCCGGCGACAGCATGAGCCTGGCCGGACCGTTGGGCAGCTTCTATCTGCGCGATATCCGCCGGCCGTTGTTGCTGCTGGCAGGTGGCACCGGTCTGGCGCCGTTCACCGCGATGCTGGAAAAAATCGCCGAGCAGGGCAGCGAGCATCCGCTGCATTTGATCTATGGCGTGACCAACGATTTCGACCTGGTGGAAATGGATCGACTGGAAGCCTTCGCCGCACGAATCCCGAACTTCAGCTTCAGCGCCTGCGTGGCCAATCCCGACAGCCGGCACCCGCTCAAGGGCTACGTGACCCAGCATATCGAGCCACGGCATTTGAACGATGGCGACGTCGATGTCTACCTGTGCGGCCCGCCGCCGATGGTCGAAGCGGTCAGCCAGTTCATTCGCGAGCAAGGCATTGCGCCTGCGAACTTCTACTACGAGAAATTTGCCGCCAGCGCGGCCTGAGCCGCGCTGTTGTGGGAGAGAGACATGAACAGATTCCATAAAAAAGTCGCGCTGATTACCGGTGCCGCCCAGGGCATCGGCCGGCGCGTGGCGGAACGCATGGCCGCCGAAGGTGCGCGGTTGATCCTGGTCGATCGCTCCGATCTGGTGTTCGAGCTGCAAAAGCAACTGGGGCAGGGCAGCCAGGTACTCGCGCTGACCGCCGACCTTGAGCAATACAGCGAATGCAGCCGCGTGATGCGCACCGCCGTCGAGCGCTTCGGGCGCCTCGATGTGCTGGTCAACAACGTCGGCGGCACGATCTGGGCCAAGCCTTTCGAGCACTATGAAGAGCAGCAGATCGAAGCCGAAGTTCGCCGTTCATTGTTCCCGACTCTGTGGTGCTGCCATGCCGCGCTGCCGTTCATGCTTGAGCAAGGCAGCGGCGCCATCGTCAATGTTTCATCGATCGCCACCCGCAGCGTCAATCGCGTGCCTTACGGTGCGGCGAAGGGCGGGGTCAACGCGCTGACCGCGTGCCTGGCGTTCGAAACGGCCGGTCGTGGGGTGCGGGTCAATGCGACCGCCCCCGGTGGCACCGAAGCGCCGCCGCGGCTGATTCCGCGCAACACCGCGGAACAAAGCGCTCAGGAAAAGCTGTGGTATCAGCAGATCGTCGACCAGACCCTCGACAGCAGTTTGATGAAGCGTTACGGCACGCTGGATGAACAGGCAAGCGCTATTCTGTTTCTGGCCAGCGACGAAGCTTCCTACATCACCGGCATGGTCATGCCGGTCGGTGGCGGCGATTTGGGCTGACAGGCTCGCAACACACCCTCCATGAACGGGAGTCATCCTGATGAGCGATAAACCCACCATTGTCTTGGTCCATGGTTTTTGGGGCGGTGCGGCCCACTGGAACAAGGTCATCGCCGAACTGATCCACAAGGGCTACACCAACATCCGCGCGGTCGAGATACCGCTGACCTCCCTGGCCGACGACGCGATGCGCACCCGCAAAATGGTCGCTCAAGTGCCGGGGCCGGTGTTGCTGGTGGGGCATTCCTATGGCGGTGCGGTGATTACCGAAGCCGGCGATCAGCCGAATGTCGTGGGGCTGGTGTACATCGCCGCGTTTGCCCCGGACGTCGGCGAAAGCCCTGGCAGCATTACCCAACAGCACCCACCGGCAGCGGCCGCGAACCTGGCCCCCGACAGCGATGGCTATTTGTGGGTGAAGCCTGAGCTTTACCACGAAAGCTTCTGTCAGGATCTGCCCGCCATCGACGGATTGGTGATGGGCATCACCCAGAAAGCACCGTTGGCCAGCACTTTTGGCGACACCATCAACACGGTGGCGTGGAAGAACAAACCGTCGTGGTATCAGGTCTCGGCCTACGACCGGATGATCGCGCCGCAAAATCAGCAATGGATGGCGACGCGACTGAACGCCCGGGAGATTCTGACCCTGAACGCCAGCCATGCGTCGCTGGCCTCGATGCCGGCCGAGATTGCCGGGTTCATCGACAAGGCCGCGACGGCATTGGCTAAAGCCTAGGACTTACAAGCGACGCTGAAACGCTTTGACGATTCTGAGCGTGGCGTCGCTTGTGTTCAGGTTCTGGACGGCGTCCAGCGGATGCCAGATGCACTCGATGATTTCATTCTGTGGCCGCGCCTCGGCCAGGTTTACCACCGATGCTTCGTAAACATGGTGGCGGGTGCTGATCGTGTTCAGCTCCATCAAGTACAGCAGGCCGTCGACCACAAGCGCTGTTTCTTCATAGAGCTCTCTTGTGGCCGCGCCCGCGATGGTTTCGCCGGGCTCGATTTTTCCGCCCGGCAGGGTCCAGCGCCCCCTGAGTTTGCGCACCAGGAGAATATGCCGGTCCTGCTCGCAAATGACGGTTGCGCGTACTTTCATGGATTACCTGACTGCCAGCTGTCACAAAACAGTCATAAAAATGCAATATTCAGACCGCAATCCGCAGACGTGTCTGCTTCAAGGGTTAGAGTCGACAGGGCGGTTGAAAGTGCATTTAACTGCCGGAATCCTGACGCGACGTCTGGTCGGCACTTCAGTGAAGGTCGGGTGTAAGGTAATTGAGTGGACCCTGGACTATCACTGCCGAAATGGAGGTGACTAATGAGCGTTCCGATGCTGACCAAAATGCACATGAACGGCTATGACGTACTCAGCGTGAACAGCGGCCCGTGGCGGGTGTGCACCAAAGGTGACCGGCTTGGATCCTTTGGCAGCCGAGAAGAAGCACTGGCCTATGCGGCTGCACTTCCCGCCTACAGAGCCCGGTCGGGCAGATCATCGCGTAGCCACAAATCAGACAAATAGTGCGCCTGAAGCCCCGGTTTGCCGGGGCTTGTAGCAGCTGCCGAGCCTGCGAGGCTGCGTTCG
>NZ_AKJT01000115.1 GCF_000282195.1 Pseudomonas sp. GM18
ACGACTGCTGCCCAGCCGAACGCAGCCTCGCAGGCTCGGCAGCTGCTACAGAATCAGACAAACACAATTTCATACGGCAACCGCATGCGTTCCAGAATCACTCGCGGCAGCAGCGGGGCGATGCCGATCGCCGGTTCGCCGTCGAGCTGGCTGGCGTAGGCATGGGTGGCGTGGCTTTTGCGCGCGACAGTCCAGGTGTCGAGGCGCAGCTTGCGTGCGCGATGCCAGGGGATCAACCCGTGATCGCGCATCGGCCAGTGCCAGGACCAGACAGGTATTTCGTTGAGCGTCGCCCCGACCAGGGCCGCTGCCCTGGCGCTGGCCCGGCCGACGGCGTCGTGGTCGACGTTGCCGTCTTCGCGCCAGGTGGTGAACACCACATCGCCGGGGCGCAGATAGCGGACGATGAATTGGGTCAATTCTGACTCCCGCTCGTCCAGAGCGTTGTCGGTGAAACCGCCGCGAATCCATTTCAGGCTGTGCATCGGCAAGCCTAGCCGACGCAAGGCTTCGACACTTTCCTGGGGGCGGAACACGCTCAGACGTTTTTCCGACCACTGGCGCGACCCCGGATGGCTGGCGCTGCCATCGGTAATCGAGATCAGTTGCAGAGGATGACCGAGGGAGCACAACAGTTGCAGCAGGCCACCGCAAGTCACCACTTCATCGCCGGGATGCGGAGCGATCACCACCGCGCGAGCTCCAGCAGGGACCAGTGTTTCGGTGTTGATGACGGGGATGTTGTCCAGTTGTGGGGCGCTGTTCCAGATCTGCGCAGACAAGCTGTTTTCGCTGATGGAAACCGGTTTCATAGGCGCTACGTCCTTGTTCTGTCTGGCCCTCAGTCGTGCGCAACGCTTGCAAGGGAGCAAGCCTGGCAGACCCGTGAAGGCGGGTAGATTGCAATCTGCAGCGCTCCGAACCCTGGATTGCCGCGGTCAGAGTATTGCTCAAGTCGCGCTATTCGTCGCCTCGATGCGCCTTTTGATACGGTTTTTTTTACCTGACCTGTGTCAGGTTTCGCAAAAACTCACCGAAACCGTCCCTTGGTAGCAGCTGCCGAGCCTGCGAGGCTGCGTTCGGCTGCGAAGCAGTCGTGAAATCAAACGACGCGGTCTTGCATATATACCGTGCACTCAGGTTTTACGACGGCTGCGCCGCCGAACGCAGCCTCGCAGGCTCCGCAGCTGCTACCAAAGGACGG
>NZ_AKJT01000116.1 GCF_000282195.1 Pseudomonas sp. GM18
CGAACGCAGCCTCGCAGGCTCGGCAGCTGCTACAGGCCGTCGCGAATAGTCAATTGTTTAGCCAATCCACACCCAAGGTTCTTCAAATCCCGATTTAACGGCTTAACCGCCCGTGTGACGCTGCTGCTCATCTGTTTACGGCGGTCTTCTCTATGGACGGTTGTCCAGTCGCACTCCCTTCCGAACTGGCCTTCTGGGCGCTGTGGCACTGCCGTCACGCGCGCCCGCCGGATTCCTGCATCTCCCGCTGATTGTTCTGACAGGTCCCGCGCTGTGCGCCGGGATCAAACCGGCGGCGCCTGTGCGTTTGCCTGACGCGGATAGACGAGAATTCCCATGAGTTGTGCCACGACATCCTTCGCCACGAAAGAACAAGCCCTGACCTTCCTGGAACACAATCCGGATATCGAGATGTTCGAACTGTTCATCCTCGACAACAACGGTGTGCCACGGGGCAAGTTGCTGCATCGCGATGAGCTGCTGGCGGTGTATGAAAGCGGACGCCCGCTGCCGAGTACCATTCTGGGCCTGACCATCCATGGCGATGACGTGGAAAATTCCGGGCTGGTCTGGGACGTCGGTGATATCGATTGTCGCGCTTACCCTGTCAGCGGCAGTTTGCAGCGCATGCCGTGGCGATTGATTCCCACCGCGGCGGTGCAGGTCAGCATGCATCCACAAGAGGGCATGCCTGCGACTATCGCCGATCCACGGCACCTGCTGGCTAAAGTCATCGAAGGCTTGCAGGCCGACGGTTATTACCCGGTGATGGCGGCGGAGCTGGAGTTCTATCTGCTGGATCAGCAGCGCGACAGCAACGGTCGGCCGCAGCCGGCGCGGGATGTCGATGGCGGGCGGCCCCGTGGGACTCAAGTCTACGGCTTGCGTGAACTGGAACAGATCGAGCCGTTTCTGGCCGACCTCTACAGTGCCTGCAAGCTCCAGGGCATTCCGGCGCGCACGGCGATTTCCGAATACGCGCCGGGGCAGGTGGAAATCACTCTCGAACACCGCACCGACGCTTTGCAGGCGATGGATGAAGCTGTGCGCTACAAACGGCTGGTCAAGGGCGTGGCGCACAAGCACGGGATGACGGCTTGCTTCATGGCCAAGCCGTTCGATGACCTGGCCGGCACTGGCATGCACATGCACGTCAGCCTGGCGGATAAGGAGGGCAATAACCTGTTCGCCAGTGACGCCCCGGCCGGCACGCCGCTGCTCAAACACGCGGTCGGCGGGATGCTCACCACATTGCTCGATGCGTTGCTGCTGTTCTGTCCGAACGCCAACTCGTACCGTCGTTTCCAGACCAACAGCTACGCACCCCTGGCGGCCACCTGGGGCGTGGACAACCGTACCGTGAGTTTGCGAGTGCCCGGCGGGCCGGCATTCTCCCGGCATATCGAGCACCGCATTTGTGGTGCCGACGCCAACCCGTATCTGGCAGCTGCAGCGATCCTGGCCGGTATTCATCGCGGCATCCGCGAGCAACTTGACCCTGGGGCGCCGGTGGAGGGCAACGGTTACGCCCAGGCCGCGCAATTGTTGCCGACCGACTGGTTGACCACGTTGCGAGCGCTGGAAGGTTCGAATTGGGCCCGGGAAGCATTCGGCAGTGAGTTTCTTGGCGTCTATCTGGCAGTAAAACGAGCCGAATACCGGCAATTCATGGGCGAAGTCGGTGAGCAGGACTGGCGCTGGTATCTGCATCAGGCCTGAAACGGGCCTCCACGGTTGAAAGTTTTGGCCAAATGCCATAAGCCAACTATTCGTTGGCTTCTTTTTCACGAAATATTGATGGTTGACTGCTTAAGATTTGTGGCGTCTCGGTCAATGAAATTTTCACATTTGCCGCGGGCACTTCTTTTCAGGAACAGCCGATCACATGTTGAAGTTCAAAGCCGTGCGCCCCGAGTGGGTGACGTTGGTTTCCAGTGCTTTTCTATTGGCAGGGTTCAATTTAGTTCTCTGGCAACACCTCTTCGATATCACCGCTGCAGACGGTCAAGGCATCGTCATGCGTGTCGCGTTCGGGGTGATGATCCTGGCAGCCTTCAACATTGTGCTGACTTTGCTGGCATTCCGGCGCGTGATGAAACCCGTGTTGACGCTGATCTTTCTGATCAGTGCCGGTGTGGCGTACTTCATGAGCCAATATGGCGTGCTGATCGACGCCGGTATGTTGCGTAACTTCGCCGAAACCAATGCCACGGAAGTACGCGATTTACTCTCGCTAAAACTGTTTGTTTATATCGTGCTGCTCGGCGTCTTGCCATCGTGGTTATTGTGGAAAATCCCGGTTAATTACCGTCGCTGGCACCGTGAGTTATTAAGTAAAGTGCTGGTTTGTGTCGCCTCGGCTACGGTGATCGGCGGCGTCGCATTGGTCAACTATCAAGGCCTGTCGTCGTTGTTTCGCAATCACCATGAATTGCGCCTGATGGTGGTGCCGAGCAACTACATCGGTGCCTCGTTCGGTTATCTGCGTGAGCAAGTGGTGTCTGCACGGCAACCTTTCGCCAAACTGGGTGAAGATGCCCGGAAAACCCCGGCCTGGCAGACCCACGACCGTAAATCCCTGACGGTACTGGTGGTGGGCGAAAGTGCCCGGGCCGAGAACTTCGGCATCCTGGGTTATGACCGCGACACCACGCCGAAACTGAATAAGGAAGCCGGCCTGATTGCCTTCACCGATGTGCATTCGTGCGGCACGGAAACGGCTGTGTCGGTGCCCTGCATGTTCTCCAACATGGGCCGCAAGGATTACGACGCCAGCAAGGCGAAGAATCAGGAAGGTCTGCTGGACGTGCTCAAGCATGCCGGTCTCGAGGTGATCTGGCGCGATAACCAGTCAGGCTGCAAAGGCACCTGCGATCGGGTCATTGTCGATGACGTGAGTGACCTGAAAGACCCGGTGCTGTGCGCCAACAGTGAGTGCCGCGATGAAATTCTCCTGCAAGGTTTGCAGCACTTCATCGACACCCTGGATAAAGACACCGTGCTGGTGCTGCACCAAATGGGCAGTCACGGTCCGGAATACTTCAAGCGCTACCCGAAAGAGTACGAACACTTCACGCCCGTGTGTGAAAGCAATGCACTGAACAATTGCAGCCGCGAAAGCATCGTCAATGGCTACGACAATACGCTGGTTTATACCGACCACGTGCTGTCGACCCTGATCGATCTGTTGCGCAGCAACCAGGGCAAAGTCGATACCGCGATGCTGTATCTGTCGGACCACGGCGAGTCGCTGGGCGAATACAACCTGTTCCTGCATGGCACGCCTTACATGCTCGCACCGGAACAACAGAAACATGTCGCGATGCTGGCGTGGTTCTCCGACAGCTATCAAAAGTCGTTCTCGGTGGACACCCATTGCCTGCAACAGAGTCGTGAAAAGCCCTTGAGCCAGGACAACCTGTTCCATTCGATGCTAGGTCTGCTGCAGGTCAACAGCACGGTCTACAACCCGGGTCTGGATATGTTCGCCGGATGCCGCGGCGCAATGGGCGACGGTGTGCTGGCCAAAAAATGAGCGACTCGACCTTTTTTTCACGTAACGACCGCTAATCTGCGGCGCCTGGAACATCCAACAAGAGCCATTACACATGTCCGCGCAGCCCCCATCCGCCTTCGAGCTTGAGTTCGCCCGGCGCTACGATCAGGAACACGCCCGCGTCTGCCATCAGCCGCGACCGCGTGGCCTGGCGGGGCGTTTGACGTTCTGGCGCGAAGAGCAATTGGTGCGTAACGCGCTTCAGGTCGCTGGCGAGCCGGGTTTGATTCTTGATGTGGCCTGCGGGGTCGGTCGTTTCTGGCCGGTGCTGGCCGAGCATGCGAACCGGGTGATTCTCGCGACCGATCCGTCTCAGGACATGCTCGATCACGCCAGCACCCATCATCCGCAGAACCTGCTGAAACGGATCAAGACCTTTCAGAGTTCAGCCTTCACCATCGGCTTGTCGGCGAATGCGGTTGACTGCATTTTTTGCCTGCAACTGTTTCAACGCATCGCCTGTCCCGAGCATCGATTGGCCATGTTGCGCGAGTTCCACCGGGTCAGTCGCGATACGGTGATTGTGGCAGTGAGGGTTGATGGGCATTTCAAGCTCGGGCGTTCGGACGTGGAGGGCGTACAGGACCAGCCACAGGCCAGCAAGGCTGAGCTTGAGGCCGAGTTCAGGCAAGCGGGTTTCTGCTTGCTCAGTCATCAGGATCTGGTACCGGGTTGCACGCGGATGCGGGTCTACGTGTTGCGTAAGGACAGCTAGGGGGCGTTCTCAATTAGTTTCCCCACCGCGCCGGGTCTGCTGTTGTGCAGGGCAAGGCGCGAGAAGCGTGGTTTGGTCATTCCAAATAAGCTTCGAGCA
>NZ_AKJT01000117.1 GCF_000282195.1 Pseudomonas sp. GM18
CGGACACCACCACTCTCAGCCTCAGCGCGACCGACTCGGTGGCTGAAGGCGGTTCCATCGTCTACACCGCGACCCTGACCAATGCCGCCGGCACGCCGATCACCGTGACCTTGAGCAACGGGGCCGTGATCACCATCGAAGCGGGCAAAACCACCGGTTCCGTAACCGTCGATGCGCCGAAGGACAATGTCTATAAAGACGCCGGCCAGGTCGAAGTGACGATCAAGGACGCCGCAGGCGGCAACTTCGAAAACTTGGTGACCAGCGATACGCCTGCGGTCACTACTGTCAACGACACCATCGATACCAGCACCGTTTCGCTGACTGCCACTTCGAACGTCGCCGAAGGCGAAACCGTGGTCTATACCGCGACGGTCAGCGCACCAGTCACCGGCTCGCCGGTGGTCGTCACCCTGTCCAACGGTCAGACCATCACCATCCCTGTCGGTGAAACCACCGGCAGCGTGAACTTTGTCGCACCGAACAGCCCCCTGGCGGGTGGTAGCTCCCTGAGCGTCAAGATTGACGGCGCTACAGGCGGCAATTACGAAAAGCTGGAAGTTGACGGCAAGTCGGCGGATACCTCAGTGACCGACACCGCTGACACCACCACCCTCAGCCTGTCGGCAACCGACTCGGTGGCTGAAGGCGGTTCCATCGTTTACACCGCGACCTTGACCAACGCCGCCGGCACGCCAGTGACTGTCACTCTGAGCAACGGCGCCGTAATCACCATCGCTGCCGGTGCGACTAGCGGCAGCGTGACTGTCGATGCACCGAAGGACGATGTCTACAAGGACGCCGGTCAGGTCGAGGTGACCATCAAGGATGCCGCGGGCGGCAACTTTGAAAACCTGGCGACCAGCCCAGCGGC
>NZ_AKJT01000118.1 GCF_000282195.1 Pseudomonas sp. GM18
GAGTCGCGGGATTGTCGATGGCCCCATTGAGCTGGTACCCGGTTCCGCTTGTGTTTTGGGTCGATGTCACCACTTGCGCGCCCTGGATCGAGTAGTGTTCTGAGCTATTGAAGTTGTAGTCATTGCTCTCGAAGACCACGATGCCGTTCTGTGCCTTGGCCACGAAGCCGTAGGCGGGCACACTGTCATTGAGAACGTCGTCGTTACCGGCGGAGTTTCCAACAATGAAGGTCCGATTGATGGTTGCCCCGGAAACATCATCAACCAGCTTCAATACCACCACCATGTCTTTGCCGGCGCCAATACCAGCCTGTGTGAACTCCATAAAGATCGCCTTGCTCGTGGCCCTCTCTATGGCAGAATCGGTGTGCCCTTTCGGATTTGCCTTGTAAAAGTCCAGATCGATCACCTCGTCCGATTGGAGCGTGTCGCTGGCAGCGCCAATCGAATCCGATGAGACCGTGACATACCGTCGATCATTCGAGAACAAGCCTGTGCCAGAGTCGTAAGCGAAGGTTTGCGGCGTCCCGTTATTCACGCCAAATCCTTCAAACTGCACAAAGAAGTTGCTGGCAAGCGTCATCACCGAGACTGGCGGATTCGATCCAACGGTCGTGTCAGAGTTGAACGCATAGCCCTGCAGGGGGTTTCCAGGCGTCGAGGTGTTCAGGATGCTGAAGCTCTGAATCTCCTGATCCAGTTTCAAGGTATAGGTGTCAGCCACCTTGTCAAAGACCAGCGTGCCGGTGGCGTTGCTGGTCGCTCCCTGCGCCGGATTGTTGGACACGTAGGTGAAGCCCACGTTGAACGTCGCCTGGCTATCAGTCTCCGAGACCCAACTCACCGATTTGTTGGTGATGGCGTTCGCACCCACCGTGACGCCCGTGAGGGCCACGGACAGGAAGTCGGAGTTCGACGCACTGTAAGGTGTCGCGTGGGTGTCCGCGCCAATCGAGTAACCGAAGACACCCGTTCCACCGTGATCCGTCACAAGCGACCCGTTGCTGCTGTTCGCATAGATCAGGTTCGACTTGGTCGTTACGATCGGGGTGTCGTCGTCGACGGTAATGACCAGTTTCTCGGCTGCGGCCGTCACCGTGTCGCTGTCCTTATCGGTGGCTTGCAGCAGCGTGCCCAGGTTAATGGTGATGTCGTTCTCGTTGTTGCCTGCCGCGTGATCCAGCGGCTTGAGCAGCGTGAAGGTGTAGGCACCCGCTGCGGTGAGGCTGAAGGTAAACACGTCGGTCGCGCCGGCC
>NZ_AKJT01000119.1 GCF_000282195.1 Pseudomonas sp. GM18
TCGCTGATGGTCAGGGTGCCGGAGGTGGAGATGTCGGCGGCGGCATTGGTCTCGGTGAGGTTGGCGATGCCGGTGGACAGCACCGCGGCATCGTTGGTGCCGAGGATGTGCACGGTGACGGAGGTGAGGGTGCCATCGGCACTGCTCACCGCGAAGGTGTCGGTGTAGGTGGTGCCGGCGGCGAACTCGTTGTGGGCGGAGTCGGCAACGTAGGTCCATGCGCCGCCGGTGCCGATGGAGAATTGGCCGTAGCTGCCGGCGGTATTGGTTTGCGCCTGGAAGCTTTCCGGGCTGTCGATATCACTGACGGTCAGGCTGCCGCCAGTGGTCAACGGAGCATTGGTTTCGCTCAGCGTGACGCTGGCCGAGGACAGCACGGCGGCGTCGTTGTTGCCGGTGACGGTCACCGTCACCAATTGGGTGTCGACACCGCCGAGGCCATCGCTGACCTGCACGCTGAACACTTCGTTATGACTCTCGCCAGCCTTCAGCGATTGCACCGCACTGGCAACGCCATCGGTGCCATTGGCCAGGGTGTAGGTCCACTGACCACTGCTGCTGTCGACGGCGATCGAGCCGTAGCTGCCGGTATTGGACCCGGCGATGCTCCAGGTGGCG
>NZ_AKJT01000120.1 GCF_000282195.1 Pseudomonas sp. GM18
TGACCTGCACGCTGAACACCTCGTTATGACTCTCGCCAGCCTTCAGCGATTGCACGGCACTGGCAACGCCATCGGTGCCGTTGGCCAGGGTGTAGGTCCACTGACCGCTGCTGTCCACGGCGATCGAGCCGTAGCTGCCGGTATTGGACCCGGCGATGCTCCAGGTGGCGGTGGCATCGTGGTCGATGTCGGCCGAACTGAATTGGCCGCTGACGCTGAGCGTGGTGTCTTCCTGCACCGCGCCGGTATCGTTACCCGACGCGAAACTGAGCACCGGCGCATCGTTGCTGCCGGTGACGGTGACGGTCACCAGTTGGGTGTCCACACCGCCGAGGCCATCGCTGACCTGCACGCTGAACACCTCGTTATGACTCTCGCCAGCCTTCAGCGATTGCACGGCACTGGCAACGCCATCGGTGCCATTGGCCAGG
>NZ_AKJT01000121.1 GCF_000282195.1 Pseudomonas sp. GM18
TTCGCCAGCTGCTACAGATCATTATCCGGCGCCTCACGAAACCGTTGTGCAAGGCAATCCGCAAACGGATAGAACGAAAACCAGGGCCTGGCTTCGTCGATCACCCGCAGGAATGACGGTCGCTGTATCAACCGGTCGAAATAGGCGCTCAGGTGCTGGTAGTCGTCGGGGAACGGCACCAGTGTGCAGGCATAGAACAGCGCCGGGGCGGCGGCACAATCGGCCAGGCTGAAGTCCGGGCTGGCCACCCAGATTCTGGACGCCATACGTCGCTCGAGCATGCTGTACGCCGTCGCAAGCGTGGCCCGTTCTCTGGTCAAATCACCGTTGGTCGCGTGTAGCCGATCACTGACAATCTGTTGGACCGGCGTTTGTAGATAATTGTCGAAAAACCGGTCCCATAACCGCACCTCCAACGCGGTCTCCCAATCATCCGGAACCAGGCGCTGTGCACCTGGATACAGGCGATCCAGGTACTCGATGATGATGCTGGACTCAGGTAGATCACACTGGCGAGCAGGGTCGCGAAGTACCGGAAACTTTCCGATTGGCCACAATGCCTGAAGTTCTGCACGGTCGGCAGCATCCGTGAGATCGATGATTCTTCTATCGAACTCGATGCCGTTTTCGTAGAGCGCGATGAGTACTTTGTGGCAGTACGACGCCAGCGGATGGTAGTAAAGCGTCAGCGACATTTTTCAGCTCCTTGTCAGGCAGATGAAAAGGGTGGGGCAATCTACAAGCATAGGCTGATGCCAGCGGAGCGTCTGGGCAGCCACTTTCAAGCGTGCGAGCTTGCACACGGAAGAATTCCTGCTTAACTGGAAACCGCTGGTCGGGTTGTGACTCATTGGTCATGGCGTTCATCTCAGCGCCCTTGTACCGTTGTCGCTGGTTTGTGCTGTCAGGCTTGCCCGGAGGAAGCCGGATAGTCGACCACGCTGTGTGCCTGGTCCAATTTGTTCAAGGAATAGAATGAAATGATGCCGAAAACTGCCATCGTCGAGATTGGTAAGAAGTACAAGGTTTATACCGAGCACTATCTCAACGCCGCTGCTGACAAGACGATCATTCTGGTCAATGGCTCGCTGGCAACGACCGCATCCTTTGCGCAAACGGTGCGTTACCTGCGGCCACGATTCAATGTGGTCCTCTACGATCAGCCCTACGCCGGTCAATCGAAACAACACAACCTGCATGGCCAACCGATCCGCAAGGAAGAGGAGGCCGCGATCCTGCTGGAATTGATCGAGCACTTTCACGCGCAGCATGTGCTGTCCTTTTCCTGGGGCGGGGCTGCGACCTTGCTGGCACTGGCTCAGCGGCCGCGGCTGATCGAAAAGGCGGTGATCAGTTCATTCGCCGCGCGGATCAACACGCCGATGCGCGAGTATCTGGAGAGCGGCCGGCACTTTCTCCAGCTGTGTGATCGTCGCAATGTCGGGCGGTTGATCAACAGCACGATCGGCAAGCACCTGCCGTCGTTGTTCAAGCGTTTCAATGAGCGCCATGTCAGCAGCCTGGACGAACACGAATACAAGCAGATGCATTTTCACGTCAATGAGGTGCTGACCCAGGACACTCACTGCTACGTGTCCTGTGCCGATGCCATCGAAGTCCCGCTGCTGTTTATCAACGGTGAATGGGATGAGTACACCTCGGTGGCAGACGCCCGTCTGTTTGCGGCGCATACCCGCAAGGCTCAGTTTCAGACCATCGAGAACACCGGGCACTTCCTCGACATGGAACACCCCACGGCCTGGCATGACACGCAGCGGGCCTTGCTGGGCTTTCTGCAGCCGCCAGCCGTGAGGACGCCGAGCCAGCCACGCAACCTGGCTTTCAGCGGCAAATCGTCAGTGATTCCACCCCTGCAATCAGCTAACTGGCTGCGGCCGTAACTGACGCAGCAACTCGATCTGATCCGCAGGGACCAGCGTGCGCAGGGCTTTATACAGTGCGCGGGTCTCTAGCAGGTTCCAGACCCGCAGCATGGTTTCCAGGGCGTCCAATGGCTTGCTGATGAAGTCTTTGGCGCCCAGGGCCAGCGCACGCAGTCGGGTATCGCGGGTGGCGTCGGCGGTGAGCACGAGGATCGGCAGGTATTCGCCGGTCGGGATGCGTCGGTTGAGCTGTTCGAGTACAGCAAAGCCGTCGAACTCCGGCATGTGCAGGTCGAGAATGACCAGATCTGGCTCGAAGCTATTGAACAGGTCCAGGGTTCGTAGCGGCTGGGTGCTGCTCAGTACATTGGTCAGCCCTTCGCGGACAAGCAACTGCTCCATCAAATCGAGGTTGGGTCGTTGGTCGTCGATGATCAGAATGCGCAGGTCGGTGTTCACACGGGCTCCGGTAGGTGCTGGTCAAGATGGGCGAGGAATGAAGGAATGTGAATCGGTTTGGTCAGCACCGCGGTCGCTCCTGCTTCCAG
Organism: Pseudomonas sp. GM18; assembly: GCF_000282195.1. Classification (GTDB taxonomy): domain Bacteria; phylum Pseudomonadota; class Gammaproteobacteria; order Pseudomonadales; family Pseudomonadaceae; genus Aquipseudomonas. The sequence goes on from NZ_AKJT01000121.1 coordinate 2,432, forward strand.
CAAGGCCTGGTGAGTGAGGTCGCTGGCATCGGCGGTGATCATCAGCACGGGTGTGGCGCGGGTACTGGATGACAGACGCAAGCGCTGCAAAACGTTGAAACCATCAAGATCCGGTAGCGCCACATCCAGCAAAATCAGCTGCGGTGCATGTTGCCGGGCCAGGTCCAGGCCCATTTGCCCCTGCATGCTTGAGAGCAACTGGATGTGTGGCCGTCGCTGCAGCAGGGTTTCGATCAGGGCCAGGCTCGACAGATTGTCTTCGATGCACAGCACTTTGCCCTGGTAATCGGGGGCGGCGAGGGCGGGCGTTGCCGTTGGCGGGCTGATCAGCGCCGCTGGTGGTTCAGTGGTTGACTGCAAGCGTTCGAAGGGCAGCTCCAGGGTGAAACTGGAGCCGTTGCCGGGCTGGCTTTTGACGGTCAGGCTGCCGTTCATCATTTCCAGCAGACTCTTGCTCAACGCCAGGCCCAAACCGGTGCCTTCCACGTTCGGGTCGGTCTCCAGGCGCTCGAACGGCTTGAACAGTTGGTCCTGCCGATCTGCAGCAATGCCCTTGCCGGTGTCGCAGACCGATACCGCAATTCGTTGTTGATGAACCCTGACCTCAATGTGCACCTGACCCTGGGGCCGGTTGTATTTGATCGCGTTGGACAACAGGTTCAGCAGCACCTGAACCAGCCGTTGCCGATCGGCGACGATCCCGCTGTCGGCGGCCAGCATCGGCAGTTCGACCAGTTGAATGCCGGCGTCGCAGGCCATGGGCGAAACCAGCGTCAGGGCTTCTTGCAGCACCACCGCCAGGGGTACGGCTTCAACATTGAGTGGCAGGCGCCCGGCTTCGATCTTGGCGATGTCCAGCACTTCGTTGATCAGGGTCAGCAGGTGTTGCCCGGCCCGCAGGATGTGACCGATCTGCGCCCGCTGCCCTTTGGGCGAGTCCATGTCCAGCAGTTGCGCGAAGCCGAGAATCGAGTTGAGCGGGGTACGCAGTTCGTGGCTCATGCGCGACAGAAACTCGCTTTTAGCGCGGCTGGCGCGCTCCGCTTCTTCCCGTGCGGTACTCAGCGCGATCTCGGCGGCACGGCGATCGGTGATGTCGCGGGTGATCTTGGAGAACCCGCGCAGGGCGCCACTGCTGTCGTATTGCGCGGTGATCACCACACTGGCCCAGAAGCGGCTGCCATCCTTGCGGCAACGCCAGGCTTCTTCCATGTAATGACCATTGCGCGTGGCTTCGCGCAGCGCCATGTCGGGATGCTGCGGACATTCTTGTGGCAGATAAAACACCGAGAAATGCTGGCCGACGATCTCCTGTTCGGTGTAGCCCTTGATTCGTTCAGCGCCGGCATTCCAACTGGTGACGAAGCCTCGTGTGTCGAGGGCGAAAATGCCGTAGTCCTTCACCCCGTCAATGATCAGCCGCAGGCGTTCTTCGTTGTCGCGCAAGGCCCGTTCACGTTCGGCCAGCAACAGCCCGGCCTCGACCAGGCGCGTGCCCAATTGACCGATCTCATCGTTCTCCGGCGGTTGCGGCAACAACGGCTGACCGAGTGCCAGCCGTTGGGCGTTGCCCTGAACCTGCTGCACCCGGGCGACGATGCCTTTGGACAGAAACAGCACCGCGACAATGGCGCCGAACAGCCCGCAAACGGCGGCCAGCAAGGTGGAGAACAACAGGCGCTGTCGAGTGGAGGCCGCCGCTGCGGTGCGCTCGGCCAGCAGGGTGTCCTCAAGGGTGCGCATGGCGCTGATGCGTTCGCGTAATTCGTCGAGGACATGTTTGTTGTTGATCAGGATCGTGGTGATCGACTCTGGGGTTGCGTTGCGATCATCGAGCAGTTCAACCAGACCTTCGACCTTGGTGTCGATCAGCGGCGTGATCGCCTCCAGATGTTTACGCACCCGCTGATCGCGAACGTTGCGGTCGAGCCGCTGCAGGGCCGACTCGATCAAGGGCTTGGCCTGTCGGTAACCCGGGAGGAAATCCTCGCGATGGGTCAGCAGATAGCCGCGCACGCTGGCGGCGGCCTCGGCGAGCAGGGTGTGCACCGCCTGAATATCGCCTTGCACCAGCAGCACGCGGCGCACGTCTTCTTCCGCGCGCGCGGTCTGCCGTTCGGTGGTGTAGATCAGCACCAGCGAGAGCAACAGAATCACCAGCGGCAGGGAAATCACCACGAGGGCTTTGCCGCGTAACGGCAGATCGGCCCAGCGGCGGGCGTTTGAAGCTTTCATGACTGGGTCACCAGGCCCAGCGCAATGCCACGCACAGCGGCCTGGGTGCGGTCAGCGGCGCCGAGTTTGCCGATGACCCGCTCCACGTGGGCTTTGGCCGTGCCGGTGGTGATGCCGAGTTTTTCGCCGATTTCACGATTGCTCATGCCGCTGGCCACCAACCCCAGCACCTGGCGTTCCCGTGGGGTCAGGGTGACGGGGGCGCCGCCGCTGGCGTTGCGCTCGGTCAGACGGCGCAGCAACTGCGCGCTGACTGAACTGTTGAGGGCTTGCTCGCCGGCGGCGACACGTTGCAACGCATCGATCACTTCGTGGCGGCTGGCATCCTTGAGCAGATAGCCCACGGCGCCGGCGTTCATGGCGGCCTCAAGGTGATCGGGGCTGTCGTCCATGGTGAACATCATCACTTTCAGGCTCGGCAGGCGCTCTTGAAGCAGACGTGCCGCGCCCAGCCCGTTGAGCACCGGCATGCGGATGTCGAGAATCACGATGTCGGGCAAAAGACGTTCACATAAATCCAGTGCTTCCTGGCCATTGCACGCTTGGCCGACCACTTCGAATTGCGTCAGGCCGGCGAGCAACGAGACGAAGCCGGTGCGCGTGACTTCATGATCGTCCGCGACCACCAGTCGTATAGCGTCAGTCATTGAGGGGTTCCATTCAGGCCAGAGGGGACGGTGGCGCGCAGTTGCGTTCCGCCGTGCGCATGGCTGAGGCACGAGAACTCACCGCCCAGCAGGCTCGCGCGTTCCTGCATCGCGGCAAGCCCCAGGTGCCGGGCGCCGCAGGTGTCGAGGGGTTGTTCCATGGCAAACCCCTGGCCGTTGTCGTCCACTCGCAGCGAGGCTTGTCCATCGTGCAGTTCCAGCGCCAGCACAACGTGGCTGGCCTGCGCATGTTTGAGAATATTGTTGATGCCTTCCTGGGCAATCCTGAACAGGGCGATTTCCACCTGGCTGGGCAAACGTGCTTCGCAACGCGCATTCCAGTTCACTTTGATCCCCGCTTCGCGCAGACGATCGGCCTCTTTGTCGACCGCCTTCAGCAACCCGAAATCGTCGAGTACCGTCGGGCGCAGGCCACGGATCAATTGCCGGCCTTCTCCGACGCAATGCTGGGCCAGTGCAAGAATCGTTTGTAAGTCCGCACCGAGTTCGTCGGGCAATGGCGGGCAGCGACCGGCAAAACCTTGCAGGCGCTGATGCAGCCCGGCGAGGGTTTGTGCCAGGCCGTCGTGCAGGTCGTAGGCCATGCGTTTACGTTCGTCTTCCTGTGCCCGGAACAGCCTGTGGACCAGATCGGACATGGTGCGCTCGCGGGTCACCAATGCGTCGAGCAAGCGCTGGTTTTCCAGGTGCGCGGCCAGCAGGGTGGCGAGCAATTGCAGGGATTCGAGATCTTCGGTGTCCGGTGCGCTGATGCTGACGCTGTTGGCCAGTACCAACGCACCGAAGGCGGCGCCATCGCCACCGAGTAAAGGCACCCGAAACACATTGGGCAGATCCGCGCTTGGCTGTTCCTGCCATTGCGGTGCGCACATCGCGGTATCGGCGAGGCGTTCCAGGCTGTGCAAGCGATCACGGCTGCCGTGACTGGCGGTAATCCTGACCTGCGCATCCGCGTCCCATTCCAGCAGCAGTGCGTGGTCCATCGCCAGGAAGGCGCAGGCCCGTTGCAACACCCGTTGGCGCATGGCCTCGGGATCCAGTTGCGTCAGTTCCTGGCCGGTATCCACCAGCAGTCGCAGCCGCGCGGCGCGACTTTGCGATTGCCGATACTGGGTACGAATGGCCAGGGCGCTACCGGGGTCATGATCAGGGTTTTGCATGGGCAGGTTCCGGCGCAGGCACGCCCGTTCGGGCAGGGGCGTCATTAAACCTTGTTAACAGGGCAGGGCGCTATCTGCCGAATGGCATAGGCAAATGGCTCCGGTTGGCCGATGGCGGGCCGCGTTCCGGGCGGCACAGTGTGCCCATCGACCATCATTGGAATAGCGCAATGAAATTCAAGACCTCAACCATCGCCCTGTTGTTCGCCCTGACCGCCCCGTTGGCTCAGGCATTGGAAGCGGTGCCTTACGTTTACAGTAGCGTGGCGCAGCAACCCACCAACGTGAAGGATCGTGAAATCGCCGCCCTGTTTGACCAATGGAACAGCGCGTTGAAGAGCGGCAATGTTCAGAGCGTGGTCGACCTGTATGCGCCGAATGCGGTGCTGCAACCAACGGTTTCCAATCAGGTGCGCACCACGCCGGCACAGATCAAGGACTACTTCGATCACTTCATGGCGCTCAAGCCGGTAGGCCAGATCAACTTCCGTGAGATCCGCCCATTGGGCGCCAACGTGGCCATGGACAGTGGCGTCTACACCTTTACGTTGACCGAAGCCGATGGCAAGACCCGTCAGGTGCAGGCGCGCTACACCTTCGTTTATGAGCAGGTGGGTGGTCAGTGGAAGATTCTCAACCACCACTCTTCGGCGATGCCGCAAACGCAGGTGTTGCACGCCGGGAAATAAACAGAGGATGTGCCAGACCGACACGGCCCACTTTCAAGTGGGCCGTGTGCGTTGTGCTCAGTTCAACGCCTGGTCGTCCACAGGCTGCTGCCCGCGGGCCTGTGCGGCGCGTTGCAAGCGGCTGGCGATCAAGGTGTTCTTCAGCAGATAAGCAATGGTCATCGGCCCGACGCCACCGGGCACCGGCGTGATCGCACGGGCGACAGTACGGGCACTGGCGTAGTCGACATCGCCCACCAGACGCTCGCCGGACTCGTCGGCGATGCGGTTGATGCCGACATCGATCACCACCGCGCCGGGTTTGAGCCAACTGGCGTCGATCAACCCCGGCCGACCCACCGCCGCGACCACGATATCCGCCAACCGGCACAATGCCGGGGCATCGACGCTGCGCGAATGCACAACGCTGACCGAACAGTCGGCCTGCAACAGCAAGGTCGCCATCGGTTTGCCGACAATGTTCGAACGGCCGATGACCACCGCGTGCAAGCCGCTCAAGTCAGCACCGCAAGTTTCGTGCAACAGACGCATGCAGCCGCTGGGCGTGCACGGGGTCAGAACCTCAATGCCTTGCACCAGCCCGCCGACGTTTTCCCGATGAAAACCGTCCACGTCCTTGATCGGGTCGATGGCATGAATCACCGCCTGCTCATCAATAGAGGCGGGCAAGGGCAGTTGCACCAGGATGCCGTTCACCGCGGGATCGGCATTGAGTTGTGCAATCAGTTCCAGGACCTGGGCCTGGCTGGCGGTTTCCGGCAAGCGGTATTCAAGGGAGCGGATACCGACTTCCTTGGCGCGCAGCAGTTTATTGCGCACATACACATGGCTGGCCGGGTCGTCGCCGACCAACAAGACCGCCAGAGCGGGGTAGATCTGTTGGCCGGCGAGGGCCAGAACTTCTTCCCGGACCTCGTCGAGGACCTTGGCAGAGATGGCTTTGCCGTCGATATCGCGGGCAAATGCAGGGGTGCTGCTGATCAAAAGTGTCACCGTTGTCTTGATTGAATGGGGGTGAAGTGATCATCGCGGCGTCTTCGCGCGCCGATGACCCATCAGAGACATGCAGGCAAGGGTGCTCAGGCTATCAGGTGAGGGCAGGCGAACGCCACCGGAACACCGGTGATCAGACAGGCAGGGATTGAGCCTCTCAATGCATCTTGCTGTGATCATGCATGCCGAGCGCCCGAGCCTCGGCGTCAACCTTGATCGTCTCTTTTTCGCCCTTGGCGTTTTCCACGGTCAGGGTCAGGGGCACTTTGTCGCCTTCCTTAACCTGGGCCGTCAAATCCATCAACATGATGTGATAGCCATGGGGATCGAAGCTTACCGGTTTGCCGGCCGGCAGCGCGACGGACTCGACCTGGCTCATGCTCATCACATCGTCTTTCATGCTGGATTGGTGAATTTGCACGGTGTTCGCTACCGGCGACTGCACGCTGAGCAGTTTGCTATCGCTGTCGGCCTGCAGGGTCATGAAGGCACCGGTCGAATGCTGGCCAGCCACCGTCGCGCGGACCCAGGCGTCGTTGACCTGGGTTTGAGCGGACACCTGCCAGGCCATGCCAATCAGGGAAAGGCCCAGGGCCAGTTGTTTGATACCCAGCTGTTTAATACGTGGTGCGCAAATCGAAGTCATCAGCAGACCTCCATGACGGTGAGCAGGTCTTCTGCACACTCTTTAGCGGTAAGGGACGCGGACAGCCCCAGGCGCAAATTGCCTCGGGAATCGAAAACGAAGCTGGTCGCGGTGTGGGAGAGGGTATAGGTCGAACCGCTCGGGATCTTTTCATAGAACACACCGAACTCCTTGGCGGTGGCGGCGGTTTCTTCCAGCGTACCGTACAGCGCCTCGAAACTCGGATCGAAGGCCTTGACGTAGGCGTCGAGCATTTGCGGCTTATCGCGCTCGGGGTCCAGGGTGATGAAGATCACTTGCAGGCGTTCGCCATCGCGACCCATCAGTTTTTTCGCCTGTGCCGCACGGGCCAGCGTCGTCGGGCAGACCGCCGGACATTGGGTAAAACCGAAAAAAACCATCGGCATCAGGCCCCGATAGCTGGTCAGCATCCGGGATTCGCCCTGGGCGTCCTTGAGCTTGAACGTACGCCCCATGATCTTGTCACTGAGGTCCTTGCCGTACTTGAACGACAGCTTGCTGCTGTCATCGCAGCCAGCGAGCAGGCCGAGGCTCAGCAGGCTCATGCCGCGCAGGACCGTGCGACGGGTATACAACGTACTCATGAACAAAAGCATCCTGTGTAGCGATCGGGGATCTACAGTGGCTGATCAATCAGACGAAAAAAAGCGCAAGGATGTTAACAAACTGTTGCCCAGTGGCGCTTAATCGATGGCCCGCCGGCATGCGCCAAAAGGTCGCGGCCTCGATATACGTAAAAATACAAATACTCGATGCTGCTGAAGGCAATGCTTGCCCGAATGCCGGAAAGTTAAGCAGCGACGCGCTCTTCGTAGCAGCTGCCGAAGGCTGCGTTCGCTGTAGCAGCTGTCGAGC
>NZ_AKJT01000122.1 GCF_000282195.1 Pseudomonas sp. GM18
TGCCCGCGAAGCTTTTAACGGCCGGCGAGCAACGCCTGACCGCGAGCCACGGCAGCCTTGACCTGCGCCGGCGCGGTTCCGCCGATATGGTCACGGGCATTCACCGAACCTTCCAGGGTCAGCACGGCAAACACGTCCTGCTCGATCTGGTCGCTGAACTTGCGCAGTTCTTCCAGGCTCATTTCCGCCAGGTCCTTGCCGCTGTCCACGCCATACTTCACCGCGTGGCCAACAATCTCGTGGCAATCACGGAACGGCAAGCCGCGGCGTACCAGGTAGTCGGCCAGGTCGGTAGCGGTCGAGAACCCGCGCAGGGCTGCTTCACGCATCATGGCGTGCTTGGGCTTGATCGCCGGGATCATGTCGGCAAAGGCCCGCAGCGAGTCGCGCAAGGTGTCGGCGGCGTCGAACAGCGGTTCCTTGTCTTCCTGGTTGTCCTTGTTGTAGGCCAACGGCTGGCCTTTCATCAGGGTCAGCAGGCCCATCAGCGCACCGAACACCCGGCCAGTCTTGCCGCGAACCAGCTCCGGCACGTCCGGGTTTTTCTTTTGCGGCATGATCGAGCTGCCGGTGCAGAAACGGTCCGGCAGATCGATGAACTGGAACTGCGCGCTGGTCCACAGCACCAGCTCTTCGGAGAACCGCGACAAGTGCATCATCGCGATGCTCGCGGCCGAGCAGAACTCGATGGCGAAGTCGCGATCGGACACGTTATCCAGGGAGTTGCCGCCGACAGCGTCGAAGCCCAGCAGTTGGGCGGTGTACTCGCGGTCGATCGGGTAAGTGGTGCCAGCCAGTGCGGCGCTGCCCAGCGGCATGCGGTTGGTACGCTTGCGGCAGTCCACCAGACGCTCGTAGTCGCGGCTGAGCATTTCGAACCAGGCCAGCATGTGGTGCCCGAAGGTCACCGGCTGCGCGGTTTGCAGGTGGGTGAAACCCGGCATGATGCTGCCGGCTTCGCGCTCGGCCTGCTCCAGCAAACCTTTTTGCAGGCGGGTGATCTCGGCCAGGATCAGGTCGATCTCGTCACGCAGCCACAGACGGATGTCGGTGGCGACCTGGTCGTTGCGGCTGCGGCCGGTGTGCAGCTTTTTACCGGTCACGCCGATGCGGTCGGTCAGGCGCGCCTCGATGTTCATATGCACGTCTTCGAGGTCGATGCGCCAGTCGAACTGGCCGGCCTCGATTTCACCCTGGATGGTCTTCAGGCCATCGATGATGCTGTCGCGCTCGGCATCGGTCAGCACGCCGACCTTGGCCAGCATCGTGGCGTGGGCGATCGAGCCCATGATGTCGTGGCGATACAGGCGCTGGTCGAAGGTGACGGAGGCGGTGAAGCGGGCAACGAAGGCGTCGACGGGTTCACTGAAGCGGCCGCCCCAGGACTGATTGGTCTTGTCAGTGCTCATGAATTCGCTCGTATCGGCTTGAAGAAAGATGGCGTGGAACGCTGACGCGGATAATAACAGGGTTGCCAATCCTGTCGCTGACACTGGTCGATACGTTTTTTTCTCATGGGGCGACCCATACTCGAGGCAATCAATGCGCAAATTGCACGACGATATTTCTCATTTGAGCAATATCGTCGCGGCAACCGTCTACAGTTGGACAGTAGGATCAGCGCACTTCTCGATGCTGCAGCTGACTATAGAGAGAAGAGGGGTGTTCATATTGTGTATCAGCAAACCCTATGGCGATGCCTCGCCAACGCGGGCCTGGGCCGTCAGTCACCCGGCAGATGAAAATTTAGCCGCCGGTCTCGCGGCACTTTTTGGCCCTCGCGCTAGTCTTAGCGTGGATCGCGGTGACGGACGTCACTTCACCTGTCTACGCTATCTTTGTGCGAGACTCACGCAGGAATCCAGCGCAATATGAATGTCCTGATCGTTGATGACGACCCCCTTGCCCGCGAGCGCCTGAGCCGAATGGTCGGCGAACTCGAGGGATACAACGTCCTGGAGCCCAGCGCCACGAATGGCGAAGAGGCGTTGGCACTGATCGACAGCCACAAGCCGGATATCGTACTGCTCGATATTCGCATGCCGGGCCTCGATGGCCTGCAAGTGGCGGCACGATTGTGCGAACGCGAAACCCCGCCCGCCGTGGTGTTTTGCACAGGGCCCGATGAATTTGCCGTGGAAGCCCTACAGGCCAGCGCCGTGGGCTATCTGGTGAAGCCAGTGCGCACAGAACAGTTACATGAAGCATTGAAAAAAGCCGAGCGCCCCAATCGTGTCCAGCTCGCAGCCTTGACTCGTCCTGCCGCCGAAACCGGCAGCGGTCCACGCAGCCATATCAGCGCCCGCACCCGTAAAGGTATTGAACTGATCCCGTTGGGCCAGGTGGTCTATTTTATTGCCGACCACAAGTACGTGACCTTGCGCCATGAAGGTGGCGAAGTGCTGCTGGATGAGCCACTCAAGGCCCTCGAAGACGAATTCGGCGACCGTTTCGTGCGGATCCACCGCAACGCACTGGTCGCCCGCGAACGCATTGAACGGCTGCAACGCACCCCTCTGGGGCATTTCCAGCTGTTTCTCAAAGGCCTGAACGGCGACGCCCTGATCGTCAGCCGACGCCATGTGGCCGGCGTGCGCAAAATGATGCAACAGCTGTAATCGGGCGGATTTCTACCCTGTTTTCGGACCTTGAGGGCCAGGGAGGCCATGCAGTTTCTGATACAAGTCAAAGTGGATTTGGCTGAGCTGTTATTATCTGCCGTATCTATTCAGTACGGATTGATCCATGTCCTCTCGCGAAATCCGCATCGCCACCCGCAAAAGTGCTCTCGCCCTGTGGCAGGCCGAATACGTCAAGGCTCGTCTGGAACAGGCCCATCCGGGCCTGCTCGTGACACTGGTGCCCATGGTCAGTCGCGGCGACAAGCTGCTCGATTCGCCCCTGTCGAAAATCGGCGGCAAGGGCCTGTTCGTCAAGGAGCTGGAAACCGCGCTGCTGGAAAACGAAGCCGACATCGCCGTGCACTCCATGAAAGACGTGCCGATGGACTTCCCCGAAGGCCTCGGCCTGTTCTGCATCTGCGAGCGCGAAGACCCGCGCGATGCATTTGTCTCCAATACCTTCGCCAGCCTGGATGAGTTGCCGCCAGGCAGCATCGTCGGCACCTCCAGCCTGCGCCGCCAGGCTCAGTTGCTGACTCGCCGCCCGGATCTGGAAATCCGCTTCCTGCGCGGCAACGTCAACACGCGCCTGGCCAAGCTCGATGCCGGCGAATACGACGCCATCATCCTCGCCGCGGCGGGTTTGATTCGTTTGGGCTTCGAAGACCGCATCACCTCGGCCATCAGTGTCGATGACAGCCTGCCGGCCGGTGGCCAGGGCGCGGTCGGTATCGAGTGCCGTAGCGCCGACACTGAAATTCATGCGCTGCTCGCACCGTTGCATCACCAGGATACGGCCATCCGCGTGACCGCCGAACGTGCCCTGAACAAGCATCTGAATGGCGGCTGCCAGGTGCCGATCGCCTGCTACGCCGTGCTTGAAGGCGAGCAAATCTGGTTGCGTGGTTTGGTGGGCGATCCGAGCGGCGGCCTGCTGCTCTGCGCCGAGGCCCGAGCGCCACGCAGCGAGGCCGAGGCCCTGGGCGTGCAAGTGGCCGAAGACCTGCTGAGTCAGGGCGCCGACGCCATTCTCAAAGCAGTCTATGGCGAGGCAGGTCACGAGTGACTGGCTGGCGCCTGCTGCTGACGCGCCCTGCGGATGAATCGGAGGTGCTTGCCCGTGTGTTGGCTGACGCGGGCGTTTTCAGTAGCAGCTTGCCGCTTTTGGACATCGAGCCGATGCCGGCCTCTGCCACAATGCGCGCAGTGATTCAGGACCTGGATCGCTACTGCGCGGTGATCGTGGTCAGCAAGCCGGCCGCCAGAATCGCTGTCGAACTGCTCCACCAGCATTGGCCGCAACCACCGGTTCTGACGTGGTTCAGCGTCGGCGCGGCGACGGCGCAGATCCTCGAGGCTAACGGGCTAAATGTGAGCTTCCCGGCCGACGGTGATGACAGCGAAGCCTTGCTTGAACTTCCACGGTTGCGCGAGGCTATCGCCTGTCCCGATCCAAGGGTGCTGATCGTGCGTGGGGAGGGTGGGCGTGAGTTGCTGGCTGAGCGTTTGCGCAAGCTTGGTGCTAGTGTCGAGTATCTGGAGTTGTACCGACGCGGCTTGCCGCAGTACCCACCGGCGACGCTGCCTGAGCGGATCGAGGCGGAACGCTTGAACGGGCTGGTGGTCAGCAGTGGACAGGGTTTTGAGCACCTGCACCGATTGGCGGGCGATGCCTGGCCGATCATGGCGCGGTTGCCGTTGTTTGTTCCAAGCCCCAGGGTCGCCGAGCTGGCACGCGCCGCCGGGGCCCAAACAGTTGTGGATTGTCGTGGCGCCAGTGCCGCGGCCTTGCTGACGGCGTTACGGGAGCACCCCGTACCCGTTTTCTAATGCAAAGGATGGATACGTGAGCAAAACAGCCTTGCCTAAAGATGACGTCCAGCCGGTGCTCGATGCGCCGGCAGAAGCACCGGTTGAAACCGGGCCACCTGCTACTGAGCCGCGCCGAGGCAATGGGCTGGCAATCGTCGCGCTGCTGTTGGGCGCTGCCGGTGTTGCCGTGGGCGGTTGGGGAGTCTGGCAGGTGCGTCACCTGCAAGCCAATAACCTGCAACAGTTGAGTCAGGTACAGGCGTTGAACGATCAGGCGCAGAGCCTGAAGCTCAACGAGCAGCGTCTGACCGCTCGCCTCGAACAAATGCCTGCCGCCGAAGAGCTTGATGCGCGCAGTCGCTTGGTCACTCAACTTCAGGGCGATCAACAGCGTTTGAATCAACGCCTGGAAACCGTCCTCGGTGCCAGCCGCAAGGATTGGCGTTTGGCCGAGGCTGAGCATTTACTGCGTCTGGCCAGCCTGCGTCTGTCGGCGTTGCAGGACATCAGCAGCGCCCAGGCCCTGGTGCAGGGGGCCGATGAGATTCTCCGTGAACAGAATGACCCGGGGTCTTTTGCCGCTCGCGAGCAAGTGGCCAAAACCCTGGTGGCCCTGCGCAGTACCGAACAGCCGGACCGCACCGGGTTGTTCCTGCGACTGGGTGCTTTGCGCGATCAAGTGATCAGCCTCACCGAGCTGGCGCCCGAGTACAAGGACCGTGGCGAATCCCTGCTGGGCCTGACGGCCGATGGCGACGGCGCGAGTCGCTGGGCGCAATGGTGGGATCAGATCTCGCGTTACATCCGTATCGATTTCAACGCCGACAAGAATGTCCGTCCATTGCTGGCAGGGCAGAGCCTGAGCCAGGTGCGTCTGGCCCTGAGCCTGGCGCTGGAACAGGCGCAGTGGGCCGCGCTCAACGGACAGGCTGCGGTTTACACCCAGGCGCTGACCGAAGCGCGGGACGTTCTCAAGGGTAACTTCAACCCGGACAACCCTCAGAGCAAGATCATGCTGGAGCAGGTGGCCGAGTTGAGCAAGCAGCCAGTCACGGTAGTCACGCCGGATCTGACAGGCACGTTGAGCGCCGTTCAGGCTTACCTTGAGCGACGCAACGTCAACGCCGAAGACTCAGTGAAACCGCTGGCCAAACCTGCCGCGAGCACTGCGCAGGAGGCCACACCATGAAGCGTCTCTATGTGATCGTGTTCGTGGTCATCGCCGCTGCTGCCGCACTGGGGCTGGCGATTGCCGAGCATTCCGGCTACGTGCTGATCGCCTACAAGAGCTTCCGTTACGAATCGAGCCTGTGGGCAACCCTGGCCCTGGTGGCTGTGCTGTGGCTGGTGTTCTGGGGTATCAAGGCGTTGATCGAGCTGGTGACGACTTCCGGCGGGGTGGTCAACCCGTGGTCGCGGCGCAATCGCAGTCGGCGGGTGCAAGTGGCGATCGAGCATGGACAGCTGGATTTGGCCGAGGGCCGCTGGGCCAGTGCGCAGCGTCATCTGTATCGCGCGGCGGAAGCCGAGCGTCAGCCGCTGCTCTACTACCTGGGTGCTGCCCGCGCCGCGAACGAACAAGGTCACTACGAGGAAAGCGATAGCCTGCTGGAGCGTGCTTTGGAGCGACAGCCCCAGGCCGAGCTGGCGATTGCCTTGAGCCATGCCCAATTACAGACCGACCGTGGCGACACCGACGGCGCGCTGGTCACCCTGCAAGCCATGCACGAGCGTCATCCTCATAACGTCCAGACCCTGCGCCAGCTGCAACGCCTGCATCAGCAGCGGGGCGACTGGTCGGCAGTGATTCGCTTGCTGCCGGAGTTACGCAAGGACAAAGTGCTGCCACCGGCCGAGCTGACTGAACTGGAGCGCCGCGCCTGGGGTGAGAATCTTTCATTGGCAGCGCATCGGGAAGAGGACGGAACGGTCGGTTTGCAATCGCTCGCTCGTGCCTGGCAGCAGCTCACCGCCGCTCAGCGGCAGGAACCGCAACTGGTGCTGGCCTATGCCGAGCAACTGCGGCAACTGGGGGCGCAGGTCGAGGCCGAAGAGGTTCTGCGTACGGCTCTCAAGCGCAAATACGACAGTCATCTGGCACGCCTGTACGGTCTGGTTCGCGGTAGCGATCCGGCCCGGCAACTGCACACCGCCGAAGGTTGGCTCAAGGATCATCCGGCCGACCCGAGCCTGTTACTGACGTTGGGCCGTTTGTGTCTGCAAAGCAGTCTGTGGGGCAAGGCCCGGGACTATCTGGAAAACAGTCTGCGTGTACAGCGTAATCCTGAAGCCTGCGCCGAACTGGCGCGGTTGCTGGCGCAATTGGGCGACACCGAACGCAGTAATCAGTTGTTTCAGGAGGGCTTGGGCCTGCTGGACGAGCGCTTGCTGGCGGCACCGCTGCCGGTGCCGGCTCACGCTTGATGCCGGCTTGTAGCCGCTGCCGAACGCAGCCTTCGGCAGCGCTACAGGGAGTCGTTCGCCAGGGCGATCCAACCGCTCCGAGTCCGCGATTGTTTTTGCGTTGTAGTCCTTGGGTGGCAAAGTCCTACAGCGGACTACATCTTATCCTCTCGACTCTGTCGGGAATTCCCTACACTTCTGGTGAAGTGTCCGTGCTGGCCTGCCTTGAAAGGCTGCTGCGCTTTCCTCTACCGTAACCGCTTGTCTCTACAGTTACGGAAAAGCCATGTCTTTGGCCTGCTCACGCTCCTTGTTTTTCATGGTTTTCATTGCAGGTGCCCTGGCCTTGGGCGTTTCCTATTACCTGGAATATGCGGTCGGCCTCAAGCCTTGCGGGTTGTGCCTGTTGCAGCGGGTTTGCCTGGCGCTGCTCACGGGTGTCTGCCTGACGGCTTCGGTGCAGGGGCCTGGTCGCTTCGGATCATTCCTGTATTGGCTGCTGGGTCTGCTATGCAGTGTGGCGGGTACCGTCACGGCGTGGCGGCAGGTTGTGTTGCAGAGCGATCCGGTGCATCAGCTCTCGGCATGCTCGCCCAACCTGACTGATCTGTTTGCCAGTACACCCTGGTTGTGTGCCGTGCAGCGGTTGTTCAAGGGAACCGCCGACTGCGCGGAAATTTCCTGGACGCTGTTCGACCTGAGCATCCCGGAATGGAGCCTGTTGTTCTTCGTTGCGATGATGATTCTGGGCGGGTATCAGTTGCTGCGCCTTGTCTGGATCGCGTGTCAGCGACCGCTCAGCGACGAGTCGTCGCACCGGGTATTGGCGGGCGATTAAACACTTGTATGAACTTTATCTCCTGCGTACCTTGAAGCCATAGGCGTGCGGGCATAATCTGGCCCGCACGTATCATTGGAATTATGTTGCTCGTTGCTGTTCTGCCTGACCAAGACCGGATGTGCCGAGTCTTGGGGGCAGGCGTAGAACGGCATGACCCATTAGGGAAGAGAGATCGCCATGTTAGATAGTTGTCAGAATGCTCAGGAACGCTGGGGTGGGGTTCATAAGCTCATTGACCGCTGGCTACAAGAGCGTGAAGAGTTGGTAAAGGCGTTCCACGATTTGCGAAATGCCAAGCCGGCTTTCGCCGACAAGTCCTTGAACGGTCGGTTCTGCGAGATTCTTGTCGATTACGTTTCTGCCTGGCACTTCGAAGTGAGTGAGCATCTGGTCAATGAGGCCAAGGCCTTTGGCGACGATGGCGGCCTTGAACTGGTGAAGCAGATCAACCCGCGTATCGACGTGAGCACCGAGATGGCGCTGTCGTTCAATGATCATTGCCACAAGGGTGACTGCAACGACACCGAGCGTTTCGCCGAAGCGCTGGAAAAGCTGGGCAGCCAACTGCGTGAACGTTTCGAGCTGGAAGATTGCCTGATCGAAGTGCTGCACACCGCCCACAAGGAAGAGAGTTCGGTTCAGGCCTGAACCCTTCCCGGCGAGCCCCCCCTTCCAGCAAAAAACCAAAAGCGGTGCGCAATGCGCACCGCTTTTCGTTTCCGGCATTCAGCTTGTAGCACCACGCAATTCGACTTCGAATACCAGCGGCGTGAACGGCGCGATCAAGTCGCCGGCACCGTCGGCGCCATAGGCTTGCGCCGATGGAATCACCAGGCGCCATTTCGCGCCGACCGGCATGTCTTGCAATGCACTGCGCCAGCCCGCGATCACACTATCAAGGTTGAACCACTGCGGCTGGCTGTTCTGGTCGAACACTGTGCCGTCAGGCAAGCGTCCGATATACAGCACCTGGACCTTGCCGTTCGGACCCGCCTTGGCGCCAGTGCCCGGCGCCAGCTCCGTCAGCAATATTCCATCCGCCAGTTCGCGAACCCCGGGTTTGGCTTTTTCTTCGGTGAGAAAGCGCCGCTCTTTTTCGAGGGCGACTTCGCTTTGCGCAACAGCGGGTTGCTCGGCGACCTGGGCTTCGTGCTCGGCAAGAATCTGTTCGATCCGCTCGTCTTTCAGCGCCAGCGGCTTACCTTGATAGGCTTGCTGCAAACCTTCGAGCAGTGCCTGAAGTTGCAGATCCGGAACCTCCTGACGCAAGCGTTCGCCAAGGCTCGCACCCAAGCTGTAAGCGAGATCGTGAGCGTCATTCGTGGTGGTTTTTTCGGCGGCCTGGACCACGGAAAAAAACATGCACAGCGATAAAAAAAGGTAGCGCGACATGGGCACTCTCCGACCTGAGATGCGCAGGATTATGCCAGTGTGAATGCACTCGAAGGTGAACTGGTTTTGCGTAAGCGCAGAACATTTTTACTTCGTTGCAACGCAGCGCTTTCGATACTGTCAACATGCCCTAGCGGCGGTTGCAGCAGAGGTCTAGTATGAGCCGCATTCACGTCAGCCAGGAGGTAAACCATGTCGGCCACCAAGAAGCCAGTAAATACTCCGTTGCACTTACTCCAACAACTCTCGGGCAGCCTGCTCGAGCATTTGGAAAACGCTTGTTCCCAAGCCTTGGCTGATGCTGAAAAACTGCTCGCCAAACTGGAAAAGCAGCGCGGAAAAGCGCAGGAAAAACTGCACAAATCCCGCACCAAATTGCAGGACGCTGCGGCGGCCGGCAAAGCCAAGGCACAAGCCAAGGCCAAAGATGCGGTGAAAGAACTTGAGGACCTGCTCGACGCCCTCAAGGATCGTCAGTCCGAAACTCGCAGCTACATCCTGCAACTCAAACGCGACGCTCAAGAAAGCCTGAAACTGGCCCAGGGTGTCGGTCGTGTCCAAGAGGCTGTCGGCAAGGCGTTGTCCCTGCGTTCGGCCAAGCCAGTCGCGGCACCTGCGAAGAAAGCCGCTGCCAAACCGGTTGCTGCAAAAGCACCGGCCAAGCCTGTTGCGGCTCCTGTTAAAAAAACCGCCGCCAAAGCACCGGTAAAAGCTGCAGCGAAACCAGCCGCAAAACCTGCGGCGAAAAAACCAGTCGCTGCCAGCGCTGCGAAACCAGCAGCTAAAACGACAGCTGCCAAACCTGCCACCAAGCCAGCCGCTGCCAAAACAGCTGCCGCTAAACCTGCTGCAAAAACCACGGCTGCCAAACCCGCCGTGGCGAAAACTGCAGCTGCAAAGCCGGTCGCTAAACCTGCTGCAAAACCAGCCGCCAAAACGGCCGCCGCAAAACCAGCTGCCAAGCCAGCCGCCAAACCTGTCGCGGCTAAAACCGCTGCAGCCAAGCCTGCTGCAAAACCGGCGGCGAAACCTGCTGTAAAAGCTACAGCCAAACCGGCTGCCAAAGCTGCTGCTGCGAAACCTGCCGTTGCTGCCAAGCCAGCCACTGCCGCCAAACCAGCTGTAGCGAAACCAGCAGCCAAACCTGCCGCTGCCAAACCGGCTGTAAAACCTGCCGCCAAACCGGCCGTGAAAAAGCCAGTCGTCGCTGCGAAGCCGACTGCCGCACCTGTTGCCAAGCCAGCAACACCGGCTCCGGCTGCATCGGCTTCGCCGGCTCCGGCAGCCACTACCTCGACAGCTTCGCCTGCGCCAACGCCAGCCGCATCGTCGAGCACCAGCACTACCCCAACCAGCGCTTCCTAAGTGCCGGTTACCGCGACGCGCAGCTGATGCAGCGCGTCGCGGTCCAGGGTGGCGGTGCCTGCCGCCACACCTTCCAGCCAGGCCGTTGGATCGGTCGCCTTACACTGCGGCCAACTCTGCGCCAAACGCTCCAGTCGCAGCAACAAATGCCTTTCGGCTTCCATCTCCAGTGCCTTCACTTGTTCGCGTAAATCATCCAGACCGGCATCCTCGCTGGCGGCGGCTTTCCATTGCTGGCGCAAGGCGCGCAACGGTTGCACGACATCCGCGTCCCAAGGCCCGGCTACACCGCGTAGCAGCTGCAAACGTTGTTCGTTGCAGGTAACGCCACGCTGTCCCAGCCACAACCCGCAGAGCAGCAGGCACACGTTCACCCCCGTCGACTGCAATTGCAGGCAGGCGCCTTCAACGCCGGGGCGGGCGTAGGTGTCGAGGGAAAAGCTCCACAGGTCAGAGGACATAGTGCTACTCGCGCCAGTTGCGAGCGAAGCTGGTAGACTCCGCCGCCATTATGATTCGACTTCAGAACCTGACTTTACAGCGTGGCCCGCAACGTCTGCTAGAAGACGCCGAGCTGACCCTGCACGCCGGCCACAAAGCCGGCCTCATCGGTGCCAACGGCGCCGGCAAATCGAGCCTGTTTGCCTTGCTTCGGGGCGAACTGCACCCGGACTCGGGTGACTGCTTCCTGCCGGCCGACTGGCGCATCGCCCACATGCGCCAGGAGGTCGACACCCTCGAGCGCCTGGCGGTCGACTACGTGCTCGATGGCGACCTGCGCCTGCGTCAGGTGCAACGCGACCTGGCGGCGGCCGAAGCAGCCCATGACGGTGCCGCTCAGGCCCGCCTGCACTCGGAACTCGACAGCGCCGACGGTTACACCGCCGACGCCCGGGCCCGCAAGCTGCTGGCCGGTCTTGGCTTCACCAATGAGCAAATGGACCGGCAAGTAGGAGATTTCTCCGGTGGCTGGCGGATGCGTCTGAATCTGGCGCAGGCTTTGATGTGCCCCTCGGACCTGTTGCTGCTCGACGAACCGACCAACCACTTGGACCTCGACGCCATCATCTGGCTCGAAGAGTGGCTCAAAAGCTATCCCGGCACCCTGTTGCTGATCTCCCACGACCGGGACTTCCTCGATGCCGTGGTCGATCACGTAGCCCACGTCGACCAACGCAAGATCACGCTCTATCGCGGTGGTTATACGGCGTTTGAACGGGCCCGCGCCGAGCGTCTGGCCCAGCAACAGCAGGCGTACGAGAAACAGCAGGCGCAACGTGCGCACATGGAAAGCTACATCGCCCGCTTCAAGGCCCAGGCCACCAAGGCCCGTCAGGCCCAGAGCCGGATCAAGGCGCTGGAGCGGATGGAAGAGCTGTCTGCCGCGCATGTCGATTCGCCGTTCGACTTCGTCTTCCGTGAGTCGCAGAAAATCTCCAGTCCGCTGATCGATCTATCGGACGCTCGTCTGGGTTACGGCGAAAAAACCGTGCTGGAGAAGGTCAAGCTGCAACTGACCCCTGGCGCGCGGATCGGTTTGCTCGGCCCCAACGGTGCCGGTAAATCGACCCTGATCAAAAACCTCTCCGGTGAGCTTGAGCCGTTGGCGGGCCGACTGACCCGGGGCGAGAACACCGTGGTCGGCTACTTCGCCCAGCATCAACTGGATTCCCTCGATTCCAAAGCCAGCCCGTTGCTGCACTTGCAGCGCCTGGCGCCGACCGAACGTGAGCAGACCCTGCGTGACTTCCTCGGTGGTTTCGACTTCCGGGGTGCACGCATCGATGAGCCGGTGTTGAATTTCTCCGGTGGCGAAAAAGCGCGGCTGGCCCTGGCGCTGATCGCCTGGGGCCGGCCGAACCTGTTGCTGCTCGACGAGCCGACCAACCACCTGGATCTGGAAATGCGCCTGGCGTTGACCATGGCCTTGCAGGAATTCAGTGGCGCGGTTCTGGTGGTCTCCCACGATCGTCATTTGCTCAAAAGCACCACCGACAATTTCTATCTGGTGGCAGACGGCAAGGTCGAGGAGTTCGACGGCGACCTGGAAGACTACACCCGTTGGCTGGTGGAGTACCGTCAGCGCAACGCGCCGGTCAGCAACACCCCGGTCAACCCGGACAAAACCGACAAGAAAGCCCAGCGCCAGGCCGCCGCCGCGTTGCGTCAGCAGCTGGCACCGCACAAGCGCGAGGCCGACAAGCTCGAAGCCGAGTTGGGCAAGCTGCACGAGAAACTGGCGAAGATCGACGCCAGCCTCGGCGACAGCGATATTTACGAGCCGGCGCGCAAGAACGAATTGCGTGATCTGCTGGCCGAGCAGGCCAAACTGAAGGTGCGTGAAGCCGAACTGGAAGAAGCCTGGATGGAAGCGCTCGAACTGCTCGAAAGCATGCAGGCGGAGCTGGAGGCGCTGTCCTGATGGAGGCCTTCAAGCTGCCTTTGCCGGCGATGTGGGTCGAGCCGATCTGGCTGGTCCTGCAAATCCTGCTGATCCTGCTGGCCGGCTATGGCGCTCAGCGCGTCGTCGCTAAATGCCTGACTCGCCTGGGCGAGCGCTACCCGTTCCCGCCGCAGTTCTTGATGCCGCTGCGCGGTGGTTTGCGTTGGCTGATCATGGGCAGCGCGCTGATCTTCGTGCTGGAACGCCTTGGAGTGTCGGCCACGGTGCTCTGGACCGCGTTGTCCGGTTTCGTGGCGGTGGCCGCAGTGGCGTTTTTCGCCATGTGGAGCGTGCTGTCCAACCTGTTGTGCGCGATCCTGATCTTTACCGTCGGCCCATTTCGTATTGGCGATGTGGTCGAGTTGGTGGACACCACCGACAAGCCCGGCGTCAAAGGCCGGGTGGTGGCGATCAATCTGCTCTACACCACGCTGATCGAAGCCGAAGAGCTCGGTACCGGCAGCGCCATGGTGCAAGTGCCCAATAGCCTGTTCTTCCAGCGTTCGGTTCGACGCTGGCGTGGTACTGATGTATTCCCTTCGAACGGGTTTGAAAAATAGGCTCGATAGGGCCCTGCCGCCATAGACGCTGGTCGGCAGTCACTCTGTCCTACAAAAAATCGGTAGTCATCGGCCCCAAGGCGCATTAGCTTAGACGTTTGTCACGAGTCTGAGTCGAGGTGTGCGATGCTGCTTCAAACATGGCTGGCGTTTTTTGCCGCCTGCTGGGTGATCAGTCTTTCCCCCGGCGCCGGCGCCATTGCGTCGATGTCCAGCGGTCTGCGCTACGGTTTCTGGCGTGGATACTGGAACGCCCTGGGCCTGCAACTGGGCCTGGCGTTGCAGATCGCGATTGTCGCTGCCGGTGTCGGTGCGATCCTCGCGGCCTCTGCCACTGCCTTTTATGCGATCAAATGGTTCGGCGTGGCCTACCTGGTCTACCTCGCGGTCAAGCAATGGCGCGCGCTGCCCAATGAGATGAACGACGACGCTGCCATTCGGCAGATCGGCAAGCCGATGGCGCTGATGTTCCGCGGTTTTCTGGTGAACGTCAGCAACCCCAAGGCCTTGGTGTTCATGCTCGCGGTGCTGCCACAATTCATCGATCCCCACGCACCGCTGGTGGCCCAGTACCTGATCCTCGGCGTGACCATGATCTGTGTCGACCTGATCGTCATGGCCGGCTACACCGGGCTGGCGGCTAAAGTCCTGCGTTTGTTGCGCACGCCCAAGCAGCAGAAGCGCATGAACCGCACCTTTGCCGGTCTGTTCATCGGCGCGGCGGCGTTCATGGCGACCCTGCGCAAAGCGGCGGCGTAAAACCGTCAGGCACAAAAAAGGCGACCCATCGAGGTCGCCTTATCGTTCCCATGCTCTGCGTGGGAATGCAGCCCGGGACGCTCTGCGTCCCAAAGAGCCGAACGCGGAGCGTCCGTTGAAGCATTCCCACGCAGAGCGTGGGAACGATCAGCGTCTACCGAAATGTCAGCGCAGAATCACCGGCGCCGTATCCCGCGGCAGGTTATTGCGCAGTGGCGCCTGCCCCGGCTGCTCGTAACCGCCACCACCGAGCTGTTGGCTCAGTTGCGAAGCCACGTCTTCACCCAACGCCTTGGACACGTCACGCACCACCCGTGGGCGGTTCAGGGAAACCCGGATGTCCCGGCCATTTACCAGTTTGGTGTCCTGACCTTCGCCCATCGCCGTGAAGGCCGAGGTTATCTCGAAGGTCTTGGTGTTGATCAGGCTGAAGTCCGCCACCAGCGTCAGCCCCAGCACCGCCGAATAGCTGTCGGTATTGGCCAGCTCGTTCATGTCGCGGGTGAAGTCAATGTCTGACACGGTGCCGAACAGCACATAGTCGGCACCCTTGAAGCTACCGGCCTTGATGCGCTTGATCACGTCATACACGTCGCCTTTGGACGATGCCGTGTAAGGCGTGCCCTGCACCAGCTGGAACATGCCGGTGCGCAGGATCTCGCCCTTGATGTCGCCGGTGAATTTGCGCAACTCGCCTTGCTCGATGTAGCTGCTGGTCGCTTCGATCTCGTTGTAGCTCGAAGAACCGCTGGCGCTGTAGTCACTCTCGCGGTGATTGCTCTGCGCCGAAACGATGTGGATGTACTGCTCCACACGCTCCTGGTACGCCAGATCTGTTACCGCAACTTTCGGGGCCGCTTGCACGCTGAACGCGTAAGCCAGGGCCATCATGCCAATCCATGTGCGCATCGATTAACGCTCCGTGGTTTTGCGGATCTCTTTTTCGTCCATCCACTCGGCCAGACCGCTTTCAACGTCGATCAATTGCAGGCTGAATTTGTAGAAGACGTCCTTGTAGTCGCTGCTGCGCTTGACGATCGAGCTGATCGAACCTTCAAGGCGGTATTGGGCGGCAATCATGTTGCCCGTCTTGGCCACGGTGCTCTTCTTGTACAGGCCGCTCTGGTTTTGCAGCTTGAGCTGGTCGACCTGACTCTGCATCGCGGTGTTGTCGCTGGCGAAACGGGCAACGCCGGATTTCATCAGCTGGGTCTTGATGCTGGTGGTGATTTCGCGGGTATCGATGTACTCGCTGGTCTTGTTCTTCACGTCGTAGACCTGAACCACCGGACGGCCTTGCAGGATGCCGGACTGTGCCAGGGAGCGGGTCATGGATTCGGCGATCATCTGCAGGTCGGTGGAGCCGAACTCGTTGGTCACGGTTTCCACGGCTTTGGTGTCACCGTAGCTGATGTTTTTGCTGCCCAGCGTCGGCGAAGTGTTGGCGCAACCGCTGGCCAGGAGGGCGATGACGGCGATGAACGAAAAGCGTGCAAACATGGGAATGCTCTCTGGAACTGAACGAATAGGGTGTCGGGCTTAAGGCGTTTTGATTTCGAGACGGAAATCCACGGCTTTGGCGGTTGGCGCGATGGCCTGAATGAAGCTGGTCTGCGCGCCGTACATCATCTGGCTTTTCCAGACTTCTTCCTCGGCCACCGGGAAGCCTTCCGGGCCGAGCCAGGCAAAGCGGTAGTAGAACGTCTTGTTGCTGTTGAGGGTGTTGCTCAACTGCACATTAACGGTCATGAAACCGTTCTCGCGGGCGACGCGCATGGCGCCGACCACGATGTGTTTCTGCGGGCCCATGGCCACAACCTTGCTGGCCGCGCTGCCTGGCTCCGGTGGTGGCGGGGTGGCGCAGCCGGCCAGCAAGGCCAGGGCGACGACAGTGAGGAATTTGAAGCGCATGCAAAGACTCCGTTCTTAAGGTTGTTTGAGGCTGGCCACGGTGGTCGGGTTGGCGC
Organism: Pseudomonas sp. GM18; assembly: GCF_000282195.1. Classification (GTDB taxonomy): domain Bacteria; phylum Pseudomonadota; class Gammaproteobacteria; order Pseudomonadales; family Pseudomonadaceae; genus Aquipseudomonas. The sequence goes on from NZ_AKJT01000122.1 coordinate 16,164, forward strand.
TCGGGATCACATGAGCGGCCAGGCCGCTGGCGAACACCTGATTACCCACGGCGCGCAGGCTGATGACCTGATAGCGCTGGTCGACGGTGACCTTGACCACCGAACCGCCCACGGCGCTCGGCAGGGAGACTTGGTGCTCGCCTTTCTTCAAGCGCAGACGCACCACCTGAGTGGTGTCCGGCAGGGTGCGCCATGTACGGGTATCGGCACCTTCGAGCACGGCTGAAGAGATACCGACCGCAAGACCGGCCAGCGGGTTGGTTTCGTTGATCTTCTTCTGCGCCACGCCTTTGGTCACGGCACGGACGGTGGTGCGCAGGATGATGCCCGGCATGTCATCACGCAGCGCGCGGCGGGACATGGCGGTGGTGCTGTTGAGTTGCGTCAGGTTCAGTTGCTGACCGTCTACGCCGATCTGGGCGAAGGGAGCAGTCGAGGTGTCCGGTTTGATGATCGGGAACGACAGCGGTGTGATCACCAACTGGTTGCTGATCGGCAATGGCAACGGAATACGGATCGAGTCGCGCGACGGCGCCAGGCCGCTTTGCACGACGATCAGGATGTCGCTGTCGTCGTCCTTGGCGGGTTTATCCAGGTTCACGAGTGCCTGTTCCAGCAGCGGGGTGTTCGGGCGCAGCTCGGCAGCTTTGCGATAGCCCGGCGCGGCCAGGTCTTTCTCGCCCAGGGCTTCGTAGACGAAACCGGCCAGGTAATGACTGAACGCGCTCTGGTAGCTGTTTTTCAGGCTGACCACTTCCGGCGCGTCGAGACTGGCCACCGGATAACCCTGGAGATCCTTGTACTGGGTTTTGACGCCTTCCTTCTCGGCCTGCTCTTCGCTCTTGAGGTATTCCTTGTCGCGCAGGTCGGCGATCACCGCTTCACGTTCGTGAGTTTTCTTGATCGCGGTGCGCGCGCCGTCGAAGTCATTCACCGCCAGCAGGTTGAGGGCCATCTGCGTGGTCAGCATGACTTTTTCGTAGTCGTAGCCTTCGTAGCGACGGACTTTGTCATTGACCAGGAAGCTGCCGAACTGAGCCAGGTACTTTTCGGTGTCGAGCTTGACCGAGTCTTCCCACTTGCCCACCACCTGATCGGCGCTGCTCCAGGCGTTCTGGCTGCCGGACAAGTCGCCCTTGGCGCGCAGCAGTTCACCCTTCTCGAAGTAATAGAGCAGGTCTTTGTCGGCGCCGGTGTTGTTCTTTTCCAACAAGGTCAAGGCGGCGTCGACGTTGCCGGCAGCCAGTTGCTGGTTGGTTTGTGCCAGTTCGGAATCGTAGTTGCGAAAAGCCGAACAGCCGGAGAGCAAGGTGACAGCGCTGAGCGCGATCGAGGTAAGGGCGCGAGAGGCCATAGGGGGTACTTCTTCCCTGAGTATAAGCAGCCGCGCGTGCTGGTCGGGCTGTTGGGACCCATCGGCAGGGAGACTGGCGTCCTGCCAATTCCTCATAAAAAGAGGAGCTTAAATGCCATATCGCGATAACGAAGGCGCGGCATTATAAACAGGGATGCTGGCTATGTAATGGCTTTTTAATTACATGTTTTCACAATGTGCCATTACTTATTTCTGGCCTGATACCGGCGCTGGCGAGAATTCAATTGCCTGGCGATAGCCCGGCGCGGCGAGATCGCCGAGGGCTTTGGATACCGCGAGGAGATAGCAATTTGCCGCCGAATGTACACGCCGTTGCGCGGGAAATACCAACAAAGCTTGAGCGAAACTCATTGGAAGTGAACAATGTGTTACTTCGTATTTCCATTTGAGATTTATTCATGACTGGCTCCTCTCGTTTTCTGGCGTGGCTCGTGCTGCCGATGATCGCGTTCTGCAGCTTCAATGCGCTGGCCGAAACCGCAGAGGGTGCGCCCAAGGCCCTGCATTTGCTCGATTACATTGCCGCCGATTACCCGGCGGCTGTCGAGGGAGGCAAGGTTATTGATGAGGCTGAGTATCTCGAACAGCAGACGTTTCTGGGGGAGCTGCAAGGGTTGATCGCCGATTTGCCGGCCAAACCCGAACGTGCCGAACTGGAGCAGGGCGTCAACGGCCTGCGCACCGCGATCTCCGCTCGCAAGGACGGCGCGGACGTCACCCGTCAGGCGCGGCAACTGGGGGCAAAACTGGCGGTGACCTATGAAGTCAGCCAGGCTCCGGTCATTACCCCGGACCCGACCCGCGGTGCGCCGCTGTATGCCCAGCAATGCTCGGTGTGCCATGGCGATACGGGCATCGGTGACGGCCCGGCTGGTGTCGGCATGACGCCACCGCCGACCAATCTGCGCGATGCCGCGCGCCTGGACCGTCTGAGCCTCTACGCGCTCTACAACACGTTGGGCATGGGCGTCGAAGGCACCGACATGCCGGCCTTCGCTGATCAGCTGGATGATCGTCAGCGTTGGGACCTGGCGACCTACATTGCCGGCTTCAGCGCCGATCCCACCGCGGCAAAATCCGAAAAAACCTACAACATCGCCGACCTGGCGCGTCAGACGCCAGCCGAAGTGCAGGCCGTCGAAGGTCCGCAAGCGGCCGCGACCTTCCGCGCGCAACGAGCGCAACCGCCGCAGGTCAAGCGTGGCCCGGGGCAATTGCTTGAATACACGGCGGCCACGCTGGACAAGAGTATCGCCGCCTACCGCGCCGGCGAGCACGATCAGGCCTATGACCTGTCGGTTGCGGCGTACCTGGAAGGCTTCGAACTGGTCGAAAGCTCCTTGGACAACGTCGACGCCAATGTGCGCAAAGACACTGAAAAGTCCCTGATGGCTTACCGTCAGTCGTTGCAGGACGGCTTGCCGGTGGCCCAGGTCGAGCAACGTCTGGAAGTGGCCAAGGCCAAGTTGAAAGAATCCGCTGGCCTGCTCGGTAGCGATGGCTTGAGCTGGTCGCTGAGCTACATTTCCGGCCTGTTGATTCTGTTGCGAGAAGGTCTGGAAGCAATTCTGGTGCTCGCGGCGGTTCTCGCGTTCTTGCGCAATACCGGCCAGCAATCGGCAGTGCGCAGCGTCAACATCGGTTGGGGCATGGCGCTGTTGGCCGGGCTGGCGACCTGGGCGGTGGCGGCGTATGTGATTGACGTCAGCGGGGCCCAACGTGAACTGCTGGAAGGGGCCACTGCGCTGTTTGCCAGTGTCATGGTGCTCTGGCTCGGTGTGTGGATGCATGACCGTCGCCACGCAGCGGCCTGGCAGGATTACATCAAGAGCAGCCTGGTAAGCGGCGGCGGGCGTTTCGGGTTTGCGATCCTGGCGTTCTTCTCGGTGTACCGCGAACTGTTCGAAGTGATCCTGTTTTACGAAACCCTGTGGTTGCAGGCGGGGCCTGCAGGGCATAACGCCGTAATGGCTGGCGGCGCGACGGCGCTGGTTATGCTGGTCGGTCTGGCCTGGGTGATTCTGCGCGGCTCGGCAAAATTGCCGCTGGCACTGTTCTTCGGCATCAATGCCGGTTTGCTGTGCGCGTTGTCGGTGGTGTTTGCCGGCCATGGCGTGAAGGCGTTGCAGGAAGCCGGGGTCTTCGGCACGCGGCCGGTACCGTTCTTTGACTTCGACTGGCTGGGGATCCACGCGGATGCTTATTCGCTGAGTGCCCAGGCCGTGGCGATCATTGCAATCATCGTGTTGTACAGTCGCAGCCGGATGGCCGAGAAGCGGCAGTTGCCAGCTTCTTAAAAGCATTCGCTTCGCTCATATTCGCGGGCAAGCCCGCTCCCACAGGTTCAGCGCTAACCTTGTGGGAGCGGGCTTGCCCGCGATGCTTTTCAATGGAGGAAACCCAATGCGCGTATGGATCGATGCCGACGCCTGCCCTCGGGCAGCCAAGGATCTGGTGGTGAAGTTCGCCCTCAAGCGCCAGTTCGAAGTGGTGCTGGTGGCCGGTCAGCCGCAGATCAAGCCGGGCCTCGCTCTGGTGAAACTGATCGTGGTGCCCAGCGGCCCGGATGCCGCCGACGATTACCTGGTGGAACACGCGGTGCCGGGGGAGTTGGTGATTTGCAGCGATGTGCCGCTGGCGGATCGGCTGGTGAAGAACGGCGTTGCGGCGCTGGATCCGCGGGGCAAGGAGTTCGATGCGCAGAACATGGGCGATCGACTGGCGGTGCGTAACCTGTTCACCGACCTGCGCGAGCAGGGGCAGATGAGCGGCGGCCCGGCGCCGTTCGGCGACCGCGAGAAACAGGCGTTCGCCAATGCGCTGGACCGGATACTGACCCGGTTGTCGCGTAGGTAATGATCGTTCCCACGCGGAGCGTGGGAACGATCAGGTTTCAGGCGTCGTTTTCGTGGGTCAGTTCCAGTACGCGGTCGACCAGCTTGTTGATGCCGGAAGCGGCTTCACTGATTGATTGCGCAAGCATGTACGCCGGAGTGCTCACCAGCTTGCGCGCTTTGTCTTCAACGATGTCGGTCACTGCGCACTCGGCGTGGGTGGCGCCCATCTTGTTCATCGCGGCGGCGGTATCGGCATCGTTGCCGATGGTGCAGGTCACGCCCGGGCCGTAGATTTTTGCCGCCAGGGCCGGCGAAATACAGATCAGCCCCACCGGTTTGCCAGCCTCGGCGAACGCTTCGGTCAACGCCAGGACGTCAGGTTGAACGCTGCAGCCGGCGCCTTCGACGGCAAAGTTCGACAGGTTCTTGGCCGCCCCGAAACCACCGGGAACGATCAGCGCATCGAAATCTTCGACGTCCGCTTCACGGATATCCTTGATGTTGCCCCGGGCGATACGCGCCGATTCCACCAGCACGTTGCGCGACTCGGGCATTTCTTCGCCAGTCAGGTGGTTGATCACATGCAATTGCGCGATGTCGGGTGCGAAGCACCGCACCTGGGCGCCACGCTGGTCCAGCCGCAGCAAGGTGATCACGCTTTCGTGGATCTCGGCGCCGTCGTACACGCCACAGCCGGAAAGGATCACTGCAATTTTTTTGCTCATGGGCTTTTCTCCAGATTCATGGCGTTAAATGTCCACTAATTTGTCACTCGTTGCCATAGGGTTAATTCGCGGCTACACCTAATCTCTGCTGAACGATTCCGATCAGGTCGCGTCATGAACTTCATTCTGTATGCGGTGCCGTTTTTCTTTGTGCTGATTGCGGTCGAGTTGCTGGCCGACCGTTGGCGTGGAGTGAGCAATTACCGCGTGGCAGACGCGATCAACAGCCTCAGCACCGGCGTGCTGTCGACCACCACGGGCCTGTTGACCAAAGGTGTCGGCCTGGTCACTTATGCCTTCGCCCTGGAACATCTGGCCGTGATCGAACTGCCGGCCGACAGTGTCTGGGTCTGGGTGTTTGCCTTCGTTTTCTACGACTTATGCTACTACTGGCTGCATCGCATGGGCCACGAGCGCAACATACTCTGGGCCGCGCATTCGGTGCATCACCAGAGCGAGGACTACAACCTCTCCACGGCCTTGCGCCAGACCAGCACCGGGTTTCTCCTGAGCTGGATTTTCTACCTGCCCCTGGCCGTGCTCGGCGTGCCGTTGCTGGTGTTCGTCAGTGTTGCGGCGCTGAACCTGCTGTATCAATTCTGGGTGCATACCCGACACATTCCCAAGCTCGGCTGGTTCGAGTGGTTCTTCGTCACGCCGTCCAATCATCGGGCTCACCATGCACAGAACGCTCTCTACATGGATCGCAACTATGGCGGTGTGTTCATTATTTGGGACCGTCTGTTCGGCTCGTTCCAGGAAGAGGACGACAACGAGCCGGTGATTTTCGGCGTGACCACGCCGCTGGCGAGCTGGAATCCACTGTGGGCGAACGTGCAGTTTTATGCACAGTTGTGGGATGACGCCCGGCGCGCCGAGCGCTGGTGGGACAAGCTGCGGATCTGGTTCATGCGCACCGGTTGGCGGCCGGCGGATGTGGCGGCCAAATACCCGATGAACAAGCCGGACCTGGCTCAGTTCCGCAAATTCGAGGTGCCGCTGGATGGGCGCCAGCAGTGGTATGTGGTGCTGCAGTTCTGCCTCTACATCGCCTTGGGCAGTTACTTGATGAACCTGGAACAGAGCTTGCCGACTTCGGCCCTGGTGTTGGGCTGGGGTGCCGTGGCGTTGGGGTTGTTTGTGTTGGGCGCGGCCCTGGAGAATAGCCCGCAGGCACTGAAACTGGAGCTGTTGCGGCTGGCGTCGAACCTGCCGCTGGTATGGCTGGCACCGATGGTCGGGCTATGGCCGGCCAGCGCGGTGGGCTGGGTGGTGCTGCTCAGTTACAGCCTGCTCAGTGGCATCGGTCTCTACTGTTGTAGAAACCGTGTCACTCGATGGGCGTCGTAGGTTCGCTGGACTTGGCCTGTTCGGCTTTCAGCGCCTGCTCGTCGGCGTAGACCTTCTTCGCCAGACGGGCATTCTTGAAGCGCCGCCGCAGCCACAGGAAAAAGCCCAGTACCAGCAGGGCGCCCAGCACCCACAGCTCGTACTTCTTGACGCTGCCCAGCAGGCCTTCGAGCACCGCGCCAAAGTGATACGCGGCTGCGGCCAGCGCCGCAGCCCAGATGGCCGCGCCAATCCCGTTGAGCAGCAGATAACGTCCCGGCGGATAGCCCGACAGACCGATCGCCACCGGCATCACGGTGCGCAAGCCATAGACAAAGCGGAAGCTCAGCACCCAGATGTCCGGATGCTTGCGGATATGTTCCAGCGCCCGATCGCCCATCAGTTGCCAGCGCGGTTTACGTGCAAGCAATTTGCGCCCGTGCTTGCGCCCCAGGAAGTACCACAGCTGATCGCCGGCATAACTGCCGAAGAACGCCACGACCACCACCAGGTTGATGTCCATGTATCCGCGGAACGCGAGGAAGCCTGCGAGCACCAGAATGGTTTCGCCTTCGAAAAACGTGCCGAGGAATAGGGCAAAGTAGCCGAAGTCATGTAGGAATTGTTGGAGCATTGTCTGGGTGCTGGCGAAATGAACGCGCAGCCTAACCCTTCGTGCACATTCATGAAAGTGTCCAAATGTGTCTCGACGTGAACATTTCCTACAAGGACAATGGAATGCGACTCTAGGGGGCGTTCTCAATTAGTTTCCCCGCCGCGCCGGGTCTGCTGTTGTGCAGGGCAAGGCGCGAGAAGCGTGGTTTGGTCATTTCAAATAAGCTTCGAGCAACGCA
>NZ_AKJT01000123.1 GCF_000282195.1 Pseudomonas sp. GM18
AGAAACTCGCCCAGCCGGTACGGCTGTCGAACTTGGTGTCGGAAGAAAACAACGACAGATCGCAACCGGCGCAGGCAAAAACGCCCTTGCGGTGCTCGTTGTTCAGCGGGCTGCTATAGGCCCGTTCAGTGCCCTCTTCGCGCAGTATTTCGTACTGTTCGGCGCTGAGCAGGGCGCGCCATTCGCTGTCGCTGTGAGTCACCTCGAAAACCTCCTCCGCACGGGCCTTATCGACCAGCGCGACGCTTGCGGAAAATTTTGGCAATACACCGATCACCAGGGCTGCAGCCCCTAGCCCGCCGCTCGCTACAAGAAACTGTCGCCGTGAAAACATGGCCTTCTCCAAAATTCCAGGTGCCTTGCATGGAACACAGCCTAGGCTTGAGTTGATCGCCAAATCCTCACGAGGAGTTAAATAATTCGTGATAACTCAACCTCAGGAAAACCCGCACAATGTGTTCATTGCGTCACAAAGGATTGAGCTCCATGGAACAGACCAAACGCGTCCTGGTGGTCGAGGACGACCTGCACATTGCCGACCTTATCTGCCTGCACCTGCGCGATGAGCAGTTTGAGGTAGTGCACTGCGCCGACGGCGACGAGGGCATGCGACTGCTGCAGCAAGGAAGCTGGGACGCACTGATCCTCGACCTGATGCTGCCCGGCGTCGATGGCCTGGAAATCTGCCGCCGCGCCCGGGCCATGGCCCGCTACACCCCGATCATCATCACCAGTGCGCGCTCCAGCGAAGTGCATCGGATTCTGGGGCTGGAGCTGGGCGCCGACGATTACCTGGCCAAACCCTTTTCCATGCTCGAGCTGGTGGCACGGGTCAAGGCACTGCTGCGACGGGTCGACGCCATGGCCCGTAATCTGAAAATGGATGCCGGCAGTCTGACCAGCGATGGCCTGTCCATCGACCCGATCACCCGTGAAGTCTCCCTCGACGGCCGGCGTCTTGACCTCACGCCACGGGAATTCGACCTGCTGTACTTCTTTGTCCGTCAGCCCGGCAAAGTCTTCTCACGCATGGACCTGCTCAATGCGGTATGGGGCTACAGTCACGAAGGCTACGAACATACGGTCAACACCCACATCAACCGCTTGCGGGCGAAAATCGAGGCCGATCCGGCGCAACCGGCGCGCATCCTCACGGTGTGGGGCCGTGGCTACAAATTCGCAGCAAGCGGAGAGCAGCCATGAGGCTGACCCTGACTCAACGCCTGTCCCTGGTGTTCGCCGTGCTGTTGCTGGTGTGCTGCGGCACCTCGGCATGGATGCAGGTGCGCTCCAGTCAGATGCATGAACTGGAAGTGGTGCAAGGCTTGTCGCGGGATCTGGCGCAACACATTGCCCATGACACCGTACTGATGGACCGCAACGGCCCGATGCCCAATGCCGTGCGCGGACTGTTCAGTCAGCTGATGCTGGTCAATCCCAGTGTCGAGGTCTATCTGCTGGATACCGGGGGCCGAATTGTCGGCAGCGCTGCGCCCGAGGGGCGGATACGCCGGGAGCAAGTCGATCTGGCGCCGATCCAGCGTTTGCTCAAGGGCGAGGCATTGCCGATTCTCGGCGACGATCCGCGCAGCGTCGATGGTCGCAAGGTGTTCAGCGCCGCACCTTTGCGGGTCAATGGTCAGCCGGCCGGTTACCTTTACGTGGTGTTACTCAGCGAAGAGCACGACCGCTTCGCCGAACGCGGCGCCACCAGCGCGGCGCTCAATACTGCTTTGTTGTCCATCGGGCTGGTGGCGTTGCTGTGCCTGATTGCCGGCCTCACGGCATTTGCCCTGATCACCCGGCCATTGCGTCGTTTGACCGAGAAAGTCAGTCAGTTTGATATCAACGGTGTTCCGACCGCTTCGCCCGAACCTGAGCCGGAGCCGATAGAAAAGGCCGCCAGCCACGATGAAATAGCCGTACTCGACGCAGCCTTCCGGCAGATGCAAGCACGCCTCGGTGAACAATGGCGCTCGCTGACCCGTCAGGATCAGGAGCGTCGCGAACTGGTGGCCAACATCTCTCACGACCTGCGCACACCGCTGGCCTCGCTGCACGGTTACCTGGAAACCCTGTCGCTCAAGGACGCCACTTTGTCCCCCGCCGATCGTCGCCGTTATCTGGGAATCGCCCTGGATCAGAGCCGCAAGGTCGGCGGCCTGGCGCAATCACTGCTGGAACTGGTGCGACTGGAACACGGTTTTGTGCAACCGGTGCTGGAGCGCTTCTCCCTGACCGATCTGGTGCAGGACATTTTTCAGAAATTCGAACTCAGCGCCGAAGCGCGCCAGATTGAACTCAAGGCCACCTTCGCCCCTAACGTCGCCGTGGCCTGCGCCGACCTGGGGCTGATCGAGCGGGTGCTGACCAACCTGTTCGATAACGCCCTGCGCCACACTCCCCAAGGGGGAGAAATCGAACTCAGTCTCCGTCCTCAAGGGGCTTTTATCGAAGTGACCGTCAGCGACACCGGCCCTGGCATCGACCCCGAATTGCGCGAAGGTCTGTTCCTGCGTCCGTTCAACATTGGTGGCGCACGGCGCGATGGCGGGCTGGGATTGCGGATCGTGCACCGGATCCTGCAATTGCACGGTCGTGAGATCGAGCTGATCGAAGTGCCGGGACGCGGCGCGACATTTCGCTTCTCCTTACCGGTGGATGAGCAAACGGCAGAGCAATGGGTGGTTCGGTCCAAATCCTCCCACCAAAAATACTGACCAGCCACCTGTTCATCCGTGACAACGCAGCGCTGGTCCAATAGATTAGGCGGCCTGAAAAGGCCCCGTGCTTTCTCGCCTCAATCCAAGTTAAAGAAGTAGTGAAATTTCAATGTCCGATTCCAATACCGCTGAATCCGTAGTCACCTTGTCGTCCAAAGCGGAATACGAAAACTCCATCAATCTTTCACAACACGTGCCCCAGGCCAAGACCATCAGCGAGATGGTTCTGGACGCTTTTCAATCCACCCGGGAAAGCGACCAGATCCGCGAACTGCGCGCTGCGATTCGCCAGGCTCACGACAGCTTCGATGACGATAAAGCCTACGAATTGATGGGCGAACTCAAGCAATTGAAAGACGCCGAAGCGGCCGACATTGCCGCCCTGGAAGACCTGAGCAGCAAATTCCCGATCAGCCGCATTCTGTCCAGCTTCAAGGACGACCCGGCGTTCCAGGAAATCGTTTATGGCCTGGCGCTGAAAGTGCTGAACCAGACTCACCAGGCCATCAGCAACCCGAGCAGCGGCAAGAGCAAAGCGGCTCGCGCCAAGAAAGAAGTCGAAGTGTTCACCATCAGCAAGGACGGCATCAGCGTCACCCTGCCCCTGCGCACCCCGCGCTCGCGCCTGAACGTTGACCGTGAAGCGCTGGAGTTCCTGGGCTTCACTTTCGTTGGCGAAGGCGAAGAAGCGGAACTGGAAAGCGAAACGTTCCTGGACAATGCCGGGGCCGAACAAGCGGTCAACCGCAAGAACATCATCACCGCGCTTCAGCAACAAACCGCGTTCGACGGCTACAGCATCGCCGCGCAGTAACGCTAACGCTGCACACAAAAATCCCCGCCATCAGAGCGGGGATTTTTATTGCCTGTACGCCAATCGTAATTAAACGAAAAAGCCCCGCCATTCTCTCGAAAGGCGGGGCTTTTCTTTACAGCATCCGACGCTTAAGGCGCGTACGTCAGCAACAACTCGCTCGGCACTTTGAAGTCCAAAGACATCATCACGCTCAAGGCAGTAATGGTGAAGATCGAGAACACGAACAGCTTGCGTGCCCAGACCGTGTCATCCACTGCCTTGTAACCGGTCCAGGCCATGTACAGCCAGTACATGCCCATGGCCGCGGCGACGGCGAGGTAGCTCATGCCGGCGTAGCCGCTGAAGGTCAGCATCAAGGTCGCCACGAGGAAGGCCAGGATGTAGAGCAGGATGTGTTTCTTGGCCACTTCAATGCCGCGCTTCACCGGCAGCACCGGAATCGATGCGGCCAGGTAATCGTTGAAGCGGAAGATTGCGATGGCGTAGGAATGCGGCATCTGCCACAGGCTGAACATCACCAACAACGTCAGAGCGGCCATGTCGAAGTTATTGCTGACTGCAACGTAACCGATCACCGGCGGCATCGCCCCCGACAGACTGCCCACCAGCGTGCCGTGAACCGACTTGCGCTTGAGGTACAGGCTGTAGAAGCCGACGTAGATGACAAAACCGATCACCGCGAACAGCGCGGCCAACGGGTTGGCCACCTTGTACAGCAACGCAACGCCGGCAACACCCAAGACGGTCGCATAAGCCAGGGCCAGTTTCAGGGAGATCAAGCCCTGGACCAGCACCCGGTTCTTGGTGCGTTCCATCTTCAGGTCGATATCGCGGTCGATGCAGTTGTTGAACACGCAACCGGAAGCCACGACCAGGGACGTGCCGATCATCGCGGCCAGGAAAATGGCCAGATCGACATGCCCTTTGGAGGCCAGGAAAAATCCGCCTGCCACAGAAAGCACGTTACCGAAAATGATCCCCGGTTTGGTGATTTGGATAAAGTGCTTAAAGGACATCCGGACTTACCTCACTTCGCCATCATGTTGGTGTGGATGCTGAACATGATCCACAGCGACAGGCCAACCAGCAGGACAATCACGATCGCGGCGAAAACAAACGCAATCACGTTGTTACGCTGCGCGGCCGAACGGTCGAGGTGGAGGAAGTACACCAGGTGCACCAGCACCTGGATAACGGCGAAAGCCAGTACGATCCACAGAGTCAGCGACTTCGGCAGCGACGGGTACATCACCAGACCGAACGGGATCAGGGTCAGGATTACCGACAGGACGAAGCCAATGACGTAGGACTTGACGCTGCCGTGACCGGCGTCGTCATGAGAGTGCGCGTTAGCCATTTACATAGTCCCCATCAGATAAACAACGGTGAATACGCAGATCCACACCACGTCCAGGAAGTGCCAGAACAGGCTCAGGCAGCTCAGACGGGTCTTGTTGGTCGCCGTCAGGCCTTTTTTCTGCACCTGGTACATCATGATCGCCATCCAGATCAGACCGCTGGTCACGTGCAGACCGTGGGTGCCGACCAGGGTGAAGAACCCGGACAGGAAGCCCGAACGGTTAGGGCCATAGCCCTCGGAGATCAGCATGTGGAACTCGTTGATCTCCATGCCGATGAAGCCGGCACCGAACAGGAAGGTCAGGGCCAGCCAGCCCAGGACCTGCTTCTTGTTGCCACGGAAGAACGCCAGCATGGCGAAGCCGTAGGTGATCGAACTGAACAGCAGCAGAGCGGTTTCGCCCAGTACGTATGGCAGTTCGAAGATGTCGTGGCCCGACGGGCCACCCGCTACGTTGTTAACCAGTACCGCGTACGCTGCGAAGATCGACGCAAACAGAATGCAGTCGGTCATCAGGTAGAGCCAGAAACCGAATACGGTCATCTCGCCCGAGTCGTGGTGATGGTCATCATGCCCATGTCCATCGACATGGGTGTGTCCAGCATTGGTCACTAAGTTCGACATGGTTTAAGCCTGTTCCAACGAGGTTTCAACACGGGTGGCGGTGGCTGGGACTTTCCCGGCTGCTACCAGACGCTTGTGCTGCTCGGCTTCGATGCGCTCGATCACGTCGACCGGCACGTAGTAGCCTTGATCATCACGGGCCGCGTGGATCGCGAAGTAGATCACGGTGCCTGCCAGGCCGGCGATTGCCAGCCACCAGATATGCCAGATCATCGCGAAACCGAATACGGTCAACAGTGCGCCCATGACCACACCGGTCGCGGTGTTGTTCGGCATGTGGATCGGCTCGTACTTGGCCGGAGCCTTGTACGCGGTGCCGTTTTCCTTGGCTTCGGTGAACGGATCGACAACGTCGGCTTTCGGCAGCACGGCGAAGTTGTAGAACGGAGGTGGCGAGGAGGTCGACCATTCCAGGGTGTGTGCATTCCACGGGTCGCCGTGTTCGCACATGTTTTCCGGCTTGTTGCGGTCACGCACGCTGACGTACAGCTGGATCAGCTGGCAGGCGATACCGACTGCGATCATCACCGCACCGAACATGGCAACGTACAGGTACGGTACCCACTCAGGGTTGGTGGTGGCGTTCAGACGACGGGTCATGCCCATGAAGCCCAGTACATAGAGCGGCATGAACGCGACGAAGAAGCCGGAGATCCAGAACCAGAATGCAGCCTTGCCCCAGCCTTCGTGCAGCTTGAAGCCGAACGCTTTCGGGAAGTAGAAGCCGAAACCTGCGATGTAACCGAATACCGCGCCGCCGATGATCACGTTATGGAAGTGTGCGATCACGAACAGGCTGTTGTGCAGAACGAAGTCGGCACCCGGGATGGCCAGCAGTACGCCGGTCATGCCGCCGATGGCGAAGGTCACCATGAAGCCCAGAGTCCACATCACCTGGCTGGTGAAGCGCAGACGGCCCTGGTAGATGGTGAACAGCCAGTTGAACAGTTTCACACCCGTCGGGATCGAAATCAGCATCGTCGCCAGACCGAAGAAGGCGTTGACGCTGGCACCCGAACCCATGGTGAAGAAGTGGTGCAGCCAAACCATGAAGCCCAGGATCGAGATCGCGCCCGAAGCGTAGATCATCGAATGGTGGCCGAACAGCTTCTTGCCGGTGAAGGTCGAGATGACTTCGGAGAAGATCCCGAACGCCGGCAGAATCAGGATGTAAACCTCGGGGTGACCCCAGGCCCAGAACAGGTTGACGTACATCATCGGATTGCCACCAAGTTCATTGGTGAAAATGTGGAAATCCATGTAACGGTCAAGCGTCAGCAACGCCAGGGTAGCGGTCAGGATCGGGAACGAAGCCACGATCAGGACGTTGGCCCAGGTGCAGGTCCAGGTGAAGATCGGCATGTCCATCAGCTTCATGCCAGGGGTACGCATTTTCAGCACGGTGGCCAGGAAGTTGACCCCCGTCAGCGTCGTACCTAACCCGGATAGCTGCAGCGCCCAGATGTAGTAATCCATCCCCACGCCCGGGCTGTATTGCAGGCCCGACAGTGGCGGATAGGCAACCCAACCGGTCTTGGCGAATTCGCCAACGCCCAGGGACAGGTTGATCAGCACCACGCCGGAAACCAGCAGCCAGAAGCTCAGGGAGTTCAGGAACGGGTAGGCAACGTCACGCGCGCCGATCTGCAGCGGCACTGCAAGGTTCATCAGGCCGGTGAAGAATGGCATCGCCATGAAGATGATCATGATCACACCGTGGGCGGTGAAGATCTGGTCATAGTGTTCAGGTGGCAGGTAGCCAGGCGAACCCTCGGTGGCCATGGCCAACTGGGTACGCATCATGATGGCGTCGGCAAAACCACGCAGCAGCATGACCATGGCGACGACGATGTACATCACACCGATTTTCTTGTGGTCGACCGAGGTCAACCACTCGGTCCACAAATAGGTCCACTTCTTGAAGTAGGTGATTGCAGCGAACAGTGCCAGACCGCCGAGCGCGATCATGGCGATGGTCACCATTACGATCGGTTCGTGGAACGGGACCGCTTCCCAACTTAATTTACCAAACATCGTTTACTCCTCTGCCCCGGCAGCTGAATGCGAACTCATGTCCATTCCTTCCATGGCGGCCACTTCGTGCTCTTTCTTCTCGTGGTGCACTGGCTTGCCCGGTTTCATACCTTCGTACTTGTCGACGATGATCTGGAACAGGTTCGGCGTGACCGAGGAGTAAAGCTCGACTGGGTTGTTCTGGCTCTGCTTGGACAGGGCTGCGTATTCAGCTTGTTCAAGCTGTTTAGGTGCCTTTTTGACTTCGCTTACCCAGGCGTCGAAATCTTCCTGAGAAGTGGCGATAGCTTTGAATTTCATGCCGGTGAAACCCGCGCCGCTGTAGTTGGCGGAGATACCGTCCATTTCAGCGTTCTGGTTGGCGATCAGGTGCAGTTTGGTCTGCATGCCCGCCATCGCGTAGATCTGACCGCCCAGAGCAGGGATGAAGAACGAGTTCATCACGGCGTCGGAAGTGATCTTGAAGTTGATCGGGGTGTGCGCCGGGAACACGATCTTGTTGACCGTGGCGATGCCTTGTTCCGGGTAGATGAACAGCCACTTCCAGTCCAGCGCGACCACTTCAATGGTGACCGGCTTGACGTCGGATTCCAGCGGCTTGTAAGGATCCAGCGCGTGGGTCGACTTGTAGGTGACGTAACCCAGGGCAATGATGATCAGTACCGGAATAGTCCACACCGCGATTTCGATCTTGGTGGAGTGGGACCATTTTGGCGTGTAGACGGCGTCCTTGTTGGAAGCGCGGTATTTCCAGGCGAACAGGAACGTCATGACGATGACCGGCACGACGACCAACAGCATCAGCAGCGTTGCGGTGATGATCAGGTTTCGCTCATCCAGGCCGACCTGGCCCTTGGGATCGAGCAAGGTCATGTTGCAGCCTCCCAGCAACAACGTGCCGAGCAGCGGCAATAAGCCTAGTAGTCTGGGGTACCTGTTTTTACTCATCTCACGACCTCTAAAGCAGCTTGCGCAATGCAGTTGGGTTTTGATCGCCAACACTTCACCCTGCCAAGGGTTGGCATTTTTCTTGGATTGAATAAGGGCCTGCCCGTCGCGCGTCAGACGCTGTTCGACAATTGCTGGGCCTGCGTTAAGTTCTTATTCGAATTCGTGGTCAAGGGCCTTGTTACAGACCAATTCCATTTGGTGCGGATCGTCGGAAGGCACCGACAAATGGGGGTCGCATGAAGCCATCAGGCCTCTCGACACCCTACTTCTGCTCATGCACCTGAGTTGGGGCGAGCAGTGCCGGGAATTCAGTGCGGGCGATTGTAGATATGTAGCGATTCATAAACCATGTCTCATCCCGAAATAATTTTTATCCGTTCCAGCAACAATCATTCACGGTTTTTGCAAAAGTGGGCCATGGTATCGAAATTAATTCTCAACAAAAACACCAAAAAATGTAGGTCTACCGCGCGCAGTTCAGACAGCTTCCAGGGCCCGGCGCTCGTCTCCGACTCTGCTCTACCCCCTATGTGACAAGGGCTTTAGCAATTCGCTAGCCCCTGTTAAAACTGCCTGTTCCGGCTGATTGGCACGGCAAGAGGCAGTGGCCTTCGAAGCCCGTTTTGGGTGCCTGGAGGTGCCCCAATTCAACGTTTTGAAATGACTTGCGACACTCAAGCTGTGACAACATGTCGCACACGTGTCACACCCTTCGTTGCTGCGTATCACAGTCCTTTTACCTGACCTCTGAACACGCAAAACGCCCCGGCCTCCCAACGAGGATCGGGGCGTTTTTTGTTTCGCGTAACGGTGTGGCGGACGGCCTCAGCGCAGTGCTTTGCGGTTACGCGTAGTGAGCAGCGGCACCAGCACCACGACCAGCACGAACGCCGTCAGCGCCCACTGCGCCAGGGACAAACCGAGGATCGGCGGGTATGGCGTGGAGCAGAAACCGTCGACCTGGAAGCCCAGGGGGAAGATCTTCGCCAACGGCAAACCGTCGACGATCGGTTGCAGCACATCGATGCCGCAGCTGACTTCCGGGTACAGCTGGGTATAGACGTGATGCCCGGCCACCCCGGCGCCCGCGATGGCGCAGATCACCACCAACACTTCGAACAGCGTGATGCTGCGGCGGGTGCGCATCGCCGCGCCGATAAACGCGAAGAGCGCGATCAGCAACAATGCGTAGCGCTGCAAGATGCACAGCGGGCACGGTGCTTCGCCCAGCACCACTTGCATGTACAGCGCGCCACCGATCAGCGCCAGGCAGATGATGCCCAGCAGCACCAGGTAGCGCCGTTCACGTCCCAACCGCATTGTTTCCTCGCTCATCGCGTTTCCCTTCTGTGTCCGTGGATCAGCTCGCCGGCGGCTGCGCTTGCAGCTGCTGCATCAGGCTGATGTTGTCTTCGATATGCCAATTGGCCGCGATGCGACCGTTGTCGACCTGATAGATATCGGTTGCCCGGAAGTCTACACGCTGGCCCTGACCTTTGAGAGCCTTGAACGGGCCGGTGAAGTGCCCGCGAAAGTGCAGATGCACCACCACCCGATCACCGGCGATGATCATTTGCTCGATCTCGCAGCTCAGGTCCGGCACCGCCGTGCGAAAGAACTTCGACGCCAGTAGCGGCCCGGTCGGCCCCTGAACCCGGCCTTCGGGCGGGGTCTTGTCGACGAACTGCTCCGACAAGGCCGCCTTGGCCAACGCCTCCTCCCCGGTATTCCAGAAGCTGCCGTAACGCCGGGCGGCCAATTCCATGGAATCGCGCTGCGCCTTGGGCAAGCTCTGATCGACGATCAGGCTCTGCGGCTGGAGCAAGGCCGGTTCGGCAGAAGCAAACGGACTCGCCAGCAGCGCAGCGGTCAGGCTGAGGCCGACCAGGGTAGAACGGCGGGAGAAAGTGATGTGAGTCATGGGGCGATCCTGATCATGTAAACGAACGAGCGCCTATCATCAGCATCGGGAAATAAACGATAAACCGGTTAAGAACGGATTAACCTTTAAGCGTTTTTTACGAATCGGGACCGTGGTGCGGCTTGCCCGCGATGAAGGCGACTCGGTCTCCCTAGTCGCCGCAACTGCTTACTCCAACGCCGCAGCCGGCCCGAAGAACTCGTAACGGCTTTGTTTCTCCGGTACGCCCAAGGCCTTGAGGTGACGCTTGATCGCCGCCATGAAGCCTTTAGGCCCCAAAAAGTAAGCATCCACATCGCGCTGCTGCGGCAACCACTCGCCGAGTTGCTCCTGGCTCAGCAGGCCAACCTTGTCTGCCGCCGGGCTGACGCCATCGTCTTCGGCGTAGCAATAGAAACGCTTGAGCTGCGGATGACGCTCGGCCAGCCCGTCGATCCAGTCGCGGAAGGCATGCACGCTGCCGTTGCGCGCGCAGTGGATAAAGTGCACTGGCCGCTCGGTCGCCAGCGCCGCTTCGAGCATCGCCAGTGTCGGGGTGATGCCGACACCGCCACTGATCAGCACCAGCGGTTTGTCGCTGGCGGTCAGGGTGAAGTCGCCCGCTGGCGGGAACAGCATGATGCTCGCGCCGACGTGCAATTGATCGTGCAAATGGTTGGAGGCGCGGCCACCGGTTTCGCGCTTGACGCTGATGCGGTACTGGCCCTTGTTGGCCAGCGCCGACAGCGAATAGTTACGCCGGATTTCTTCGCCGTCGAGGATCAGTTTCATGCCGATGTACTGGCCGGGCTCGGCCGCGAGAATCGGCCCTTTGTCTGCCGGTTCGAAGTAGAACGAAGTGATTTCCGCGCTTTCCTCGACCTTGGCCGCCACGATGAATTCCCGCGCGCCGCGCCAGCCGCCCGGTGCCTGGGCTTTCTGGTCGTAAATGCTGGCTTCAGCACCGATCAGGATTTCGGCCAATTGGTTGTAGGCCGCGCCCCAGGCACTTATCACTTCAGGCGTGGCAATTTCGTCGCCCAGCACTTCAGAGATTGCCCGCAACAGGCAGCTGCCCACGATCGGGTAATGTTCCGGGAGGATTTGCAGGGCCACGTGCTTGTTGATGATCTTGGCCACCAGATCGCCCAACTGATCGAGCTGGTCGATGTGCCGCGCGTACATCAATACACCGTTGGCCAAGGCGCGAGGCTGATCGCCGCTGGCCTGGTGGGCCTGGTTGAACAGCGGGCGGACTTCCGGGTATTCGGAGAGCATCATGCGGTAGAAGTGAGTGATCAACGCCTCGCCACCGCTTTCCAGCAACGGCACGGTGGATTTGACGATGGCACGGTCTTGGACGCTAAGCATAAGAGCAACTCCTGGGCTTTATATGAGTAACCTTTGCTTATCAGTTTCCATGCCAACAATTAAAACCTTAAAAATCAAACAGTTAAAAACAAAGTAGTCATATCGACACACATCGTTTTATAGTCATAGCGACTACACGGAGTCATTATGACTGCAAAACTACTACTCACGACCCTGCTGCCCCTGGTCTCCGACCTGTCCCGCGAGTTGCCCGAAGGCGAGCGCTATCGGCGCCTGCTCGAAGCCATGCGCGCCCTGCTCCCTTGCGACGCCGCCGCCCTGCTGCGACTCGACGGCGAATGGCTGGTGCCGCTGGCCGTGGACGGGTTGAGCACCGACACCCTCGGCCGACGCTTCAAGGTCAGCGAACACCCGCGCTTCGAAGTGCTGCTCAGCAGCCCCGGCCCGACCCGCTTCGCCGCCGACAGCGACTTGCCCGATCCTTATGACGGCCTGGTCGATGGCCTGCACGAGCACCTGGAAGTCCACGACTGCATGGGCTGTCCGCTGTTTATCGACGAGCGTCCGTGGGGTTTGCTGACCCTCGACGCCCTCGCCCCTGAACGTTTCGAACCAATCGAACTGGACGCCCTGCAAGCCTTCGCCAGCCTCGCCGCTGCCACGGTCAACGCCGCCGAGCGCATCGAGCGGCTGGCCAATCGCGCCGAAGACGAACATCAGCGCGCCGAGGTTTACCGTCAGGCCAGCGGCCAGCAGAACCGCGAAATGATCGGCCAGAGCAAGGCTTACAAACGCCTGGTGGAAGAGATCAACCTGGTGGGCGGCAGCGATCTGACGGTGCTGATCACCGGCGAAACCGGGGTCGGTAAAGAGCTGGTGGCGCAAGCCATTCACGCGGCGTCGCCCCGGGCCGACAAACCGATCATCAGCCTCAACTGCGCGGCCCTGCCAGACACGCTGGTGGAGAGCGAACTGTTCGGTCACGTGCGTGGCGCCTTCACCGGCGCGATGAACGATCGTCGTGGCAAGTTCGAACTGGCCAATGGCGGCACGTTGTTCCTCGATGAAGTGGGTGAACTGTCGCTGGCGGTGCAGGCCAAATTGCTGAGAGTGCTGCAGAGCGGGCAATTGCAGCGGCTGGGGTCGGACAAGGAACATCAGGTCGACGTGCGGCTGATCGCGGCGACCAACCGCGACTTGGCCGAAGAAGTGCGCAGCGGTCGCTACCGCGCCGACTTCTATCATCGCCTGAGCGTGTACCCGCTGCTGGTGCCCGCATTGCGCGACCGCGGTCGGGATGTGCTGCTGCTCAGCGGCTACTTCCTGGAGCAAAACCGCTCACGCATGGGCCTCAACAGCCTGCGCCTGACCAGCGATGCGCAAGCGGCCTTGTTGGCGTATGGTTGGCCGGGGAATGTGCGGGAGCTGGAGCACTTGATTGGCCGCAGCGCGTTGAAGGCGCTGGGTAATTGCACGCAACGGCCGAAGATTCTCAGCTTGAGCGCTGCGGATCTGGATTTGCCCAATGGCGGCGTTGAGCACGTGTCGGAACCCCTGGTTGCTGCGCCGGCGGCTGAGTTGGTTTCAGGGGATTTGCGTGAAGCCACCGAGCACTATCAGCGCCAACTGATCAGCGCCTGCCTGGAGCGGCACCACCACAACTGGGCCAGCGCGGCGCGGGAGTTGGGCCTGGATCGGGCGAACCTGGGGCGGATGGCCAAGCGGTTGGGCATGAAATAAGTAAAGATCGCAGCCTTGTAGCAGCTGCCGAAGGCTGCGTTCGAGGACGAAGTCCTCGCCAAACCGGTCACCGCGTTGTACCTGGATATATCGCATGCACAGGTTTTACGACCGCTTCGCAGCCGAACGCAGCCTTCGGCAGCTGCTACAAGGCTGCGTTCGAGGACGAAGTCCTCGCCAAATCGGTCACCGCGTTGTACCTGGATGTATCGCATGCACAGGTTTTACGACTGCTTCGCAGCCGAACGCAGCCTTCGGCAGCTGCTACAAAGGTCGCATTGGTCGTTATGCTGGGGAATATCCCTAAAGCCAGCCTATAACAAGTCGATAACCCGGCATCGATAGCTGTTGGCGATGCTCATAATCGCCTCACCTTTTCCACAGAAGGTTTTTATGTCTTCCAACAAAGCCCGCGCAGATTCACTTTCGCTTCTGCTGTTTACCTTGCGCAGCGGCAAGCTGATGGCGATCAACCTGCTGAAAGTCAGCGAAATCATCCCCTGCCCGCCGCTGACCAAGCTGCCGGAGTCGCATCCCCACGTCAAAGGCATCGCCACCCTGCGCGGCGCCTCGTTGTCGGTGATCGACCTGAGCCGCGCCATCGGCGAGCGACCGCTGGAAGACCCGAACGGTGGCTGCCTGATCGTCACCGACGTCAGCCGCTCCAAGCAGGGCCTGCACGTTCAGGCCGTGAGCAAGATCGTCCACTGCCTGACCACCGACATCCGCCCACCACCCTTCGGCTCCGGCGGCGTGCGCTCGTACATCACCGGAGTGACGTCGGTCGACGGCACGCTGGTGCAAGTGCTGGACATCGAAAAGGTCATCCACGGCATTGCGCCAGCGCAGATCGAAATGGCCCCGACCGAACTGAGCATGGAAGACGCCGAAGTGCTGGGCAATGCGCGGATTCTGGTGGTCGATGACAGCCAGGTCGCCCTGCAACAATCGGTGCACACCCTGCGCAACCTCGGCCTGCAATGCCACACCGCGCGCAGCGCCAAGGAAGCCATCGATTGCCTGCTGGACCTGCAAGGCACCGCCCAGCAGATCAACCTGATCGTCTCCGACATCGAAATGTCGGAGATGGACGGCTATGCCTTCACCCGCACCCTGCGCGAAACCCCGGACTTCTCGCACCTCTATGTGCTGCTGCACACCTCGCTGGACAGCGCGATGAACAGCGAGAAGGCTCGACTGGCCGGGGCCAACGGGGTGCTGACCAAGTTTTCCTCGCCGGAACTGACCAAATGCCTGATCGAGGCGGCCAGGGCCGTCGCCGAACAAGGTCACTGAGTGTTGGCCGAGGACTTTTGTTTTCTGATGCGGCGCAACCTCGCTGAGGATGTGCCGCTTTCCACTTGGCCAACTGGCATTGAGCTGACCGAGTACCGTCCAGAACTTGCCGAAGCCGTTCATCACTTGATGGAACTGGGTTATCGGGAGGGCGGCGGCCGCGTACCGGCACTAGAGGTCTGGCAGCAGCGGTTTGAAACCGATCCCGAATACGATCCGACCCTGTGCTTCATTGTCCGGGATGCCGAAGGTATTGTCGGCGTCGCCCAGTGCTGGACCAGCGCCTACATCAAGAATTTGGTGGTACACCCACGCGTTCAAGGCCTCGGCCTTGGCCGTGCGCTGCTGCTACATGCTTTCAAAGTGTTTCAACAACGCCGCGAAGGATTTGTGGATTTGAAGGTGCGGGAAGACAACCTTCGGGCGCGGGGTTTGTATGAAATTGCCGGGATGTATGTGGTCCGGCGGGAGCCGGTGCCTGTCTGACACACCGCTTTCGCGAGCAAACCATCAGGCATACTCCGACCTTGACCACTACACGCCAAGGATGCCTGCTCATGAAAGCCACCACCCTGACCTTCCTCTGCCTCACCACCCTCGCCGCCCAGGCCCACGCCTCCAGCCCCGACGCCTGGGCCGCCTTCGACAAAGCCGTGCTCGCCAGTTGCACCAAGGCCAGCGGCCTGAAAAACACCAAACCCGTCGGTAACGTCGCGCAGTTCGATGACCGGGTCGGTTATACCGCGCTCCTGCTACAAGGCCAGTACCCGCAAAAACACATGAAAGGCCAGCAAGGCACCGAGCTGTGCCTCTACAACAAGAAGAGCAAAACCGCCTACATGACCGAATGGGACTCCATCCGTCCAACGGCAAAAGCGCAATGACTGGCGCATAACTTGCTTCGGCACGGCCTTTGCGGTGGCTTTCTGTCGCCGTTTCACACCCTCACAGGTCACTGGCCGCTCAATGAATACACCGTTTTCCTGCGTAGGTTGTGGCAAATGCTGCAACGACCACCATGTTCCCCTGACACTGGCCGAAGCCCGCATGTGGGCGGCCGATGGCGGCCAGGTGATCGTGCTGGTGGAAGCCTTTCTCGCCAATGGCCTGGGCCTGCCAGCCCAACAACGCGAACACGCCGAACGCCGTTCGATGCCGGTTCGCAGCGGCGCCTGCGAGGCGCACGTGGCGATCACCTTTGCCGCCTACAACGTCGGCCCCTGCCGGAATCTTGACGAAGACAACCTCTGCCGCATCTACGAACGCCGACCGCTGGTGTGCCGCATCTATCCGATGGAAATCAACCCGCACATCCCGCTCAACCCGGCGGTAAAGGAATGCCCTCCCGAGTCGTGGGAAAAAGGCCCGGATCTGATTGTCGGCGGTGAATTGGTCGATCAGGAACTCGCGGGATTGATCCAGCGCTCCCGTCAGGCGGATCGCGATGAGATTCAGGCCAAGGATGCGATTTGCGCGCTATTGGGGATTCGGACGACAGCGCTGAAGGGCGATGGGTTTACCGCTTATCTGCCGGACATGGCCGCGTTTGCCATGGTTATCGATCAGGTGGCGCAGCAATCGCTGGCGGACTCGGGCAGGGAATGGGTATTTCATGTGTCTGGCGATGATATCGCCGGGCAAGTGCTGGCGGCCGGGGCGCAGGTGGCGACGGAAGCGCCGCTGAACTATGCGTTTATTTCGTTGCGGGCGGCCTGAGCCAGAGGGAGTGTTGCATTTAATGGCCTCATCGCGAGCAGGCTCGCGATGACGGCAGATCAGGCACCGCGCAGGTAAAAACTCAGCGTTTACCCATCGAACGACGAGTGCCGGGAGGCGCTGCGCCCGGGGTCTTGGTGTGGCCATTCTTGGCGCCATTTTTGTACCAAGGCTGGCTGGCGCCCTTCGCGGCGGCCAGATCGCCCGGTTTGAACGGAAACTTGAACGCCGGGATCGCCGCTTTGGTTTCGCTGTCGGCGCTGGAGTCGACGCTGTCGGGCAGGTCTGCCTGGTCATCGCGCAAAGCGTCGGCAACCGGCGGTTGTGTCGGGGAAGTCATGAAAGCTCCGGGTGATGCTAAAGAGTCGGGCCCGGTAGGCGAGCCGCGAAAGGCGGCAGTATACCTGTCTCGAGGGCTGCAGGCTGCAGCTGGTCAGTCGGGTTTTGTGCCGACTGACCAACCGCCATCGCAAGCCTGCTCGCGATGAACGAAAACGCGGTCTATGCCGGATCGACGTTATCCAGCGCCCGGTTCACCGCCAGCTCCGCCAGCATGATGCTCTGTTGAATCGCCAGCGCCGTGTAGCGCTGCGGGCCGGTCAGGTCGTTGGCGAAGTCGCTGGCCAGGACACTCGCTGTGGCTAACGATTCACAGGCATGGGCCAGGAGGCTTTCGGTATCCATATTCGGGGCGACGATGAACATGGTGCTGGGGCGGCGGGTTTTTTCGGTGTAGGGCGTTGGGGGATCGAGGTAGTAGTCGAGGGCACGTTTGATGGCTTCGCGGTCTTTGAGCAATTCTTCGGCGCGCGAGGCTTCGGCATTGGATGTGGTGGTGTTGACGGGTGGATCGGGTACTGGCTTGGTCATAGAGGCATTCTCATCAATTGGAGCCAGCCCTTGTCGTTTCTCACGCGACGAAGGGGTGGCAGCTATGTGCGGAGTGAGAAACCGGTAAGCCTCAGAACCCGGCCGGACCGAAGTCCGCCCGCACACAGCCGCCATAGAGCATTGCAAGCAGCGGATAAGCTGGCGGCAATTATGGTGGTACTGGTGTTGGATTAATAGGCTTACCGGGTTCTCACACCCGATCGCTGAGTTTTCAGCGACAGCCAAAGACTAGAGAGCCCGCTTCCGACGGACAACCTGAAAGATGTGTGGGAAAGGTCTGTGTTCAGGCACATCGATTAAACATTCAAAAGCGGAACGCGGAGCGCCCCTGGAGGCATTCCCACGCGGGAGCGTGGGAACGATCATGCAGGTACAGACGAAAGAGATTGGTCGGCTGTCAGGCCGCCTTCGCGGGCAAGCCCGCTCCCACAATGGAGCGGCATACACCCGCCCCTCACCACTCAACAGGTCGAGCGTTAGCTCGCCTGCCGC
>NZ_AKJT01000124.1 GCF_000282195.1 Pseudomonas sp. GM18
AGAGCGTGGGAACGATCAGTACCAAAAGTTCGAGGCGGTGTTTGTCGCCTCTGTAACGATCAAAGATTTCCGGAGTACGCCATGGCTATCGCCGTTCCCCTGAACGCGGGCACCGACCCCACCTTGAAGCAGCGGCTAAAGCACGCCGAGCGAATCAACCGCTGGAAAGCACAAGCCTTGATCGCGCCGTTGGTGCTGTTTCTGTTGCTGGTGTTCCTGGTGCCGATCGTGGCGCTGCTCTACAAAAGCGTCGGTAACCCGGAAGTGGTCGGCGTCATGCCGCGCACCGTGGCAGCCATCGCCAGTTGGGACGGCCGAGGCCTGCCGGCAGAGCCTGTGTACAAGGCCGCCAGCGAAGACCTCGCCGAAGCCCGCAAGAATCAGACCTTGGGCGACTTGTCCAAGCGCTTGAACATGGAGTTGGCCGGCTACCGCAGCCTGCTGACCAAAACCGCACGCGCCTTGCCGTTCGCCACGGAGCCCGCTTCTTATAAAGCCGCGCTGGAAGGACTCGACGAGCGCTGGGGCGACCCGGCTTATTGGCAAGTGGTGCGCCGCAACACCAGTGGCGTGACGCCTTATTACCTGCTGGCCGCCGTCGACCACCGTATCGACGACCTCGGCGAACTGGCCCGGGCTACTCCCGATCAGGCGATTTACCTCGACATCTTTGCCCGTACGTTCTGGATGGGCCTGATCATCACCGTTATCTGCCTGGTGCTGGCCTATCCGTTGGCCTATCTGCTGGCGAATCTGCCATCGCGGCAAAGCAACCTGCTGATGATTCTGGTGCTGTTGCCGTTCTGGACCTCGATTCTGGTGCGGGTCGCCGCGTGGATCGTGTTGCTGCAATCGGGCGGCTTGATCAACAGCGGCCTGATGGCCATGGGCGTCATCGATAAGCCGCTGGAGCTGGTGTTCAACCGCACCGGGGTCTACATCTCGATGGTGCACATCCTGCTGCCGTTCATGATTCTGCCGATCTACAGCGTGATGAAAGGCATCTCGCCGACTTACATGCGTGCGGCGATTTCCCTGGGCTGCCACCCGTTCGCCAGTTTCTGGCGGGTGTACTTCCCGCAGACCTATGCCGGTGTCGGCGCCGGTTGCCTGTTGGTGTTCATCCTCGCCATCGGCTACTACATCACCCCGGCGCTGCTGGGCAGCCCGAACGATCAGATGGTCAGTTATTTCGTCGCCTTCTACACCAACACCAGCATCAACTGGGGCATGGCGACCGCGCTTGGTGGGCTGTTGCTGCTGGCGACCGTGGTGCTTTATCTGATTTACAGCTGGCTGGTGGGCGCCAGTCGCCTGCGCCTGAGCTAAGGGGAGAATGAAATGCTGAGTCCTTATCAATCGCCCATCGAACGGGTGTGGTTCTATAGCTTGCGGATACTCTGCGGCTTGATTTTGTTGTTCCTGATTTTGCCGGTGCTGGTGATCATTCCGCTGTCGTTCAACTCCGGGAGCTTTCTGGTCTACCCACTGCAAGGCTTCTCGCTGCATTGGTACCAGGACTTCTTTGCCTCGGCGGAATGGATGCGTTCGTTGAAGAACAGCATGATCGTGGCCCCGGCAGCGACCGTGTTGGCGATGATCTTCGGTACGCTGGCGGCGATCGGCCTGACCCGTGGCGACTTCCCGGGTAAGGCGCTGGTGATGGCGCTGGTGATTTCGCCGATGGTGGTACCGGTGGTGATCATTGGTGTGGCCAGTTACCTGACCTTCGCGCCACTGGGGTTCGGCAACAGCTATACCTCGTTGATCGTGGTGCACGCTGTGCTGGGCGTGCCGTTCGTGATCATCACGGTGTCGGCGACCTTGCAGGGGTTCAACCAGAACCTGGTGCGGGCAGCGGCAAGCCTGGGCGCTTCGCCGTTGACGACGTTCCGCCGCGTGACCTTGCCGTTGATTGCGCCGGGAGTGATTTCCGGTGCGCTGTTTGCCTTCGCTACCTCGTTCGATGAAGTGGTGGTGACGCTGTTCCTCGCCGGTCCCGAACAAGCGACCTTGCCTCGGCAGATGTTCAGCGGCATCCGCGAAAACCTCAGCCCGACGATCGCCGCTGCCGCGACGCTGCTGATCGCATTCTCGGTGATCCTGTTGCTGACCCTGGAATGGCTGCGTGGGCGCAGCGAAAAACTGCGCACCGCCCAGGCCTGACCTGCACGCACTGATCTGATCGTTCCCACGCTCTGCGTGGGAACGATCGACCTCGATCATTCACCAACTTAAATAGCAGACAACCCCCAATCCCCAGCTACTATTGTGCCCAGCTCCCCTATCTATAAGAGGCTGCGCACATGAGTCTTTCCTCTTTCAAAATCGCTCACAAACTGATCACCGGTGCAGGTGCCATCGAGCAACTGGCGGCCGAGCTCACACGTCTGGACATCGACAACCCGCTGATCGTCACCGATGCTGCGCTGGTCAAGTCCGGCACGGTAGAGCTGGCGCTGGCGCAGTTGGGCGAGCGCAGTTATGAGATTTTCGACCGGGTGTTGCCGGACCCGGAAATCGCCATCGTCGAAGATTGCATGCGGGTTTACCGTGAGGGCGGGCATGACGGGCTGATCGGCCTCGGCGGCGGCAGTGCCATCGACATCGCCAAAAGTGTTGCAGCCTATGCCGGTTACCACGGCGCGCTGGAGGATTTGTTCGGCGTCGATCAGGTGCCGCGCAAAGGCCCGCCGCTGATCGCCATCCCGACCACCGCCGGCACCGGTTCGGAAGTGACCAACGTGGCCATCCTCTCAGACAAGGTCGCGCAGCTGAAAATGGGCATTATCAGCGATTACCTGTTGCCGGATGTGGCACTGGTCAGCCCGCAAATGACCCTGACCTGCCCACGCAGTGTCACCGCCGCCAGTGGCGTCGATGCGCTGGTGCACGCCATCGAGTCCTACCTGTCGCTCAACGCCTCGCCCATCACCGACGCCCTGGCCATTGGCGCGATCAAGCTGATTACCAAGGCGCTGCCCAAGGCTTACGCCAATCCCGCCCACCTGCAAGCCCGCGAAGACATGGCCACCGCCAGCCTGATGGCCGGCATGGCGTTCGGCAATGCCGGGGTCGGTGCGGTGCATGCGTTGGCGTATCCGCTGGGCGGGCGCTTCAACATTGCCCATGGCGTCAGCAATGCCTTGCTGCTGCCGTATGTCATGACCTGGAACAAGATGGCCTGCGTGGAACGCATGCAGGATATTGCCGAGGCCATGGGGGTGAAGACCGCTCATCTGAGCGCCAATGAAGCGGCGGAAAAAGCCGTGGAAGCGATGACCGAGCTGTGCGCCGCCGTGGAAATCCCACGAGGCCTGCGCAGTTTCGGGGTGCCCGAGGAGGCGATCCCGGCCATGGCCGTGGAAGCCGCCGGCATCGAACGCCTGATGCGCAACAATCCGCGCAAGTTGAGCGCCACCGATATCGAGAAGATCTACCGAGCGGCCTATTAGACTTGCCCCAATCATCGCAGCACGGTGCGCGCGTCAAAGCATGAGGTATACAATGCGCGCCATCGTGATTCTGCTCAAAAAAGGTGCGTCATGCAGCCCTTCGTTATTGCTCCGTCGATTCTCTCCGCCGACTTTGCCCGCCTGGGCGAGGAAGTGGACAACGTCCTGGCCGCCGGCGCCGACTTCGTGCACTTCGATGTCATGGACAACCACTACGTGCCGAACCTGACCATCGGCCCGATGGTGTGCTCCGCGCTGCGCAAGTACGGCGTGACCGCACCGATCGACGCGCACCTGATGGTCAGCCCGGTGGACCGTATCGTCGGTGACTTCATTGAAGCCGGTGCGACCTACATCACCTTCCACCCGGAAGCCACGCTGCACGTCGACCGTTCCCTGCAACTGATCCGCGAAGGTGGCTGCAAGGCGGGCCTGGTGTTCAACCCGGCGACCCCGCTGGACGTGCTCAAGTACGTGATGGACAAGGTCGACATGATCCTGCTGATGAGCGTCAACCCAGGCTTCGGCGGGCAGAAGTTCATCCCGGCCACCCTCGACAAGCTGCGTGAGGCGCGGGCGCTGATCGATGCCTCCGGTCGTGACATTCGCCTGGAAATCGACGGCGGGGTAAACGTGAACAACATTCGTGAAATCGCTGCGGCGGGTGCTGACACCTTTGTCGCCGGTTCGGCGATCTTCAATGCGCCGAACTATCAGGAAGTGATTGAAAAGATGCGCTCCGAACTGGCGCTGGCTCGCCCATGAGCGGTTTTGAGCAGCTGTTCCCGGGGCGTCTGCCGCGGCTGGTGATGTTCGATCTGGATGGCACGCTGGTCGATTCGGTCCCTGACCTCGCGGCGGCTGTAGATAACATGCTGCTCAAACTCGGGCGTGACCCGGTCGGCATCGAACCGGTGCGTGAGTGGGTCGGCAACGGCGCGCCGGTGCTGGTGCGCCGTGCACTGGCCGGCGGCATCGATCATTCGTCGGTCGATGATGGCGAAGCCGAAGGTGCGCTGCAGATTTTCATGGAAGCCTACGGTGAGGGGCATGAGCTGACCGTGGTCTATCCCGGTGTGCGCGACACCCTGAAATGGTTGAACAAGCAGGGCGTGGCGATGGCGCTGATCACCAACAAGCCGGAGCGCTTCGTCGCGCCGTTGCTGGATCAGATGAAAATCGGCCGTTACTTCAAATGGATCATCGGCGGCGACACCCTGCCACAACAGAAACCCGACCCGGCCGCGCTGTTTTTCGTGATGAAAATGGCCAACATTCCGGCGTCGCAATCGTTGTTCGTCGGCGACTCGCGCAGCGATGTGCTGGCGGCGAAAGCGGCGGGGGTCAAATGCGTGGCCCTCAGTTACGGTTATAACCACGGTCGGCCGATTGCCGAAGAGTCGCCGGCGCTGGTGATCGATGATCTGCGCAAACTAATTCCCGGTTGCCTGGATCCGGCCGCTGAGATAACGTTGCCCGACGCTGTTCAACCCCCTGCTGGAAACGCCATCGTGGTGGTCACTCGCAAACTCTGGATGAAAGTCATCAAGGCCCTGGCCCGCTGGCGTTGGCGCGCCTGACTTGTTCCTGGCCGGCGTACCGGCGCGTTTGCATACCTGACCGTTAGACCCTCAAGCCACGAGGCACCTCATGATCCGCGAAGAATTCCTGCGTTTGGCCGCTGCCGGCTACAACCGCATCCCGCTTGCCTGCGAAACCCTGGCCGACTTCGACACGCCGCTGTCGATCTACCTGAAACTGGCCGACGAGCCGAACTCCTATTTGCTGGAGTCGGTGCAGGGCGGCGAGAAGTGGGGCCGTTATTCGATCATCGGCCTGCCGTGCCGCACCGTATTGCGGGTTCACGATCACCACGTCGGCGTGACCCACGACGGCGTCGAGATCGAAAGCCACGACGTTGAAGACCCGCTGGCCTTCGTCGAAGCCTTCAAGGCACGCTACAACGTGCCGACCATTGCCGGTCTGCCGCGCTTCAACGGCGGTCTGGTGGGTTACTTCGGTTACGACTGCGTGCGTTATGTGGAGAAGCGTCTGGGCAAATGCCCGAACCCTGATCCGCTGGGCGTGCCGGACATTCTGCTGATGGTGTCCGATGCGGTGGTGGTGTTCGACAACCTTGCCGGCAAGATGCATGCGATTGTCCTGGCCGATCCGTCGCAGGAAGATGCCTTCGAACAAGGTCAGGCGCGTCTGCAAGCGCTGCTGGAACAACTCCGTCAGCCAATCACTCCGCGGCGTGGCCTGGATTTCAGTAAACAACAATCGGCCGATCCGGTGTTCCGCTCGAGTTTCACCCAGGACGATTACGAAAAAGCCGTCGACACCATCAAGGAATACATCCTGGCCGGTGACTGCATGCAGGTCGTGCCGTCCCAGCGCATGTCGATCGACTTCAAGGCTGCGCCTATCGACCTGTACCGGGCGCTGCGTTGCTTCAACCCGACGCCGTATATGTACTTCTTCAACTTCGGCGACTTCCACGTCGTCGGCAGTTCGCCGGAAGTGCTGGTGCGGGTCGAAGATAACCTGATCACCGTGCGTCCGATTGCCGGCACTCGCCCACGCGGGGCCAACGAGGAGGCGGACCTGGCGCTGGAAAAAGACCTGCTGTCGGACGACAAGGAAATCGCCGAGCACTTGATGCTGATCGATCTGGGCCGCAACGATACTGGTCGTGTCTCGGAAATCGGTTCGGTGAAGCTCACCGAGAAGATGGTCATTGAGCGCTATTCCAACGTGATGCACATCGTGTCCAACGTCACCGGCCAATTGAAGGCCGGGCTGACAGCGATGGACGCATTGCGGGCGATCCTGCCGGCCGGCACCTTGTCTGGCGCGCCGAAGATTCGCGCGATGGAAATCATCGACGAACTGGAACCGGTCAAGCGGGGCGTCTACGGCGGC
Source organism: Pseudomonas sp. GM18 (assembly GCF_000282195.1). Classification (GTDB taxonomy): domain Bacteria; phylum Pseudomonadota; class Gammaproteobacteria; order Pseudomonadales; family Pseudomonadaceae; genus Aquipseudomonas. Next base: position 6,381 of record NZ_AKJT01000124.1, read on the forward strand.
GCAGTCGGTTACTTCGCCTGGAACGGCAACATGGACACCGCGATTGCGATTCGCACCGCAGTGATCAAGAACGGCGAACTGCACGTACAGGCCGGTGGCGGCATCGTCGCCGACTCGGTGCCGGCGCTGGAATGGGAAGAAACCCTGAACAAACGCCGTGCCATGTTCCGCGCCGTGGCCCTGGCCGAACAAACCCCGGATAACTGATCCACATAAAAAACGCGGCGCCTGCGAGGGCGCCGCGTTTTTTTATGCCTGTCATTCCCCCGTAGGAGCTGCCGAAGGCTGCGATCTTTTGATTTTAATCTTTTGATCTTGTACCTCTGCCGCTCCCAGCACCGCCAAAAAACTTCCAGCCTTTTGCCATCTGTCGCTAACCCTTCGATTGTTTCGCGAGCTGTCGCCCCGGCCATATTGCACGCTCTGCCCAGCTACGTTACTGTGCCGGGACGTATGAATGAGACCTTTCCCGTGTTGATCGTCAGCAAACTCCTGGATCAAGTCATCAAGGCACACGCCCGTTGGCGTTGGCGCGCCTGAATCTTTTCTGCCGGCCTGGCCGGACCTGTACCGCTTTGCCTTCTTTACCTGTATGAAATGCCGCTTTGCTGGCGCCACTCCAGCACCTGTCAAAGCGAAGCACACTGCGGGTAAATCATTCGAAGGCCGTATTAAAAGTCAGTGAATTCAAGAGGTTCTTAACGCCATGTTGCTGATGATCGATAACTACGACTCTTTTACTTACAACGTTGTGCAATACCTCGGCGAGCTGGGCTCCGAGGTCAAAGTCGTGCGCAACGATGAACTCACCATTGCCGAAATCGAAGCCCTCAAGCCTGAGCGCATCGTCGTGTCTCCCGGTCCTTGCACCCCGACCGAAGCCGGTATTTCCATCGAAGCGATCAAGCACTTCGCCGGCAAGCTGCCGATTCTCGGCGTTTGCCTGGGTCACCAATCCATCGGCCAGGCGTTCGGTGGCGATGTGGTCCGTGCCCGTCAGGTCATGCACGGTAAGACTAGCCCGGTATTTCACGAGGATAAGGGCGTATTCGCAGGTCTGAATCGCCCGTTGACGGTCACCCGCTACCATTCGCTGATCGTCAAGCGCGAAACCCTGCCCGATTGCCTGGAGCTGACGGCCTGGACCCAGCTCGAAGACGGCTCGGTGGACGAGATCATGGGCCTGCGTCACAAGACGCTGAACATCGAGGGTGTGCAATTCCACCCTGAGTCTATCCTCACCGAACAGGGACACGAGCTGTTCGCCAACTTCCTCAAACAAACCGGCGGCACGCGCTAAGGACTTTCCATGGATATCAAGACAGCCCTGAGTCGTATCGTCGGCCACCTCGACCTCAGTACCGATGAGATGCGCGATGTCATGCGCGAAATCATGACCGGGCAATGCACGGACGCGCAGATCGGCGCGTTCATGATGGCCATGCGCATGAAGAGCGAAAGCATCGACGAGATCGTCGGCGCCGTGACGGCGATGCGCGAGTTGGCGGACAAGGTCGAACTCAACACCCTCGACGGCGTGGTCGATGTGGTCGGCACCGGCGGTGACGGTGCGAACATTTTCAACGTTTCGACCGCTTCTTCCTTCGTGGTCGCGGCGGCCGGTTGCACCGTCGCCAAGCACGGTAACCGCGCGGTGTCGGGTAAAAGCGGCAGCGCCGACCTGCTGGAAGCGGCAGGTATCTATCTGAACCTGACCCCGGTTCAGGTGGCACGCTGCATCGACAACGTTGGCATCGGTTTCATGTTTGCCCAGACCCATCATAGCGCCATGAAGCACGCCGCCGGCCCGCGCCGCGAGCTGGGCCTGCGCACCTTGTTCAACATGCTCGGCCCGCTTACGAATCCGGCCGGCGTGAAACATCAGGTAGTGGGTGTGTTCAGTCAGGCGTTGTGCCGGCCATTGGCCGAAGTCTTGCAGCGCCTGGGCAGTAAACACGTGCTGGTGGTGCATTCGAAGGATGGTCTGGACGAATTCAGTCTGGCGGCACCGACCTTTGTCGCGGAATTGAAGAATGACCAGATCACCGAGTATTGGGTCGAGCCCGAAGACCTCGGGATGAAGAGCCAGAGCCTGCACGGTCTGGCGGTAGAAAGCCCGGCGGCTTCCCTTGAGCTGATTCGCGATGCCTTGGGCAAGCGCAAGACCGAGAACGGTCAGAAAGCCGCCGAGATGATCGTGCTCAATGCCGGTGCCGCGCTGTACGCCGCCGACCATGCCAGCAGTTTGAAAGAAGGCGTTGCCCTGGCGCACGATGCGCTGCACACAGGCCTCGCTCGGGAAAAACTTGAGGAATTGGGTGCATTTACCGCGGTATTCAAAGTGGAGAATGAGGGATGAGTGTACCGACGGTTCTGGAAAATATTCTGGCCCGCAAAGTCCAGGAAGTCGCCGAGCGTAGCGCTCGTGTAAGCCTGGCGGAGCTGGAAAACCTGGCCAAGGCGGCCGATGCACCCCGTGGTTTCGCCAAGGCATTGATCGATCAGGCCAAGAAGAAGCAGCCGGCGGTGATTGCTGAAATCAAGAAAGCTTCGCCAAGCAAGGGCGTGATTCGCGAGAACTTCGTGCCTGCGGACATTGCCAGGAGTTACGAGAAGGGTGGGGCTACCTGCCTGTCGGTGCTCACCGACATCGACTACTTCCAGGGTGCGGATGCGTATCTGCAACAAGCCCGGGCGGCGTGCAAACTGCCGGTGATCCGCAAAGACTTCATGATCGATCCGTACCAGATCATCGAGTCCCGCGCCCTGGGTGCTGATTGCGTGCTGTTGATCGTCTCCGCACTGGATGACGTGAAAATGGCCGAGCTGGCGGCCGTGGCCAAAAGCGTCGGCCTCGATGTGCTGGTGGAAGTCCACGATGGCGACGAGCTGGAGCGGGCCTTGAAAACCCTGGACACGCCGCTGGTGGGCGTGAACAACCGCAACCTGCACACCTTTGAGGTCAGCCTGGAAACCACCCTCGACCTGTTGCCGCGTATTCCGCGCAATCGTTTGGTGGTCACCGAGAGTGGCATTCTTAACCGCGCTGATGTCGAACTGATGGAAATCAGCGACGTGTATGCGTTCCTGGTCGGCGAAGCGTTCATGCGCGCCGAAAGCCCGGGTACTGAACTGCAGCGCCTGTTCTTTCCTGAGCGCGGTGTTCCAGTGAGCGGCTCTACGCTCGACTGAACACATTTTCGCAGGCAACCCGATCCCCTGTGGGAGCGGGCTTGCCCGCGAAGAGGTCATCAGCACCCCAAAGACTTCATGTCTTACGGAGTCATCCATGTCCCAGCCAACCTCTCTGACCATCGAAGCCGGCCTGCTCGCCGAACAGGACCTGTTGGCCCATGTGTGCACCGGTGACTCGGAGTTCGGCTTGCTGTTCTGGCAACCCACAGACCGGGCATTGGTCATGCCGCGCCGCTTGAATCGCTTGCCGGGTTTCGAGGCAGCGTGCGAGATATCAGCCGCTGCCGGCTGGCCAGTACTGCTGCGCGAAACTGGCGGCGAGCCGGTGCCGCAATCGGCATCGACCCTCAACATCGCGCTGGTCTACGCGCCACCGCGCAGCGAGGGTGACCAGAATCGGATCGAAACCGCCTATCGCCGGCTCTGCGACCCGATTTGCCAGCTGCTTGACGAGTTGGGCGGCGTGTCGTCCCTGGGCGAAATTGAGGGAGCGTTCTGTGACGGCCGTTTCAACGTCAACCTCGATGGTCGCAAGATGGTCGGTACCGCTCAGCGCTGGCGGCAGAGCAAGGGCGGTCAGCGTCCGGTCGGGCTGGTGCACGGGGCGATGCTGATCGATAACGAGCGAGAGTCGATGGTCGCGGCGGTCAATCGTTTCAACGAGGCCTGCGGTCTGGAACAGCGGGTTCGCGCAGAAAGCCACATTGCCCTGCATGAAAAGTTTGCCGCTCCTGATGCGCTGGAACGGCTCGATGCGTTGTATCGCCAAATGCTGGCAGAAGTGCTCGGGGCTTAAGTGTTCCAGGCTTCAGTTTTCAGGGCCTAGCGCGTACCGAAGACCACCATGGTCTTGCCTTTGACGTCGACCAGGTTGCGCTCCTCCAGATCCTTGAGCACGCGGCCGACCATCTCACGGGAGCAACCGACAATCCGGCCGATTTCCTGACGGGTCACCTTGATCTGCATGCCGTCCGGGTGGGTCATGGCGTCTGGCTGCTTGCACAGCTCCAACAGGCAGCGAGCAACGCGACCGGTCACGTCGAAGAACGCCAGGTCGCCGACCTTGCGCGTGGTATTGCGCAGGCGTTGTGCGATTTGTCCGCTGAGCACGTAAAGAATGTCTGGATCCTGTTGAGACAACTCGCGGAATTTCGCGTAGCTGATTTCCGCGACTTCGCATTCGACTTTGGCGCGAACCCAGGCGCTGCGCTCCTGTTCCAGCCCGGCTTGCTCAAACAGACCCAGTTCACCGAAGAAGTCGCCGGAGTTGAGGTAGGCAATGATCATTTCACGGCCGTCATCATCCTCGATCAGGATGGTCACCGACCCTTTGATGATGAAGAACAGCGTGTCCGAGCGGTCGCCGGCACAAATGATGTTGCTCTTGGCGGCATAGCGACGGCGCTGGCAGTGCATCAACAGCTTGTCGAGGTTCTTGATTTTGGGTGTGGGGGTAATAGCAACCATGGTTGTATCCCGAAAAGACTGCACGGTGTGTTTGTTTTTTTAGGCGCTGGCGAGGCCTGCGATCCCTTATTCGTTAAAATGCCGGCTGTGCGCCAGTGAATTGACGCCAGCTTAACAGACGCATTCCTTCAAGATTCGAGAATTTGCCTACGATGCATATGGTTATGTCCTAGGAAGGCGAAGCGCTGCCAATCAAGGGCCCTGTGCTAAGCTGGCGACCCTTTTTTATACAGTGGAGTCTTGGCGATGAAGGCACGCATCCAATGGGCAGGCGAAGCCATGTTCCTCGGTGAATCCGGCAGCGGTCACGTCGTGGTCATGGACGGTCCGCCCGATGCCGGCGGTCGTAACCTGGGTGTCCGGCCGATGGAAATGCTCCTGCTGGGTGTTGGCGGCTGCAGCAATTTCGATGTGGTCAGCATCCTCAAGAAGTCTCGTCAGGCCGTCGAAAGCTGCGAAGCCTTCCTCGAAGCCGAGCGAGCGACCGAAGATCCGAAGGTGTTCACCAAGATCCACATGCACTTCGTGGTCAAGGGCCGCGGGCTGAAAGAAGCCCAGGTCAAGCGCGCCATCGAGCTGTCGGCCGAGAAGTATTGCTCGGCCTCGATCATGCTCGGCGCGGCTGGCGTGGCGATTACCCACGACTACGAGATTATCGAGCTCGGTTGAATCGACATTCAACTATCATAAAAGCGGTGCAGACTCTGGTGATCCATAGCTGACGTCTGCATAATGCGCCACTTTTTTCAGGGCAGTGATCGGTCAGCCGACAGATCGCTTGCCTGAACAGACAACCAAAATCGCCATCGCGAAGAGGTGTTAACCGTCCTACGCAGGTGCGTCGTTCGCATCTGACGGGCATGCTTGATCACGCGGCCAGCCCGCAATACATAGAGAGTTTTTAACGGTGAAAAGCAAACTCAAGCTCCACGGGTTCAATAACCTGACAAAGACCTTGAGCTTCAACATCTATGACATCTGCTACGCGGAAACCCCGCAAGACCAACAGGCTTACGTCGAGTACATCAATAAAGAGTACAACGCCAAGCGCCTGACGCAGATCCTCACAGAAGTTGTCGATATCATTGGTGCCAACATCCTGAACATCGCCAGTCAGGACTATGAACCCCAGGGCGCCAGCGTCACGATTCTGATCTCTGAAGAACCGGTGACCCCCACCGACAGTCAGATTGAAGAGTCTCCGGGCCCGTTGCCCGAAATCATCCTGGCCCACCTCGACAAGAGCCACATCACGGTGCACACCTACCCGGAAATCCATCCGGTGGACGGTATCGCAACGTTCCGTGTGGACATCGATGTGTCGACCTGTGGCGTCATTTCACCGCTCAAGGCGCTCAACTTTCTGATTCACCAGTTCGACTCGGATATCGTGACTGTGGATTACCGCGTGCGCGGCTTCACCCGTGACGTTGAAGGCAAGAAGCACTTCATCGACCACGAGATCAATTCGATCCAGAACTACCTCTCCGAAGACACTCGCGACGCGTATCAGATGACCGACGTGAACGTGTATCAGGAAAACCTGTTCCACACCAAAATGCTGCTGAAGAACTTCGAACTGGATAACTACCTGTTCGGCGACGCCACCAGCAACCTGTCTTCTGAGCAGCGTGCCCAGGTGACTGAGCGTGTGAAACACGAAATGCTCGAAATCTTCTACGCGCGCAACATGTCGAGCTAAGATTTCCGAGTACAAAAAAGGCGACTACCTCGAGGTAGTCGCCTTTTTTATTTGTTGGAATACAGAACCCTTGTAGGAGCGAGCGGTGCGGCGACCCGACTTGCCCGCGAAGAGGCCCGATCAAACAATACAACCATCAGATCCGATAGGTACTCTTGGTCATCACCTTGGCCAACAGACTCATCCCGAACTTCACCGGTGCAGGAAAACGCAAACCCCCGGCATCCAGCGCACTTTCGGCGTGGTGTTCTTCATCGATGCGCATCTGCTCAAGGATCGCCCGGGATTTTTCGTCCTCGGCGGGCAATTGCTCAAGGTGTTCGTTCAGGTGTTTGCAAACCTGATGCTCGGTGGCGGCAACGAAACCCAGGCTGACTTTGTCGCTGATCAACCCGGCTACCGCGCCAATCCCGAATGACATTCCGTAGAACAGCGGATTGAGAATGCTGGTGTGGCTGCCCAACTGGTGGATGCGCTGTTCGCACCAGACCAGATGGTCGATTTCTTCTTCGGCGGCATGTTCCATGGCGGCGCGCACTTGCGGCAGCCTGGCGGTCAGGGCTTGACCTTGATACAGCGCCTGGGCACAGACTTCGCCGGTATGGTTGATGCGCATCAAACCGGCGACGTGCCGGGTGTCCTCGTCGCTCATTTGCGCATCCGGCTGCACGATGGCAGGCGACGGACGGTAGGGCTGACCACTGAAGGGCAGCAAAGTACGCATCGCGGCATCGGCTTGCAGCAGAAGACGGTCAATTGGCGAGTAGTGACGTTGGGTAGTCATGCTGACCTCCGGGAAGAATCTCGGCGGCCAGTTTAACCCAATCGGCCGGGGAGGGTTTGCGCTGGGTCATCTGTGGCGAGGGAGCTTGCTCCCGCTCGGCCGCGAAGCGGTCGTAAATTCAACCCATCGGTTCTGTCTGGAAAAACTCGATGCGTGGATTTGGGGCTGCTTCGCAACCCAGCGAGAGCAAGCTCCCTCGCCGCATAAACCGGTACTGCTTGCAATCAGCCCGGCGGCCAGTGCATCTGGCGCTGACCCAGCACGTGCATATGAATGTGATAAACGGTCTGCCCGCCCAATTCATTGCAGTTCATGACCACCCGGAAACCTTCTTCACAGCCCAGTTCCAGGGCCAGACGCTGCGCGGTGAACAGAATATGCCCGGCCAGCGCCTTATCGTCCTCGGTGAGGTCGTTAAGGGTGCGCACCGGTTTCTTCGGGACCACCAGGAAATGCACGGGGGCCTGTGGCGCGATGTCGTGGAAGGCCAGTACCTGGTCGTCCTCGTAAATGATCTTCGCCGGGATTTCCCGGTTGATGATCTTGGTGAACAGAGTATCCACAGCTGTTTTCTCCGTTGTTTGGCTGGCTTGAGTGTACGCATGGGCCCTGCCTGAGCCCAGTTTTTTACCTTGAAGGCTGGTCAGCGCGGGCAGTACGCCTTATTGACCATGCCCGCGATTGTCCGGGTCAGCCAGCGCGAGCCGAGCCGTGGCAGGAAGGCGAACCAGCGATTCAGGCGACCGGGAATGATAATGGCGCGATTTTTCTCCAGGGCGCGCACGGTATAGAGCGCGACTTCCTCTGGGCTCATCAGCAGTTTGCTCTCGCTCAGCTTGTCGGTGTTCAGTTGCGCGGTGCGGAAAAACGCCGTGCGTGTCGGGCCGGGGCAGAGCACCGACACCTTGACCGCGCATTTTTTCAGTTCGACGCGCAAGCCTTCGGAAAAACTCAGCACATAAGCCTTGCTGGCGTAATAAGTGCTCATCCAGGGGCCGGGATGGAACGCCGCAACCGAGGCGACGTTCAGAATCTGCCCGCCGCCCTGCAAGGCCATGCTGTTACCGATGGCATGACACAAACGAGTGAGGGCCAGGATGTTCACTTCGATCAGGTCTTGCTCGGTCATCCAGTCCTGGGCCAGGAATGGGCCACAGGTACCGATGCCAGCGCAGTTGACCAGCAGATCGATCTGCCGCTCACCTTCTTCCAGTTCCAGCAGAAATCCGGACAGGCGCAGCGGTTCACCCAGGTCACAGGCACGAAACAACACTTCCACGCCAAAACGTTGAGTCAGTTCAATCGCAATACTTTCCAGCTGATCACGCTGTCGGGCCACCAATAGCAGGCTGCGGCCGCGCCGGGCCAGCGCTTCGGCCATTGCCAGGCCGATGCCGCTGGAAGCGCCAGTGATCAGAGCGTAACGGGTCATGCAGTTCTCCATCGCAACAGCTCCGCGCCAGCGACGCAGGTGTCACGGGCGGGGAGCGCTGTTCATTCTTTTGCAGAGTCTACAGGGGGCTGGGCCGCTTCGGCTGCATCGTCGGTTGAATCCGCTGCCGAGTCGACCTCGACGGGCGTAGCTTCGACTTCATCGGTGGTCACGGAGCTGCTTTGATAGGCGCTATCAGTGGCGCTTTCATACTCATCCTGAATCGCCGTGAGACCTCCGGTCAGCCCGCCAACGAACATGATCGCAATAAACACCAGCCACAACGAAGCGAGTACCCTGACTGCGTTGCTGTTGGGCGGCGGCGGTGCACCGTACCGATTGGCAGTGTTGTTACCCGGCACGATCATGATCACGAATGGGAAAGCGCCCCCCACGAACGGCACAAGGTTCAATAGCCAGAGCCAGCCAGACCAGCCGATATCGTGCAGGCGCTGCACACTGAACTGGATGCTGATGAGCGCGAGTACCACGACCAGAATAACGGCCAGCAGACCCGCGAGAATCAGGCCGGCAGTCGAGTCGGTGCTGATGAGGGTGAAGCCGAAAATGGCCAGCACCGAGCCAATGCCCAGCGTCACCAGCGTCAGGGCCATCGTCCAGGCCAGAAAGCGCAGTCGACCGATGCGGCCATCGAAACTGAATGCCTTGAGCGTGGCGAACTCCGGCAGTGCCTCGCCGACAGTGGCGCGCGGCGGAGCATAGGGGGACTCAGGCTCTGCCGATGGCGGTGGGCTTACGTGAACGTCGGACAGGTTCAGCTCGATCGAGGGTTCGGCTTCGATTCGGGCATCGATACCGGTTTTCGTCAGCGCCTGAAGATAAGTTTGCGCGTCGGCGTGTGACAGGTCGCGTTTGAGCGCAACCAACCGGCCACTGAACAGGCGTTCGATGGCTGCGACATCGCTTTTGAACAGCTCGGCGAGATTGAGCTTCGCGGTGGTGGCGTCAACACCTGGCAGCAGAGCACCATCGAAGACGATCTTGAAACGTTTTTCGCTCATGGCCGAGGCATCCTTGTCGCGAGAGTTGTAATAGAAAGTGTAACAAGGGGAGTGTAAGGCCGGCCGGGTTGGGCAGGCCAAACTTTCCTGTCAGCGCGGCCAGCGCTTGGGCAGCGCTGCCGCCAGTTCCAGCGCCTTGCGGTATTCGGCGCCGAGACGTTCGACCAGTTGATCGACACTCGGCAGATCCTCGATTTCCCCGACGCCCTGGCCCGCAGACCACACGGTTTTCCAGGCTTTGGCTTCATCGTTCAAGGGCTTGAGCTTGGAGCCGAAGTCCACCTCGCCCTTGCTTTGCAGCGCCGCCATGTCGAAACCGGCGGCCTCCAGGCTCTGACGCATGAAGCTGGCCGGTACTCCCGATACCGCTGGAGTATGGACGATGTCCGCGGCTCTGGCAGTCAGGAGCATCTCCTTGTAGGCGTCAGGCGCATGACTTTCCGTGGTGCCGATAAATCGCGTACCGAAGTAGGCCAAATCCGCACCGAGCAATTGCGCGGCAAGAATCTCGTGGCCATGGTTCAGGCAGCCGGCCAGCAGCAGGGTCTTGTCGAAAAACTGGCGAATCTCGGCGATCAGCGAGAACGGGCTCCAGGTCCCGGCGTGACCGCCGGCCCCCGCGGCAACGGCAATCAATCCGTCGACACCAGCTTCGGCGGCTTTTTCTGCATGGCGACGGGTCGTCACGTCGTGAAACACCAGGCCACCGTAGCTGTGCACCGCGTCGACCACTTCCTTCACGGCGCCGAGGCTGGTGATCACGATCGGTACCTTGTGTTCGATGCAGATCGCCAGATCCGCCTGCAATCGTGGATTGCTGTGGTGGACGATCAGGTTCACCGCGTAAGGCGCGGGGTTTTCCAGTGTCGCCAGTTCTGCTTCGATTTCTTCCAGCCAGGCCTTGAAACCGCTGCTCTCACGCTGATTCAGCGCAGGGAAACTGCCCACAACGCCATTACGGCAGCAGGCGAGCACCAGCTCAGGGTTGGAAATCAGGAACATCGGTGCCGCCACCACGGGCAGACGCAAGCGTTGTTCGAGCAGAGCGGGCAGCGACATTGGAAGTACCCCGGGTGAGTGTGCCTGTTGGATTTAAAACGGCCGGACGACGACCAGAATTACGATAGCCAGCAATATCAGAACCGGCACTTCATTGAACCAGCGATAAAAGACATGGCTGCGGGTGTTTTCGCCACGGGCAAAACGTTTTACCTGTGCGCCGCACATGTGGTGGTAGCCGATCAGGATCACCACCAGTGTCAGCTTGGCGTGCATCCACGCGCCCTGGCCGAAATAGGCGCTCGGGTTGAGGCTGATCAGCCAGATGCCGAACACCAGGGTGGCGATCATCGCTGGCCCCATGATACCCCGGTACAGCTTGCGCTCCATGATGCTGAAGCGTTCCTTGCTGACGGTGTCTTCGCTTTGCGCGTGATAGACGAACAGGCGCGGCAGGTAAAACAGGCCGGCAAACCAGCAGACCATGCTGACGATATGAAGCGCTTTGAGCCACAGATAAAGCATTTTTGGTTATTCCCAGGTTCACGGTAGCCCGAATAGTAGAGGCTTGAGCCGCCGCACGTCACCTTGACGGTTGTCGCAGGGCCGCGCGGCCCCTATTATCGACGGCTTTCCAGTGGGTTCGTTGAGGACAGGTTTATGGTCAAGGTCGGTATCGTCGGCGGCACGGGTTACACCGGTGTCGAACTGCTGCGTCTGTTGGCACAGCATCCGCAGGCAGAAGTGGTGGTGATCACTTCCCGATCCGAGGCCGGCCTGGCCGTGGCCGACATGTACCCGAACCTGCGAGGCCATTACGATGGCCTGGCGTTCAGCGTTCCGGACATCAAGACCCTCGGGGCTTGCGACGTGGTGTTCTTCGCCACGCCGCACGGTGTCGCCCATGCCCTGGCGGGTGAGTTGCTGGCTGCCGGGACCAAGGTCATCGACCTGTCGGCAGATTTCCGTCTGCAGGACGCCGATGAGTGGGCCAAGTGGTATGGCCAGCCGCACGGCGCGCCGGAACTGCTGGAGGAAGCGGTCTACGGCTTGCCGGAAGTCAATCGCGAGCAGATCAAGCAGGCACGCCTGATCGCTGTGCCGGGTTGCTATCCGACCGCGACGCAATTGGGTTTCCTGCCATTGCTTGAAGCCGGTCTGGCCGATACCACGCGTTTGATCGCTGACTGCAAATCCGGTGTCAGCGGTGCCGGTCGTGGCGCTTCCGTCGGTTCGCTGTATTCCGAGACGTCGGAAAGCATGAAGGCCTACGCCGTAAAAGGTCACCGTCACTTGCCGGAAATCCGCCAGGGTCTGCGTCGTGCAGCGGGCAAGGACGTTGGTCTGACCTTCGTGCCGCACCTGACGCCGATGATTCGCGGTATTCACTCGACGCTCTACGCGACTGTCGTGGATCGCTCGGTGGATCTGCAGGCCCTGTTCGAAAAGCGTTATGCCAACGAACCGTTCGTCGATGTGATGCCGGCCGGCAGCCATCCGGAAACCCGCAGCGTGCGCGGTGCCAACGTTTGCCGTATCGCCGTGCATCGTCCGCAGGATGGTGATCTGGTGGTGGTGTTGTCGGTCATCGACAACCTGGTCAAAGGCGCATCGGGTCAGGCTGTGCAGAACCTGAATATCCTCTTCGGTCTGGATGAGCGCCTGGGTCTTTCCCATGCGGGCATGCTGCCGTAAGGCTATATCCCGCACAGCAAAAAGGCCCGTTGAACGGGCCTTTTTGCATTCTGGTCTGACGATTGGGTTGATTGATATACCGTAACAATAGTTGACCGATTTTCTGGGAGAAGCGGATAATGCGCGTCATCACGCATTATGGCGGCGTAACGCCGGGAGATAGTCAGCATGAGCGTCGAATCCTTCACCCCCACGGCTTTGCAATTCACCCACGGTGCTGCGCACAAGGTGAAGAGCCTGGTCGATGAAGAGGGGAATGATCGCTTGAAGCTGCGCGTATTCGTTACGGGCGGCGGTTGTTCAGGGTTTCAGTACGGCTTCACCTTCGATGAAGAAGTGGCCGATGACGACACCATCGTCGAGCGCGAAGGCGTCAGCCTGGTGGTCGATCCGATGAGCTTCCAGTACCTGGCAGGTGCCGAGGTGGATTACCAGGAAGGTCTGGAAGGTTCGCGTTTCGTGATCAAGAACCCGAACGCTACCACCACGTGTGGCTGCGGCTCTTCGTTCTCGATCTGATCGCCCCTCACCGCATCAACAAGCGCCGCAGGGTTTCAGGACCCTGCGGCGTTTTGCTGTCTGGTGTTCAGGTTCAGGCAGGGTAGATGGCGCCGAGTACGCGAAGGCCACGGGCGCCGGTGACGCTTGGGCGGTTGGCCGCGATACCTTCGAGGCAGCAATGAGCCAGCCAGGCAAAGGCCATGGCTTCAACCCAGTCCGGATCTACACCATAAGCGGCGGTGCTGCTGACTTTCGCGTTCGGCAACAGGCTGGCTAACCGCTTCATCAATGTGGCGTTGTGCGCGCCGCCGCCGCAGACCAGCAGCTCCCGGGTATCCGATTGAGCGCTTTGCAATGATTCGACGATGGTCAGGGCGGTCAGCTCAAGCAGCGTGGCCTGTACGTTTTCGGCTGCGAAGGTTGGCAGCTGTGACAAATGCTGCATCAGCCATGGCAGATTGAACACTTCGCGGCCAGTGCTCTTTGGGCCTTGAGTCACAAAGAATGGATCACTGAGCAGCTCATTCAACAGAACCTGTTCAACCTTGCCGCTGCTGGCCCATTGGCCATCGCGATCGAAGTTGTCGCCGCGTTGCCGGTGAATCCAGGCATCCAGCAGGACGTTCCCCGGGCCGCAGTCAAAACCTGCGACAGGCTTGCCGGGTTCGATGAGGCTGAGATTGCTGAACCCGCCGACGTTCAGCACCGCGCGGTTACCAGGCTGTTCTTCGAACAAGGCTTCGTGAAAGGCTGGAACCAATGGAGCGCCTTGCCCTCCGGCGGCTACATCGCGGCTGCGGAAGTCGCTGACCACGGTGATACCGGTCAGCTCGGTGAGCAAGGCAGGGTTGCCGATCTGCACCGTGAACCCGCGCGCCGGTTCGTGGCGAATGGTCTGGCCGTGGCTGCCAATCGCGCGGATGTCGTCGGGCTTGAGGTTTTGTTGGTCTAGGAGGGTGTGAATGCCCTGTGCGGCCAGTTTCACCCAGTTTTGCTGGGCAATGGCGGAACGGGCAATCTCGTCCGGTCCGCTGGCGCACAAGCCAAGCAGCTCGGTGCGCAGGGATTCGGGCATGGGGATGTAATGTGTGGCGATCAGCTTGATCGCCGGCGCTTGCTCGATCAGGGCAATGTCCAGGCCATCAAGGCTGGTCCCGGACATCACACCTATATAGAGCGCCATGGCTTAGCGTTTGCTCGAAGCCAGCAGGGTGGCTTTCTCTTGGTCCATGCGCGCCATCAGCGGTTGGCTTTGCGCGAGGAAGCGTGAGCGTTCAGCTTTGGAGATCGGATCGGCCATCGCAACCTTCTGACCCAATGGATCGACGTGCACACCATTGACCTGGAACTCGTAGTGCAAGTGCGGGCCAGTGGAGAGGCCGGTGGTGCCGATGTAGCCGATCACCTGACCTTGCTTGACGCTGCCGCCAGTCTTGATGCCTTTGGCGAAGCCCTGCATGTGGCCGTATAGCGTACGGTAGGTACTGCCGTGCTGGATGATCACGGTGTTGCCGTAACCGCCGCGGCGACCTGCCAACAATACCTGGCCGTCGCCGGCAGCCTTGATCGGCGTGCCTCGCGGTGCTGCGTAATCGACACCCTTGTGGGCGCGGATCTTGTTCAGGATCGGGTGCTTGCGGCCCATGGAGAATTTCGAGCTGATGCGGGCGAAGTCTACCGGAGTACGGATGAATGCCTTGCGCATGCTGTTGCCGTCAGCCGTGTAGTAGCTGCTGTTGCCTTGTTTGTTGGTGTAGCGCACGGCGGTGTAAGTCTTGCCGCGGTTGGTGAAGCGTGCGGAGAGGATTGGGCCGTTGCCGACCGCTTTGCCGTTGACGACCTTCTGTTCATAGATCACATCGAACTCGTCACCCTGGCGAATATCCTGGGCGAAGTCGACGTCATAGCCAAACACGCTGGCCATATCCATGGTCAGGCTGTGGGACAAGCCGGCTCTGGCGGCAGATTGCGACAGCGAACTGTTGATCACGCCATGTACGTAGGCGGAGCGAACAGTGGGCTTGGCGGTAATGCGGTTGAACGTATAACCCTTGTCGTTCTTGGTCAGGCTGATGCTTTCCGTGTCGCTGACTTTGCTGTGCAAGTTGGTCAGCTGGCCATTCGGGCCCAGTTCGAACTCGAGCTTCTGGCCATGTTTGAGCTGGCTGAACTGCTTGGCCTGCTTGTCGCTGGCCAGCACTTCATGCACCGAAGTGGCTGGAAGGCCGACTTTCTCAAACAATGTCGAGAGAGTGTCGCCTTTGGCAACGATCACTTCCCTGTGGCCCGGCGCCTTCTTTTCTTCGACGACTGGCGCGGGGGCGGCCTGGGCGGTTTCCTGAGTGTCTTCGGCGCTGTTTTCGATCTGCGCGAAAGGGGAGGCCGCTGGCTCATTTGTGGCTTGGACGACGTCGGCGGCGTCTTGATCTTGTGTCAGTTGTTCTGCGGGGCTTTCCAGTTCAAGACTCAGGGTCGTCTTTTTGGCTTCAACATCACTGGAAGGAAATACCAGAAGCGCCAGGCTCAGAAGGGCGGCGATACCGCTTGCTGCGAGCAGGTGGGTCTTCGGGTAAAGCGGTGGCGCTTTAGACGATTCTTTGGTCATAAGTAATTTTGACTTTGAAAAAATGAATTGGAAAAGATGAATGACATGATGAAGACGAAATAACTGTATAAAATATAACCAAATCATCTCTGAAGCAAGCCTGCGGACGCTCTGTCCGTGGATTGGCGTCCGTGCGCAGGGCAAAACTTGTATTTGACGCCCGATCTTGTATGGTTGGTCCCCTTTGAATTCGAGTCTTGCAGGTCTGTTATGAAGTCGGTTGAAGAACAGCTAGCGCTGATCAAACGTGGTGCAGAAGAACTGTTGGTCGAGTCCGAGCTGATCGAAAAGCTCAAGCGTGGCCAGCCGCTACGTATTAAGGCAGGCTTCGATCCGACCGCGCCGGATTTGCACCTGGGTCACACCGTGCTTATTAATAAGCTGCGCCAGTTCCAGGATCTGGGGCATCAGGTTATCTTCCTTATAGGTGACTTCACTGGGATGATCGGTGATCCGAGCGGCAAGAGTGCGACACGTCCGCCGCTCACCCGTGAGCAGGTTCTCGAGAATGCCGAGACCTACAAGACTCAAGTCTTCAAGATTCTTGATCCGGCCAAAACCGAAGTGGCGTTCAACTCCACCTGGATGGATCAGATGGGGCCGGCTGACTTCATACGGCTGACTTCGCAATACACCGTGGCGCGCATGCTCGAGCGCGACGACTTCGACAAGCGCTACACGACCAATCAGCCAATCGCCATTCACGAATTCCTCTATCCGCTGGTTCAGGGTTATGACTCGGTCGCTTTGCGCGCGGATGTCGAGCTGGGCGGTACCGATCAGAAGTTCAACCTGCTGATGGGGCGTGAGCTGCAGCGTAGTTATGGTCAGGAGGCTCAATGCATTCTGACCATGCCGTTGCTCGAAGGGCTGGATGGCGTGAAGAAGATGTCCAAGTCGTTGGGCAACTATGTCGGTATCCAGGAGGCGCCGGGTGTCATGTACGGCAAGCTGGTCTCTATTCCTGATGTGCTGATGTGGCGCTACTTCGAATTGCTCAGCTTCCGCTCCATGGAAGAGATCGATGCTTTGCGGGCTGATGTCGAGGCGGGTGCGAATCCGCGTGACATCAAGATCAAGTTGGCCGAAGAGATCGTTGCGCGTTTCCATGGTGAGGAGGCTGCGGCCAATGCTCACCGTGCGGCGGGCAATCGTATGAAAGACGGCGAGCTGCCGGATGATCTGCCAGAGATCGAGTTGACTGCTGCCGAAGATATGCCGATCGCTGCTGTCCTTAATAAGGCGGGCCTGGTGAAGAACTCCGCCGTGGCGCGTGATCTTCTGGGTTCCGGTGGTGTGCGTATAGATGGTGAAGTTGTCGATCGCACCTTTATATACGCACTGGGCGCGACCCACGTTTGCCAGGCCGGGAAGAAGGCATTTGCGCGTATTACGCTCAAATCCGAATAAAGCTGAAATCAGGGGTTGACGGCAGATTCTGGACGTCTATAATTCGCCCCACTTCCGGCGCAGTCGAAACGGAAAACTCCTTGGTAAACAACGAGTTACGCAGTTTTC
>NZ_AKJT01000125.1 GCF_000282195.1 Pseudomonas sp. GM18
CCCCCAGCCACTGGCGGCATTGCGGACCTTGTCCGGCAATACCGTGCGCTTTCTGGAACGCGGTCAACTGGATGTGGCCAGCACCAATCTCAAGACAATCAATGAACTGATCGACCGAATGGGCCGGATTACCGCCAGCCTGCGTTCCTTTGCCCGGCGCGGCGATGACCAGGGCCGGGCCAGCCTCGGCAAAGGCGTGGATGCCGCCCTGCAATTGCTGGGCAGCCGGATGGAAAGCCTGCCGCTGCAATTGCATCGCGATTTCACCGACGTGCAGGTGCAGATCGACCAGACCCGTCTGGAGCAGATCCTGGTCAACCTGATCGGCAATGCGCTCGATGCCATGCAGTCGCAGCCCCAACCGACGCTGTGGCTCGAAGGCGAGGAATTCGACGGCAAGTATCGCTTGCGGGTGCGCGACAACGGCCACGGGATCGATGCCGAAGCACGCAAGCATCTGTTCGAACCGTTCTTCACCACCAAACCCGGCGAACAGGGCCTGGGCCTCGGCCTGACCCTGTCGGCGAGCCTGGCCGCCGCCACGGGCGGGCATCTGGGTGTCGAACACCCGGCCAGCGGTGGCACCACCTTCGTCCTCAGTTTACCGTTGGTAAGCCCCACTCCCGCCGAGCCAATATGAACAACGACCTTAGTGTGCTGATCGTCGAAGACGACCCCCATGTGCTGCTCGGTTGCCAACAGGCGCTGAGCCTGGAAGACATTCCCTGCATCGGCGTCGGCAGCGCCGAAGAAGCGCTGGAGCGGGTCGGCGATAACTTCGCCGGCATCGTCATCAGCGACATCCGCCTGCCGGGCATTGATGGCCTGGAACTGCTGACCCGGCTCAAGGCCCGCGATCGCAGCCTGCCAGTGGTGTTGATTACCGGCCACGGCGACATCTCGATGGCCGTCGGCGCAATGCAGAAAGGCGCTTACGATTTCATGGAGAAACCCTTCTCCCCCGAACGCCTGGTGGACGTCGCCCGCCGCGCGTTGGAGCAACGCAGCCTGGCACGGGAAGTCTCTTCGTTGCGCCGGCAATTGGCGGAACGCGATTCCCTCGAAGGCCGGATCATCGGTCGCTCGCCCGCCATGCAGAACCTGCGGGAACTGATTGCCAACGTCGCCGATACATCCGCCAACGTGCTGATCGAAGGCGAGACTGGCACCGGCAAGGAACTGGTTGCGCGCTGCCTGCACGACTTCAGCCGCCGGCACAGCAAACAGTTCGTCGCGCTGAACTGCGGTGGCCTGCCGGAGAACCTGTTCGAAAGCGAAATCTTCGGCCACGAGGCCAACGCCTTCACCGGTGCCGGCAAGCGGCGGATCGGCAAGATCGAACACGCCGATGGCGGCACGCTGTTCCTCGACGAAGTGGAAAGCATGCCGCTGCCGTTGCAGATCAAACTGCTGCGGGTGTTGCAGGAACGCACCCTCGAACGCCTGGGTTCGAACCAGAGCGTGGCGGTGGATTGCCGGGTGATCGCCGCGACCAAGTCCGATCTGGATGAGTCGAGCAAGGCCGGCGAGTTTCGCAGCGACCTGTATTACCGCCTGAACGTGGTGACCCTGGAACTGCCGCCGCTGCGCGAACGCCGCGAAGACATCCTGCAATTGTTCGAGCACTTTTTGCAGCAGTCATCCCTGCGCTTCGACCGCTCGCTACCTGAACTGGACAACCAGACCGTGTCGATTCTGATGAGCCACGACTGGCCGGGCAACGTGCGCGAACTGCGCAACGTCGCCGAACGCTTCGCCCTCGGCCTGCCGGCCTTCAAAAAAACCGGCGCCAGTGGCAGCAACCAGGGCCTGGCGTTCGCCGAAGCGGTGGAAGCCTTCGAACGCAACCTGCTCAGCGACGCCTTGCAGCGCAGCGGCGGCAACCTGACCCAGGCCAGCCAGGAACTGGGGATGGCCAAGACCACGCTGTTCGACAAAGTGAAGAAATACGGGCTGAGCCATTAATGGACCTGATTTTCAAAGCAACCCTCGGCGCGGCGGTGGTGGTGATCCTCGCCATGCTGGCCAAGACCAAAAACTATTACATCGCAGGCCTGGTGCCGCTGTTTCCGACCTTTGCGCTGATCGCTCACTACATCGTCGGCAAGGGGCGTTCGCTGGATGATCTGAAGACCACCATCGTGTTTGGCATGTGGTCGATCATTCCGTACTTCGTCTATCTGGCGACCTTGTATGTGATGGTCGACCGGATGCGGCTGGAGGCTTCGTTGGCAGTGGCGGCGGTAGCGTGGTTGATGGCGGCGACGGTGCTGGTCAGCGTGTGGGTGCGCCTGCACGGCTAAATTCAAAAGATCGCACGACTCCTGCAGGAGCTGCCGAAGGCTGCGATCTTTTGACTTTGCTTTTGATTGCAGTATCAGAAGTTATTGAAGATCAGGATCAACAGATCGCAGCCTGCGGCAGGTCCTACGGCCCGTAAACCTTCTGCAATTGCGTTTGAGTCAACGCATCCTCGAAGGGCACAGGCACCGATTTCACTGCGCCGTAGAGGTTGCGATAACGCCAATAGTTACCGCTATGGGCCAGTTGATAACCACGCTCGACTACTCGCTGGCCATCAAGGACATAGCGCAAGGTTTCCTGGGCTGCCGCTGGTGGCGCTGGCTGCATCAGGTCGGTGGCCAGAACGCGCATCGACTCGTCGATACACTCGTCGAGCACGGCCGTAACCTTCTCCAGATCGAGGTCGCCGTCGTCAATGCACTGCTTGCCGCAGCGCCGAATCGGCTGGCTGACCACTTCGATCCGCATGCGATACAGCGCCGAACCCGCAATGTCCTGGACCTGCACCTGATTGGCCAGCACGAAACTGCCGCGATCAGGAGTGAGCATCAGTTTGGGCTCAATCACCAGACGCGCGGTGACCTGGCCTTCCCCCTGCTTGAGCCCGGCCACTTGCGCAGCCTGTTGATAGCGCTTTTGCAGACGCTCCTGCAACGGAACACCCGCGAGCAAGTCGGCCATGGGTCGCGCCTCGTTGAGCGCGGTTTTTTCCGCATCGCGCTGCAAACTGCCGCTACCCATCTGGGTGTTGATCAGGCTGGCTACCAGCAAGCCGGCAAGCCCGGCTCCGTTGCCGGAGCTCGCCACCAGATTGTGACTCGAGGATGCAGCTTTCAGGGCCGCCTCGGAGTCAATCACGGTGCTGGCGCCGACAAAGGATGGCGGCAACTGCACGTCGACCTTAAGCCCGTGGGCCTGGACGTAGGGGAAGGCACCCGGGTCCTTGAAACCGGCCTCAGGGGCCGGTTTCTGCGCACACCCCGTCAGCATCGACAGAGCCAGCGCAGCGGTGACTACGAACGGTCGCGTCATTGCGCGAACGGGGTAATCATTTGTTGGCGGCTGTTGTCCACAGCCTGATAGAACGCGTTGGACAGGTTGGTATAGGTCGGTTCGTCCCACTCACCCTGGGCCGCTTGCACAGCGACAAAAGGTTTGAACCACAGCAGTTTGTTGTCTGCCAGATCGATCACCATACCCTGTCCGCCCACCTGCGCCATCGGCACGCTGGTCGGCACGATGCTGTAGTAGCTGCGGGTGGCACCGGTGGCGTAGACATTCACCAGCAGCAGACGATCGACGCCGAATGCCGCCTTGGCCGGCGTCATGTCCCGGGTCATGTAGCCTTCGCGGAAACTGGTTTCCTTATAAGTTTTCAAGTCGAGCGGCGCGTCGATCCGCTTGGCTTTGTAACCCTTGGCCTGCAGCTTGGCGACAATGGCATCCGGCAAGGTGGTGAGGTCGCGCACTTGCCATTTTTCGACGTTGTCACTGAGCTTACTGTTAACGCCTTTGTTGATGGCCAAATCGAGAAGCCCCTGATTGCCGGTCAACGCCAGCACCGGCTCCGGCACCACGGTGATCGCCACGCCGATAGTCGGCTCTTTGGCATCCCAGAATTGGTGATCCAGCGGCACTGGAGGCTGCACATGAGCACAGCCCGTGAGGGTGAGGCAGGCAAGCAGCGTCAGCGCGGCCCAAGTGCGTAGAATGTGATTATTCATGGATCAAGTCCCTATGATGATTAACGATGCTGCCTATGTCGGCAGCATCGGCAAAAACCATAGTGGCATATTGATATATTTTTCATTCCTACGCAGATCGAACCATCAGCCGTTGACCTTGCCGCCCTTGGCGTCACTCATGATAAATCCAGGCCTGGACAGGCTCGCTCCCGCATTGGATCGAGGGGTGTTACAGAAGGTTGTGCTCAGCCACCGGATCAATCTGCGCCCAATGCGAGGTGTCTTCACGGTGGGCCTGCAAATACGGTAACACCGCCGCCAGCAACGGCGCCTTGAACGCCTCCTGGAAACGATGGGCCAGCCCTGGAATCAGCTTCAATTGGCTGCCACGAATATGCGCCGCCAGGTGCACGCCATGCATCACCGGCAACAACGGATCGGCGGTGCCGTGAACCACCAGCGTCGGCACCCGCAGTTGGTTGAGCAGCGCCACGCGGCTCGGTTCGGCGAGGATTGCCATGATCTGGCGCTTCACGCCCTCGGGGTTGAACGCCCGGTCATAGGACAGCGCCGCCTGATGCAGCAGCGCCTGCCGGTCATCGCTCACCGTCGGGCTGCCCAGTGCCGCCAGCAAATCAGCCTGTTGTTCCAGCGCCACTTCACGATTCGGCGCACCACGTCGTGAAAGTAACTGTACCAGCGCCGCACTCGGTGCCGGCAAGCCTTCGGCCCCCGAACTGGTCATCAACAGCGTCAGGCTCTCGACACGCTGCGGCGCCATCGCCGCCATATGCTGGGCAATCATCCCGCCCATGCTGGCACCCAGCACGTGAAATTGCTCGACGTGCAAGGCGTCCATCAGCCCCAGTGCATCGTCGGCCATGTCCGTCAGCGTATAAGGCGCGGCCACCGGCAAACCGAGCTTGTAGCGCAGCACTTCAAACGTCAGGTTGGCCTCGACCGGCGCTTGCCGCCACGTCGACAGGCCGACGTCTCGATTGTCATAACGAATCACCCGAAAACCCTGCTGACACAGCGCAACCACCACTTCGTCCGGCCAGTGAATCAACTGCCCGCCCAGGCCCATCACCAGCAACAACGCAGGATCGGACGCACGGCCGATGCTCTGGTACGCCAGGCTCACCTGCGCCAGATCGGCATATTCGGTTGGAACGTTAACGTCGCAACGAGACGCCGCCAAAGACGGCAGGCCAAACAACAGCACGGCCAGAAAAATGAATACACGCATGAAAAAACACCGAAACGCAGAACCCCAGTAGAGCGCGAGTCTGATGAAGTTTGATCAAGCGCGCTGCCACAGTTACGTGACAGTTTGATGAAGAGTGCTGAACGGTCGGTGCGGGGGCACAACGGATGGATCAGCTATGCCGCCCGTCGGAAACGAATGCTGACCTGTTAGTTCTGACAGTAGGCAAATTCTGCTTGCCGGCATCCAATCAGGTCATCCGCGCCATTCGAAGCTGGGTACGGCGCTATCCATTCATTAGTGGAGCCCTGGACATGACCAATCTTTCTGAAAACAGCAACGCCGCGACCCAAGTACTCGTGTTCTCCACCGATCCAAATCTGATGGGCGTACTGACGGGCGTACTGACGGACGTCCCGCCGCTCATTCCGGGGGGCAAATCTCTGGCCAATAACGTCACTGGCGTGAACCGCAACATGGTGAACAGCGACCGACGCGGTTTGTTGGGCTATATCTTTCCGTATTTCAACATGGCCAGTACCGACGAGATCCGGTTGTATCTCGGTCCACGCCCGACGCCTGTCGGGGGACTCTTTTCCGTAGGGCAGTACGTCGACCAACTGGTGCCTTTCTACATTCCGGCCGACCTCCTGGCCCAGATGTATGCCTCGCCGGTGCCCATGCCCGATGCGCTGTCGCTGTATTTCAGCGTTAAACGTCCTAGCGAAAACGAGAAAAACTCGCCTTCCTTGCCCCTGTTGTACAAACCTTTCGGGCCGGGCGAAGCGGACACCCGACTCGACCTGCCAAACAATCAGGGACTGGCCCTGCCGATCCCCTCGGAAACTGTCATCGACAAAACCGTGATCGAAAACGGTATGTTCGTCGCCGTGCCTCGATACGAGCACCAGGCAATCGGCGACGTGGTTTATCTGGCGGTAGGGCCACGCGAACTGAAAATAACGGTCACCGCTCTGGGGGATCTGCTGTTTGAATTGACGCCCGACTTCCTGGCCTCGCTGCCCAATACCGACAAGGTGGCCCTTACCTACGAAATCTGGGACATCGTGGAGAACGGCAGCGGCTGGTCGTCAGCGGTTTTCCTCGCGCTGAAACCGACGGAACAGTTACTGATAGCCCCCGTGATCGATCAGGCGGAGCCAGGCAACCCTGACAACCTCAAACACCACGCATTGAACGGCGAGACGGCAACGGTATTGCTGAACGAACAGTTCACGGCCGGTGACGTAGTGGTGCTCACGATTGTACTGTCAACCGCCGTCGGAGACCGAGTCGAGCGCGTCATCCCGCTGGACGTGAGGAGCAGCACCCGGTCACTGCGCATCGATCTGGAGAATGAATTCATTCAAAACGGCATCCGCGGCTCCATGATCCTCAGCTATACACGACAAAGGGCCGGGGACATCCGTCACTCCAAATCCTACACCGTCACCCTCAGTGGCCTCGTCCTGCCCGCCCCGGCCCCGACCATCGACGAGCAAAAGGACGAGGAACTGCCCGCCGACACCTCACCGGCACATGTGCGAATCCCCAAATACTGGCCGTTGGTCAACGGTGCAACGGTGGAGTTGTACTGGCAGGTCACCGGCACTGATGGCGTTGCCCATCTCTTCATTTTCCGCCAAGTCATCGTCGATGCCACACAGCCCGTTATCTTCACCGTGAACAACGACTACATCGACCGGTACGAGAGCAGCCCGCTGACAGTGCTCTACAAGATCGAAAATCCCGGCAAGGCCGTGGTGCAGTCAGAGATGCTGCAAATCACCATTGGCGCCGCAGCCGAGTTGCCGGCACCGACGCTGATTCAGGAGTCGCCGGGCAACCTCATTCAACCCCTGAATACCCGCTACGCCGCAACCGTGCGCGTCACCGACCCGGCGATGAGCTCGAGAAAACGTTACACCCTGACGGTCAGGGGACGTCCAGGGCTTGGCAGCCCTGTGGTCGGTTCGCAGTCGGGCAACAGCAGTGGCGAATTACATTTTGATCTGCCGCCCACCTGCATCCCCGCCAACATGGGCAACTACGTCAAGTTCGGTTGCACCGCCACCGAAGTCGGCAAACCGGATCAACCTTCCGCCGTCAGACGCTACAAAGTCTTGCCCGTAACCAACGAAGATATTAATTACCCACGTTTAAGCATCAAGGAAGTGTCGGATAACAAAGTGCTCAACCTCAACACGTTTACCGGCGATGCACACTGGACACTGCCACCCTATTTGTTCATCGCCGCAGGCACTTCCTTGCGGGTGGCACTCAGCGGCAACGATGCCCAGCACGTCATCATGCTCTTCGAAGGGAAGATTTCCGCCAACCATGTAAGGGATGGCTTGAGCGGCACTATCAGCCGGGAACAGTTGAAACGGTACAAGGACGGTACGCAGGTGTTTGGCCTATCGATCGCCGACTTTAATGACCAGGGCGGCGTTGATACGTTTTTCCCGATGCTTGAACTGACGATCAAAACCGAAATGCTGGCCAGGCCGAGTATTACCCAACTGATCGACAATCAACCGCCAATTGTCGGACAGGTAGTCAATGGGGGAACCTGTGACGACCCCACGCCCCTGGTCATTGGTACGGCAACGCCGAAAAGCGTGGTGCACTTGTTTAATGGCGCAACCGAAGTGACGACTGTCATCGTCGACGACAACGGGATCTGGACCAAGGAAGTCAACGTCGGATTCGGCCGACACACTCTGACCGCAAAAACACCGGACGGCCAACAGGTTTCCAACACCTGGACAGTCACCGTCGCGGCCGATCTGGGAGATTTGGGACTGGGCGCACTGGATTTGAACGGTTGGCTCGCGACTGAAACGGGAGGTCGATACGGGGGCTATGGGCGTTATGGAACGGGCAATTCCTGGGATAACTGGACGCCTGGCGGAGCCATCCATTCCGGCATCATGCTGTACAAGGAATTGCCCTTGAAAATAGGAGCCAGCTACCGCTTCACTGCTCATGTCAGAAACATTACCGGTTCTGCCGGGCGCCACCAGCCAATATTCAACCTGTTCGTCTTTGGCTATATGGACTCGGCGCCCTTCACTCCACCCAGGAACAGCGTCGCCTATGCGATGTCTGGAGACTTCACCGCCACAACCAACACAGGAACGTTTTACATCCGTAACTTTCAGGGCACACCCGATGGCAATGACACCAGTATTGCCTTGATCGAAGTACGACAACTCACCAATGGCACATCGGGTTGAAAGGGCACAAACAGGACAGATTCAATGATAGCTGAGTTGCGAACAGCCGCTCCCACAGGGCTTGCTCGCTCACATCATCACGTCTGTCCGATGCAATAACTATGTACCGCCACCGACAACTTTCCAAGCGAGAGCAAGCTCTCTCGCCACACAAGCTTGCTCCCAAATGGATTGTGCTCGACTGAGCGGCATTAACGCTCCTTTCGAACGTGCATCAAGCCGGTTGACTGCGCAACTGCCGAGCCGCCGCCACCATATTCACCAACGCCGCCTCAGTCTCCGGCCACGCCCGGGTCTTCAGCCCGCAATCCGGGTTCACCCACAACCGCTCCGCCGGAATGCGTTTAACGGCTTTGCTCATCAACTTGACCATTTCGGCCGTGTCCGGTACCCGTGGCGAGTGGATGTCGTAGACGCCCGGGCCGATGTCATTCGGGTAGTCGAAGGCTTCGAAAGCCTCCAGCAGTTCCATGTCCGAGCGCGAGGTTTCGATGGTGATCACGTCGGCATCCATCGCCGCGATGGACTCGATCACATCGTTGAATTCGCTGTAGCACATGTGGGTATGGATCTGGGTTTCGTCGCGCACGCCCGATGCACTCAGGCGGAACGCTTCCACCGCCCAGTCGAGGTATTCCTGCCATTGCGCCCGGCGTAGCGGCAGGCCTTCGCGGAACGCGGCCTCGTCAATCTGCACGATCTTGATGCCGGCAGCTTCCAGGTCGACCACTTCATCACGCAGGGCCAACGCCAACTGCTGCGCCTGGACTTTGCGCGAGACGTCTTCGCGAGGGAACGACCACATCAGCATGGTCACGGGGCCGGTGAGCATACCTTTCATGACCTTGTCGGTCAGGCTCTGGGCATAGGTGATCCAGTCGACGGTCATGGCGTTTGGGCGGCTCAGGTCGCCGTAGATGATCGCCGGTTTGACGCAGCGCGAACCGTAGCTCTGGACCCAGCCGAAGCGGGTGAAGAGGTAGCCGTCCAGTTGCTCGGCGAAGTATTCGACCATGTCGTTGCGTTCGGCTTCACCGTGCACCAGCACGTCCAGCCCCAGGCGTTCCTGGACTTGCACGGCATGGCGGATTTCGCTGTGCATGGCATCGGTGTAATCGTTGGCCGACAGCTTGCCTTGCTTGAAGGCCTGGCGAGCCAGACGGATCGAGCCGGTTTGCGGGAACGAGCCGATGGTGGTGGTCGGGAACGCCGGCAGTTTCAACCGCGCACGCTGCTGCTCGATGCGTTTGACAAACGGCGAGTGGCGTTGGCTGTCCGCCGCGCCGATGGCGTTGACGCGGGCCTGAACCTGCGCTTTGTGGATGCGTGGCGATTGGGCGCGGCCGGCCTGAATGGCGCGGCTTTCAGCCAGGGCAGCTTGCACCTTCGGCGCTTGCGGATCGTTCAGGGCATCGCGCAGCACGGCAATTTCACCGCACTTCTGCACGGCAAACGCCAGCCAGCTTTTCAGTTCAGGATCGAGTTTGTCTTCACGCTCCAGGTCCACCGGGCTGTGCAGCAGCGAACAGGAACTGCTGACCCACAAGTTATCGCCAAAGCGTTCCTGGGCAAATTGCAGCTGGGCCAGGGCTTGTTCCAGTTCACAGCGCCAGACGTTGCGGCCATTGACCAGGCCCACCGACAGAATCTTGTAAGTCGGTAGACGATCCAAAACCTGGCCAAGCTGATCCGGCGAACGCACCGCATCGATGTGCAAGCCTTGCACCGGCAGCCCGACGGCCAGCCCGAGGTTGTCTTCCAGGCCACTGAAGTAGGTGGCCACGAGTTTTTTCAGCGGCGAGTATTGAAGGATGTGGTAAGCGCGCTCGAAGGCGTTTTTCCAGGCCTGTGGCAGGTCGAGGGTCAGGATCGGCTCATCGATCTGCACCCACTCCACGCCTTGGGCGGCGAGGCGGCCGAGGATTTCACCGTAGATTGGCAGCAGGCGTTCCAGCAGGTCGAGTTTGTCGAAGTCGTTGCCTTTGGCCTTGCCCAGCCACAGGTAAGTCAGCGGGCCGATGATCACCGGTTTGACGTTGTGGCCGTGGGCCTTGGCTTCTTCGACTTCATCGAACAACTGTTCCCAGCTCAGTTTGAACTGTTGGTCAGCGCTGAATTCCGGGACCAGGTAGTGGTAGTTGGTGTCGAACCACTTGGTCAGTTCCTGGGCGTATTGCGCCTTGGCATGTTCGCCGCCGCAGCAGGTCGCGGTGGCACCACGAGCCATGGCGAACAGGGTGTCGAGGGTCGGCAGGCCACGTTCATCCTTGACGCTGTCGAAACGC
This sequence comes from Pseudomonas sp. GM18, assembly GCF_000282195.1. Lineage (GTDB taxonomy): Bacteria > Pseudomonadota > Gammaproteobacteria > Pseudomonadales > Pseudomonadaceae > Aquipseudomonas. The sequence goes on from NZ_AKJT01000125.1 coordinate 10,721, forward strand.
CCGGGGATCACACCGAAGGTCAGCGAGTGAGTCAGCACCTGGTCATACCAGGCGAAGTCGCCCACGGGCAACAGGTCGATGCCGGCGTCTTTCTGCAATTGCCAGTGGGTGGCGCGCAACTGGCGGCCGACGCTTTTCAATGCGTCCTGGTCGAGGTCGCCCTTCCAGTAGGCTTCGAGGGCTTTTTTCAGTTCGCGGTCAGCGCCGATGCGCGGGAAACCAAGGGTGTGGGCCAATGCCATGGTGAGAGTTCTCTCTAATAGAAGATGCTATAAAACATGGTGCTATTGTCGACAGCCCACCCAACATGAGACAAACTCAACCTTTTCGTGTTGATCACAAGTTTTCCTCATGGAGCCCCCGGTGCTTGAAATTCGTCACCTGAAAACCCTGCACGCCCTGCGCGAAGCTGACAGCCTGGTGGATGCGGCCGATCGCCTGCACCTGACCCAGTCGGCGCTGTCCCACCAGTTCAAGGAGCTGGAAGAACGCATGGGCATGCCGCTGTTCGTGCGCAAGACCAAACCGGTGCGCTTCACCAGTGCCGGCTTGCGCCTGCTGCAACTGGCCGATGCCACCCTACCGTTGCTGCGCAGTGCCGAGCGTGACATTGCACGGTTGGCCGGTGGCACTGCGGGGCGTTTGCACATGGCGATCGAGTGCCACAGTTGCTTTCAGTGGCTGATGCCGACCATCGACCAGTTCCGCGATGCCTGGCCGGAAGTCGAGCTGGACCTGGCCTCGGGTTTCTCCTTCGCCCCGCTACCGGCGCTGGCCCGAGGCGACCTGGACCTGGTGGTGACCTCCGATCCGCTGGAACTGGTCGGCATCACTTACGTACCGTTGTTCACCTACGAAGCCATGCTCGCGGTGGCGAACCAGCACCGCCTGACGAACAAGCCGTACATCGTGCCCGAAGACCTGCTCACGGAAACCTTGATCACCTACCCGGTGGAACGTGATCGGCTGGACATCTTCACCCGCTTCCTCGAGCCGGCCGACATCGAACCGGCGCAGGTCCGCACCTCGGAACTGACGGTGATGATGATGCAACTGGTGGCCAGCGGTCGCGGCGTCTGCGGCATGCCCCATTGGGCGCTGCACGAGTACAGTTCACGGGGTTATGTGAAGGCCAAGCGACTGGGCGAGAAAGGCTTGTTTGCGACGTTGTATGCCGGGATTCGCGCCGACATGCTGGATGCGCCGTACATGCGCGACTTTTTGCTGACGGCCAAGGACACGTCGTTTTCGACGCTGGATGGGGTTAGTGCCGTTCGATAGATCGATTGATCGTTCCCACGCTCCCGCGTGGGAATACCACAACGGACGCTCTGCGTTCGGCTCTGGAAGGGACGCGGAGCGCCCCGGGCTGCATTCCCACGCAGAGCGTGGGAATGATCAAGGCTCAGCGGTGATCTCGCGCCACATGTGGATCTTGTCGAAGTAGTCTTCGCCGACCCGCACCGCCAACGGTTCCAGGCCAAACTGCACGAAGCCGCAGCGCTGATACAGCCTGAAGGCCGCTTCGTTGCCGGCGGTGACGGTCAGCTGGATCAGCCTCAGGCCCTCATGGGCCTGCGCTTCAGCCAACACGGCCTGTACCAGTTGATAACCGAGCCCACGCTGGCGCACCTTGCCGGTCACGTACATGCCAAACAGCGTTGCCTTGTGCCGGGCCTTTTCCCGAGACTCGAAAGCCAGGCCGACGATGCCTGCCAGTTTCCCTTCCTCGAACGCCCCGAGCACCCGGTCCAGCTTGCTGGTCAGGCGCGATTCCCACCACCCCAGCGGCATCGCGGCGCGCTCGCGCACGCTGGAGGTGAACGCCTGGGGATGCGAGTCGTAGGCTTCGAGCATCAGCGCCCGATAATCCAGGGCATGACTGGCATCAAGCCGCTGAATCCACATGTTCAGGCCACTCGCCGCTGCTCAAACATCAAGCGCACCGCCAGCCCGGACAATACGAAGCCCATGAAGTAACGCTGCATCGCCAGCCAGTTCGGGTTGTTGACGAACCAGGACGCGATGCCTGCGGCGAACAGCGCGATCAGCAAGTTGACGCTGAAACTCACGCTGATCTGGGTCAGGCCGAGGATGATGCTCTGGCTGAACACCGAACCGTGCTCAGGGGAAATGAACTGCGGAAACACCGACAGGTAAAACACCGCAATTTTCGGGTTCAATGCACTGGTCAGAAAGCCCATCGTGATCAATTTGCGTGACGAGTCCGCCGGCAACTGCTGCGCCTCGAACGGCGAACGCGCACCGGGCTTGACCGCCTGCCAGGCCAACCACAGCAGGTACAACGCACCGGCCCACTTCAGCACCTCGTAGGCCACCGGCACGGCCATGAACACCGCGGTCAAACCCGCGGCGGCAGCGAACAGGTGCACTAGAAATCCCGCGACCACCCCCAGCAATGACGTCACCCCGGCCTTGCGTCCCTGGCAGATGGAACGGGAGATCAGGTAGATCATGTTCGGCCCGGGCGTGAGTACCATCAGCAACGCCGCGGCGGCAAAAATCAGCAAGTCTTGAAGCGGAATCATGGGCATCCTGTCCTTGAAGTCAGAGGGCCTGGGTGATCAGGCGGTTTCGATCAGCGAAGCTCGATAAAACGGCAAGATCAGGTCCCGTGTCAATGGCGCCAGGGTGAGATCGCCGTCGGTGGCCGGGTCGATCCAGCGCACCTCTTCGATTTCCGCCGCCGGGCAAACATGCGAATCGATGGTCAGCTGAAACAGTTCGGCCTGTACGACAAAGCCCGGCTCGTTGGCGGCCGGTGCCGAGAATGGCCCCAGGTAGGTGGCGTGCGCCGGATCGATGACCAGTCCCAGTTCCTCTTCCAGCTCACGTGCGAGGGCGTGGAGCGGTTGCTCATGGGCCTCGATCTTGCCCCCCGGCTGCATGAACGCCTGGGTGCCGCGCTTGCGCACCAGCAGGGTGCGACCGTCGGGGCCGATCAGCAGGGCAGCGGCAATGCGGATGATGCGGGGCGAAGCGTCGGATGAAAGTGTCATGGATCAGGATTGGCCTTGGGTAAAAGGCGCAAGGATCACATGAGGGCTGGCTTTTCGTCACGCCGAAAAAAATCTCCGCAGCCCTCCCTGTAGGAGCGCAATGCTGTTCACTTAAGCCGTAATGCGATCCGTAGCAGCTGTCGAGCCTGCGAGGCTGCGTTCGGCTGCGTAGCAGTCGTGAGTCCGGCTGACGCGGTCTGCCTGACCCACCGCAATCACCGGTTTGACGACTGCTGCGCAGTCGAACGCAGCCTTCGGCAGCTGCTACAAAGAATGCGTCGCGGCCTACAGACTCAACTCGTCTCGAGAATCGCCACTTCCTCCGGCACTTTCACAAAAATGCTGTACTTGGCACCTTCCATTGCCTCGAACGCGATCAGTTTTTCCACCAGCGGCCCGTTCAACACCTTGCCGGCATTGAGCAGCAGCATGCCGTTGTCGGCATTGAGGTTGCGCGCCAGGATCATGCCCGCCGCCAAGTCCCGGGTGGTCAGCACCTTGACCGTCGGGTCGGACAGCGTCACATCGCTCAGGTAAGCGGCGCAGACCCGAATGAAATCCTCCACCAGTTCCGGGTCATAGAGCCGACCGGCGTACTGGCGGATATACACCAGGGCTTCATCGCTGTTCATCTGTCGCTCAAGGATCAGCCCGCGCTGCAACTCGATGAAATCCACCGCCAGCTTCAGTAACCGTGAACCGAGCGGAATGGCCTCGCCCTTGAGCCGATCGGGAAAACCGCTGCCGTCCCAACGCTCCTGATGGTGCAGGATCAGCCGCGCGGCATCCTTCATCGGGTCGAGCGTCATCAGCAGCGACTCACTCTGCTTCGGATACCCCCGATAGCGCTCGCGGTCATTGTGATGCAGCAGATCCGAAGGCGTGCTCATCATGCTGTCGGTCCAGCTCAACTTACCGATGTTGTAGAGCGCCGCCGCCATGGTCAGGTCACGGCTGGTGGCTTCGTCCAGGCGATGGAGTTTGCAGTACACCCGCACCAGTTCGATGATCTGCCGGTTGGTCTGCTTGGCGGGTGGCAGGCGCAGGTTGGCCAGCAACGAAAACACTTCCGTGCCGGTGACATAGCTGCGCTTGAGCTCTTCGTAAGCCAGGTCCAGCATGTCAGCCGTCTGTTGCAGCTCACTGGTGCGGGCCGCGACGTGTTTTTCCAGGGTGGTGTTGAGCAGCTTCAGTTTCTCGTTCTGGTCCCACGTTTCCTGCACCAGACGCAACCGCTCACGCTCGGAATACTGATAGGCCAGCGATTGTCGCAACGTCAGCAGCATTTCCTCGTCGTGCCAGGGCTTGCTGATGTAACGATGGATCTGCCCTTCATTGATGGCTTTGATAATGGCCGAGGGGTCGGCATAACCGGTCAGCATGATCCGGGTGGTGTCGGGGTAGCGCTGATGGACGTGGGCCAGCAGCGTGGCGCCGTCCATATTGGGCATGCGCGCGTCACTCATCACCAGATCGATCGGCCGCTGCGCCATGATTTCCAGGGCCTGGGCACCGCTGGTGGCCAGCAGCACCTCGTAGGGCTGGCTGCGTAGCAGGCGGCGCAGGCTGTTGAGAATCGACTCCTCATCGTCGACCAGCAGTAACGTGGGTTTATCGGTCACAGTCGTGGGGAGCTGCTCTTCCATGGCGATACCTCAAGTGAAACCAGCCTCTTTATGTCAGGCGCGGAAGAACATCCTCTGACTTTCCCGAGCCTGAGCTACAGGCTAGATGATTTTCAGACTGACTCCGCAAATGATTCGTTTCAGTCAACCGGGCGAATATCGGAGCGGCCGACTATGCTCAGGTCACTCGGATCCAAAACGATGCCCGCTCCGTCCAGCGATCAGGGAAGGGATACCCTCTATGAGCTCATCGCACCAAACTGCTGTTGGTACAGGCGCATGTCAGTGAATACGCTGCTTGCGCGGACTAATCGTCGGATTCTCATCGTCGACGACACCGCGTCGATCCATGAGGATTTCGCCAAGATTCTCAGTCCGTCATCGATCGAAGACGACAGTCTGGCCAGCGCTGAAAACGCCCTGTTCGGCACCTCCGTGACGGTATCGTCGCAAGGTTTTGTCATTGAATCCGCGTTTCAGGGCCGTGAAGCGCTGGACAAGGTCGAGACCGCACTGGCGAATGACTCGCCCTACGCGATGGCCTTCATCGACATGCGCATGCCGCCGGGCTGGGACGGCCTGGAAACCATCGAACGCCTGTGGCAGGTCGATCCCAAGCTGCAAGTGGCGCTCTGCACCGCGTATTCCGACTATTCCTGGGAAGACATCGACGAGCGCCTGGAACTGGGCGATCGCCTGCTGATCCTGAAAAAACCCTTCGATGCCATCGAAATCCGCCAGATGGCCAGTGCATTGACCGCCAAATGGCAAATGACCGAAGACGCGGCGCTGAAGATGTCCCTGCTGGAGCAAGCGGTCGAGGAGCGAACCCGGGAGCTGTCCGACGCCAACATCATTGTGCAGAACAGCCCGACCATTCTGTATCGGTTGCGGGGCGAACCGTCGTTTCCGTTGATGTATATCTCCCACAACATCACCAAATACGGCCACATCGCGGCGGCCCTGGTGGCTTCGTCCAACTGGGCTCAGGAGCTGATCCATCCCGACGATCAAGAGAAAGTCGACACGGCCATGGCACGAGTGCTGGACCGCCATGCAGCCGGCGCATCCATCGAGTTCCGGATGCGCACCGGCGACGGTGACTGGCGCTGGGTCGAAAACCGCTACATCCCGGTGCGCGACGATGAAGGTCGCTTGCTGGAAGTCGAAGGCATCATCATCGACATCACCGAACGCAAACTGGCCGAGGAAAAGATCGCCCTGCTGGCCCGCACCGACGGGCTGACCGGGCTGGCCAACCGCGCGACGCTGATCGAGCGCCTGCATCAGGCGTTCGCCGCCGCCCGGCGAGGGGCCACCCCGTTCGCCATGTTTTACCTGGACCTGGATCACTTCAAACGCATCAACGACACCCTGGGCCACCCGGTGGGCGACCTGTTGTTACAGGAGGTCGCTCGACGGATCAAAACCTGCGTGCGGGAAAACGACGTGGTCGCCCGGCTGGGGGGCGACGAGTTCGCGATCCTGCAACTGGACGTCGGCGATCCGACCCAATCAGCGGCCCTGGCCGCCAAGGTGCGCGACGCGCTGGTGCTGCCCTACTCCCTGGCCGGCAATGCTGTGCGGGTCTCGGTCAGCATCGGCATCAGCAGCTACACCCAGGTCAGCCTCAGCGCCGACAGCCTGTTGACCCAGGCCGACATGGCGCTCTATCGCTCCAAGGAAAAGGGCCGCAACCAGTACCACTTCCACTCCGAGGAAATCAATCAGGAAGTGGTCGAGCGCATGACCATCGCCAACGACTTGAAAACCGCCATCGAACGCGACGAACTCGAGCTGCGTTACTGGCCGGAAGTAGACCTGAGCAGTGGCAGGATCCTCGGCATGGAAGCGCAGGTCAGCTGGAATCACCCCATACGCGGTTTACTGGAAGCCCCGGCATTTCTGCCCGCGGCGGAAAAGACCGGCATCATCATCGCCCTCGGTCACTGGGTGCTGGAGCGCGCCTGTAGGCAAATGCGCCAGTGGCGTGACGAAGGCATGGCACCACCGGTGGTGGCGATAAAACTGTCCCTGGCCCAGCTCAAGAGTGGTCCCGAACTGATCTATGACGTGTTGCGTACCACCGCCCGCTGGGATCTGTGCCCGTGGGACCTGCGTTTCGACGTCACCGAAGCGACCCTGGCCCAGACCAAGTGGACGCACAACGATATCCTGCCGCGCCTGCATGAGCTGGGCGTGAAGATCGCCATCGATGACTTCGGCACCGAATACTCTTCGTTCGACTACCTCAAGACTTACCAGGTCAATCATCTGAAACTCGCTCAGGCGTTCATCGACGCCGCCGCCCACGACGCGGCCAGTGCCACCACCTTGCGAGCCATTATCAATTTCGCCCGCGAGGTCGGGATCGGCATCATCGCCGAAGGTGTCGAAACCCAGGAGCAACGCACTTCGCTGATGGCCACCGGCTCACCGATGAACGCCCAGGGCTACTACTTCAGCAAAGCGGTCAGCAGCCAGCAGGCCGCTGAACTGTTGAAGGCCGGAAGCATCGTGCACGCGAATCACAATCCCGGAGCAAGGCCGGGCGATTCGCAACGTGCCACGGAGGACAAGGAATGAAAACTCCGTTCATCCAGGCCAACCGGCGCATTCTGATCATCGACGACACGCCCTCGATCCATGAGGACTTTCGCAAGATCCTGGGCGCCGATACCGACGATGAACTAACCCTCGCCGGCACTGAAGCCGCGCTGTTCGACACCCCGCAAACGACTCGGCAGGTCTTCCAGCTCGACTCCGCCTATCAAGGCCAGGAAGCACTCAAACTGGTCAAGCGGGCCCAGGCAGAAGGTCGCCCTTACGCCATGGCGTTTACCGACATGCGCATGCCCCCGGGCTGGGATGGCCTGGAAACCATCGAACGGCTCTGGAAGGTCGACCCTCATCTGCAAATCGCGCTGTGCACGGCTTTCTCCGATTACACCTGGGAAGCCATGGCCGAACGGCTGGAATTCGGCGATCAGTTGCTGGTGTTGAAAAAACCCTTCGACAGTCTGGAAATACGCCAGATGGCCAGCGCCCTGACCTGGAAGTGGCAGATGGCGCAGGACGCGGCGATAAAAATGCTGAGTCTGGAGAAAACCATCGAAGCCCGGGTCCACGAACTGCTCAAGGTGTCTCATCTATTGCAGTACGACGTGTTGACCGAGCTGCCCAACAGCACCTTGCTGGGTGACCGGCTGAACCAGTCCCTGGCTTTGTCCAGACGTCATGACAAACAACTGGCGGTGATGTTTCTGGGGCTCGACCGCTTCAAGCGCATCAACAATGCGTTGGGTCACCCGACCGGTGACGAGATGCTCAAGCGTGTCGGGCAAAGCCTGGTGGCCTGCGTGCGCGCCTCCGACTCGGTGTTTCGCTACGGCTCCGACGAATTTGTAGTAATCCTGGCCGACATCCACCACCCACAACAGACCAAGGGCATCGCCGAAAAACTGTTGAACGCCATACGTGCGCCCCAGCACGTCGCCGGACACGACCTGAGCGTGACGGCCAGCCTGGGCATCAGCATCTATCCCGATGACGGTTTCGATGCCATCGCACTGATCAAGAAAGCCGAAACCGCGATGCGTAACGTCAAGGAAAGCGGCCCCAACGATTTCAGCTTTTTCATCGATGAGATGAACCAGCGCGCCCGGGAACAGCAAACCATCGAGTCGGGGATTCGCCTGGCGCTGGAGCGGAACGAGTTTGTCCTGCACTACCAACCGAAACTCGACCTGGGCAGCGGCAAGGTGGTCGGCGCCGAGGCGTTGATCCGCTGGCAAAAACCGGGGCAAGGCTGGATCTACCCGACAGACTTCATCGGTGTGGCCGAAGACAGCGGCTTGATCGTGCCGTTGAGCAAATGGGTGCTGGCCCAGGCCTGTCGACAAGCCCGTACCTGGCAGGCGAATGGCCTGCCGGATCTGTGCATGTCGGTGAACGTGTCGGCCATCGATTTCCGCCAGCGGGATTTTGTCGAAGGCATCGAACAGATACTCCAGCAAACCGGTATGGACCCCGCCTTGCTGGAGCTGGAAATCACCGAAGGCGTATTGATGCAGAACGTCGATGCCACGATGGTCGCGCTGAATCGGCTCAAGGCGTTGGGAGTTCGGCTGGCCATCGATGACTTCGGCACCGGCTATTCCAGCCTGAGTTACTTGCAACGGTTTCCCATCGATGTACTGAAAATCGACCAGTCGTTCATTCGTGGCCTGGGCCGTGACAGCAACGACGCGGCCCTGGTCGGCGCCATCATCAGCCTGGGCAAAAGCCTCAATCTGACGGTCATTGCCGAAGGGGTGGAAACCCTCGAACAACTGAATTTTCTCAAGGCGCTCCATTGCGAGGAAGGCCAGGGTTACTACTTCAGCAAAGCCGTGGAGCCGGACGCCTTCGTGCAATACCTGACATCCGTAAAGCCCACCTCCTGAACGTTGTGCAACGACACACAGGCTCTGTGCCAAGGAATCATAAGATGTCGCGCTCCTTCTGCTACTTGCTCCTTGCGCCTCTACTCGGCTGTTATCTGATAGCCAGTGGCGCACCGCTGGACGAACCGCTCAAACCCTTGCCCGCGGTGCCCGAGCAGAATCCCTTGCAAGTCGAACTCGGTCGCCGGTTGTTCAATGAACCACGGCTGTCGGTCAACAACAGCCTGTCCTGCGCCAGTTGCCATCGTCTGGAAATCGGCGGTGCCGACGATAAGGCGTTGTCCACTGGCTTCAAGGGCGATCCCTTGACGATCAATACCCCGAGCGTGTTCAACGCGAGCCTGAACTTCCGGCAATTCTGGAATGGCCGCGCCGACTCTCTGGAAACCCAAGCCCACGAAGTGGTGCAGAGCCCCAGTGAAATGGGCAGTCATTGGGAGCATGTCGTCCAGTTGCTGTCCGCCGACCCGGATTACAAAAGCGCTTTCACCAAGGCCTACCCGGACGGCGTCACCATGATCAATGTGCAAAGTGCCCTGGCCACCTATGAGCGCACGCTGATCAGCGCCAACTCGCGTTTCGACCAATACCTGTCAGGCAATACCGAGATTCTCACCATTGACGAGAAGTACGGTTACCAACGCTTCAAGGACTACGGCTGCATTGCCTGCCATCAGGGGGTGAACATCGGCGGCAACATGTTCCAGAAATTCGGGGTCATGGGCGATTACTTTCAGGCTCGAGGTAACCCCACCGAAGCCGATCTGGGCCGCTATCTGGTCACCAAGGCTGAAGAGGACCGCAACGTGTTCAAGGTGCCGAGCCTGCGCAATGTTGCCGTGACCGCGCCGTACTTTCACGACGGCTCGGCTAAAACCCTCGAAGAGGCGGTAGACGTGATGTTCAAGTTCCAGCTCGGTCGCGTGCCCTCCGACAAGGACAAAGACCTGATCATCAAATTCCTCAAGACCCTGACCGGCGAGTGGGGAGGAAAACCGTTATGAAAACGTACCACCGTCGCAACCTGGCGCTGCTCGGTGCCGTGGCCGTGCTGCTGGCCTCGACGCTGTTGTTCCTGTACCTCAAGTCCAACTCGCAGGAGACGTCGACCTACGCCGAGTCCCGGGATTTGATCGGCCGGATCAAACAGTTGAACGCGCAATGGGAAACCGAGATTCTCAAGTCCAGGATCGCCATCAGTCACAACTACGATCCGCTGGTGGCACCGCTGAGCGAGATGACGCGCCTGTGGCAGCGGTTCGAGAGTATGGAGTCCAATCACGGCCGCAACGACTCGCCGACCTGGCGTGCCAGTCATGACGCATACCTTTCCGCCATCCAGGAAAAAACCCGGTTGGTGGAGCAGTTCAAATCCCACAACGCGGTGCTGCGCAACTCACTGGCGTTCCTGCCCACTGCCGAAGACGACATTCAGCAACCGCTTACCCAACTGCCCGATGAAGACAAACTGCAACTGCAGAACATTGCCACCGACACCTACGATTTGCTGCTCAGCAGCCTGGAGTTCGCCCAGGTCACCTCCGACGATAGAGCGGCGGATATTCTGCTGGGGCTGAACAAACTGGGGGTGAACAAGCAGCGATTACCGGAGCAGCTCCACGGCCCGATCGATATTTTGAGCAACCACATCGCGCTGATCCTGCGTGAACAACCGGTGGTCAATCGGTTACTGGAAAACATCGAAGCCATTGCGGTGGCCGAACGGCTGGACGACATTACCGGCTTGCTGAACAAGGACCAGCAGCAAACCGATGCCATCGACCAGCGCTACCACTTCTACATGCTGGTATTTTCGACGCTGCTGGTACTGGTGCTGGTGTACCTGGCGATTCGCCTGATGCGCAGCTTCGGGGAGATCCATCGGGTCAACAAGGAACTGCAAACCGCCAACGAAGTCCTCGAACAACGGGTCGAAGAGCGCACCCGCGAACTCAAGGATACCCAGAGCGAATTGCTCGACACCGCGCGTCAGGCCGGCATGGCCGAAATCGCCACCAACGTGCTGCACAACGTTGGCAACGTGCTCAACAGCGTGAACATCTCGGCCGACCTGGTCACCCGCCGTCTGCGTAGCAGCAAGGCCCAGGGGCTGGGCAAGGCAATGCAGCTGATCAATGAACATCAAAGCGACCTGGGCACCTTTCTGACCCAGAACGAGAAAGGAAAACTGCTGCCCGGCTATTTGAATCAGCTGGTGGAAGCCATTGCCCTCGAACAGCAAGGCATGACCGAGGAACTCGCACAACTGAGCAAAAGCGTCGATCACATCAAAGACATCGTCGCTACCCAGCAGTCCTACGCGGGGGCCAACAACCTGGTGGAACCGCTGTACATCAGCGAACTGCTTGAGGACGCCCTGCGCATGAACGCAGGCGCCTTGACCCGACATCACGTCACGGTGGTCAAGGAGTACGGCGACGTACCGCAAGTGATGGGCGACAAGCACCGCTTGTTGCTGATCCTGATCAACCTGATCAGCAACGCCAAATACGCCATGTCCGACCTCAGCAACCGAGCGCGGCACATCACCCTCGGGGTAAAAGTCGTCGAGGACACGATCCTGCAAATCAGCGTCAAGGATGACGGCGAAGGCATTGCACCGGAAAACATGACGCGGATCTTTGCCCACGGTTTCACCACCCGCAAGGAAGGCCACGGCTTCGGCCTGCACAGCTGCGCGCTGGCCGCGATCGAAATGAACGGCCATCTCACCGCCCACAGTGACGGGCCGGGCAAGGGCGCCCTCTTCACCTTGCAGATCCCGCTGAACCCCGTCATGGAGGAAGCATGAGCGACCTTTCGAACCGCCGCATTCTGCTGATCGACGATACGCCGTCCATCCATGATGACTTTCGCAAGATCCTCACCCCGACCTCGGCCAAACATGCAGAACTGGACGAAATGGAGGCCGCGCTGTTTGGCAGCGAAGTGAAACCCACCCAGCTTCTGTTCGAGCTGGATTCGGCCTATGGCGGTCAGGAGGGCCTGGGCAAACTCGTCCAGGCCTTACAGGAAAACCGCCCCTACGCCCTGGCCTTCGTCGACATGCGCATGCCCGAGGGCTGGGACGGTGCGCAAACGATTGAACACCTATGGCAAGAAGACCCGAACCTGCAAGTGGTGGTGTGTACCGCCTATTCCGACTATTCGTGGGATGAACTGCTGGAACGCCTGCACGCCCACGACCGCCTGCTGATTCTGAAAAAGCCGTTCGACAACATTGAAGTCCAGCAGATGGCCAACACCCTGCTCACCAAATGGGACATGACCGAACGGGCGTCTACCCAGATGAGCCATCTGGAGCAGCTGGTGGATCAGCGCACGACCCAGTTCAAGCAGGCCAGCGAAGCGTTGCAGCGGGAAATCGACGAGCGCAAACAACTGGAAAGCCAACTGGTGCAGTCGGAAAAACTCGCCTCGCTGGGGCAACTGGCGGCGGGCGTCGCCCATGAAATCAATAACCCCATCGGCTTCATTTCCTCCAACCTCGGCGCCCTCGATGGCTACTTCAAACAACTGCAGGCCATGCTCGATGCCTATCGGGAAGCGGAGGCTGCCGTTACCTCAAGCGACGTCCTCGAACGTCTCGGTCAGCTACGTGAAAAGGTCGAGCTGGAGTTTCTGCGCGAAGACATTCCGCTGCTGATCAAGGAATCCAAGGACGGCATCAACCGGGTCGGGCAAATCGTCAAAGACCTGAAGGACTTCTCCCGCGTCGACTCCAATCAGGAATGGCAGTGGGCCAACCTGCAGCAGGGCATCGAGTCGACGCTGAACATCGTCGCCAATGAACTCAAGTACAAGGCCGATGTGGTGAAGGAGTATCAAACGCTACCTGACATCGAATGTCTGCCGTCGCAGATCAATCAGGTGATCATGAACCTGATCGTCAACGCATCTCAGGCCATGGGGCCGGAACGGGGCACCATCACCCTGCGTACCGGGCTGGAAGGTGAAACGGTGTCGATCGAAGTCGCGGACACCGGATCAGGCATAGAACCGGAATGCCTGCAAAAAATATTCGACCCGTTCTACACCACCAAACCGGTGGGCCAAGGGACAGGGCTCGGGTTGTCCCTGTCCTATGGCATCGTGAAAAAACACCGGGGCGATATTTCGGTACGCAGCGAAGTCGGCGTGGGCACCACGTTTCGGGTCGAACTGCCGGTGCGCCAATCAGCCTGACGACATATCCCCCGTAGATATTGATATGTCTTAAGTGGCTTCCTGGAAATCCATCTCCGGTGGCTGGCGACGGAAACCGCCGGTCAGTGCCGCGAGGTACACCACGCCAATCGCCAGCCAGCTCAGCCCCAGATAAATCGCCAGATGATCAAGGCTGACCATCAGCCATACGTCCGCCGCCAGGCCAATGAACGGGAAGAGCAAAAACAGCACGCACTCACGCAGGCCTTTGTGCTCGCCACCGATCCAGTAGTGAAAGATCACCGACAGGTTCACCAGACTGAAGGCCAGGAACGCGCCGAAGTTAATGAATGAGGTCGACGTGGTGACATCCAGTTTCAGCGCGAGCAACGCGACCACGGCACACAACAAAATGCTGTTGACCGGTGTGCCGAAGCGCTCATGCAAGGTGCCGAAGAACGATTTGGGCAACACGCCGTCGCGGCCCATGGCGAACAGCAACCGCGAACCGCTGGCCTGGGCTGACAGACCCGAAGCGAACTGACCGACAATCAACCCGATCAGGAACATCGACACGAACAGGTCGCCGCCGATATTGCGAGCGATTTCATAAGCCGCCGAGTCGACGCTGTCGAACTGGAACGACGGATGGGCGATCTGCACGAAGTAGGACACGCCGACGAAAATCAGCCCGCCGATCAGGGTAATCAACATGATTGCCCGTGGAATGGTGCGGCGCGGGTCGCGGGTTTCTTCGGTGAGGGTACTGACCGCATCAAAACCCAGGAATGAGTAACAGGCGATGGCCGCACCGCTCATGATCAGCGGCATCTGCATGTCGCCGGTGAAGAACGGTCCGATCGACCACAGCGGCGTGCTTGCATCGCCACCGACGTAGTGAATGCACAGCGCGACGAACGCGATCAACACCAGAAACTGCACCAGCATCAGCAAGGCATTGATGCCGTTGGCCAGTTTCAGGCCAACGATGTTGATGGCGCTGGTGATGCCGATGAACGTCAGCACCCAGACCCACTGCGGTACCGCCGGGAAGGCGGAGTTGAGGTAGGCCGCGCCGATCAGCCAGATCGCCATGGGCAGGAACAGGTAATCGAGCAACACCGCCCAACCGGCGATGAAACCGAGTTTCGGGCTGATCGCCTTGCGTACGTAGCTGTAAGCCGAACCGGCGACGGGAAACGCCGCGGCCATTCGCCCATAACTCATGGCAGTGAAAAACATTGCCACCAGCGCCGCGAGGTAAGCGGCGGGGACCATGCCGGCGGTGGATTGAGCAAGAATGCCAAACGTGCCGAGGACAATGATCGGTGTCATATAAGCGATACCGAACAGCACCACTGACCCCAATGACAGGGTCCGTTGCAAATGAGCCATGAGCGACTACTCCGAATTATTAGATTTATGGCAGAGCCGGGTTCGGCGAAAGTTTCAGGGTGTTGTGTTGTTGTTTTTTGATCGTTCCCACGCTCTGCGTGGGAATGCCTCAATGGACGCTCTGCGTCCGCTCTTGGGACGCGGAGCGTCCTGGGCTGCATTCCTTTGCTGCGCGTGGGAACGATCGGTCATCTTTTGATCTTCAGGTCCTGGGAATCAGCAACTCCCGAAGCCCGCAAGGATGCTCGATCATCTCCCCCGGCAATTTCAGCCGCTGGTCATCCAGGTATCGATAATCCTGCCGCGCCGCCGTCAGCTGATTCAGGTCCAGTTCAACCGCGAACTGCCCCTCCTCCCGCCCGGCCTCGAACAACAGCGTGCCCAACGGGTCCACCAGTGCACTGCCGCCGGCAAACACCAGCCCGCCATCGCCCTCTTCCACGCGGTTGACCATCAGCGCGAACGCCTGATTCTCCTGGGCGCGGGCCATGATCGCGGTGCGATGGGTCGGGCCGTAGGGGTCCATGTTGCCGTTGGTGACGATCAGTAATTCGGCGCCCAGTTGCGCCAGTGCGCGGGCGGTTTCGGGGAACTCGATGTCGTAGCAAATCAGCAGGCCGACGCGCACACCGTTCCACTGGCACGTGGCATAACGGTCACCCGGCTCAAACACCCCACGATCCGACGCCCACAGGTGGGTCTTGCGATATTTCAGCGCAATGCCTTGTGGCGTGATCAACAGCGTGGTGTTGTAGAAGCGGCCGTGGTCGTTCTCGGCCATGCCGATCACCACGGCAATGTTGTATTCACGGGCGGCGGCCTGCACGGCGCTGACGGTCGGCCCGTCCAGCGGTTCGGCGGTTTGCGCCAGTGCTTCGAGGGAAGGGAAGCCCATCAGGTGGGTTTCGGGAAACACGATCAGCTGCGTGTCGGCCGCACAGGCAGCAATCGCCGCCAGTGCGCGCTCGAGGTTGTAAGCCGTGTCGTTGTCACGGCCCGCCAATTGGGCGAGTTCGACTTTCATCGGTAGTCCTTGTTCTCGGTGCCGGGCAAGTAGAAAGATTGCCCGGTCGTTGTCTGTGCGCCAGTATGCGCAGCAAGCCACCGACCGGGGAATTACGCGGCCGGGGTAACCCGATAGGGGTAGACCCATGACACTCACGCTTGACGACATCGCCTGGCACCGCTCGGTTGGGCAACTGATCGACGCCCTGGACAAGCCCAATTTCTGGACGCAGCTTGTACGGTTGCTGGATCAGTACGTGCCCTTCGACAGCTGGGTGGCACTGCTTTTCAGCGCCGATCAACACCCGCAAGTGTTCGCCGAATGCCCCGGCGAGGACGGCAGCCCCGATCAACTGTTCCAGGATTACCTGCGCGGGTTGTACCTGCTCGACCCGTTCTACATCGCCTGCCGCGAGCAATCGCGCACCGGGCTGTATCGCCTGTCGGAAGTCGCGCCGGAGCACTTCGAGCTGACCGAGTATTACCAGCGCTACTTTCGTCTGAATGTGGTGGCCGATGAAATCCAGTTCAATTGCCACCTTGAGGGCGACCGCACGCTATGCCTGTCGTTGGGCAGCAAGCAGCGTTTCAGCCATCAGCAAATCGCCCTGCTGTCGCTGATCCAGCCTTGGGTGCTCGGCCTGTTGCGCCAGCGTCTACCCTATGAAATCAACGAAGTCGTGGCCCTGGCCCCAACGCCGCCGCAAGTCGACTGGCGCGTTCAGCTGGAAGCCTCGGTGCAGCAACTCAAAGGCGCACAATTGACCGCCCGTGAGCTGGATGTCGGGCGTTTGATGCTCAGCGGTTGCTCCAGTAAAGAAATCGCCCGTAAGCTGGAAATCTCTGTCGAAACCGTGAAAGTCCATAAGAAACACATGTACAGCAAGCTGGGGATCAAGTCCCAGTCCGAGCTGTTTTCGATTTTTCTCCAGGCGCAGAATGCCTGACGTTTTCTGTAGGAGCGAAGCTTGCTCGCGAAGAGGCCATTACATTCAACATTGATGCTGGCCGACACACCGCTTTCGCGAGCAAGCTTCGCTCCTACAGCGATTGATGTATCCACGACACAACCGAGTCCGAACCCAAGGAAACCGTATGAGCCTGTCACTCCTGAGCCGCTACGCCTTCTTTGCCGTCTGTGTGATATTCACCCTCGCCAGCCTGCCCTTCCTGGAATACGACTGGCTCTGGCCGATCACCGCCGTCACCGGCGTCCTCAGCCTGGTGGGCCTGTTCGACCTGTTGCAAAGCCCTCATGCAGTGCGCCGCAACTATCCGATCCTGGGCAATATCCGTTATCTGGTGGAGGGCATTCGCCCGGAAATCCGCCAGTACCTGCTCGAATCCGACAGCGATGCCCTGCCCTTCTCCCGGGCCCAGCGTTCGCTGGTGTATTCGCGGGCCAAGAACGAGAGTGCCGACAAACCTTTCGGCACGCTGATCGACGTGTATCAGTCGGGTTTCGAATTCATCGGCCACTCGATGCGCCCGGCGCCATTGAGCGACCCAAGCAGTTTCCGGGTGATGGTCGGCGGCCCGCAATGCACCCAGCCGTACTCGGCGTCAGTGTTCAACATCTCGGCCATGAGCTTCGGCTCCCTCAGCGCCAACGCCATTCGCGCGTTGAACCAGGGCGCCAAACTCGGCAACTTCGCCCATGACACCGGCGAAGGCAGCATCAGCCCCTATCACCGGGAAAACGGTGGCGACCTGACCTGGGAACTGGGCAGCGGCTACTTCGGCTGCCGCAC
>NZ_AKJT01000126.1 GCF_000282195.1 Pseudomonas sp. GM18
GCTACTTCGGCTGCCGCACCGCCGATGGCCGTTTCGACCCGGACCGCTTCGCCGCCCAGGCACAGAACCCGCAAGTGCGGATGATCGAAATCAAAATGAGCCAAGGCGCCAAACCCGGCCATGGCGGGATTCTGCCCAAGCACAAAGTCACCCAGGAAATCGCCGAAACCCGTGGCATCCCGATGGGCGAAGACTGCATTTCGCCGTCGCGCCACAGCGCGTTTTCCACGCCGATCGAAATGATGCACTTCATCGCGCAACTGCGTGAACTGTCCGGCGGCAAACCCGTGGGCTTCAAGTTCTGCCTGGGCCACCCGTGGGAATTCATGGGCATCGCCAAGGCCATGCTGGAAACCGGCATCCTCCCGGACTTCATCGTGGTCGACGGCAAGGAAGGTGGCACCGGCGCCGCCCCCGTGGAGTTCACCGACCACATCGGCGTACCGATGCGCGAGGGCCTGTTGTTCGTGCACAACACCCTGGTGGGCCTGAACCTGCGGGACAAGATCAAACTAGGCGCCAGCGGCAAAATCGTCAGCGCCTTCGACATCGCCAGCGTCCTGGCCATCGGCGCCGACTGGGCCAACTCGGCGCGTGGCTTCATGTTCGCCATCGGCTGCATCCAGTCGCAAAGCTGCCACACCAACAAATGCCCGACCGGCGTCGCCACTCAGGACACCCTGCGCCAACGCGCGCTGGTCGTTCCGGACAAGGCCCAGCGCGTGTACAACTTCCATCGCAATACGCTGAAGGCCCTGGCCGAAATGCTCGCCGCCGCAGGTCTCGATCATCCTTCACAGCTGTCGGCCAAGCATCTGGTACGACGCATGTCGGCGACCGAAATCAAACTGTTCTCGCAGTTGCATGTGTTCTTGAAACCGGGGGAGTTGCTCACCGGTGAAGTGAACGGCGAGTTTTACTCGCGGATGTGGCAGATGGCGCGGGCGGACAGTTTTGAGCCTAATGATGCGGCTGCCGCATAGAGTGTGTTTGCGCGCCAATCTCAGGGATTGGCGCGTCCTCCACGATGAACAAACGAGCCTCACTGTCCCCTTCCCTTAGCGTCAGCACCTGTTTCCAGTCTCTGGGAAACAAGGCGTCATGTTCAGGACGAGCCGTACCCGTTACCCACCAGACTCTCCTGGTATTCAGCTTCAGGGTCGAAAAATCGTTGAAGAAAATCGAGTGCAGGTGGCGGGGAATGAGTGCCCAGCCACCGTATTCGGCGGTTCCCCACAGGGTGCCGGTCGCTGTTTTGAAGACGTATAGCCTCGGCTGAATGCCTGTCGAGTTGTAGTACATGAACGGCAAGTACCAATACAGGTTATCCACAACGATTTCGTCACCCGGATGGGCTTCACGGCCGAGGCCGGCGACCACGGCATCCAGCTTCGCGTCTCTGCGAATACTGGTGCCGTTCATCTCATCCGTTTGTGCGTAAATCGCCGACAGCCCGTGGAGTTCCACCAACACAATAAAAACCATGGCGACAGCAGCGAGGGCGGCGTGGCGGTGGCTCAATTCGTCCAGCGCGAGCGCAACGATAAGGGGCAACGCAGCGGCGGCGAACACCAGGTACCGGGCATTGAAAACCGGAACGATCAGCGACACCAGAAACACGGTCAGCGCCGGCACAAAAAAATAGCCCACCAGCAAAATGCTGAAGGGTCGCTCATTGTGTGCCTTGAGCAGTACCGCAGCGGCGCAGACAAGGATCAAGACCAAGGGAGTCATGCGCCATAAGTTACTGGGCGAACCTTCCATCACCACCAGTTGCCAAACGAAAGTCAGCACCGTTGGCCAGGTGAGCGGCGGTATCCATTCGAGCCCGTCCATTCGCAATAATTGACTGATGAGAGGCGGTGCCCACGGCAGGTACAACACGACGATGGCACTGTTGGCCTGTATCCACGCACGTACGGGTACCGTGCCCTGGACCATGCGCACTCGCCACCAAAAAAGCCAATGCACCAACACGCACAATGCGGCGAAGTAGTGCGTGTAGAAAGCCGCCGTCATCAGCAGCACGTAAAAGACCGGGTAACGCTGTTGATCCGGCGCCTTGACCCAGCACACCAGCGCCACGGTCGCGCCCATCAGCCAGAACCCCAGCAAGGTGTACATTCGTACTTCCTGGCTGTAGCGCACCGATATCGGCAGCAACGCCAACAACAATGCTGCGATCCAGGTCGCCCTTCGCGTCGCCAACAGGCTCATCAATTTAATGCCCAGCAACAGCGTGCCGACATCGGCCAGTGCACTCAGGGACCGCGCAGACAACACGCCATGGCCGAACAGCAACATCCAGTAATGCAGCAAGACATAGTAAAGCGGCGGATGAACATCCCGAGCCGTCGTGGCCCAGATGTACGCAGGCGAGCCCTCGGCCAGCAGTATGCTGTAGGCCTCGTCGTACCAGATGACCGGCACGGTGATGACGTGAAACCTGGCGAACAGCGCGATCGCCAGCACCGCCAGCAGACCGGCCCCTTCGGCCACCCTGGATGGAACGCTTTTGAGATCGATCGAAGAGGCGCTCACCGGTTTCACCACGCAAGCGCGGCGATCGGCGTCGGCTCTTTCATCACGATGAAACCGTAGTCACCCAACAGATAAAGGTTGTAGAACTTGCTCTCCACCAGCGGTGGATAACCCTGATAACCCACCAGCGTCGCATTGCGTCGCTCCCTCTCCGCGACCACGTTGGTGATGCCCGCTTTCGGCAGGTTTTCCGCCAGCATGTAGAAATTGATGTTCAGCAAATAATGCAAAACCGGCATCTGCTTGAACGAGCCCGCAGCCTCCACCAGCCAGTGATCGGAATAACTCACCGACATGTAAATGCGCTTGGCCTCGCGCAGTTGCCGATGGGATGCAATGTCATGCCCCAGGGAAAACAACGCGCTGGAGGCAAAGGTGTTCTGCACCGCCAGCACCCGGCCATAGGCGTAGGACAGCGAAAGCATGGCCAACAGAGGAACCATCAACAGCAGCGTCAGCCGCTCATGAATGCGTGCCAGCGCCAGATGGCTTAAATAGAACAGCAGCACCAACAGCACCGCGAACCCCATCAGAGTTCTGGCGCCTTCATTGAAATCCCGGAAAAACAGCACGGTCCCCGACACCAGCAAGATCACGGCCGGCACGCTCAGCACACACGCCAGGCCCATCAGCACTTTTTTCAACGCCGTGTCCTGGCGTGCCACCACGTTCCCGGCCAGCCGGACGCAGCCCGCGATGGCACACAACAGCAGCACGGCGGACACCCAGACGAATCCCCCGTGAAACAGCAGAGCGACTTTTTCCAGCACGCGGCCGATGTTGATTTCCAGCTGCAGCCAGGGCGCTGCCGCCCAGTTCAGGAACAAGGCGCGGTTCTGATTCATGTACGGATAAGCCGTGACGCTGTAGATCAACCCGCCGAGCACCACCTGCGCGATTTTCCAGCCGATCAACTCGCACCATTGCGGCCAGGCCCATTTGTCATTCGCGCCCCTGAGCAGTTCCAGGCAACACAGGCCCAGAAACACATTCAGGCTCACCTGATAGAGCCCCAGCGCCAGTGCAATCAGGAAGGCCGGCACCAGCCATTGCAGGATGCGCGAAGGATGACGAAACGTGATCGCGTAGATCACCGCCACCAGGCTCAAGGCATTGGCCGGCCCGTCGTATTGATACGACAGGTTCTGCAGAAAGAACGGGTTGTACCAGAGCGGCAACACCACCAGGCAGCAGGATATCGTCGGCTGCGGGTAGTAGTGGAACGTCAGGCTGGTCAACGCAAAGGCCATGGCCAGCGTGGCGATCAACAGCGGCAACGGAAAGATGTTCAGTGCGGCATCGCTGAAGGTCAGCGCGTTGTAGAACAGCTCGGTGAACATCCGTCCTTGCTCCGCCCAGGCAGTACCGGCCGACAGCGAGCGCCAGTTGTCATCGATGTAGGGATAGTCCGCAAGGATCAGCGGAATGACATAAATCAGGGCTGCGATCAGGAAAAACAGCCAGACCCGACGACGCCCGATTTCGCCGCTGAAAAAATCGCTCAATCTGCCCATGCTAAAGCCCGATCCGGTCTTTGCCGCCGATGACGTCTTTGATCACATACCGGGGCCGATGCTTGGCTTCGATGTAAATGCGACCGACATACTCACCAAGAATGCCGATGCCGATCAGTTGCACACCGCCGAGAAACAATATGGCCGTCATCAACGAAGGGTAACCGGGGACGCTGTTGCCGAAGAAAATCTTGTCCAGCACCATGTACACCGCATACAGCACCGCGAAGATTGAAATGCCGCCACCGATGTAAGTCCACAATTGCAAGGGTACGGTGCTGAACGAGGTAATGCCTTCCAGCGCCAGGTTCCACAGCTTCCAGCCATTGAATTTGCTGCGTCCCGCCACTCGCTGGGCCCGCTCGTACTCCACCACCACGGTGGTGAAACCGGCCCACGACAGAACGCCCTTCATGAACAACTGATGCTCGGGAAGTGCGCGAATCACATTGACCACCTTACGGTCCATGAGCCGGAAATCCCCGACGTTCTCTTCGATACGGGTGTAGGAAATCCTGTTCAGCAGGTGGTAGAACATTGCCGCGCTGTGGCGTTTCAGATAACCGTCGCTGGCCCGATCCCGGCGTTTGGCGAGTACCACATCGGCACCCTTCTGCCACTCGGCAATCAACCGCGGGATGACGCTGATCGGATCCTGCAGGTCCACGTCCATGGGGATCACCGCATCGCCGGTGGCGTATTCCAGCCCGGCAAACAACGCCGGCTCCTTGCCGAAGTTGCGCGAGAAATTGATCAGCAATACCTGTTCATCGACCTGGGCCAGCGCCTTGGCCTGCTCAGCCGTCTGGTCGGTACTGCCGTCGTTGATGAACACGATCTCGACTTCATAAGGGTCAAGTTTCAACTCACGGCGCACCGCTTGGTGGAACAGACTGATCGCCTGCTCTTCGTTAAATACCGGAACGATCAGCGAAACCTTCACGTTTCACACTCCTGAGAACCGAAGTGTAGATGCTCGCCAGATGCCATCATGGGGAGTTCTGGTGCGCGAACAGTCCGGCAGACCGACGGCCACGCCGTTCGATCCGTTCGCTATAAGCAGCTGAGACATTCGGTAATATCCAGCCTTTTGCAATTACCGGTGAATCACGGCACCCTGCGCGCCGCTCGCTCCTACCCAACAACCCCGTTCAAGAGCCCGCCTTCATGACGTCTGGACGCGATCACCGAATCGACTTTTTCCGCGGCCTGGCCCTGATTTTCATCTTCTGGGACCACGTGCCACAGAACCCGCTCGCGCAGTTCACGGTGCGTAACTTTGGCTTCAGCGATGCGGCGGAGATTTTCGTGTTCCTGGCCGGTTACGCGGCCGTACTGGCCTACGGCAAGATCGCTCGGCGCGACGGGTTCATGGTCGCCACGGTGAAAATCCTGCGACGCGCCTGGGTGCTCTATGTGGTGCATATCTTTTTGCTGGCGCTGCTGATGGGCATCGTGTTTTTCGCCAACAGCCACGTGGAAACCCGCGATCTGGTACAGGAAATGGGCTTGCAGTATTTCCTGAGCCATCCGCAGCAGGCGTTGATGGATGAGTTGCTGCTGCGCTTCAAGCCAAACCTGATGGACCCGTTGCCGCTGTACATTCTGTTGTTGCTCGGCCTGCCGCTGGTACTGCCGATGCTGCTGCGCAAGGCTGAATACGTGGTGGGGCTGTCGGTGCTGTTGTATCTGCTGGCGCCATGGCTGCAGTGGAACCTGGCGGGTACCGACGGAGGCGTGTGGTTTTTCAATCCGATGGCCTGGCAGTTGCTGTTTATTCTCGGGGGCGCGGCGGCGATTCACGGACAAAGGCCTCGGGCACCGCAACCCCGACCGCTGACTCGGCAGCCGGTTTTCATCGCGGCTCTGACCTATCTGGTGATGACCGGGATGATCGCGCTGTCGTGGAAATGGCCGACCGTGCATGACGCGTTCATGCCCCAATGGCTCGGCGAATGGCTCTATCCGATCAGCAAGACCAACCTCTCGCCGGCGCGCCTGCTGCACTTCCTCGCCCTCGCCTACGTCACCGCCAGGTTGTTGCCGGACACGGGCTGGACGCAACACTGGCTGGCGCGACAAAGCTGTCGCATGGGCCGATATTCTCTGGAGGTGTTTTGTTTTGGTGTGTTGCTGGCGCCGTTGGCGGACATGCTCAATGCCTTGGGCGGGAACGTATTGGCGATGCAGCTATTCAGCGCGATGCTGGGGGTCGGGTTGATGGCATTGCTGGGGGCCTGGCTGGATTTCAACAAGCGGTTGAATCGCGCGATGGTGGTGGCAGCTTAAAAGCAAAAGATCTTCCAAATGCAAAAGCCCCGATCATTCTGACCGGGGCTTGTGTATGGCTGGCGCTACAACTTACGAAACCGAACGCACCGCGCCTTGCGGCACATGGGTCGGCTGCAGCTTGAACACGTAGAACAACACCGTCAGCAATACCAGGAAAGCAGGCCCGACATACAGCGCCACACGGGTATCCGGGAAGTACGCCATCAGGCCGACCACCAGCACCAGGAAGGCCAGCGCCAGATAGGAACTGACCGGGTACAGCCACATGCGGTATTTCAGGCCGGCACGTTCGCTGGCGCTCAGGCCTTTGCGGAACTTGAGTTGGGCCAGCAGGATCATCGCCCAGGTCCAGATCGCGCCGAAGGTGGCAATCGCAGTGACCCAGACGAAGACCTTCTCAGGCACCAGGTAGTTGAGCAATACGCCCAGCAGCAAGGCACCGATCGACAGCAGCAACGCGCGACGGGGCACGCCGTTGTTCGACGTCTTGGCGAAACCGGCCGGGGCCTGGCCGTTCTGCGCCAGGCTGTAGAGCATGCGCCCGGTGCTGAAGATGCCGCCGTTGCAGGACGACAACGCCGCGGTGATCACCACGAAGTTGATGATGCCGGCGGCGGTCTTGATGCCCAGACGCTCGAAGGTCATCACGAACGGGCTGCCCTGGGTGCCGATGGCGTTCCACGGGTAGATCGACAGAATCACGAACAGGGCGCCGACGTAGAACAGCAGAATCCGCCAGAACACCGAGCCGATCGCGTTGGGGATGGTCTTCTGCGGGTTCTTCGCTTCACCAGCGGTCAGCCCAATCATCTCGACGCCGAGGTAGGCGAACATCACCATTTGCAGGGACATCAGCACGCCTTGCACGCCGTTGGGCATGAAGCCGCCGTGGGCCCAGAGATTGGAAATCCCCAAGGCGACGCCGTCGTTGCCGAAGCCGAACGCGATCACGCCGATACCGCCGACAACCATCGCAATGATGGTGACGATCTTGATCAGGGCGAACCAGAATTCGAACTCACCGAAGGCTTTCACCGCGATCAGGTTGATCGAGCCCATGCTGACCAACGCGGCGAGTGCCCAGATCCAGCGCGGCACGTCGGGGAACCAGATGCCCATGTACACCGCCACCGCGGTGATTTCCGCAACGCAGGTCACCAACCACAGGAACCAGTAGTTCCAGCCGGTCAGAAAGCCCGCCAAAGGCCCGAGGTAATCCTGGGCATAACGGCTGAACGAGCCGGCGACCGGGTTGTGCACGGCCATCTCGCCGAGGGCGCGCATGATCACCAGGATCGCCAGACCACCGATGATGTAGGAGAGCATGATGGCCGGGCCGGCCATTTCGATGGCCTTGGCCGAACCGAGGAACAGGCCGACGCCGATGCAGGCACCGAGCGCCATCAAGCGAATATGCCGTTCGCCGAGTTCGCGTTTAAGCGGGCCGCCCTGAGCGGTCTCGCCGTGAGGCAGGTGATTGCCGACAGGCATAGGGGTACAACCTCCTTGTTATTGGATATGACCACCGAGTGTCGAAGCACCGACCGATAAGCCAGTGCTTGCCTGAAACCGGACCTGCTTCGTGGGCAGAACCGTCTTGCAGGACAAAACCTGCAAGATCAGCGGGGCGTGCAGTATAAAAAGCTCGCGACAGGGTTTTTCACTGTATACATCGCAACATTCAGCGAGAGCTCTCGGGAAAAGCCCGGTTTGCGGAGGGGCATTAACTGGCTTTCCCCGCGTTTACTCGCGGCTGAAACGGCGCCGAGTATTGCACAGCATTGGTGCATCGTCATGCCCCCGCCCAAGCAAGATTTGCTTCACGATGGCTCTATTTCAAGCCTTTCTAGCAACTACACCACCCGCTGCCCCTGTAGGAGCTGTGTAGGAGCTGTCGAGTAAAACGAGACTGCGATCTTTTGATCTTGCTCTTCAGTGCTGCCGCAAAAAGCAACGTCAAAAGATCGCAGCCTCGTTTCACTCGACAGCTCCTACAGGGAGTCAGGGTGGATCCAGAAAACTCGTGACAACCTTATTCACAATTTTTTCACCAACGCCAACCACCGTCTAAGCTTCAAACAAGTCCGATCAATCTGCGTGAATGGATCAGTCGACTATGGGCGCTTTGTGGCAAACCGATTCGAGTGACACTGTGGTTCCGACTGAACGTGAGGATGAAGCGCCTTTACCTGAAAAACCCCGTCGCTCACGGCACGGCTGGGGGGCGTTCTGGTTACTGCTGCTGATTATCCTGATTGTCCTGGGCCTGGCCGCGGCCAAGGAAATGCGCACCTCCAAGTTTCAAGCCCGGGAAATCAGCAAATATGCCGCCTCGCTGAAATATGAACTGCAACCCGGCCCCAGCGACGCGATTCGCTACCCTGGCGAAGGCCCGTTCGATCAGCGTCTGGGTTACAGCGCCCTGGATGAATTTCTGCCGCGCCTGCTCAAGCGCGATTACGTGGTGGCGTCACAAACCCGCTTTTCGCCAGCACTGCTGAAGTACAGCGACAAGGGCTTTTTCATTCCCTATACAGAGAAAATCCAGGCCGGGCTGTCGATCACCGATTGCCGCGCGGCCCCGCTGTACCAGTTCAAATATCCACAACAACTTTATTCAAGCTTTGCCGCGATCCCGCCGGTGGTGGTCAACAGCTTGCTGTTCATCGAAAACCGCTTTCTGCTCGATCCGCGCCAACCCCTGGCCAACCCCGCCGTGGACTGGCCGAGGTTCGGCATGGCGGCATGGTCCCAGGTGGCCAAGCTGTTGCGCCTGCCCGGCCAGTCGGCGGGCGGCAGTACGTTGGCGACGCAACTTGAGAAATATCGACACTCGCCCGATGGCTTGACGGTGTCGGGCGCGGAAAAAATCCGCCAAATGATTTCCGCCAGCGTGCGGGCCTATCAGACGGGGCCGGAAACCCTCCAGGTACGGCAAAATGTGGTTCGTGATTACCTCAACAGTGTTCCGCTGTCGGCGGTGCCGGGCCACGGTGAAGTGCATGGCATGGCCGAAGGTTTGCGTGTGTGGTACGGCGCCGACTTCAACAAGGCCAACGAACGGCTGGCCAGCACCGATACCGATCAGAAAAGCCTGGCGGAAAAAGGCCTGGCCCTGCGTGAAATGCTGTCGCTGATGATTGCTCAGCGCCGCCCTTCCCATTACTTGACCAAGGGCCGCGATGAATTGGCCAGTCTGACCGACAGCCATATTCGCCTGCTGTCACAAAATGGCGTGATCGATGCGCCGCTCGCGGCGGCGGCACTGGCCAGCCAAGTGACCTATCGCGACTGGCAGACGCAGCCCACCATCCAACCGATCGAAACCAACAAAGGCATCAGTGTCGCGCGCAGTCGCCTGGGCAGTTTGCTCAACCGTCCGCTGTATGACCTCGACCGCCTCGACCTTTCCGCCACCAGCACCCTGCAAGGCGAGCTACAAACCCAGGCCACCGCGTACCTCAAGCATCTGGCCGACCCGGCCTATGCAGCGGAAATCGGCCTGATCGGCGAGCGCCTGCTCACCCCCACCAGCACCACGCAGGTGCGCTACAGCTTCACCCTGTTCGAACTGACCCCGGACGGCTCGCGGGTACGGGTGCAGACCGACAGCACCGACCAACCGTTCGACATCAACGAAGGCAGCAAGCTGGAACTGGGCTCCACCGCAAAAATGCGCGTGCTCACAACTTACCTGCAGATCATCTCCGAATTGCACGATCGCTACGCAGCCATGACCGTTGCCGAACTGAAGAAAACCGAAGTCGCCGAACAGGATCGCCTGAGCAGCTGGGCTGTCGATTACATGATTCAGAACACCGACCGCAGCCTGCCAAAAATGCTCGGCGCCGCACTGGATCGCAAATATTCCGCCAGCCCCGGCGAGGCCTTTTTCACCGGTGGCGGGCTGCACACGTTCGTTAACTTCCGCAAGGAAGACAACGGCCGCATGCCTACCCTGCGCGATGCCATTCGTGAGTCGATCAACCTGCCGTTCATTCGGCTGATGCGCGATCTGGTGCGCTACAGCACCTACGCAGGCCCCAACAGCAGCGCCGAATTGCTCAAGGACGACCGCGACCCGCGGCGTCAGGAATACCTGGCCCAGTTCGCCGACCGCGAAGGCACCGCATTCCTGTTGCGGTTCTGGAAGAAGTATCAGAACAAAGACACCCAGACACGCCTGGAGACCTTCCTCGACAGCATGCACCCGACACCGATTCGCATGGCTGCCGTGCATCGCTACCTATTCCCGCAGGCCGACCAGGAGAGCTTCAACACCTTCGTGCGCTCACACCTCAAGGGCGCCAAGCTCACGGAAAAACTCACCGATGAACGCCTCGAACGCCTGTACCTGAGTTACGGCCCAGGCAGCTACGACCTGCCGGATCAGGGCTTCATCGCCAAGGTCCACCCGCTGGATCTGTGGTTGATCGGCTACTTGCTGAACAACCCCGACGCCAAGTTCAGCCAGATCGTCAAAGCCAGCGAATTTGAACGCCAGGAGGTTTACAGTTGGCTGTTCAAAAGCCGCCACAAGGGCGCCCGTGACAGCCGCATCCGCACGATGCTGGAGATCGAGGCGTTCCTTGATATTCACCAGCGCTGGCAGAAAGTCGGCTATCCGTTCGATCACCTGGTGCCCTCGCTGGCCACCGCCATCGGTAGCTCCGGTGACCGCCCCGCCGCGCTGGCAGAGCTGATCGGCACCATCCTCAACGACGGTGTACGCCTGCCGACGCTGCGTATCGACAGCCTGCACTTCGCGGCCGGTACGCCCTATGAAACCCAACTGATCAACAATCCGGTAGTCGGCAAACGCGTGATGCCTTCCGAGGTGGCAACCGCCATGCGCGAGGCGTTGTCGCAAGTGGTGGATGCCGGCACGGCCAAACGCGTGGCAGGCAGTTTCAAACTGGCCAACGGCACCCCGTTGGCCATGGGTGGCAAAACCGGGACCGGCGACAACCGCATCGAAGCCATTGGTCCAGGTGGCCGGATCCTGAGCTCGAAATCGATCAACCGCACCGCAACGTTCGTGTTCTACATCGGCGATAACCATTTCGGCACCTTGACCGCCTACGTGCCGGGGCGCACGGCCGAAGCTTTCAAATTTACCTCGGCGTTGCCGGTGCAAGTGCTCAAGGGCATGGCTCCGATTCTGATGCCATATCTCCAACCGGGAAGTCATACGCAGTGCCTGCCTGTGGAAGTGTCGCGAGTTAATTAAAACGGGTGGTAATTAATTATTTTCGGCATTGATAATTCCAATGCTTTATGGGCGCGAACACTTGGTTAATCAGCAGTAATTCAGACTTTTACTTTGAGCCTCGGGAGTTAGGCTGGTGACTCCTATTAATGCTCAAGGTTTATAAAAAGCATGCCTGATTTACAAGGAAGTAACTCTGTTCTACCACCGCAGGCGGGCGACAATAAAGGTCGCCACTACGAGTTTATCAAGAGCCGGATCCACCCCACGTTCAAAGGCGCTTCCGTGCAACGGATTCGGGAGCTGAGCCTCACACGAACGGCTTCTGGACCATGGATAAAGACCGCCACTGACTTTGATCACACGCCGTTACAAGAAGCCAACTTTAAACTCTGGTCCGCTCAAAACACAGTCGACCGGGTCATGGATAAGGTACAAGGTGTTTATGAATTCGCCGAACCGTTACTGACCGAGGCGTTACTTAAACAGTTCGGTGTCGACGTTGATGTAACAACAACTTACTTATATCTTTATCTACCGAAAAAGCTTCCCTGGTATGCCAGCGACCTGGGCGGTGTTGTGACCCGAACCGTTTCACTGCTGGACGCGGCCCTGCACAACTTCGCAAGTACAGAAACCTGCGAGGCAGGCTCGAACTTCATCAGCCAGCCCGATGCGCGCGGGCACTTCGATATCCTGCCGATCAAACGCAAAATGTCCATCACCCAGTTCCAGACCCTGTGTCGCCAGCTGGACATTGGCGCCCGCTATAGGAAATACCTCGAAGAACAGCTACTGCCCCGTGACGGTCTCGCCCAGGGTTATTTGAAACTCAAAATCGTCGAGAGCGAGAAAGCCGCGTTTAAGGCAGCCGCTCAACTGGCCGTTCTGACGGGCGACATCGACGCCGATGCCAGTGACCTGATCCTGAAGATGCTCGATGGCCAGCGCAACCTCACCCGTAAAGGCCGGGTGATGCAATTCGCCGAATTGTCCATCCTCGACAGCCTGCTGACCGGAATCGTGTTGATCACACCGAGGCTGGAACAACGCCTTCGTGACGTTACCCCGGTGATTGTTTACGTCCCGCAAGACCCTGAACACCCATTGAAAGAGTACCCCTCGACCGTCGCCTTCATGAATGAACTGACGCGCCAGCTGCGCGACAACGACGTCGTGTCTTCCACCGGCATGACCTACCAGCAATACTTCAGCCGGTTCGTCGATCAATCCGATCGCGGGCATTTTTTCGGCGGGCTGCAACAACGCCTGTTCGAAGTGAAATGGCATCAGAAAGAGCCACTGGAGCAGGGGCCGAGCTGGCGGGAAGTTGCCGTCACCAATCCCAATCTGCATTTCAAAGCCGCACCGATCCCCGATGAGCTCTGGGAGTACCTCTTTGAGCAAAAGCTCAACAAGGTCCTCAATGACGCCCGACACATCGCCGTGTCCACCGCCGATGCCGATACCAATGCCCGATGGGCCTGGTGGGAGAACTTCAAGCAAATAGTCTCCGACCTCTTCAACATCGCCCTGATGGTCGTCACGCCGTTCGTTCCGGGGCTGGGCGAATTGATGATGGTCTACTCCGTGTACCAGATGACCAGCGACGTCATCGAAGGCATCGTCGACTTGACCCTGGGGCTGAGAATCGAAGCTGGCGAACATATTCTCGGTGCGGTCACTAACTTTCTTCAGTTGGTGGCGTTTGCCGCCGGTGCGAAGATTGGCAACGTTGCGCGCTTGAAACTGTCGCCGCTGATCGAAGGCATGAAACCGGTGACACTGCCCAATGGCAAACCACGGCTGTGGCATCCCGACCTCAAACCGTATGAGATGCCGGATGTAAAGCTACCGGCTGAATCCCGCCCTGACACGAAGGGGCTTCACGCCCACGAAGGCCAGGACATTCTGCCACTGGATGACAAGCACTATGCCGTGCAAAAGGACCCGCAAACCGGCAACTACCGCGTCAAACACCCTCATCGCGACAATGCTTATCTGCCCGAGTTGAAACACAACGACCTCGGCGCCTGGACCCACGAAGCCGAAAACCCGCGAGCCTGGGACAGCCCGACATTGATGCGTCGTCTCGGCCACTCCGTGGACGGCTTCAGCGACGCGGAACTCGAGGCCGTTCGTATCGCCAGCGGCACCGATGACGCTGCGCTGCGCCGGATGTACGTCGACAACACGGCGCCGCCACCGCTGCTGGACGACAGCCTCACGCGCTTGAAAATCCAGCGCCAGGCCCGCCAGGCCATTGAACGGATTCGCTCGGGTCAGCCCCTGGATCCTTCCTCCTATTGGTTTGAACCGCTGGTGACTTATCTGGACGGCTGGCCTGCGGATAAAGCGCTCAAGGTTTACCAAAACGCTGACATGAGCGGCCGCTTCCGTCAGTACGGTAATGCCGACGCAACCGACCAGCAGACGCTGTCCACCAGTTTGTCCAACCTCATGAGCGAGCAATTCGCGCCCAGCCTTGTCGAGTTTCTCAGCGAAGAAGAACTGCAAGCGATGCTCGGCCGGTCAACCGCCAAAAGTGAACGAGTGCAAACGTTGCGCAATCGGCTGGCAGACGAAGCCAATCGAATGAACGCGGACATCGTCAATCAGCTTTACCAGGGCGCAGAAGCGTCCGACGATTCGCAGATCCGACTCCTTCGCCAGACCTTTCCCGAGCTGCCGACCCGTGCGGCAGAGACGTTGCTGAACAGTGCCGACGCTGCCGACCTCAAACGCATGAACCAGGAGCAGCGTCTACCGTTGAGCCTCAAAAGCCGCGCGCGTGAAGCCGCCTTCGAAGCCCAGACGAATCATGCCTATGAAGGTTTTCATGACGGTGCGCAGTGGGTGGCGCAAACCGAAAGCCTGGTGCTGAACGCACTGAGGATTCATACCGACGCGTTCGCTGAGTTGCGCATCGAGGTTCGCGAAGGCAGCGATGCCGGCCCCCTGCGCAGCAGCGTGGGTGCGCAGGACGCCTCGACCGTTCGGGTGCTGGTCAAGGATGACGTGAACCGGTTCGAAGTCTGGGACGCCGAAAACCACAAACTGCACGAAGCCACTGACTTTTACGAAGCCGTGCTCAATGCCTTGCCGAAAAACAAGCGAGCGCAGCTGGGCTATCGGCCGGGCCAGGGTGAATTTTTCAAGCAATGGGTGATGGCAAAGACCGAGACACCTGCGCAGCGCCGCACCGCACTCGCCGCACCGCCGATCCGTGCGATGGCGAACCATGAAGACATGACGCTGTTGCGCGGTCCCGGCTTCTCGACCGTCGCCGCCACGCTCACCGAACGGGTGCAGGATATATACCCCCACTTCAACGAACGGGAGGTCAATACCTTCGTTCGCTCTCTGGGCTCGCAGGAGCAAGGGCATCAAACACTGGCGAGGCTGGACCGAGAGCTTTATGACCTTCAAAAGCTGCTCAATCGGTGGCAAAACCAGCGACCCGATACCTGGGGGCCAGATCGAAAAGGGTTCGTGCGCGGTGGCGGGCTGCATATTGCCGAACGGCTCATCGATTGTTTCAAACGAAAGCCCACTGTATTTGGTGAACGCAGTATCACTGCCGACGGCGGTTATGCGCTGGACCTGTCCGTAGAGTTCGATGAGCCCGATCTCGAACGCTGGTGGAAGGAGCTGCCGGATCTCAAGCACTACCTCGATCAGATCAGCACCTTGAACCTGGACCGCACGAACTTTTCCCAAAACACTTCCGGCCTGTTGAGCGACTTCCCTCATCTTCAGCAACTGAGCGCCCGGAACTGCGGGTTGACGCGACTCCCCGAAACCATCGGCAAGATGCACCACCTGCGTACGTTGCGGCTGATGAACAACGACATCACCTTGACGCCGTCGGCTGTCGAGCAACTGCGAAACCTGACCCACATGGAAACACTCAGGCTCGATGACAACACGCGGCTGGGCAGGCTCCCCGACGTCGGGCGCATGCCCAAACTGAAAATCCTGAGTTTGAGCAACACCGGGGCAACCACCTGGCCCGATGGCCTGTTCGGGCCTTTCAACAAGCGTCGACCGCGTGGCTTCTTTCTGGATCTGCAGGAAAACCCGATCGACCTCATTCCAACCGTCGTGCCCGGCTCGGAGGATGCCTTCCTCGTGGCGCGGACCCGCTTGTTCGAAAAGCAACTCTCGGATGCAAACCTGGTTATTTTCAAAGCCTATCGACGGTCAGTCGGCATCGCTCCCAAGCAGGTCTACGCCGATGCCGCGACCGATGCGATGAACCTGTGGCCAACAAAGGATGATTCCGTGTGGTGGAGTGCCGAGGTCTCGGGGCTGGGTACTTTCCGGGAGGAAGCCTGGCACGATTTGATGACCGAGCCTGGCTCTGAAGATTTTTTTGCCTTGATCCAGAAACAGACGCTCTCGGCCGATTACCGGGCCGGTGGTGATTTGCGTCAACAGCTCAGCAGCCGGGTATGGCGCATGGTCGAAGCCATCGACCTGGACACCGAACTGCGCAAGGAACTGTTCGAAATGTCCAGGGCGCCCACCACCTGCGCCGATGCCGGGGCTCAGGTGTTCAACCATATGGGCATCAAGGTGCTCGCGTCCGAAGCCTACGCCTTGTCGACGTCCAACGCCGTGCTTGAAAGCAAATTGGTGAACCTGGCCAAAGGTGCCGCTCGCCTCGCGCGGGTGGATGACATTGCCCGCGCCGATGTCCGCAGCCGGCCGGGCAATCCCGATGAGGTGGAGGTGTACCTTGCCTACGAAACCGGCCTTGCCCAGCGTCTCGGTTTACCGTGGCAATCGGAATCGATGCTGTATCGCCCCTTGGCCGGCGTAAAGGCCAAAACTCTCGACACCGCCTTCGATACGGTGATGTCGATGGAGGCCGGCGACGGGTTGATCAACGACATGATCGATATGCCGTTCTGGCAGAAATACTTGCATGACACTTACCCGAACGAGTTCAGGCGCAATGCCCGGTTGTACGAAACCAAGAGCGACTTGCTGGATGAGTTGCGCGAAGCTCAACACGCCTGGGCCAGCTCCAAAGGCCAGCAGATTGCGCAGCGACGAGCGCTTAAACAGCGCCTGCAAGACCTCGCACGGCGACTGGATGTCGATGACAGCGTGGTGCTTACCGATGAAGACATGAGCGATGAGGTCTATGGCCGATTGCTTCAGGACATGGGCTACGAAGAGAAAGAGCTGAGCAGAAAACTGACCCGCGCAGCGCTGCAAAAAGACGCACAGCCGTAATCGGCAAACCCTGATGCGTCAGCTGATGCATCAGGGTTCAACCCTTAACCCACTTCCGAATCCCAAATCACCGTGACATTACCCGAGTAAGATCGGGCGACACCGGGCTTGAGCATTTCGTCGACCTGGTCCCGGGCAATCTCGAAGTGCAACGTTCCGGGCTTGCGATCCACATAAAAGCGCGGCTGGAACAACTCGGTACCACTGCCGTCGCGCCGCAACGGCCGGCGGCTGACCGGTTGTGCGGCGGCATCCACCAGGCCATTGGGCAGGGTTACGCTGACGTCGAGCGGCACGACATGCCCTGAAACCGGGTCGCGCACCGAGCAACGATTGCCATCCAGGCTGTACTGGCAATCCAGGTTCATCTTGAAACGACTCGACGAAGAGAGATTGAACGTCTGATCACGAAACAGCCGTGTCGGCTTGCGCCCCTGCGTCAGCCAGGCTTGCCAGCCGCCCTGCGGGACCAGTTCGACGCGATTGCCGCCCGGTGGAATTTCGACCTTGAGCGTGTGTTGCACTTCCAGGATGAAATTCAAGGTCAACGCCGAATCGGTCGGCTCCATGACATCGCCCATGTCGAAATCGCCGTGCGGTCCGATGCTGTAGGTCAGGCTTCCCGAATAACGGCCCGAAGACATGCCCAACGGGTTGGGGGTGACCAGTTCATAAGCGAAATCCAGATAGTCGTAACGCAACCAGGGCACGTCGAACTGTGCCTGCTTCGAACAGCTACCCTCCGTCGGTGTTTTCCAAAAAAAACCGTAATGCGTATTACCGTAAAAACCTACGCCGCTGTACAGGCAGGGGGCAGGCGCATTCACCCAACTGGCGCCCCACAGTTGATTGTGGGCGAGTCGATAGTCGCTCCCGCCACCGACAAGACTGATGACATCTTCCGTGACATACGTAGAGCCCACACCTGCAATCCGGACCCTGACCGTCTCGGGTTCACCCGTCGCTTCATGGACCACGGACAATTCCCGCCACTGAGCAGGCACCTGGATAGTTGCGCCCTGGCGAGGCGAATCATGCCTTGCTTCAATCGGTGCATTGGAGTTGAACTGAATGGGCACGCGCAGGCTGAACATCTGATTGTCGCTGCACTGCGCAGGATAACTCGCGCAATAACCGCTGGGAGGCGTGTCATTCTTGAATTTGTTCTGTTGAGGGTTTGCAGAATCCGGTCT
Source organism: Pseudomonas sp. GM18 (assembly GCF_000282195.1). Taxonomy (GTDB): domain Bacteria; phylum Pseudomonadota; class Gammaproteobacteria; order Pseudomonadales; family Pseudomonadaceae; genus Aquipseudomonas. The sequence continues at coordinate 17,994 of NZ_AKJT01000126.1, forward strand.
GAACGACGCCAGAATCGATACTTCTTCCGCCCAAGCCGAAGTGCCTGTCATCCCCAGTAAATATCCCGCAGCGACGCACACATGCATCACTGGAAGAAAAACCCGCAAAAGAATCATTTTTCCCCCTGAAACAGTTGAGGTCTGCTCTCGGTTTCCGGCCCGCTTGACATCACGCACCCGGCAGCACCGCGTTGAACACCATGTTGACGCTACCGAAATAGCTGCCCGGTTTATAAACCCCATCGCCAGGTGGCACGGGCACCACTTCCAGTAAAACCCGCTTGCCCTGCGCCGCTTCACCCATCGAAACCACCTCGCTGCTTTCCCCCTCGCTCAACAACTTGTCGTTGAACAGGACACGCAAACCAATGTCATGGGCATCCGTCCCGTTGGACAAGTAGGGCCTGCCCTCGAGGCGGGCTTCGATGGAGCCGGCTTCATTCTTCACATCGAAATACTTGCGCAAGCCGCCCAGGGTCGAGGTCGCCAGATTCCACGGCAATCGCTGTTCGCGGTGAATCCAGTCGGGGTCGGCGGGAATGACGTAGAACGCCTGGCTCGGGATTGTCACGAACACTTCGAAGTGCTGCACTTCACGGGCGGCAAACGCCGAACTGCTGGCCCACAGGGCCCATGCAGGCATCAACAGCACAGTCAGTTTTCTGAACATGGTCATCAGCCCTTCACATCGAGTTTCTTGCGGCTCTCGCCTTCAACCAGGGTGAAGCGGTATTCGCGGCCGGCCTGTTTCTCGAACTCGAAACTGCGCCCGGCCAGAATGTGATGCTTGGTGGTTGGCTGGCAGTCCTGCTCGTTCTTGACCGAGCAATCCTTGAACTCATCGATCACCACCACGGTGTTGCCGTTATTGCGGATCCGGTACCTGGCCGCCTCGTTCTCGATCACGCTGACGTAGCGCGTGTCCTTGGGGCGGACAAAAAACACCGCGCCATAACCGGCCAGCACCGTGACCCCGGCGGAAAGGGTTTTCTTGTATTCCTCACGTTCCTCACCGGAAACCGCGAACTCGTCTTCTTTCTCGGGCACTACCGGAACGAAACGCACGCGGAAATAGCGTTCCTTGTCGCGCTCGCCCATGTACAGCAATCGCGTGCCTTGCATGCCGCTGGCGGGCACGATCAGCCGCGCCGGGCTGGCCATCAAACCGTCTCGGGTGGTGCCGTCGGCACTGGATTTGAGCGGTATTTCCTGGGACTTGCCATCGGCGTCGTAGAGGATTTCAAGGATGTTGACCTTGACGAAGGCAGTGCTGTCGCCGCCGTTGAAGACGCGTTTCAAGAACGTACTTTTGTCGCCGTCCAGGTAGTCGTAAACCGTGCCGATATTGATGCTCGGCCCGGCGTGCGCCGTCTGGGTGAACAAACAAAAACCAATCAGTGCCAACCGACGTTTCATCGTCATTTACCTCAATAGAAAAAGTGCGTTTTGCCGGGCATCAGCCTGCCGTCGGCGCCTCAAGCGTCAGGTCCGCCAACGTATCCGGCGTGCAACGCAAATCGCCGATCATCAGCACGTTGTTTTCCGTGCGCCCGCTGCCCGGATCGAGTCGGAACTGGCACAGCAACTGGTTGCCGTGGCGCACTTCCAGGGTCGGTGAACCGGCGTTCATTTCCATGGAGAAGAACCCGTCCACCTCACTCACCCCGCGACTGGCGTGGTTGATGATGTGATGGCCCTTGAGCGGATTGCCCTGGGGGTCGATCAGGCGACCGAGAACGGTGAGGGTTCGCATCACGCGAACCTGGCGATAATCCACGCCGCCCTTGTTCAGGTGATAGCTGGAACGGGCCGGCTGGATGGTCGCGGCAGGAACGTGGTTGCCTTCGAAATCGAAACTGACGGAGCTGCTTTTGTACGCCGTGATCGGCACGAAATTGCGCCCGGGCTTGAGGACCGCGCTGCCGCCGCTCAAATCGTCGGCGCGCAAAGTGATGTCGTCGATGTCCGATTCGACATCGATGATCATGCCCGCACCGTTACGGTGGTATTGGCTGGTCATGATCATTTTCTGCCCGCCAACCGCCACGGTGCTATCGAGGTTCAGGCCGCCGGTCAGGTCGTTGTTGAAGGACGAGCGCTGGATAAACCCATCGCCGTTGACCAGGTCCGATTGCATCGTCGCCAGCGCGTTCAAACCGATGCCATAGGTGTCGGTGATGGCCGTGGCGGAAACGCTTTGCAGCAGGTGATCCTGCAAGGTTTTGCGGTAGGTGATCGAGGCATTGTTATCGCGCCCGCCGTCGCGATCGGTACGGGTGCCGATGCTGCCGGACAGCTGCTCGCCCGGGCCACCCAGCGCGATGTTCACGCTCAGATCAAGGCCACGATTGCGATCATCTCCCGAGCTGAAACTGCCCGGCCTGTCGAACAACGACAAGCGCCAATTGGCGTCACTGCCGAACAGTTGCGTGCGTTGGGTCCACCCCAAATCCACGCCCACGCCTTCGGTGTTGCCTTCGCTGTGGGACACCCGGGCATTGGCCGAACTTTTGCTGGTGAGTCGATGATTCACCGATAAGGAAGAGTTGCTGGTCCGGCCGATAAAAACGTTGCGCTGGCGCACCCGCGTGCCGTCGGGCAGGGTGTCGTAGAGCCGGGTGGTGTCGAGCCAGCTGCGGTTATGACTGGCGACGATGCTGCCGCTGCCATAGGAGTAAAGCCCCTGCACATCGAGGCCGGTGCCGTAGTCCTGGGTTTGATAGACGTTGGCGTACACGCTGGCGTTGTTGACGATGGCCCAGTCGACCGACGTACCGTATTGCAGCGTGTCTTTCACCTGGCGACCCGACAGGCCAAGGATCACCCGCGGGTGCAGCAGGAAGTTGAACGCGGCGCCGGCGGTCATGTCGCCGTCGGCCTGCTCATTCCAGTTGCTGAGCAGTTTCGATTCACGCCCGGCGAACAGGTTGTAGCGCCAGCGCTCGTCATGATTGCGCCAGTTGTTGGGTTTGTAGACCAGCTCCTGAGTGCTGGAGGTGATCTGGCCGTCTTCGATCAGGCGCACTTCCACCTCATAAATGCCGCCGGGCAGCGGCCGCGTATCGAGGGTTTGCAACCCGGCCGGCATCGATTGCGTGTTGATCAGCAAACCGTCGCGATAGATTTCCACCGAGCCCTGGCGATTGGCCGTGACGTAGATCGGATAGACCGCCGGTTTCGGGTTGTTGATGGCCAGGCTGTCGGAGCTGCCATACATGACGCCCACCGCCGTGTCGGGGCTGGCGCCAAAGGAGCGCGGCTGACGGCTCAGGCCTTCCGAGGTGGGCGTGAATAAGCCCAGCCGGAAAAAATTGCCTTCCAGTTCGCGCTGGGTATAGAGCTCGTGCATGGCGTGATAGAGCTTGTTATCGACACCGCCCAGGCGGGACAACTGCATGTTCGCCGCTTGGGTCCAGTTGCCCAGGCTGCTGCTGGCTTCCAGGCCGTAACGCCCCCCGAGGTCCTGGTTCTGGCCGCCGTTGAGGTTCAACTGGTTGCGCACGATCAACCCGGTGCTGCCTCCTTCGGGCTGGTTGTAATAACGCTGCACCTGTTCGTCGCGCTCGGCGTTTTCCGTGAGGATCGACACCAGTGAATTTTCTAGGCTGTAATGCACGGCCAGCAGTTGCTCGGGGCATTTCGCCTCGCAGCCACCCAGCACCACGCCTTGTTTTAAATAATTCGACCAAATGTCGCGCTCACTGGCTTTGATCGTGCTGTCGCTGACATCGGCGAAGTCAACGAGGGTGATGCGATCGTCGCGGGTTAATACCACCATCGCCTCACCGAGAAACTGTTGATCAAGTTCCACGCGCACCGCCAGCGGAACATCAAAGAAATGCTCTTCGAATTCGCTCGGCAAACCCTTGGATTGCGCGAGCAAACTTCGGGGTGTATGGCCGTTGTCCGTTGGCGCAGCCAGGGCAGTTGCACAAAAACACAGGGCAAGCGCCGTCGCGATGGGAGTCATCGGGAACATGAAAGAAATACTCTATGGATAAAGACGGTGGAACCCGATCGACAGGGAGGCGGCCCTGGCGATCGGTGAACGTTGCCAAGTAAGACAGAACTTACTTACAGAACGCGTTCTGGTTTAGATGCGCGGAATGGCATCAAACATGACGACTGGGTTGGCGGTGTAGAGCCCCACGTGATTATCGAACACCTTGCCGGCAGTGATCACCAGGTCTGCACGCATACCGTAGTTGGACTCTTCATCACCGACCACTTCCTGAGAGGTGGCAGTCAGCACCTTGCCGTTGAAGGTGTAGGTCAGGGGAATGATCGCAGCCGGATCACCGTTGAATAGAGGTGTAGGACCTCCTACGACATAAGCACCCACAGAGCCATTGGTGTGTTTGACATCAAAGGTGCCACGGACATCAGTCAGGCTACGGCTACTGACGTCGTAGTGCATTCTTTCGTCTTTACCGAAGTCTGGGTTTACAGGCAGAGCATGGAAGGACCTGCTCGGGATTTCAGCGGTAATGTTGATGGAGGTGCGCGACTCCTCCGCAGCGAACGCCATCGAAGAACTCAGGGCCAGGAGGGTCATCGGAACGGCGATTGCAAACTTCTTGAACATTATTGAGTACCTGTTTTTTCAAAGGATTGGTCCGAGGAAAGTATGAGCAATCCATGCAACTGCTGTGCACAGAAAAACTTTTATCAACTTTCAACGCCAGAGAATGATCGGCCAATTTCCTGAGAAAGTAAGTACGTAACTTCCGAAGCACACGTAGTAACAACCACCCACAACCACCCGGAAAAAACGATGAAAAACAGCAATCAAACTGTTTGACCGTCAGAACCATACTACACACAGTTTTAACTAAAAAAGCACACAGCGAAAGTTAACTATAAGTCCGTAAGAGATGGACTACAGGGCAACTATTATATAAGCAAGATAGTGCCGTTCGCGTCTCATGAATAGATCAAACACTCTAAAATAACAAGCGGCGAATGACGCATTCTCGAAGGCAGCGCCCGGCATTACGGTGACATCGACCGCCGGTCCTGTCCGCTTGCCTTTTCCGTAAGATATATCTTAAGTTGTATCTAAACACGACGAGAGAAGGCAAAAATGAGAGACCATCATTCCCCCCACCGCGATCACGGCGACAGCCGCGACGGCTTCGAGAAACGCCCCGGCCGAGAACGCGGCGGTCGAGGCCCACGGGTATTCGCCCCCGGTGACCTGAAATTATTGCTGCTGGCGCTGATCGCCGAGCAGCCCTGCCACGGCTATGACCTGATCCGCCAGATCGAAGGCATGTTCGACGGCGCCTACAGCCCCAGCCCCGGCGTGATTTACCCGACCCTGACCTTCCTTGAAGAAAGCGAAATGATCCTGGGCGACGCCGAGGGCGGGAAAAAACGCTACAGCATCACCGACGCCGGACGTCTGTCATTAAGCGAGCAGGCGATTGCTTTGGACGGCGTGCGCATGCGCATCGAAGTCAGCAAGCGCTCGTTGCGCGGCCAGGACCGCCCGGCCGAAATTCACGAAGCGGTGCACAACCTGCGTCACGCCTTGCAGATGCACCATGGTCGCTGGAGCCCGGAAGAAATCCTGCGGGTACGCGACCTGCTCAACAATACGGCCAAAGCCATCGTCGATGGCCCAGTCGTTCCACCCGCTCAAGAGGAAGCCGAATGATCGACGTTATCGTGCCAACCCAATCCATTCACCGTGTCAGCCACGAAATCAAACGCCGTCGTCTGCAAGTGTTGCGGGTGGTCGACCTGACCCCGCGCATGCGCCGGATTACCCTGGGTGGGCCTGAGCTCGCGGGCTTCGTCAGCCTCGGCACGGATGATCACGTCAAATTGCTGTTCCCGCAGAACGCAGCGGAACAAGCAGCGCTGGAAACCCTGGTACTCGGGGCCGGCAAGGACAACGGGCCGATGCCGGCGATGCGCGACTACACGCCTCGTCGTTACGACCTGGATACGCTGGAACTGGACATCGACTTCGTGCTGCACGGCGACGGCCCTGCCTCGACCTGGGCCGAGCAGGCCAAACCCGGTCAGTTCCTGCACATCGGCGGGCCTCGGGGTTCGATGATCGTGCCGGACATCTTCGACAGTTACTTGCTGATCGGCGACGAAACCGCCCTGCCCGCCATCGCCCGCCGCCTCGAAGGCCTGGCCGCCAATCGACGTGCGCTGGTGATCGTGGAAGTGGAAAACGGCGCCGAACAGCAACGCCTGGAAAGCGCCGCGCAGGTCGATGTGATCTGGGTGCTGCGTGAGGGCAGCAAAAACAATCTGCTGACTACCGTGCAACAGATCAAGCTGCCCGCTGGCAATCTGTATGCGTGGGTGGCGACCGAAACCAAAGTGTCGCGGCAGATTCGCCGGGTATTGCTCGATGAGCATGGGCTGAACGAGCAGTTCGTGAAGGCTGTCGGCTATTGGCGGCTGGATAACAGCGACGAGGAGTAACCGCTGTGCATGCTTTCTGTGGTGAGGGAGCAAGCTCCCTCGCCACAATCAGTGTTCACATGCGATACGTGTGCCACCGATCCAGCCCGATCACCAGCAGTGAAATCAGCACAAACCCCGCCAACAATCCCCCGGCATTCACGAACACCTGTGGATAACCCAGTTTGTCGACATCAATGAACGGATAGGGATAAACCGCCAGCAGATGCCCACGCCATAGCGAATAGCCGAAGTACACCAGCGGATAGATCGCCCACAACGCAATGTGCCGCAGCCGCAACGTTCCCTTGGGCACACAGAACCACCAATACACCAGGAACAGCAGCGGCATGACGTCATGCATCAGCTCATCGGCCAGCCATTGCCAGCCTTCGGGATGCCATAAATGGCGCAACAGCAGGCTGTACGCCAAACCGACCACGGCGATGCTCACCGCAATTGCACTGCTCACCCACGGCTGCAAAAACCAGCGTCGCGCCGCTGACTCGCGGGACGTCAATTCACAGGTCAGCACCACCGCCACCAGCGTATTGGTCAACACAGTGAAAAAGCTGAAAAAACTCACCAGCCCGCCCAGCAGACTGGCCGAGATACTCCAGCGGGCATAAAGAATCAGGTACATCTGAATGCTTAAGCCCGCCCAGCCCAGAATCGCCGCGACGGCAACACAACGACGCCTCGCGGTCGAGGGTATGACCATGCTCAGACCGGGCGCTTGGTGCGCATCAGCTTCACGTACAGGCGTTCGACCTTCTCCCGCGCCCACGGGGTTTTGCGCAGGAATGTCAGGCTCGACTTGATGCTCGGGTCGCTCTTGAAGCAGCGGATATCGATACGCTCGGCCAGCCCTGACCATTCGTAGTGCTCAACCAGGGCGTTGAGGATTTGCTCCAGCGTCACGCCGTGCAGGGGATTGGTGTTCTGTTCGGTCATGCCGGGCCTTTGAGCGATGAAAGGATGAGAAGCCGCGCACCTTAGCGGAGGCGTTCGTCCGGTGGAAGAGCTCCGGACAGAGGCATTCGTCAGATGCTGAATTAACTGTAGGCGAGCTGGCCATCCTCTGAGGGACAAACATCAGCGGATAGCGCCTGGGCTCAGTAATAACGACGCGGGTCCGAATCGATCAGACTGGCCAGCTTGGTCAGGGCAAACCTCAATTCGTCCTGGCTGGTGGGCGACATCAACACCAATCGCACGCAGCGGGTAATGCCGCTACGTTCGGCCTGGAACTGGGTGCCGCTGAGGACCAGCACACCGTTGGCACGGGCCAGCATGGTGAATTCGTCGCTGGTCCAGGGCTCGGGCAACGTCAACCAGACGTGGTAGGAATACGGCTGGGTCTTGAGCTCGAAATTGGCGAAGATTTCCTGAGCGATAGCCTGCCGCCCGGCGGCTTCATTGCGCTGAATACGGATCAGCTTTTTATCCAACCCCTCCGTGATCACATTGCTGGCCAACTGAGCGGTCAATGGCGACGGCATCCAGACGCTGCTGCGCACCATGGAGGTCAGGCGCGACAGCAGTTTCGGCGGGCTATAGAGATAGCCAATCCGCAGGGCCGGCATGACCGACTTCGACAGACTGGTCAGGTACACCGAACGATCCGGGGCAAACGCCGACAGCGGTTTGATCGACGGGTCGGTGGCCAGAAAACCGTAGATGTCATCGTCCAGGATGATGAAGTCGAACTCCTCGGCCAATGCCGCGATTTGCGCCCGGCGTTTTTGCGACATGATCGCGGCCGTCGGGTTCTGACAGGTCGCCACACAGACAAGCATCGCCGGTTTCTCGCGCTGGCACAGTTCGCGTAGCGCTTCGGGAATGATCCCTTCATCGTCCATTGGCACGCCGCGCAAACGTCGTTCCAGTCCATGGGCAAGGGAAATGATGCCGGGGTAGCAAAGCGCCTCGCAGAGCACCAGATCACCGGCGTTGGTCAGCGCACTCATCGCGACCATCAAACCATGCTGTGCGCCGGCGGTGATCACCACTTGCTGCCATTGCGCATCGGGCAATGAATGACGCAGCCATTGCGCGCCCGCCTCGCGATGAGCCGGATGACCGCCATCGGGGGCGTAATCGAGGGCATGGGCAAAATCCGTGCTTTTGGCCATGCCCACCAAGGCTCCGCGCAACCAGTATTCCAGGGTTTCGCTGTAAGGCTTGATGATCGAAAGATCCAGTAATTCAGACTGTCCCAGATTCAGCGAGACGGCACTGTTGCTGGCCGGCAGTTCCAACTGCTTCTGGTTGAGCACATAAGTGCCACGCCCCACTTCCCCCTGCACCAGACGCCGCCGATGGGCTTCGCTATAAGCACGGCTGATGGTACCGGGCGTGACATTCAGCGTGGTGGCCAGCTCCCGCAGGGTCGGCAGACGATCACCTTCGTTCAACACGCCGTTGCTGATATCGCGCGCCAACGCGTCGGCAATCGACAAATACATCGGCTGGCTGAACTCGCTTAGCTGAGGAACCCACATGAATGATCGCTACCCATCGTAGAAATGATGAATATCCGAGCATATCACATGGTGGTTAGGCAACTAATAAATGGACTCAATCAATAAATTGAGTCGATTGATTCGGCGATTGAATCGAAAAACATCTTTCATGCAAAATATTTTTCAAAAGCAATATTTATTTATAAATCAAATAGTTATTTGAAAAAAACCTGATAAACGCCCCTTGATAGCAAAAAAACATCTCGTAACAACCTCCTCACCTATTGAATCAACTCAATTCATTCAAATACACTCATCTCGAATCGAATCAATCGACTCAATCTCAATTCTGAATCACCGCGTGCCCGCCACGCCAAGTCGAGACATCATGGACACACTCAGAAAGGATTTATCCCTGTCAGCGGTCATTGCAGGCTTCATCGCCGTGATCATTTCCTATGCCGGCCCGCTGATCATCGTGTTTCAGGCGGCCCGGGAGGCGCACCTGCCCAATGATCAAGTGTCGTCCTGGATCTGGGCCATTTCCATCGGCAGCGGCATTACCGGTCTGTTGTTGAGCTGGCGTCTGCGGGTTCCGGTGATTACGGCCTGGTCGACACCGGGCGCGGCGTTGCTGGTGTCGATGCTGCCCACGGTCTCCCTGCCCGAGGCCATCGGCGCCTATGTGGTGGCTTCGGTGATTATCGCGGTGGTCGGCCTGTCCGGTGCGTTCGACAAACTGATGAGTCGCCTGCCAAAAGCCATCGCCGCCGCCATGCTCGCCGGCATCCTGTTTCGTTTCGGCGCCGAACTCTTCACCTCGATCAAGCTGCAGCCGAGCCTGGTGCTGTCAATGATCGCGGCGTACCTGATCTTCAAACGCTTTTCACCGCGCTACGCCATCCTGTCGGTATTGATTGTCGGCTGCGCCGTGGCCGCCTCGTTCGGTGAACTCAACACAGGCTCGATCACCATCGATGTCGCCCACCCGATCTTCATCGCCCCGCAGTGGAGCTGGCACGCGATCATCAATATCGGCCTGCCGCTGGCCCTCGTCACCCTGACCGGGCAGTACGTGCCGGGCATGGCGGTGTTGCGTACCTCAGGCTACAACACCCCCGCGCGCTCGATCATTTCGGTCACGGCCATCGGTTCAATTTTGATGGCGCCGTTCGGCTCCCATGGTTTTAACCTTGCGGCCATCACCGCCGCTATCTGCACTGGTCGCGAAGCCCATGAGGATCGCGACAAACGTTACATGGCCGGGATCGCCTGCGGAGTGTTCTACATTCTGATGGGCACCTTCGGCGCGACCCTGGCTTCGGTGTTTTCTGCCTTGCCTAAAGAGCTGATCGCCTCCCTCGCCGGCCTGGCCCTGTTCGGTGCCATCAGCGCCGGGCTGACCGGCGCCATGGCTGACGAGAAACAGCGTGAAGCGGCGCTGATCACCTTCCTGGTCACCGCCTCGGGCATGAGTTTCCTGGGGCTGGCCGCTGCATTCTGGGGGCTGATCTTCGGGCTCGTGGCACATTTCGTACTGACCTACACCCGGGAAAGCAAAGCCGCCACCGTCGCCGAGGGCAGCCGACCATGACCGATCGTTACGACTTCATCGTGGTCGGCGGCGGGATTGCCGGGGTATCCGCCGCCTATGAACTGGCGGCTCACGGCAGCGTTTGCCTGCTTGAACGCGAACAGCAATTGGCCTACCACACCACCGGGCGTTCGGCGGCGATCTCCATGGAAAGCTACGGCAACCAGCAGATCCGCTCGCTGACCTGTGCTTCCCGGAGCTTTTTCGAGAATCCGCCCAAGGGGCTCGCCGAACATCCATTGTGGGCACCGCGGGGTGCGCTGATCGTGGCCCAGGCAGCACGTGTGGATAAGTTGGCCGCCCGTTTCACCGCGGTTCTCGGGCAGGTGCCAACGGCGCAGTTCCTCGACGAGAAACAAGTCCTTGAACTGGTGCCTTACTTGGCAGAGGGCGCATGGAGTGCGGGGATTTTCGAACCCAGCGCCTTCGATCTGGATGTACACGGCCTTCATAGCGCCTATCTTGGCGGCCTGCGCGCCCGCGGCGGTGTAGTCAAACGCGAGGCCGAGGTGCAGCGAGGCCAATACCGTGCCGGTCACTGGACGTTGCACACCCAGGATGGCCAGCACCTCGAGGCCGCGATTGTGGTCAATGCCGCCGGCGCCTGGGCCGATGAATTCGCCGAGCGCTGCGGTTTGCCGAAGGTCGGTGTGCGGCCACTGCGCCGCACGGTGCTGGCGGTCGATCCGCAATGCGACGTGCACCGCACGCCGTACCTGGGAACGGTCGACGAAGACATTTTCATCAAGCCGGAAGCCGGACGCCTGATCGTCTCGCCTTGCGATGAAAGCCCGTCATTGCCTTGCGATGCCCTGCCGGATGAACTCGACCTGGCCATCACCATGGATCGCCTGCAAAGCACGACGCGGCTGCGCCCTCGCTCGATCATCAACAAATGGGCAGGCCTGCGCACCTTTGTTGCCGACCGTTCGCCGGTACTGGGCCAGGACCCGTTGCAGGAATGTTTCATCTGGCTTGCCGCACTGGGCGGCTACGGCATTCAGGCCGCACCGGCCATTGCCCGGTTGTGCAGCCACGCCGCACTGGGCAGCGCGATGCCGTCCGACCTGGCGGCCCTGCACCTCAATTACCAGCACTTTTCCCCGGCGCGTTGCCGCGACGAGGAATTCTCGGCCCTGGCCGTGCGACAGGTTGCCGATTTGCACTAACCCCTCAACCCACTAACAAGGATCGTCATCATGCAGACCAACGCTCAACTCCAGCCCTTGGCCAAACCTTTCCTGGGCGAAGAAAACGTCATCTTCACCGACAAGGCCCCGCTGCCCTTGGGCACTTACTCCCAAGGCATCAAGGTCAGTCACGGGCAGACCATCTACCTGTCGGCACAGACCCCGGTCTCGGCGTTGAACAATGAAGTGCTGGCTCAGGATTTCGAAGGGCAACTGCGTCAGACCCTGGACAATCTGGCGCAGATGGCCGAAGCCGCGGGCGGCACCCTGGCGAACGTGGTCAAGGTCACTGCGTTCATCACGGACCTGAGCGAGTTCCCGACCCTGAACCGGGTCATGGAAGAGTATTTCACCCAGCCTTATCCAGCCCGCACCACCGCCGGCGCCAGCGCCCTGGCGCGCAATACCCTGGTCGCCATCGACGCCATCATGGTGGTCTGAAAAAAAACCTTCAGATAGCGAAGTACCCGTCGGTCCGGCGCATTGGAGTGATCCGCGGTTCTGCGCTGAACCGACGTTGTCAGGGAAGCGTACTTTCAAGGGTTGGCCATGAAGAAGTCTTACAGAGAGTATGTATTGCAGTGCCTGGCTTGCGAACGCAGCTACCAGCCACATGAAGTCAGCTACTACTGCCCCCATTGCAAAATCGATGGCGCTCTCGATGCGCTCTACGATTACCCGACACTGGCGCGCGAATGGTCAAGGGATAGCCTGGCTCACGACCATGCCCGGGGAATGTGGCGCTATGACCGGCTGATGCCGCTGAACTCCACGCAGTTCATTCCCCCATTACTGGTGGGTAACACGCCGTTGTATTCACGCCCCGAATTGCTCGGCAAAGACGCGCCGATCAAGGTATTCATCAAGGATGAATCCCGGCAACCTACCGGCTCATTGAAGGATCGCGCCAGCGCCCTGGCAGTAGCCCACGCGATGCAAACCGGTGCGCGTACCATCGCCGTCGCCAGCACTGGCAACGCAGCCTCGGCGCTGGCCGGAATGAGCGCGAGCCTGGGTTTGCGCAACGTGATTTACCTGCCAAAAAGTGCTCCCCGCGAGAAACTCGCACAAATGCTGGGCTACGGCGCCGAGATCGTACTGGTCGACGGGCAATACGACGAAGCGTTCGAACAATGCTTCGACGCCTGCGAAACCCATGGCTGGTATAACCGCACCACCGGCATCAATTCGTACATGAGCGAAGGCAAGAAAACCGTGGCTTTCGAGATGTGCGAACAGCTCGCCTGGCAAGTCCCGGACCTGGTGTTTGTCCCTGTCGGCAATGGCTGCATCCTGGGCTCGGTGTACAAAGGCTTCTTCGATCTGCTGCAACTGGGCTGGATTGAGCGCATGCCTCGGCTGATCGGCGTACAGGCGCAAAACAGCAATTTCATGTATCGGGCCTGGCGCAGCGACCAGCCGATGCAGCAAACCGAACGCATTGCACCCACCAGCCTCGCCAGCAGCATCAATGTGGCCCTGCCGCGCGATCGTCTCAAGGCCTTGCGCGCGGTAACCGCCAGCGAGGGCGAGTTCATCTGTGTCAGTGACCCGAGCATTGTCGCAGCGGCATCGAAACTGGCCGCCAGCACCGGCGTTTTCCCCGAAGCCGGGGCCGCCAGCGCCTTCGCCGGTCTGCTCAAGTACGCCGAAGAACACCCCGACACGCCGCAGACCGCCGTGGTGTTGATCACGGGCAGCGGCCTGAAAGACACGTCCATTTTTCTTTCCGACACCAGCAAAAGCCAGTCACGGGTGTTGCCGCATCACGCGCCAGCCCCCTTGGCCGAAGCACTTATTTAAAGGAATGCCCCCATGAGCCTGCAGAATCTAGACCCCACCCTCGCACGCCTGATCAGCCGCGAACGCAACCGCCAGGAAACCCACCTGGAGCTGATCGCCTCGGAAAACTACGTCAGCGAAGAAGTGCTGGAAGCCCAAGGTTCGGTGCTGACCAACAAGTACGCCGAAGGCTACCCGGGCAAGCGCTATTACGGTGGCTGTAAAGTGGTCGACGAGATTGAAAGCCTCGCCATCGAACGTGCCTGCAAACTGTTTGGTTGCGAATATGCCAACGTCCAGCCGCACTCCGGCTCCCAGGCCAACCAGGCCGTGTTCCTCGCTGTGCTCAACCCTGGCGACACGATTCTGGGAATGTCCCTGGCCGATGGCGGCCACTTGACCCATGGCGCCTCGGTAAACTTCTCCGGCAAGTTCTACACCGCGTATTCTTACGGCCTGGAAAAACACAGCGAAACCCTCGACTACGCCGAGATGGAAGCCCTGGCCCGGGAACACCGACCGAAAATGATCATTGCCGGTGCCTCGGCGTATTCCAGGACCATCGACTTCCAGCGTTTTCGCAACATCTGCGATGAAATCGGGGCGTACCTGATGGTCGACATGGCGCACTACGCCGGACTGATCGCAGCCGGCCTGTACCCCTCGCCGGTCGGCATTGCCGACTTCGTCACCTCGACCACTCATAAAACACTGCGCGGCCCACGGGGCGGTCTGATCCTGGCTAAACGCGAACATGCGGCGTTGCTCGACAAGACGATATTCCCGGTCTATCAGGGTGGCCCCCTGATGCACGTTATCGCTGCCAAGGCCGCGGCGTTCAACGAAGCCCTCGGTGATGAGTTCAAGCACTATCAGCAACGCGTCATCGACAACGCCAGGACCATGGCGAACATCCTTACTCGACGGGGCCTGCGGGTGGTGTCAGGGGGCACCGACTGCCACATGTTCCTGCTCGATCTGCGCGCGAAGAACATCACTGGAAAAGATGCCGAGGCGTTGCTCGAGAGCGCCCACATCACCTTGAACAAGAACGCGATCCCCGACGATCCGCAAAAACCTGCGATCACCAGCGGCATTCGCATTGGCACACCCGCCCTGACCACGCGGGGCTTCGGTGAAGCCGAATGCGCCGAAGTGGCCAACCTGATTGCCGACCTGCTTGAGCAACCGACCAATGCAGCGCTGCTGGATAATGTGCGTCGGCGGGTGATGCATTTGTGTGAATGTTTCCCGGTCTATCTGTTGAATTAACGGTACTGACGCATACGGGGGCGGACGCTTCAGTCCGCCCTTTTTTGGCCCCCACTGGCACTGCGGCGACCGGTCGCAGCCGACTGTTACCAAATTCGAAAGGATCCATGTCAGTAAAAGCCCTTTCTCAATGTGTTACAGAACATTATCCTTACGCCCGTCTAGCTGAAACGCTTCTCCCCCTGCTGCATTCCTGCTGCGTTCAGCTCACCCCCCTTTAAAAAACCAAGAATTCCTTCTCTATGCCTGATGTTCAAACTTCGCGAGACAGCGCTGTCTTTCCCTCTGCGGCCAATCGAAAAGCCCTGAACCTGATCAGCGGGTTCACCGCGTTGGGCCTTGCCACCTGCACTCAGGCCGCGCCAGCCTTCGATAGCGACTCGCCGTGGATGCTGGGTGACTGGAACGGCACTCGCACCGAACTTTCGGAAAAAGGCTACGACTTCAAAGTCGATTACACCGGTGAAATGGGCAGCAACCTGCACGGCGGCTACGACCATGACCGCACCGCGCGCTACAGCGACCAGTTTGGCTTTGGCAGCCATTTGGACTTGCAGAAGATTCTGGGTTGGGACGACGCTGAATTTCAGCTGACCATCACTGAACGCAACGGCAACAACATCAGCAACGACCGGATCAACGACCCGCGTGTTGGCGGTTTCACTTCGGCTCAGGAAGTCTGGGGCCGTGGCCAGACCTGGCGCCTGACGCAGATGTGGTATCAGCAGAAACTCTTCGACCAGAAGCTCGACATCAAGGTCGGCCGATTCGGCGAAGGCGAAGACTTCAACAGCTTCCCCTGCGACTTCCAGAACCTGGCGTTCTGCGGCTCCCAGGTCGGTAACTGGGTCGGTGGCATCTGGTACAACTGGCCGGTCAGCCAGTGGGCCATCCGCGTCAAATATCACCTGACGCCAGAGCTCTACGCGCAAGTCGGGGCTTACGAGCAAAACCCGTCCAATCTGGATCGCGATAACGGTTTCAAGCTCAGCGGCAGCGGCACTCAGGGCGCAATCCTGCCGGTGGAACTGGTCTGGACCCCGAAGCTCAATGGCCTGCCGGGTGAATACCGCGCCGGTTACTACTACAGCAGCGCCAAGGCCAGCGACGTCTATAAGGACAGCAATGGCCAGCCGGCCGCCCTGAGCGGCGAGGCTTACCGCAGTGCATCGAGCAAGCATGGCGTGTGGCTTGGTGTTCAGCAGCAACTGACCAGCCGCGCCAGCGACAACGCACGCGGCCTGAGTGTGTTCGCCAACGCCACGATGCACGACAAGAAGACCAACGCCATCGACAACTATGTCCAGGCCGGCGTCGTCTACAAAGGCCTGTTCGATGCCCGCGCCAAAGACGATATCGGCTTCGCGCTGGCCCGTGTCCACGTCAACCCGGCCTACCGCAAGAACGCCGCGGCGACCAATCAGGCCCGCGCCGTCCAGGACTTCGACGACCCGTCGTTCCTGCCACCGCAAGACACCGAATACAGCAGCGAGCTCTATTACGGCGTACACGTCACCAATTGGCTGACCGTGCGCCCGAACCTGCAATACATCCGCCACCCCGGTGGCGTGGACAAGGTCGACGACGCGCTGATTGGCGGGATCAAGATCCAATCGTCGTTCTAAGAATCACCACAATTCCTACAAGGGAATGCGGCGTCAAACAGTTTTTTATATGAACCATGCCCACACCAGATCGTCATCTACAGTGACTACTGCGCGGGACTACTTAAAACGTCACGGAGAACCACACTATGAGCACTGATGGTGCTTTGAGTCGAAGCCGTCTATTGCCGACCCTGCTCGGCATTCTGCTTCTACTAATGGGCCTGGCCTTGCTGGCCGGGGGGATCAAGCTGAGCATGCTCGGCGGCTCGCTGTATTACGTGCTGGCCGGTATCGGCCTGGCGGTGACCGGGGGTCTGCTGATCGCTGCCCGCCGCTCGGCACTGGGCATGTACGCAGCCGTGCTGTTCGCCAGCACCGTCTGGGCGCTGTGGGAAGTTGCCCTCGACTGGTGGCAGTTGGTGCCGCGCCTGGCGCTGTTCTTTGCCCTCGGCATCGTCCTGCTGCTGCCGTGGGTTCGCCGCCCGTTGCATCGAGGTGAGTTCAACCCGGTCGGCACCGGCGCACTGAGCGCTGCCGTGGTCATCGCCGGTATCGCCGCGCTGGCCAGCCTGTTCACCAACCCGGGTGAAATCAAAGGCCATCTGGATCGCGACGCCGTGCCTGGCATGAGCAACACCGCCCCGGCCATGCCGGACGGTGACTGGAACTCCTACGGCCGCAGCGCCCATGGCGATCGTTACTCGCCACTGGCACAGATCACGCCGCAGAACGTCAGCAAACTGGTCCCCGCCTGGACCTACCGCACCGGCGACCTGCCGGGGCCAAACGATCCGGGCGAAACCACCGCCGAAAACACCCCGCTCAAAGCCAACGGCATGCTCTATGTCTGCACGCCGCACAGCCAGGTGATCGCGCTGGACCCGGACACCGGCAAGGAAATCTGGCGTTTCGATCCGAAGCTCTCCACGCAGAAGGCGGCGAACTTCAAGGGTTGGGCGCACATGACCTGCCGTGGCGTGACCTATCACGATGATGCCACCTACGCGTCCGAGCAGAGCCCGACCGGCACTGCCAACCCGCCAGTGACCAGCGTCTGCCCGCGCCGGATCTTCCTGCCGACCGCTGACACCCGCCTGATCGCCCTGAACGCCGACACTGGCAAAATGTGCGAAGACTTCGGTAACGGTGGCCAGGTCGACCTGACCGCCAACATCGGCGGCTTCACCCCTGGTGGTTACTACTCCACTTCGCCACCGGCGGTCACCAAAGACCTGGTGGTGATTGGCGGCCATGTCACCGACAACGTTTCCACCGACGAGCCAAGCGGCGTGATTCGCGCGTTCGACGTGCACACCGGCAAACTGGTGTGGAACTGGGACAGCGGCAACCCGGACGACACTACGCCGATTGCCGAAGGCAAGGTCTACACCCGCAACTCGCCGAACATGTGGTCCATGTTCAGCGTCGACGAAAAACTCGGCATGCTGTACCTGCCGATGGGCAACCAGACTCCGGATCAGTTCGGTGGCACGCGTACCCCGGAATCGGAACTGCACGCCGCCGGCCTGACCGCGCTGGACATCGCCACCGGCAAAGTGCGCTGGCACTTCCAGTTCACTCACCATGACCTGTGGGACATGGACGTCGGTGGCCAGCCAACCCTGATGGACCTGAAAACCGCAGACGGTGTGAAACCGGCGGTGCTCGCGTCCACCAAGCAAGGCAGCATCTACGTGCTGGACCGCAGCAACGGCCAACCGATCGTACCGATCAATGAAATCCCGGTGCCGCAAGGCGCGGTGGAAGGCGACCACACTTCGCCGACCCAACCGATGTCCGACCTGAACTTCGTGCCGCCGACCCTCAAGGAACGCGACATGTGGGGCGTGACCCCGTTCGATCAAATGCTGTGCCGGATCGACTTCAAATCCCTGCGTTACGACGGCATGTTCACGCCGCCGTCGCTGCAAGGCTCGATCGTTTATCCAGGTAACTTCGGCGTGTTCGACTGGGGTGGCATGTCGGTTGACCCGGTGCGTCAGATTGCTTTCGTGAACCCAAGCTACATGGCGTTCAAATCGAAACTGATCCCGGCCGCCGAAATCGCCAAACAAGGCCCACGCGTCAGCGAAACCGAAGGCGTGCAGCCCAACAAAGGCGCGCCATACGGGGTGATCCTCGAAGCGCTGCTGTCGCCGATGGGCCTGCCGTGCCAGGCACCGGCATGGGGCTACGTGGCGGCGGTCGATCTGACCACCAACAAAACCATCTGGAAGCACAAGAACGGCACCGTGCGTGACAGCTCGCCGGTTCCGATCCCTCTGAGCATGGGCGTACCAAGCCTGGGCGGGACCTTCACCACCGCCGGTGGCGTGGCCTTCCTGAGCGGCACCCTCGACCAGTACCTGCGCGCCTACGACGTGAAAAACGGCAAGCAGCTGTGGGAAGGCCGCCTGCCAGCCGGCGCGCAAACCACACCGATGACCTACACCGGTAAAGACGGCAAGCAATACGTGCTCGTTGTTGCGGGTGGTCACGGATCGCTGGGCACCAAGCAAGGTGACTACGTGATTGCGTACAAACTGTCGGAATAAGCGGTAGCGGCAGTTAAAACAAAGGCGACGCCCTGTGAGGGGCGTCGCCTTTTTTGTGCTCGTTTTTTCAGGTTCCCCCGTCCTACAGACGTGGTGATTTTTTGAGAACTTTCCGACAGGTTTTGACGGTTGTCGCTCGGAAGTGGCGTGGATAGGCTTTGGGGGTCGCTGCAAATTCAGCGACCGGGCTTGGTCGCCCAGGTTTAGAATGGTGCACTTTTCGTGCTGGCTTCATGGCGAACTGTGCGTGGGAGGGCTTTGGCCCTGCCGGGTTTCCATTCCCTGGTCGACCAACCTGCGTACGGTTCGCCCCCCTCCTGCTTGGTCGCAGTGGTGGCGAACTCCAAATCCTCGAATGGAGTTTCACCATGTTCAAAGCCACACCGAATCCCCCTGCAACCGACGATGTTTCCCCTTACGAATCACCCGATTCAAAAAAACTCAACGAAGCCGCTGACCGCGCGCTCGACCACTACCTCAAGCCACCTCCCAAACAACCCGAAGGCCGCAAGCCAAGCAAGATGTTTCTGGTTGCGCCGGACATGGACAACGAAAGCCTGCTCGCTCATGTCTGCGAATCACTGGCGTCGGCCAGCGTCATGACCAGCGACATTGCCGCCTATGTCGATGCTCCGCAGCGGCATACGCTCCTGGCGATTCAGCAGGTCATCATGCTCGCCGAGCTGGCAGTGAATCGAGTGTTGGATAACGTCGACGTACCGAAGCCTGCGCCGCACAGCTAACCCCTTGTGGGAGCAAGCCCCCTCACCACAGGCTTGCTCCTACAGTAGTGCGGGCCCTTTGGAGATCCAAGACCTGTCAAAACCCTGAACACACACTCTGAAATAGCCAGGACCATTGAAACCACCCCCCACCTGCCCCATCTAAGATCCATACCCTATTGCGCAGGTGCCCCATGACCGACCAGCAAGAATTCCCCGAAGACCCGAGCGAATACGCCGAAACAGACAAAAACGAACACCATTCAACCGGCAAAGGCCTCACCCTGCCTGGCCAGAACCTGCCGGACAAGGTCTACATCATCCCGATCCACAACCGGCCTTTCTTCCCGGCGCAAGTACTGCCGGTGATCGTCAACGAAGAGCCGTGGGCCGAAACCCTCGAACTGGTGAGCCAGTCCGACCACCATTCCCTGGCCCTGTTCTTCATGGACGCCCCCCAGGAAGACCCACGCCACTTCAACACCTCGGCCCTGCCGGAATACGGCACCCTGGTCAAAGTCCATCACGCCAGCCGCGAAAACGGCAAACTGCAATTCGTCGCCCAGGGCCTGACCCGGGTGCGCATCAAAACCTGGCTCAAACACCATCGCCCACCGTACCTGGTGGAAGTCGAATACCCACACCAGCCCACCGAGCCGACCGACGAGGTCAAGGCCTACGGCATGGCGCTGATCAATGCGATCAAGGAACTGCTGCCGCTGAACCCGCTGTACAGCGAAGAGTTGAAAAACTACCTCAACCGCTTCAGCCCCAACGATCCGTCGCCCCTGACCGACTTCGCCGCCGCCCTGACCTCGGCCACGGGCAGCGAACTGCAAGAAGTGCTCGACTGCGTGCCGATGCTCAAGCGCATGGAAAAAGTCCTGCCGATGCTGCGCAAGGAAGTCGAAGTCGCGCGCTTGCAGAAAGAGATTTCCGCTGAAGTTAACCGCAAGATCGGCGAGCATCAGCGCGAGTTCTTCCTCAAGGAACAGCTCAAGGTCATCCAGCAAGAGCTGGGGCTGACCAAGGACGATCGCAGCTCCGACATCGAACAGTTCGAGCAACGCCTGACGGGCAAGGTGTTGTCGCCCCAGGCGCAGAAACGCATCGTTGAGGAAATGAACAAACTGTCGATCCTCGAAACCGGATCGCCGGAATACGCGGTGACCCGCAACTACCTCGACTGGGCGACTTCGGTGCCGTGGGGCGTGTACGGCGAGGACAAACTCGATCTCAAGCACGCGCGCAAGGTGCTGGATAAACACCACGCCGGCCTCGACGACATCAAGGACCGCATCCTCGAATTCCTCGCGGTCGGTGCCTACAAAGGCGAGATCAGCGGCTCCATCGTCTTGCTGGTCGGCCCGCCGGGCGTGGGCAAGACCAGCGTCGGTAAATCCATCGCCGAATCCCTGGGGCGGCCGTTCTATCGCTTCAGTCTCGGCGGCATGCGTGACGAAGCCGAGATCAAAGGCCATCGTCGCACCTACATCGGCGCGCAACCGGGCAAACTCGTCCAGGCGTTGAAAGACGTCGAAGTGATGAACCCGGTGATCATGCTCGATGAGATCGACAAGATGGGCCAGAGCTACCAGGGCGACCCGGCCTCGGCGCTGCTGGAAACCCTCGACCCGGAACAGAACGTCGAATTCCTCGACCACTACCTGGATTTGCGCCTGGACCTGTCGAAAGTGCTATTCGTCTGCACCGCCAACACCCTGGACTCGATTCCCGGCCCATTGCTGGACCGGATGGAAGTGATTCGCCTGTCGGGTTACATCACCGAAGAAAAAGTCGCCATCGCCAAGCGTCACCTATGGCCGAAACAGCTGGAAAAGGCTGGTGTGTCCAAAGGTAGCCTGTCCATAAGCGACAACGCCCTCAGATCACTGATCGACGGCTATGCCCGTGAGGCCGGAGTCCGTCAGCTGGAGAAAAACCTCGGCAAACTGGTGCGCAAAGCGGTGATGAAACTGCTCGACGAACCGAAAGCCGTGATCAAACTCGGCCCCAAAGACCTGGAAGCCTCACTCGGCCGACCGGTGTTCCGCAACGAGCAAGTGCTGTCCGGCGTCGGCGTGATTACCGGGCTGGCCTGGACCAGCATGGGCGGCGCGACCCTGCCGATCGAAGCCACGCGCATTCACACCCTCAACCGAGGCTTCAAACTCACAGGGCAACTGGGGGACGTGATGAAAGAGTCGGCAGAAATTGCCTACAGCTACGTCAGCTCCCATCTGAAGCAATTCGGCGGTGACCCGACATTCTTCGATGAGGCCTTCGTCCACCTCCACGTACCGGAAGGCGCAACGCCAAAAGACGGCCCGAGCGCCGGCGTGACCATGGCCAGCGCCCTGCTCTCCCTCGCCCGCAACCAGCCGCCGAAAAAAGGCGTGGCCATGACCGGTGAACTGACGCTGACCGGGCATGTACTGCCGATTGGCGGCGTGCGCGAGAAAGTCATCGCGGCGCGTCGGCAGAAGATCAATGAACTGATTTTGCCGGAGCCGAACCGCGGTAATTTTGAAGAGTTGCCGGAATACCTGAAAGAAGGGATTACCGTGCACTTTGCCAAGCGCTTTGCGGATGTGGCGAAGATATTGTTCTGAGCCGTAGCTTGATCGTTTCCATGTGTTGGGAATAATCAGGCTCAACAAAAAGCCCGCTGACCTTTAAGGGGTCAGCGGGCTTTTCATTTATGTCACAGGCCTGCCCCGCGCAAGAAGAACACCCACTCCCTGCCCATTTTCCTCTTCTCGAACACGTTCAACTCAACCAACCCATTCAAGGTCGCCGACGCGGTGTTGTAAGAGCAGTCCAGATTCTCCTTCACATTGACCGCCGTAAATTCCTTGGCCATTCCACTCTTGGCCACTTGGTATACCGCGCGCTGTCTCTCGGTCAATTGGTCGAAAAAACCGGATTCCAACAACCATCGATCAAAGTTCTCGGCATAAGCCAGACTTTTCCGATAAGCCTCAGTAAAACCACCTACAGCACGCAGAATCACTGAACACTGGAAATCGATGAAATAAGTCAGGTCCAGCTCATCAGCTTCCGTATTCAGATACGAGCGGCCATATTTCACCGGCGCATTGCGCAACAAAATGCTGATCGCTATGTAGCGAAAGGCCGAGAAGTCATTCTTGAACATGAACCAGTAAAACAGCGCCCGTGCGACCCGGCCGTTGCCGTCGCGAAAAGGATGCTCATAGCCCAAGGCAAAATGCAGGGCGATGCCTTTTATCAATGGATGAAGATAATCCACTTGATAGGGGTCGTTGTGGGATTGATTGATCCAATTCGACAGCACCTGCAGCCGTGACACCAGCCCCGCTGCGGGTGGCGGTGTATGCACGGTGTTGCCCTCGCCATCCTGCACCACCACATCATCGTTGGCCCTGAAAGCCCCAGGTGAATATTGAGTGTCGTCGATACCCTCGACGCCGACACGATGCATCGCCGTAATCAGCTCGACGCTCAAGGGTTCATAACGCTTTTCCCAGGCGAAGTTCATCATTTTGTAGTTGCCGATGACCATCCGCTCATCCGGCGTACGCGGCAGCCGCTTGCGCTTGAGCATATCTTTTGCCACTCGGGTAGTGGTCGCTGCACCTTCGAGTTGGCTGCTGCTGATTGCTTCATCTTCGATCAGATCGTTGAGCAGGTAGCTGAAATGCGCATGCTCGCCGATCTGGTTGGTCATGTGTTCCAGCGCTGCCGTTGTCGCTTGCCGATCGACGGCAGAAATCGCTTTCTGCGCCAGCGGCGTGAGCACGAAGCGGCCCCATTGGACAGGCTCGCCCAATGGCAGAAGGGTTGAGTACTGGGCGGTCCGGGCTTTTTTGACCAAGGCCCAGCACAGATTCGAGTCCAGCCCCGGCGCCCAGCGGTAGCGTAAGTCATCGAACGGAAGGTAACGCCCCTGATCGTCCAGAGGCTTGAGCAGTGCGAGGTAGTCCGAGAGGCGTTCCTTATTGGGCGATTGCCCCAACCGATCGAACACCGGGTCGGATCTGCCCTTTAGCATGGGCGGCTTTTTCATCATTGCTGTCTCAAAAACTCACGAAACCGAGTCTCGAGTACAGCACTCCGTACCCTCTGACTCAATATCAGAAGATTCTGAAATAGACGTAGGAGCTACCGCAGGCTCGGGCCGCGTTCGAAATCATAGGCGGATCTTTTGATCCGGTTTTTGATCTTGATCCACTCGTTCCCCAGATGGATACCGGAGCAAATGGTCGGCCCGAAGGCCGCCAAGATCAAACAGGCTCTTTCTTGACCCTGAACCAAGCCGCATACAACGCCGGCAAGAACAGCAGCGTCAACGCCGTCGCCACAATCAGCCCGCCCATGATCGCCACCGCCATCGGCCCGAAAAACACACTGCGCGACAATGGAATCATCGCCAGCACCGCCGCCAGCGCGGTCAACACAATCGGCCGGAAACGTCGTACCGTCGCCTCGATGATCGCCTGCCAGGGCTTGAGCCCGGCAGCGATGTCCTGCTCGATCTGATCCACCAGAATCACCGAGTTACGCATGATCATCCCGGACAAGGCGATGGTCCCGAGCATGGCGACAAAACCGAACGGCTGACGGAACACCATCAGAAACAGCGTCACCCCGATCAACCCCAGCGGCGCCGTCAGAAACACCATGGCAGTGCGTGAGAAACTGCGCAGTTGCAGCATCAGCAACGTCAGCACCACCACGATGAACAACGGCACGCCGGCCTTCACCGAGTTCTGCCCACGGGCCGAGTCTTCCACCGTACCGCCGACGTCCAGCAGATAGCCGTCCGGCAGTTCGGCGCGGATCGGATCGAGGGTCGGCATGATTTGCTGCACCAGCGTCGCCGGTTGTTCCTTGCCGTAAATGTCGGCGCGAACCGTCACGTTGGGCAGGCGGTTACGGTGCCAGATGATGCCTTCTTCGAAGCCGTATTCCAGCGTGGCAATCTGCGACAGCGCCACACTGCGACCGTTGTCGGTCGGCACGGCCAGGCTCGGCAGCAACGCAAGCTCGGTACGCTCATGCACCGTGCCGCGCAGCAGGATCTCGATCAATTCGTTGTCTTCGCGATACTGGCTGACGCTGGCACCGGTCAGCGAACTTTGCAGGAATCTCGAGAGGTTCGCCGTGCTCACGCCCAGTGCCCGCGCGCGGTCCTGATCGACGTTCAGGTACACGACTTTGCTCGGTTCTTCCCAGTCCAGATGCACGTTGGCCACGTGTGGATTCTCGCGAACCTTGGCCGCGACTTTACGCGCCAGGGCGCGGACGTCCGCAATGTGTTCACCGGTGACCCGGAACTGCACCGGATAACCAACCGGCGGGCCGTTCTCCAGCCGCGTGACCCGCGAGCGCAGGGCCGGGAATTGTTCGTTGAGGGTTTCGATCAGCCAGGTGCGCAGGGTTTCGCGGTCTTCGATGGTCTTGGCCAGTACCACAAACTGCGCAAAGCTGGCGGCCGGAAGTTGCTGATCCAGCGGCAGGTAGAAGCGCGGCGAACCGGTGCCGACATAAGCCACATAGTTGTCGATCCCGGCGTGATCCTTGAGCAGGCCTTCGAGACGCTTGACCTCCTCGGCGGTGTTGCTCAGGGAGGCACCTTCGGCCAGTTTCAGATCAACCATCAATTCCAGCCGTCCCGAAGCCGGGAAGAACTGCTGCGGCACGAAACGGAACAGCACCACGGACGCGACGAACATCACGATGGTCAACACGATCACCGTTTTGCGCCGGCGCACGCACCACTCCACCAGCCGTCTGACGCGCTGATAGAACGGCGTGCCGTAAGGGTCGGGTTGGCCGTCGCCGGTGCCGTGTTTGGCGGCATGAATTTTCGCCAGGTCCGGCAGGAGTTTTTCCCCCAGATAAGGCACAAAGACCACGGCGGCCACCCACGACGCCAGCAGCGCGATGGTCACCACCTGGAAGATCGAGCGAGTGTATTCACCGGTGCCCGATTGCGCGGTGGCAATCGGCAGGAAACCGGCAGCGGTGATCAACGTACCGGTGAGCATCGGGAACGCGGTGCTGGTCCAGGCATAGCTGGCGGCCTTGATCCGGTCGAAGCCCTGCTCCATTTTGATCGCCATCATTTCCACGGCGATGATCGCGTCATCCACCAGCAAGCCCAGCGCCAGCACCAGCGCGCCGAGGGAGATCTTGTGCAGGCCTATCCCCAAGTAATACATGCAGGCGAAGGTCATCGCCAACACCAGCGGAATCGCCAGAGCCACGACCATGCCGGTGCGCACGCCGAGGGAGAAGAAGCTCACCAGCAACACAATCGCCAGGGCCTCCACCAGCACCTGGACGAACTCGCCGACACCGGTTTTCACCGCGGCGGGTTGATCGGACACTTTGCGCAACTGCATGCCGGCCGGCAGGTTTTGCTGGATCCGGGCGAACTCGATTTCCAGCGCCTTGCCCAGTACCAGAATATCGCCACCGTCCTTCATGGCCACCGCCAGACCGATGGCGTCCTCAGCCATGAAGCGCATGCGCGGCGCCGGTGGGTCGTTGAAACCACGACGAACGTTCGCCACATCGCCGATGCGGAACGTACGATCAGCGACGCGGATCGGGAAGTTCTTGATCTCGTCGACCGTCTGAAAATTCCCCGAGACCCGTAGCTGCAAACGCTCGCTGGTGGTTTCGAAGAAGCCAGCGGTAGACATCGCGTTCTGCTCTTCAAGCGCCTGCTGCACCACCGCCAACGGCAACCCGAGGGTGGCCAGTTTGACGTTGGAGAGCTCGATCCAGATCTTCTCGTCCTGCAGCCCGAGCAGGTCGACCTTGCCCACATCCTTGACCCGCTGCAGCTGAATCTGGATGCGGTCGGCGTAATCCTTGAGCACCGCGTAATCAAAACCGTCGCCGGTCAGGGCGTAGATGTTGCCGAAGGTGGTGCCGAATTCATCGTTGAAAAACGGCCCCTGGATGCCTGGTGGCAGGGTCTGGCGGATGTCGCTGATTTTTTTGCGGACCTGATACCAGAGGTCCGGGATTTCCACCGAGTGCATCGAATCCCGAGCCATGAATGTCACCTGGGACTCGCCCGGACGGGAGAACGAAGTGATCCGTTCGTACTCGCCGGTTTCCATCAGTTTCTTTTCAATACGCTCGGTGACCTGGCGCGACACTTCCTCGGCCGTGGCCCCCGGCCAGTTGGTGCGAATCACCATGGCCTTGAACGTGAACGGCGGGTCTTCGCTTTGGCCGAGCTTGGTGTAGGACAACGTGCCGACCGCAGCCAGCAAGAGCATCAGGAACAGTACGATCTGGCGGTTACGCAGCGCCCATTCGGAAAGATTGAAACCCATCGGGGATTACTCCTTGTGCGCCAGATTGACCACGCGGTTGGAGCGATCCACCGGGCGCACTTGCTGCCCGTCGTGAAGCACATGAACACCGGCCGCCACTACCCAGTCGCTGGCGTTCAGGCCCTCGAGCACCGGCACGGTTTTCTCGCCGAATGCACCGACCCGCACCGGGACTTTTTTCAAGGTGTTGTTGGCGCCGACCACCCACACGTAAGTGGCACCGTTTTCTGCGGTGAGGGCCGACAGCGGCACCGACAACGGCACCACTTCGGCTGTCTGGATAAACACCCGGGCGCTCTGGCCGAGTTCGGCGGGAACCTTGCCGGCGGTAAAAGCGATACGGGCGGCAAAGGTGCGGGATTTGGGGTCGGCGGCAGGCGACAACTCACGGATGTGCCCGGGGAAACGCTGGTCGGGTTGGGTCCAGAGCTCCACCGAGACCGGCTGACCGACCTTGAAACGGCCGAAGCTCTGTTCCGGCAGACTGATCAACACTTCGCGCTCGCCATCGGTGGCGAGGGTAAACACCGTTTGCCCGGCCGCCACCACTTGCCCGACTTCCACCGCGCGTTTGGCCACCACGCCATCCTGCGGCGCACGCAGCACCGCGTAACTGGCCTGATTGGTCGAGACGTTGAATTCGGCTTTGATCTGCTTGAGGCGGGCCTCACCGGAGCGGTAGAGGTTTTCCGCGTTGTCGTACTGCGAACGGCTGACCATCTGCCGTTCCATCAGGGTCTTGTAGCGATCACGCTCGGCGCGCACCAGGCTCAGATTGGCCTCGGCGGCCGCGACCTGGGCACGGGTGGCTTCCAGTTGCAGGCGCACGTCCTGAGGATCGAGTTCCGCCAGAGGCTGGTCAGCCTTGACCCGCTGCCCTTCTTCGACCAGTCGTCGGCTGACTTTGCCGCCAATGCGGAAGGCCAGGTCCGGCTCATACCGCGCGCGGACTTCACCGGGATAACTTTCCATTGCCTGCGCCGAGGGCTCTGGCTGCACGACCATAGCCGGGCGGACGGTGACTTGAGGCGCCTCTTCGTGGCCACACGCAGACAGTAAAAAAGCCAGACTGACCGGCAACGCGAGGGGCAAGACATAGCGGAACATGGTGAAGGACCTTTCGCTAATGGTGCTTGGAATAATTATACTGACCAGTATGTTATTAATAGCAAACTCACCAGTCCAGTATTAAAGCGAAGAATGTCTGACAATCTTTCCCCACCCAGCGGTCCGGGCCGCCCCAAGGATCTGGCCAAGCGCCAGGCAATCCTCGATGCGGCGAAAATCCTGTTTCTGAGTAAGGGCTACGCCAACACCAGCATGGATGCCGTAGCGACTGAGGCCGGCGTGTCGAAGCTGACTGTCTACAGCCACTTCAACGACAAGGAGACGCTGTTCTCCGCCGCCGTGATGGCCAAATGCGAAGAGCAACTGCCACCGCTGTTTTTTGAATTGCCGGACGGCATAGCGGTGGAAACCGTGCTGCTGAACATCGCGCGCGGCTTTCATCAACTGATCAACAGCGATGAATCGGTAAACCTGCACCGGCTGATGATGACGCTGGGCAGCCAGGACCCGAAACTCTCGCAGATTTTCTTCGAGGCTGGGCCAGAACGCATGCTGCACGGCATGGAGCGGTTGCTGAGCAAGATCGATCAGAGTGGCGTGCTAAGCATCGACAAACCACGCAATGCCGCTGAGCACTTTTTCTGCCTGCTCAAGGGCGCGGGGAATTTCCGGCTGCTGTATGGCTGCGGCGAGCCGGTAACCGGGGACGCTGCCGAAGCCCATTTGCAGGATGTGGTGGGGTTGTTTATGCGGGCGTATCGGCCGGAGCCGGCCTGATGATCGTTCCCACGCGCAGCAAAGGAATGCAGCCCGGGACGCTCCGCGTCCCAGAAGCGGACGCAGAGCGTCCATTGAGGCATTCCCACGCAGAGCGTGGG
>NZ_AKJT01000127.1 GCF_000282195.1 Pseudomonas sp. GM18
CCGGCGGTGCTGCCGGTGCCGTAACGAGTAATGCTCATGGGTGTTTCTCCTGATTAAAAAGTGAATGCTTAAAAACGGGTGCTCTTGAGAAATTCCGCCAGTCTTGGCGACTGCGGGCGCTCGAACAATTCCTTGGGCGGCCCCTGCTCTTCGATCCGCCCCTGATTCATGAACACGATCTTGTCCGAGACCTCGAAGGCAAAACGCATTTCGTGGGTCACCAGCAGCATGGTCATGCCGTCCTCGGCCAGGCCCTTGATCACGTTCAGCACTTCGCCCACCAGTTCCGGATCGAGGGCCGAGGTGACTTCATCGAACAGCATCAGGCTCGGGTTCATCGCAATCGCCCGGGCAATCGCCACGCGCTGTTGCTGACCACCGGACAACTGACCGGGGTAATGATCGCGGCGCTCCAGCAGGCCAACCCGCTCCAGCCATTTTTCAGCCAGCGCCACGGCTTCATCCTTGTGCAACTTTTTGACCTTGAGCAAACCGAGGGTGACGTTCTGCAATGCTGTCAGGTGCGGGAACAGATTGAATTGCTGGAAGGCCATGCCGGTCATGGCGCGATGACGGGCGATGACCTTTTCCGGGTGGCGCACGCGCTTGCCGTTGACCTCGTCATAGCCGATGGATTCACCGTCGAGCAGAATCTGCCCGCCCTGGAACTCTTCGAGCATGTTCACGCAGCGCAACAACGTGGTCTTGCCCGAGCCGCTGGAGCCGATCAGCGTGACCACATTGCCGCGCTGCATGGTCAGGTCGACGCCCTTGAGCACTTCGAGCAGGCCGTATTGTTTGTGCAGGCCGCGGATGTCCAGCAGCGCCTGGTTCTGGGTCGAAACTTGAGCTTGTGTCATGGCAAGGCCACCCGCTTTTCAATGTGCCGGCCGAGTAATTCGATGGCGTAGTTGATGACGAAAAACAGCAATCCGGCGAACAGGTAAAACTCCAGGGTCATGAAGGTCCGGGCGATGATCTGTTGAGTGCTGAGCAGCAACTCGGCAACACCGATCACCGACAACAAGGTCGACGCTTTGACGATCTCGGTGGACGAGTTGACCCAGGTCGGCAAGATCTGCCGCAACGCCTGGGGCAACAACACATAGCCCAGCGCCTGGTAAAACGTCAGGCCGATGGCCTTGCTCGCTTCCATCTGACCGCTGGGCAGCGCTTGCAACGCACCGCGCACGATCTCGGCGACGTGGGAACCGCAAAACAGCGTCAGCCCCAACGTACCAGCCTGAAATGCGCTGATCTGCCAGCCCAGGGCTGGCGCCATGTAGAAGCAGGCCAACACCAACACGAACACCGGTGTGCCGCGAATGATGTCGACGTAAAACCGGAACGGCGCGCGCATCCAGAACGTGCCGTAGGTAAGTACCAGGCCGGCGACAATGCCAACCAGCGTACCCAGCAAAATCGCCAGGCCCGAGCACTGCACACTGGTCAGAAAGCCCTGCCACAGCACTTCCCGCGCCACCCATAACTCATGCAACCAACTGGGGGATTCGTACATGAGGGGCCTCCTATCGGCGGATCGCCAGACGCTGTTCGAGGTAACGCAGCATCATGGCAATGAGGTAACAGGCCGCAACATAGAGCGCTGTGGTCACCAGCCAGGTTTCAATCACCCGGTAGCTCTCGACATTGATCTTGCGTGCGTAATAGGTCAGCTCGGGCACGGCAATCGCCGCCGCCAGCGAGGTGTCCTTGAACAGCGAAATGAAGTTGTTCGACAGCGCCGGCAGCACATTGCGCAGCATCACCGGCACGGTGACGTACGCCTTGACCTGCCACTCGCCCAAGCCGATCGCCAACCCGGCTTCGCGTTGCCCCTTGGGAATGCTCAACAATCCGCCGCGAAACACTTCGGTCAGGTACGCCCCGGCATACAGCGACAGGGTGATGATGAACGAGGGGATCTTGTCCAGACGAATGCCCAGGCTCGGCAACGCGAAGTAGATCAACAGAATCAACACCAGAATCGGCGTATTACGGATCACCGTCACATACACCGACGCCAGCACCCGCAACGCGCGGTGCTTCGACAACAAAGCAAACGCCATCAGCAGGCCGATCACGCAGCCGATGGCGATCGACACCAGCGCCAGCTCAAGGCCCAGACCGAGCCCCGCCAGCAAGGTGTCGAAGTCGCGCCACACGGCGGCAAAATTCAACTGATAGTTCATGGTCAGCAGTACCTTGAGCGGGGCGCGTTATCGGCACCCCGCTCTCATGGGATCATTTGAATTCGACTGGAAAACCGATTGCAGGTGTAGGCAGGTCCACACCGAACCACTGCTTGAACGACGCCGCGTAAGTCGGGAATTCAACGCCGGTCATGCCTTCATGCAGGACGGTGTTGACGAAGTTCAGCCAGTCCTGATCGCCGCGCTTGACCGCACAGGCGTAGGTTTGCGGGCTCCAGGCGTAGGTCGGGCTGCGATAACGGCCAGGGTTCTGCACCATCAGGTATTTCACCGACGACTGATCGGTGGCCGCCGCGTCGGCACGGCCGGAGTTCACCGCCTGGTACATCAGATCAACACTGTCGTACTGATCGACCTTGGCCTTGGGCAGCGCCTGATGCACCAGTTCTTCGGCATACACGTTCTGCAGCACCGCCACGGTCACGCCGTCGGCGGCGGCCTTGAGGTCTTCGATTTCCTTGTACTTGCTGTTGGCCGGCAGCAACAGGCCAACACCTTCGCGGTAGTACGGCAGCGTGAACGCGACCTGTTGGGCGCGGCTGGCGGTCACGGTGATGAACTGGCAACTCATGTCGACCTTGTCGGTCAGCAGATTCGGAATCCGCGCATCGGACGACTGCACCACGAACTCGACCTTGCTCGGGTCGTTGAACAACCCCTTGGCCACCATCCGCGCGATATCGATATCAAAACCCTGCAACTTGCCGTCCGCTCCCTGGAAGTGCCACGGCGCATTGGTACTGCCCGTGCCCACGATCAATTTGCCACGGGCCAGCACGCTGTCGAGCTTGCTGTCCGCCGCTTGAGCGACACCCACGGCAGCGGCCGAAGCCGCGAGAACGAAAACACACGCTTTAAACAAGGAAGGTCGGCGATGCATGGCAAGCACTCCAGGGTCATGTTTATTCCGCTATACCGGAACATGGTATGTAACAACGGAATAGACAGCAGAAAGTGTGCCACAGGTTGTGGGCGGAATCCCGGGGGATTTGAAAAGTGTTTTGAATCAAATGGATGCGCACAGGTGCGCAGAAGGTGTTCCGAAATGAACAGCTGAATGAGCGCTACCGTTGGCTACAGGCTGTGTGTGGTTGAGCCACATTGCAGTGCGTTGCAGGTCAAAAAGAAGCAGAGCGCACCTGTGATTTCTGACAGTAGACCCACCCACTCGCCTCCTTTAACGTCAACAGGCCTTCGATAGTCTTTGAAAAGGAGATTTCAATGAGTTCGATGACTACCCAGCCGCCCATGGCGCCGGTCTACCGCAAGGCATTCAAAACCTGGCGCCCGGTGATCCTGTATTTCGGCAATAAAAACTGTTACGCCTGCGAAATGGCTGAGCCGGTTTTCCGTGAAATTGCCGGGAAGTACAAAGATCACGCGCACATTTATGTGCTGAGTACGAGCGAGTCTCCTCGGCATCCGGACGTCACCGGCACCCCCACTGTGCTGTTCTACAAGGACGGAAAACTGCTGAAGAAGCTCAAGGGCATAGGCACCCGGGAAACCCTGGAAGCCGACTTCGCCAGGCATATCGGCAAGCTCAGGCCCAAACGGGCTGCCCGCAAACCCCGCCACGACGTGCCGTGGTTGCAGAAAACCCTCCAATCTTTATGCACCGCGCCTCGGGCACGGGAGCGGTTGAGCCGGTAAACGCAGAACCCTGTGGGAGCGTCTTAATTTACCGGCATCGCTGCTAATGCTTGAGCGACGCCAGTACCCGCTCGGCATTCGCACTGCAAGCCATGCCCTCGGGCCGCGCCTGGATGCTCTCGATCACCTCCAGTAACCGCGCCTTGCTCTGGGCCAGGTGCTGTTGCATCTCTTCAATCTGCTCGACCTTGCGCTCAAGGCCCGCCACCAGTTCGTCGTGCTTGAACTCACCCGTCGTGGCATCCGGCAACAGCAACTTCAGCTCTTCCAGGCTGAAACCGGCCTGTTGGGCGCACTGGATGATTTTCAGGGTTTGCAGCACTTGCGGCGGATAACGCCGATAACCGTTGGTCTGACGCTCGACCTGACGGATAAGCCCCTGGGCCTCGTAAAACCGAATACGCGAAGCGTTAAACCCGCTCAGTTGCGCCAATTCACCAATCTTCATCACGGCCTCATTTGCACGCTTGACATTAAAGTTAACTTTAAGCTTAGCCTCTACTCATCACTGATGAGGAGTCAAGTATGTCGCCCTTCCAAACACTGAATTTGCCCAACGGCCAGACCATCGGTAATCGCATCGCCAAAGCCGCGATGGAAGAGAACCTGGCCGATACCGGGCAGGCACCTTCCGGCGAGTTGTTTCGGCTGTATCAAGCCTGGGCCGACGGCGAGGCCGGGCTGTTGCTGACCGGCAATGTGATGATCGACCGCCGTGCCATGACCGGCCCCGGTGGCGTGGTGCTGGAAGACGAGCGACACCTGGAACGCTTTCGTCAGTGGGCAACCATTGGCCGGACCGGTGGCGCGCAGTTCTGGATGCAACTCAATCATCCCGGGCGCCAGACCATGGCCAACCTCGGCCAGCAGGCCTTGGCCCCCTCGGCGGTAGCACTGGATCTGGGTGGGTTTTCGAAGATGTTTGCCGAACCCAAACCCATGGGCGAGGACGACATTGCAGAAGTCATTCAACGCTTCGCCACCAGCGCCGCCCTGGCGGAAAAGGCCGGTTTCACCGGGGTGCAGATTCATGCCGCGCACGGTTATCTGCTTAGCCAGTTTCTGTCGCCGTTGACCAATCGCCGCACCGACCGCTGGGGTGGCTCTCTGGAAAACCGTGCGCGTTTGCTGCTGGAAGTGCTCAGCGCTGTTCGCAAATCGGTATCGCCGCAGTTTTGCGTGGCGGTGAAGCTCAATTCCGCGGACTTCCAGCGCGGCGGTTTCGACGCCGATGACGCCCGGCAAGTAATCCAGTGGCTCAACGAGCAGCAGATTGATTTGCTCGAGCTCTCCGGCGGCAGCTACGAAGCACCGGCCATGCAAGGCGAGGCTCGCGACGGTCGGACTTTGGCGCGAGAAGCGTACTTTCTGGAAATGGCCGCCGAATTGGCCGGTGTAGCGCGCATGCCGGTGATGGTGACTGGGGGAATTCGTCGGCTGGCAATCGTCGAACAGGTGCTCGACAGCGGCATCGCCATGGCCGGCATCGGCACGGCACTGGCCATTGAACCGCAGCTGGTCAAACGCTGGCGCGAAGGCCAGAACAGCCACCCACAACTGCCACCGATTCGCTGGAAACGCAAAGCCCTGGCATCGCTGGCGAGCATGGCCGTGGTGAAGTTCCAGCTCCATCGATTGAGCCGCGGGCGCACGCCCAGGCCGCAGGTTTCGGCGGTATGGGCATTGATCCTCGACCGGCTGTACATCGCCCGGCGTACCCGCCAGTACCGCCAGGCAATGGGCAAATAACCGACCTGTAGCAGCTGCCGAGCAGCGCGAGGCTGCGTTCGGCTGCGAAGCAGTCGTGAGTCCGGCTGACGCGGTCTGCCTGATGCACCGCAGTTTCAGGTTTTACGACTGCTGCGCAGCCGAACGCAGCCTCGCGCTGCTCGGCAGCTGCTACAAAGGGTGCCCGCCGGTGTGTTTATCGTCCGGCAAAGCGCAGCCGCGACAACATCCGCAGGTCGCCCTCGCGGTAATAGTCATCGGTCCAGCTGTCATCCGCCGCCAACGGCCGGACCTGCTTGAGTTGCAGTTTCTTTGCGAAGTAGCGGAACCGGTAATGCTCGTAGAAGCGCAGCAGTTCCAGCCCGTAACGATCGGCCAGGTCGGTGTCGCCACGGATGATCAGGTAGTTCTCGTCGTTGCCATTGCTGGCCGCGTCACTGAGGTTGTGGCTGCCGCTGATGATGGTCGGTGAGTCGCTGGTGAAGTCGACGACGATGGCTTTGGTGTGCACCAGCAAGTTGCCCTTCTGGCCTTTCATGTTTTCCTTGAGCCAGCCTTCAAGGCCCGTGTTGAGCAACGCGGTGGCGGCGAATTCGGCGGTGCGGTCGGCGTGGAAACCGGTGATGCTGCTGACCGTGTTTTGCAGGCCGTAACGCAAGATGTCGTCGTGGGGCTGGCCGAGCAGCGCGTTGAGTATTTTGTCCGGCAAGGTGAATGCGGTGACAAACAGCAGGTCTTTTTTGGCGGCGTTGATGATCTTGATGAACTCACTCAAGTCGCCCTCGCCCGTGCGCGGTGAAAAACCGGCGAACAGCGGCTGGTCAGGCTGCATCGGATTGTGTTCCGTGAGCCAGTCCCGTGTGGCGTCGACGTCCGCCGGCGTGGCCCAGACCTGCTCGAAGGTTTGCAGATAACTGGCACCGATCCGGGCGTCGTCCAGCACATGCACGACGTTGGCCTGACGGTAAACGCCGTTGGCGGTGAAATTGGTGCTGCCGCAGAGTACCGCTTCGGGCTGATGCTGCCCCACCGCATCGAGCCGGCTCAGGATCATGAACTTGTCGTGAAAGATGTTGTGAGTGACCCGCCCGCGCTTGTTCGCCGCCGGGATCTTTTCCAGGCTGGCTTCGTTCAGCACCGTGGTGTCTTCGCCGGGTTGGGCGTGGTACAGGACCCGAACCTTTACGCCGCGCTCGAAGGCGGCGTTCACCGCATCGACGATCACCTGCAATTGGTATTCGTAGATCGCGATGTCCAGCGCCCACTGGCCATCCACGGCACGTTCAATGAACCCCAGCAAGCGGGCGAGCAGACCATTTTCCAGCCATTGCCGTGGCGCGTCGGGCCATTCTTCGATGGGCAGTTTTTTGTTGGCGCTGAGCAGCGCATCAAGGTCGGAAAACTTGCGCTGGAATGCCTGACTGGCAGCCACCGCCCGGTTGAAAATCACGTGCTGGCCCTTGGGCAGGCCATTGTCCGTGGTGACCGTCACTTCCAGGCATTCACCCAGTTGTGGCGCATCGGCGGTGCCGTAGGCCAGGTGAACCCGATAATGGATCGTCACACCCGGATTGACCGCGTAATCGGCCCAGCGAAATTTCTGTAGTGGCGCGGCATCGCTGGGGGTGGCGTGAAACTGGGGGAAGGTATGGGTCTTGCCGGGAAAGGTCAGGCTGTTGAACAGAAACAGCCAGGGTTTGTCGCCTTGCTGTTTTTCGATGGCAAACCCCAGCAGGCCTTTGCGGCGGGGTTCGGCCAGGTCGATGGCCAGCAGCACGCCGTTGGTGCCGGCGTAGGCTTTGACGCGAAAATCGTCCTGATCGTTGCGGGCTAGAACGCGCATGGGTCACTCCTGTGAAGATCAAAAGATCGCTACAGATCATCGATATGCCGGTAATGCGTTTGCAGGTGATCTGCCAACACTTTAGCCCGCCCAAGACGAATCGGCCCGCGCTCGATGTCGATCAGCAACCCCGGGCAATCCAGCGCCGGCAACATCGACCATTCCTTCAGCCGTCCATCCGTCACCAGCAGCAACCGCTGCTGCTCTGCCGGAAAGCGCTTTTGCCGTGCCGCCAGCCAGCGCCCCGCCTCACCCAACGCAGCCAGCATCGGCGTTCCGCCGCCGGCGCCCAACCCCTCGAGCCAATCGCGCAAGCCCGCAGAAGCTTTCAACCCCTGCACCTGCCACTTCGGCAGATGACCGCTGGCGGTCAGCAAAGCCAGACGCGCACGCTGCCGATAGGCATCGTCGAACAGTTGCGCCAGCAAGCCCTTGGCATCGCTCAACGCCTGATGGCGCCGGGTCGAGGCCGAGGCATCGACGATCACCAGCCACAGTTCATGCGGGGTGCGGGTACGCAGATGGAACAAGAGGTCATCGCGTTGACGCGGTCGGCCATTGAGCAAGGTGCCGGGCCAGTTGACCGATCCGCTACGGGCGGCGTGACGCTTGCCCTGTTTACCCTGATCCAGCCGTCCTGCACGGGGTCTGGCATTCGCCCCCGCGTCTGATCGAGGGCGAATGCCTAGGGCTTTTTTGGCCAGCTCGGCACTTCACGTCGTGTGCCGACCGGCAGCGTCTGGGCGGGCATTTCGCCCCACTGGCCCTGGCCTTCATTCGGGCTGGGGGTTTGCGCAGAAGTTGGCTGTGGCGCTTGGGCATGTTGCGGCGCCGAGGTCGAATGCTCCCGACGACGATGACGCAAGGCAAATTCGGCGACCGCGTCGATATCCTCTTCGGCAATGGCATTCGCGCCACGCCAGGCAGCATGTGCCCGCGCCGCGCGCAGCCAGACCAGATCGGCCCGCAAGCCGTCGACGCCGGCAGCAAAGCAGCGCTCGGTGATCTGCGCCAATGCGGCATCGTCGAGCGGGATACCCGCCAGGGCCGCACGCGCCTTCTGGCAACGCTCGCGCAGTACGTGTTGCTGACTTTCCCACTCGGCGCAGAAGCCTTGCGGATCGCTGTCGAAATCCAGTCGGCGACGGATGATCTGGCCGCGCTCGGCGGGTGCGGTATGGCCGCTGAGGGCGACGTTCAGACCAAAGCGGTCGAGCAGTTGCGGACGCAGTTCGCCCTCTTCCGGGTTCATGGTGCCGATCAGCACAAACTTCGCCGAATGCCGATGGGAAATCCCGTCACGCTCGATCAGGTTGGTGCCGCTGGCGGCCACGTCGAGCAGCAGGTCCACGAGGTGATCGGGCAGCAAGTTCACTTCATCAACGTAGAGCACGCCGCCGTCGGCCTTGGCCAGTACGCCGGGAGAAAACTGTGCGCGCCCTTCGCTCAGGGCCGCGTCGAGGTCGAGGGTGCCCACCAGCCGTTCTTCGGTGGCGCCCAGGGGCAAGGTGACGAATTGACCGCTGGCCAGCAGGTCCGCCAGGCCTCGGGCCAGGGTCGACTTGGCCATGCCGCGCGGGCCTTCGATCAGCACGCCACCGATTTTCGGGTCGATGGCGGTCAGGTACAGGGCGAGCTTCAAGTCATCGGCGCCGACCACGGCGGAGAGCGGGAAATGGGGGGTGTCGGTCATGTTCAAATCTCAGTCATGGTCGGTGATGATCGTTCCCACGCTCTGCGTGGGAATGCAGCCCGGGACGCTCTGCGTCCCAACAGCCGAACGCGGAGCGTCCGTAGAGGCATTCCCACGCAGAGCGTGGGAACGATCCCGTTAGCCGTCTTCTTCTATGTCCAGCAACAAATTCTCCAGCGCCTCGCGGTATTCACCCGGCTCCTGCCACATCCCCCGTTGCTGCGCTTCGAGCAGGCGCTCGGTCATGTCGCGCAAGGCGTGGGGATTGTGTTCGCGGACAAACTCCCGGGTCGCCGGATCGAGCAGATAGGCGTCCGCCAGCAACGCATACTGGTGATCGTCGATCAGCTGCGTGGTGGCGTCGAAGGCAAACAGGTTATCGACCGTCGCCGCCAGTTCGAACGCGCCTTTATAGCCATGACGTTTGACCCCGTCGATCCATTTCGGATTGGCCGCCCGGGAACGGATCACCCGGTTCAGTTCTTCCTTCAATGTGCGGATCTTCGGCAAGTCCGGCTGACTGTGGTCGCCGTGATAACTGGCTGCGGCTGCACCGCTGAGGCTCTCGACGGCCGCCAGCATGCCACCCTGGAACTGGTAATAGTCGTTGGAATCGAGCAAGTCGTGCTCGCGGTTGTCCTGGTTTTGCAGCACGGCCTGCACCTGGCTCAGACGCTGGGCGAACTGCTCGCGGGCGGCGGTGCCTTCATCGGAGCCGCCGTAAGCGTAGCCGCCCCAGTTCAAGTAAACCTCGGCCAAATCTTCGCGGCTTTGCCACAAGCGACCGTCGATGGCGCCCTGCACGCCCGCACCGTAAGCCCCCGGTTTCGCGCCGAAAATACGCCAGCCGGCCTGCCGCCGAGCGGCGTCTTCGTCCAGACCGGCTTCCAGCAGCGCCTCTCGCTCGGCCCGAACCTTGGCCGCCAACGGGTTAAGATCGTCCGGCTCATCCAACGCGGCGACCGCTTGCACGGCGGCGTCGAACAGGCGGATCAGGTTGGCAAAGGCATCGCGGAAGAATCCGGAGACGCGCAAGGTCACGTCCACCCGCGGCCTGTCCAGCAGGCTCAACGGCAGAATCTCGAAGTCGTCGACCCGCTGACTGCCGGTCGCCCACACCGGCCGCACGCCCATCAACGCCATGGCCTGGGCAATGTCATCGCCGCCGGTGCGCATGGTCGCGGTGCCCCAGACCGACAGGCCGAGCTGACGCAAGTGATCGCCGTGATCCTGCAAGTGCCGTTCAAGAATCAGGTTCGCAGATTGAAAACCGATGCGCCACGCCGTGGTGGTCGGCAGATTGCGCACGTCCACCGAATAGAAGTTGCGCCCGGTGGGCAACACGTCCAGCCGTCCGCGACTCGGCGCACCGCTCGGCCCGGCCGGGACGAATCGACCGCTGAGGGCGTCCAGCAGGCCGCGCATTTCCGCCGGGCCGCAGGCGTCCAGGCGCGGGGCGACGACCTCGCGCAAGCTGTCGATGATCGCGCTCACATCGGACCAGCCTGGCTCGCTCAGCCGATCGATTTCAGTGTTCAAGGCCTGCTCGATCAGTTGCGCGGCGAACAGTTCCAGACGCTCACGGGTATCCCCCGCCGTGCGCCACAGTTCATCGCTGACCGCCTGCAATGCATCCGGTCGAGGACCGTTCCACGGCTCAGCCAAACCGCAATCCAGCGGATCGAAGCCCAACTCGAACGCCTTGGCCAGTGCCCGCAGCACGCTCGATTGCGCGCCACGACCGTCGCCGCGAGGAATGCGCAGCAAGGCCAACAAGGTGTCAACGCGCAGCTGACCGGTCGGCGACTCGCCAAACACGTGCAGGCCGTCGCGGATCTGCGATTCCTTCAAGTCACACAGGTAGGTGTCCAGGCGCGGCAACCAGATCGCCGCGTCGGCATCGCTGTCGAGTTGCTCGTCCAGTTGCAGTTCACGGTCAATGTGCGTATCGCGCACCAGTTGCAGGATGTCGCGCTGCAATTCCCGGGCACGGCGTGGATCGAGCAACTGCGCTTCGTAATATTCGTCGGCCAGCAATTCGAGATTGCGCAGTGGGCCGTAGGTTTCGGCGCGGGTCAGCGGTGGCATCAGGTGATCGATGATCACCGCTTGCGTACGGCGCTTGGCCTGGGCGCCCTCGCCCGGGTCGTTGACAATGAACGGATAGATGTTTGGCAGCGGTCCGAGCAATGCATCGGGCCAGCAGTTTTCCGACAACCCGACGCCCTTGCCCGGCAGCCATTCGAGGTTGCCGTGCTTGCCGACGTGGATCACGCCGTGGGCGCCGTAGGTGTTGCGCAACCAGAAGTAGAACGCCAGATACCCGTGGGGCGGCACCAGGTCCGGGTCGTGATAGACCGCGCTCGGGTCAACCTGATAACCCCGGGCCGGTTGAATGCCGACGAAGGTCAGGCCGAAGCGCAACCCGGCAATCATCATTCGCCCGCCACGGAACATCGGATCGTTTTCAGGCGAGCCCCAACGTTGCAGTACCGCCTGGCGATTGGCTTCGGGCAGTGCGTTGAACATCAAAAAGTAATCATCCAGCGCCAGGCTCTGCTGACACGGACGTTGATCGAGAGTGTCCAGGTCATTGCTGACACCACCGAGCAGTTGCTGGATCAGCGCGGTGCCGCTGTCCGGCAACTCGGCCGGCAACGGATAACCTTCTTGATGCAGTGCACGCAGGATGTTCAGCGCCGCAGCCGGGGTGTCGAGACCGACGCCATTACCGATGCGTCCATCGCGAGTCGGGTAGTTGGCGAGGATCAGGGCGATGCGTTTTTCGCTGTTGGGCACCCGCGCCAGATCGATCCAGCGCCGCGCCAGTTCGGCGACAAAATCCATGCGTTCCGGTTGTGGTCGGTAGCAAACCACATCGGACTGACTGCGCTCGCTGCGCCAGGCCAGATCCTTGAAGCTGATCGGCCGACTGATGATTCGCCCGTCCAGCTCCGGCAGCGCGATGTGCATCGCCAGGTCACGGGGACCGAGGCCTTGCTCGCTGGCACGCCAACCGGGCTCGTTGTCCTGGGCGCAGATCGCCTGAATCACCGGGATGTTGCGGCGAAACGGCCGCAGGTGCGGGGCTTCAGGGCTGGACTGGGCGAAACCAGTGGTGTTGAGAATCACCCCCGCCTCGACTTCATCCAGCCAGTCCTCGACCACCGACAGGCAGCCGGGCTCTTTCAGACTGGCCAGCGCAATCGGCAACGGGTTGAGCCCCGCCGCCTGCAAACGCTGGCAGAAAATATCGATGAAACCAGTGTTCGCCGCCTGCAAGTGCGAGCGGTAAAACAACACCGCCGCCACCGGCTGATCAGCCTGCCAATCGGCTTGCCAATCCTGAAGGTGCGCGGGGCTTTTTTGTGGGTGGTAGATCGCGGTGCGTGGCAGGGTTTGCGGCTCGGACCATGGATAATCGCGACCCAGCCAGCGACTGGCGAGGCAGCGAAACAGGTCGAGCGCATTGGCCATGCCGCCCTGACGCAGGAAGTGCCAGAGCCGGTCGCGGTCTTCGGGGATCACGGTGCTCAGGTCGCTGAGTTCCGGGTCCGGACGATCATCGCCCGGCACCAGAATCAGCTGCACGCCGCGCTGGGACAATTCCACCAGACGCTCGATGCCGTAACGCCAATAGGCGATGCCGCCGTGCAGTGAGATCAAAATCACCTTGGCGTGGCGCAACACCTCGTCGACGTAGAGATCCACCGAGGCGTGATTCTGCACCTGCATCGGGTTGGCCAGGCGCAGGCTCGGGTAATCGTCGGGCAGCTGCTGCGCCGCTTCGGCGAGCAACGCCAGGCTGGAATCGCCGCTGCACAGGATCACCAGCTCGGCGGGGGTTTGTCCAAGGTCGGCAATGTTGTCATCCGACACGAAACCGCCGGGCTGGGTCCTGAGCAGGTGCATGGGTTAAACGCTGAGCGCAGCGCGCAATTGCGCTTCGAGTTGAACGGCGTCCAGCGCCTGACCGATCAACACCAGGCGGGTGGTGCGCGCTTCCTCGGCGCCCCACTGACGGTCGAAGTGCTTGTCGAAACGCGTGCCCACGCCCTGAATCAGCAGGCGCATAGGTTTGTTCGGCACCGCCGCAAAACCCTTGACCCGCAGAATGCCGTGCTGCACCACCAGTTGCGTCAGCGCGTCCATCAACAGGCTTTCGTCGGCTTGTGGCAGCTCGATCGAGATGGAGTCGAACGCGTCATGGTCGTGATCATGATCGTCTTCACCTTCATGGTGATGATCGTGATGGCTGTGGCGGCTGTCGATGTGTTCTTCGGAACCGGCACCGAGGCCGATCAGCACGTCCAGCGGCAGACGACCGCTGCTGGCTTCGATGATTTTCACCGCTGGCGGCAGCTCTTCGGCGACTTCCAGGCGCACGCGGGCCAGGTCTGCGGCGCTGATCAGGTCGGCCTTGTTGAGAATCACCAGGTCGGCGCTGGCCAGTTGGTCGGCGAACAGTTCGTGCAGTGGCGATTCGTGGTCCAGGTTCGGGTCGAGTTTACGCTGGGCGTCCACTTGATCCGGGAATGCAGCGAAAGTGCCAGCAGCGACGGCCGGGCTGTCGACCACGGTGATCACCGCATCAACTGTGCAGGCGCTGCGGATTTCTGGCCACTGGAAGGCTTGAACCAAAGGCTTTGGCAGGGCCAGACCCGAGGTTTCGATGAGAATGTGGTCGAGGTCGCCGCGACGAGCAACCAACTCGCGCATCACCGGGAAGAATTCTTCCTGAACGGTGCAGCACAGGCAGCCGTTGGCCAATTCATAGACACGACCACTGGCCTCTTCTTCAGTGCAGCCGATCGAGCATTGCTTGAGGATCTCGCCGTCGATGCCCAGCTCGCCGAACTCGTTGACGATCACCGCGATGCGACGACCCTGGGCGTTGTCGAGCATGTGGCGCAGCAAGGTGGTTTTGCCCGAACCGAGGAAGCCGGTAACGATGGTGACGGGGAGTTTGGCCAGTGTTTTCATCGGATGCCCTTTGGCAAGGTGGCGGGCATACGGGACGACGACCGGCAACGCGAGCGCGCGTGCCTGAAGAGTTCGCCACCGGATCACCCCGCCCGGTTGAAAGTGAGAATCTGTGTCGAGGCAGGTCTCCTGGCTGACGGTGTGCCAATCGTTCGACTGGCGTTTGCTGCGCCTTCCCGCGAACCTGATGGATCAGGGCTTGCAGTGGCGTGGCAGCGAACATCACCGTTCACAGTTGCGGGGGCAGCCGCGGCATCGACCGCGTTCCCTTCTTAGCTCCGGCAGACGCCGAAGAACCTCGAAAGCGCAAGGCTACGCATCGTGTGGGGGCGGGTCAATCACTGCGCACGCCGCCTCCCCCTACCAAAAGCCAATCAGCATCTAAACGAGAACCCGTTCCAATTGACGCCCAACCCTCGCCCATGCTCTCCTACACGCCTTGTTACGGGTGCCCTTCACAGGGTGAAACGGGAAACCGGTGAATCATGTGCTTTACTCTAAAGCCATGTCAGTCCGGTGCTGCCCCCGCAACGGTAAGCGAGTGAAGCGTCAGATCCACTGTGCCGGTCATACGGCATGGGAAGGTGATGCTTGCAGGTTCAGGCGCAAGCCCAGCCCCTCGCGAGCCCGGAGACCGGCCCGCAACACAAAGTGACTTTTACGTTCACTGAATAACA
Organism: Pseudomonas sp. GM18; assembly: GCF_000282195.1. Lineage (GTDB taxonomy): Bacteria > Pseudomonadota > Gammaproteobacteria > Pseudomonadales > Pseudomonadaceae > Aquipseudomonas. Next base: position 14,791 of record NZ_AKJT01000127.1, read on the forward strand.
AACCCGCGGTGGGCGGGCGCTGTTCGAAATCTCTGCGAGCCCTTGGCGTGCGGAGGTTTTCATGCGCTCTATTCACCCGCTGACAGACCAGAGGGAAGCGCCATGTCGACCATCAGCAGCACCGGCCACGCAACGGCCAGCACCACCACAACCCTGACTCAACGCCTGACCGCCGCCGTGTGTGCGTCGATCCTTGGCGCGTGCCTTGTGTATTTCGCCGGTTTCTCGCACATCGAAGCGGTGCACAACGCCGCGCACGATACCCGTCACAGCTCCGCCTTTCCGTGCCATTGAGACCTGCTGAGATGATCAAGCGTATTGCGCAAACCGCAGGGTTCACCGGGCTGCTGGCCGCCCTGTTGTTGACCTTGCTGCAAAGCTTTTGGGTCGCCCCGCTGATTTTGCAGGCCGAGACCTACGAAAAGTCCGAACCGGCCGCTGTTGAAATCCACGAGCACACCGCGGGCGCAGTCGCTCACACCCACGATGCCGAAGCCTGGGAACCGGAAGACGGCTGGCAGCGCGTGCTGTCCACTACCGGCGGCAACCTGGTGGTGGCAGTCGGTTTCGCCTTGATGCTCGCCGGTCTCTACACCCTGCGTGCACCGACCAAAACCTCTCAGGGCCTGCTCTGGGGCCTGGCCGGTTATGCGACGTTCGTGCTGGCACCGACCCTCGGCCTGCCGCCTGAGCTGCCGGGCACTGCCGCGGCTGATCTGGCGCAACGGCAAATCTGGTGGATCGGCACTGCCGCGTCCACGGCCGTCGGCATCGCGCTGATCGTGTTCAGCCGTCACTGGCTGATGAAAGCCCTTGGCGTGGCGATCCTGGCCGTGCCGCATGTGATTGGCGCACCACAACCGGAAGTCCATTCGATGCTGGCGCCGGAAGCCCTGGAAGCGCAATTCAAAATCGCTTCGCAGCTGACCAACGTGGCGTTCTGGCTGGCCCTGGGCCTGATCAGCGCCTGGTTGTTCCGCCGCAAAAGCGATGGCCATTACTCCGCATGACTGACGTCAGCGCAGCGCCGACCCTGGTGGTCGGCCTGGGCTGCCAGCGCGGCTGCCCCGTCAGCACGCTGCGGGCGCTGCTCGATCAGGCGCTACAGGCCCATCAAATCGGGCTCAGTGAGATCAAGGCCCTGGCCAGCATCGACCTGAAGCGCGAAGAGCCTGGCCTGATCGAACTGGCCGAACAGCTGGCATTGCCGTTGATGTACTTCAGCAGTGAACAATTGGCAGCCTATCAAGCGCAACTGAGCCACCACTCGGACATCGCGTTCGAACGCACCGGCTGCTACGGTGTGGCGGAAAGCGCCGCGTTGGCCTTGGCCGAACAACTGGCCCAGGCACCGGCAAAGTTGCTGATTCCACGACAAAAATACGCCCAGGCCACCCTGGCATTGGCCAGCGCCGCGTAAAATCCCCGATAATCCCCGCCTTCGATCATGAGCATTCTTCATCTGAAGCATGCCCAGGCCCTATTTCAGACAGGAAACGACGATGACCGTCTACTTCATTGGCGCCGGCCCCGGCGACCCGGAACTGATCACCGTCAAAGGCCAGCGGCTGATTCGTAGCTGCCCGGTCATCATCTACGCCGGCTCCCTGGTGCCTGCCGCCGTGCTGGAAGGCCACCGGGCCGAACAGGTGGTCAACAGCGCCGAACTGCATCTGGAACAGATCGTCGAGCTGATCAAGACCGCCCACGCCAACGGCCAGGACGTGGCCCGGGTGCACTCCGGCGACCCGAGCCTATATGGCGCGATTGGCGAGCAGATTCGCTACTTGCGTGAACTCGACATCCCTTTCGAAATCATTCCCGGCGTCACCGCCACCGCTGCCTGCGCGGCCCTTTTGGGTGCCGAACTGACCCTGCCAGACGTGTCACAGAGCGTGATTCTGACCCGCTACGCCGACAAAACCGCCATGCCGGCCGGTGAAGAACTGGGCAGCCTGGCGCAGCACGGGGCGACCATGGCGATCCACCTGGGGGTCAATCATCTGGAGAAGATCCTTGCCGAATTGCTGCCGCATTACGGCGCCGATTGCCCGATCGCGGTGATTCACCGGGCGACCTGGCCGGATCAGGATTGGGTAGTGGGGACGCTTGAAGACATTGCGCAGAAGGTTCAAGCCAAGGGCTTTCGCCGGACGGCGCTGATTCTGGTGGGTCGGGTGCTGGGCAGCGATCACTTCAGTGAATCGTCGCTGTATCGCGCGGGGCATGCGCATTTGTATCGACCATGATCGTTCCCACGCTCTGCGTGGGAACGATCGTCCTTAAAAGCTTCACCCATAAAAAAACGGCGCTCACGGGGCGCCGTTTTTTATGTTTGCAGCGAACACCTTAGTAGTAGGCGTTTTCTTTCTGCGTGTGGTCGGTCACGTCGCGTACACCCTTGAGCTCGGGAATGCGCTCCAGCAAGGTGCGCTCGATGCCTTCCTTCAGGGTGACGTCTGCCTGGCCGCAGCCTTGGCAACCGCCGCCGAACTTCAGCACGGCGATGCCGTCTTCGACCACATCGATCAGGCTGACCTGACCGCCATGGCTGGCCAGCCCCGGGTTGATCTCGGTTTGCAGGTAGTAGTTGATGCGCTCGTTGACCGGGCTGTCGGCGTTGACCATCGGTACTTTGGCGTTTGGCGCCTTGATGGTCAGTTGGCCGCCCATGCGGTCGGTGGCGTAGTCGACAACGGCATCGTCCAGGAAGGCTTCGCTGAAGTGATCGATGTATGCGGTGAAGCTTTTGAGCCCCAACGCCGTGTCTTCAGGTTTTTCTTCGCCCGGCTTGCAGTAGGCAATGCAGGTTTCGGCGTACTGGGTGCCAGGCTGGGTGATAAAGACGCGGATGCCGATACCCGGGGTGTTCTGCTTGGACAGCAGATCAGCCAGGTAATCGTGGGCGGCGTCGGTAATGGTAATAGCGGTCATGGAAACTCCTCGCAGGCTTGGACGCAGTTTACGCCAATCGACGCGCCGCACAAAGTCCTAGTATTTTTGTCGGGAAAGATGCGCTCCCACACTGGATTGCAGGCAGTTCAGAGATTCTCGTAGCGATTCATGTCCAGCACGCCCTCTTCCACCGGGTCGGTGTCATGGATGTACCGGCTCAGATCATGGAAATACTGCCAGAACTGCGGATGACTGCGACGAATGCCCCAGCGTTCGACGATTTTCTCGAAACTGGCAGCGTCTTTGGCGTTTTCCATCTCGTCGACGAACGCGGGCACTTGCCCGGCCGGGATGTTGAACATGAAGTTCGGGTAGCTGCTCAGAACCCCCGGATAGATCGTCAACGTGTCGAGCCCCGGCTGATAACGCAGCGATTCACCGAGCAGGAACGCCACGTTGCTGTGGGCGCGGTTGCGCAACAGGCTGTAGACCTCGCGCTTGCCGCTTGGGGTCTCGATGCGCAACATCGTGGCTTCCGGCAACTGATCGATGACTTTCAAACCGGCGGCCGGGCGTGACGTCAGGCGGCTCAGGGCTTGCTCAGCGTTCTGCAACGCCAGATCAATGTTCGGCCGCGAGCAATAAGCGCCGTCGCAGCGGTTGATCGGGTCGGGCCTGGCGTTGAGGTCGCCGTAACGGGTCAGCAACTGCTGGACGAAGTCACGTTTCGGGTCCTTTTCGTCCAGATTCAGCGCCGTTGGCTTGTCGTTGTCGATGTCCTCGTAATCCAGCCACATCTTGAACTTGCCGCTGTTCTGGTACCAATCGTCGAGGTAGCCATCGCGGGAATCGGCCGGCATCAGGCGCAGGAAGTTCTGCTCGGCGCCGTTGCGGATCAGGTCGAAGTACAGCCGGGTCTGTGCCTGATGGGACACGTTACCGAACACATCGAAGTTGACCGCCAGCTGGTAATAGGTGCGCTCCAGCAGCGGGTAATCGAACAGCCACATCGTCTGCGGCACATCGCCGATCAGGCCCTTGGTCACCGAGGCGCTGTCGAAATGCCGAAAGATACTCAGCAGTGCGTTGTCATTGCCGGCCCACAGGGTCGACCAGCTCGGCGCTGGCAAGTTGGCATAGCTGTCCCGGCGCAGGGCCTCATATTCGTTACGCTTGTTGCGGTAGTCGTGCCACAGGCTCAGGACGCTGCCGACGTCATCGTTCTGCCCCGGCATCGCCAGCAACGGCGTAGCCTGGCCGCGATATTTCGGGTCGGTGATGTAAAGGTCATGTTCCGGGGCCTGGAACAGTGCCCAGAAGTTGTCGCGAATCACGTCGGTGGCGATCTGACCACGGCAGACCGGACCGCGAATAAAGGTGCGCACGAAGTATTCGGCGTTATCGAGCATGAACTGGTAACGCGCCTGGGCCGGGATCGCTTCGAACGTGGCAAACGGATTGGCCCGCCGCTCCGGCCCGTAGCCCGGCAACGCATGGACCTGCCAGTTACCGTTGTAAAACAGGCTCTTGATCCGCGCCATCTTCGCCGCGCTCAGCGGGTAGGTGATGTGGGTCTTGTGCACGATCACGCCTTGCACCGGCCACAGACGGTAATAGACCTGAGTGCCCGGATCGTCATTCGGACGGCGAGTGTTGATCAGATCAATGGGCTGCCCCGTCGGCGTGCGCGAACGTACCCACTGAAAGAAATGCCCCGGCTCGCCGTCCTTGAAATAGAGATGGGCCAGGAACCAGTGCTCGAACAACCAGCGCCCGACCAGGCTCTCCCGGGCGCCCGGCGCATTCAGCAGGTTTTCCCACTGCACCACTTGCAAGGCTTCCCTGGTGCTGGGCACCAGGCCCTGCTGGTCGATCGGCGCGCCAGAGGCCAGCCAGCGTTGCAGCGTCTGGTATTGCTGATCGGTCAGGCCGGTAACTGCCAGCGGCATGCCCTCTTTCGGGTGGGAACTGGCGTAGCCGTCGAACTCCGCCGGCACGGCGCACTGGTTTTCCCGGTTCAGGCCCAGGACGATGTCTTCCGGCAATTTGGCATTGGGTTGCAACGGGGTTTTGTGCCCCAGCTCAAGCATGCGCGCCATCAGTGCCGCCTGACTGCCTTGGGCGTCGAGCACCGAATAGAAGCCCTTTTGCTGCCAGGCACGCTTGCCGAAGGCGTCATAAAACAGCCGGGTCGGCGCGGCGGCCTTGCTACGCTCGCCGTCATAGACTGGCGCCTTCGTCGCACCTCGGGCCGCCCCTTCGCCACTGCCCAGGTTGAGCTGACAGGCGGAGTCGTAGCAGGCATGGCAGGCCACGCACTTTTCGGTGAAGATCGGTTGAATGTCGCGAACGTAGGAAATGTCCGGACCTTGCGCAGCGGCGCCCCCGCTTAAAAACAGCATCAATAGGCTGGTGACGACGCGATACGACATATCCCTGGTCCTGATCATAAGCAAACGCCGCGATTCTACCGGTATGGCCTGCGCACCAACATGAACGATATTCATGCAAAACCGGCACATGCTCCAAAAGCACACAGGTTTGTTATTATCCCGGCCCTTCGTCATGGCCTTACCGAGTAGTCCAAATGTCCGATCGCAGCGTTCGCCTTCAAGCTCTCAAGCACGCCCTCAAAGAGCGCATCCTGATTCTCGACGGCGGCATGGGGACAATGATCCAGAGCTACAAGCTCGAGGAACAGGATTACCGTGGCAAACGCTTCGCCGACTGGCCGAGCGATGTCAAAGGCAACAACGACCTGTTGGTGCTGACGCGTCCGGACGTGATTGGTGGCATCGAGAAAGCCTACCTGGATGCCGGCGCCGACATTCTGGAAACCAACACCTTCAACGCCACCCGGATTTCCATGGCCGATTACGGCATGGAAGAACTGGCCTACGAACTGAACGTAGAAGGCGCACGCCTGGCCCGCAAGATTGCCGATGCGAAAACCCTCGAGAACCCGGACAAGCCGCGTTTCGTCGCCGGCGTGCTCGGCCCGACCAGCCGTACCTGCTCGCTATCGCCCGATGTGAACAACCCCGGCTACCGCAACGTGACCTTCGATGAACTGGTGGAAAACTACACCGAGGCCACCAAAGGCCTGATCGAAGGCGGCGCCGACCTGATCCTGATCGAAACCATTTTCGACACCCTCAACGCCAAAGCGGCGATCTTCGCCGTGCAAGGGGTTTACGAAGAGCTGGGCGTCGAGCTGCCGATCATGATTTCCGGCACCATCACCGACGCCTCCGGCCGCACCCTCTCCGGCCAGACCACCGAAGCGTTCTGGAACTCCGTGGCCCACGCCAAGCCGATTTCCGTCGGCCTGAACTGCGCCCTCGGCGCCCGTGAACTGCGCCCGTACCTGGAAGAACTGTCGAACAAGGCCAACACCCACGTGTCGGCGCACCCGAACGCCGGCCTGCCGAACGAGTTCGGCGAGTACGACGAACTGCCAGCGGAAACCGCCAAGGTCATCGAAGAATTCGCCCAAAGCGGCTTCCTCAACATCGTCGGCGGCTGCTGCGGCACCACGCCGGGCCACATCGAAGCCATCGCCAAAGCGGTAGCCGGTTACGCCCCGCGTGAAATCCCGGACATCCCCAAGGCCTGCCGCCTGTCGGGCCTGGAACCGTTCACCATCGATCGCAGTTCGCTGTTCGTCAACGTCGGCGAGCGGACCAACATCACCGGTTCCGCCAAATTCGCCCGCCTGATCCGTGAGGACAACTACACCGAAGCCCTGGAAGTCGCCCTGCAGCAGGTCGAAGCCGGCGCCCAGGTGATCGACATCAACATGGACGAAGGGATGCTCGATTCGAAGAAGGCCATGGTGACCTTCCTCAATCTGATTGCCGGTGAACCGGACATCTCCCGCGTACCGATCATGATCGACTCCTCCAAGTGGGAAGTGATCGAAGCCGGCCTCAAGTGCATCCAGGGCAAGGGCATCGTCAACTCCATCAGCATGAAGGAAGGTGTCGAGCAGTTCATTCACCACGCCAAACTGTGCAAACGCTACGGCGCCGCGGTGGTGGTGATGGCCTTCGATGAAGCCGGCCAGGCCGACACCGAAGCGCGCAAGAAAGAAATCTGCAAACGCTCCTACGACATTCTGGTCAACGAAGTCGGCTTCCCGCCGGAAGACATCATCTTCGACCCGAACATCTTCGCCGTGGCCACCGGTATCGAAGAACACAACAACTACGCTGTGGACTTCATCAACGCCTGTGCCTACATCCGCGACGAACTGCCGTACGCCCTGAGCTCCGGCGGCGTGTCGAACGTGTCGTTCTCGTTCCGTGGCAACAACCCGGTGCGCGAGGCGATTCACTCGGTGTTCCTGCTGTATGCGATCCGTAACGGCCTGACCATGGGCATCGTCAACGCCGGCCAACTGGAGATCTACGACCAGATCCCGGAGGAACTGCGCGACGCCGTTGAAGACGTGATCCTCAACCGTACTCCGGAAGGCACCGACGCCCTCCTCGCCATCGCCGACAAGTACAAGGGCGACGGCAGCGTCAAGGAAGCCGAGACCGAAGAGTGGCGCAACTGGGACGTCAACAAACGTCTGGAGCACGCGCTGGTCAAGGGCATCACCACCCACATCGTGGAAGACACCGAAGAATCGCGCCTGTCGTTCTCGCGCCCGATCGAAGTCATCGAAGGCCCGTTGATGGCCGGGATGAACATCGTCGGCGACCTGTTCGGCGCCGGCAAAATGTTCCTGCCGCAAGTGGTGAAGTCCGCCCGCGTGATGAAGCAGGCCGTGGCTCACTTGATCCCGTTCATCGAACTGGAAAAAGGCGACAAGCCGCAAGCCAAGGGCAAGATCCTCATGGCCACGGTCAAGGGCGACGTGCACGACATCGGCAAGAACATCGTCGGCGTGGTGCTGGGCTGTAACGGCTACGACATCGTCGACCTCGGCGTGATGGTGCCGGCGGAAAAGATCCTGCAAGTCGCCAAAGACGAGAAATGCGACATCATCGGCCTGTCCGGCCTGATCACGCCTTCGCTGGACGAAATGGTTCACGTGGCCCGCGAGATGCAGCGTCAGGACTTCTATCTGCCGCTGATGATCGGTGGCGCAACCACCTCCAAAGCGCATACGGCGGTGAAGATCGAGCCCAAGTACAGCAACGACGCGGTGATCTACGTCACCGACGCCTCCCGCGCCGTGGGCGTGGCGACGCAGTTGCTGTCCAAGGAATTGAAAGCCGGCTTCGTCGAGAAGACCCGCCTGGAATACATCGACGTTCGCGAGCGCACCGCCAATCGCAGCGCCCGCACCGAGCGCCTGAGCTATCCGGCGGCCATTGCCAAGAAACCGCAGTTCGACTGGGCCAACTATGAGCCGGTCAAACCGACGTTCACCGGTGCCAAGGTGCTGGACAACATCGACCTGAAGGTTCTGGCCGAATACATCGACTGGACACCGTTCTTCATCTCCTGGGACCTGGCCGGCAAATTCCCGCGCATCCTGCAGGATGAAGTGGTCGGTGAAGCCGCCACCGCGCTGTACGCCGATGCCCAGGAAATGCTTGCCAAGCTGATCGACGAGAAGCTGATCAGCGCCCGTGCCGTGTTCGGTTTCTGGCCGGCCAACCAGGTGCGCGACGACGACATCGAAGTCTACGGCGATGACGGCAAGCCATTGGCCAAGCTGCATCACTTGCGTCAGCAGATCATCAAGACCGACGGTAAGCCGAACTTCTCCCTGGCCGACTTCGTCGCGCCGAAGGACAGCGGCGTGACCGACTACGTGGGTGGTTTCATCACCACCGCCGGGATCGGCGCCGAAGAAGTGGCCAAGGCTTATCAGGAAGCGGGCGACGATTACAACTCGATCATGGTCAAGGCGTTGGCCGACCGTCTGGCCGAGGCGTGCGCCGAGTGGCTGCACCAGCAAGTGCGTAAAGACTACTGGGGCTACGCCAAGGACGAGACGCTGGACAACGAGGCGCTGATCAAAGAGCAATACACCGGCATCCGCCCTGCTCCGGGCTACCCGGCGTGCCCGGATCACACCGAGAAAGCCACACTGTTCAAGCTGCTGGACCCGGAAGCGGAAGAACTCAAGGCCGGCCGCAGCGGCGTGTTCCTCACCGAGCACTACGCGATGTTCCCGGCGGCGGCGGTCAGCGGCTGGTACTTCGCTCATCCGCAGGCGCAGTATTTCGCCGTGGGCAAGATCGACAAGGATCAGGTGCAGAGCTACACCTCGCGCAAAGGTCAGGAGTTGAGCGTGACCGAGCGTTGGCTGGCGCCTAACCTGGGTTACGACAACTAACGTTCGTTACCCCTTGTAGGAGCGAGGCTTGCCCGCGAAGAACGATCACGCGATTTCCATATGAGACCGCGTCATCATTCTTCGCGGGCAAGCCTCGCTCCTACAGGATTTGTATCGATTGTCTATGCTTGCCTCATACACATTCGTGACGAGGGATATATGGACGATCCAGTCGACAACAATAACCACAAACCGCCGACCTTCTGGCAGATGCTGCACAGCGTCATGGCGGCGGCATTCGGGGTGCAGAGCGGGAAAAACCGGGCCCGGGATTTCACCCACGGCAAACCCAGTCATTTTGTGATTCTGGGGATTCTGTTCACGGTGGTGTTCGCCCTGACGCTGTTCGGCATCGTTAAACTGGTGTTGCACCTGGCCGGGATCTGAGCCGGCTCAATGCATCAGGGTTTGCAAGCTGAACGGATAGCGGTACGACGTCGGCCGCCCCTTGGCCGAGAGCTTTTGAAAATCCACGTCGTAATCCTGAGTGGCACTCAAGCCCAGCAGTCGCCGGGCTTGCGCGTGATCGATCAACTGCAACACCGGAATCTGCCGGTCGCGCCCACCGTACTGGCTGACGTCCACGCCCTGATCGTAGTCATGCAACTGCACCATGGCCCAACCGCCAAGACTGAAGTGCCCGCCCAACAGCGCGCTCAATCGGCCATCCAGCAGCGCCTGCAAGGCGGCCGGGGAGTTGTTGACGGCGCTGAACAGCGCGTCCTTGCCGGGCTGGCCACCCGTTTCGGAGTACGCCTGCATGGCGCCGAAGGCCATTTCATCGTTGGCCGACCAGACCAGCGACGTTTGCGGGTAACGCTTGAACAGTAACCTGGCCTGTTCGTAGGCGCGCTGACGGCTCCAGCCGCCATAGACCACCTGGCGCAAACGCACTTCAGGGTGTTCGGCCAAGGCCCGCATCATGCCTTTCTCCCGCAGTTGCGCGGCCGGCGTGATTTTCAGACCGGAAAAGGCCACCAGGTCAATGACCTGGCCGGGCTCGACCGGGCGATGCAGGCGAATCAGCTCCTTGAGCATCAGGTAGCCGCCCTCCTCATCGTTGGTCACCAGGCTGCCCAGCAAGTCGGGATACTTGCCCGGCTGGGCACTGAGCAGGCGCATCTGGTCCACGGTCAGGCCGTTGTTGACCAAAAACAGCTTCACGCCGCTGCCCTGAGCCAGACGCAAAATTTCGGGCGCGACGTACAGTTCGTTGACGAAGACTAGATAGTCTGGCCGATTCGACCCTTGCAGGGCTTCGCGGGCTTGCTTGAGCGTGGTTTCAGCGTTTCGTTCGGAATAGAGGATGTGCAAATCCATGCCCAGGTTCCTGGCCGCGGCCTGCATGAACTGCGAGTAACTGACCCAGAACGCCTCTTGGCTGGTCCCGGGATTGAGGAACAATACGGACGCCGCCTGGGCACACGGTCCCAGGACCGCGCCAAGCGCCAGCACTACACCGCAAAAGAACTTCAACATTGATCGTCCGAGCCCCCGAAAATCCGCCGCGCATTATAGCCAGCGAAGTCCCTTGAAACGGCGCTTATTCCGGCTTTTTGTCCAACAATCGTCGGAACCGGGCCCGGACGGGGTCGTTTATTGATGGCTGACCCAGAATACCGCCGTCCCCACGACCAGGATGATCAGGAACAAAATCGCCCAGGCATCGACCGTGCTATCGCTTTTCCTTGCTTTGGTTGGGTTGCTCATTGCATCGCCTCTTGTCGGTTTTATCGGTGATTGCATAAAGACTCGAGCACAGTTAAGACGATGATTGCCCGCACGACAAATGAGGGTTTTACCACCATGATTTTCATTAGTCGTTTTGGTTCTTTGCATATACTCAAACATCACTTTTGCGCATAACTGCAAACTGGTATCTTGCGTCGGCTCCGTTGGGAGTGCGCGGCCGTGCGCGCAGAATTGCCGAGGCAGAATCGGATGAAAGCTTGCGAAAACGCAGCTGTATCCGACCGGCCCAAGCCTGAGAACAGGACTTATATGTACGTATACGACGAGTACGATCAGCGGATCATCGAGGACCGCGTCAAGCAGTTCCGTGATCAGACCCGACGCTATCTGGCAGGCGAGCTGAGCGAAGAAGAATTCCGCCCCCTGCGCCTGCAAAATGGCCTTTATATCCAGCGCTTTGCCCCGATGCTGCGGGTGGCGGTGCCTTATGGCCAACTCACTTCGCGCCAGACGCGAATGATGGCCAAAGTTGCCCGCGACTATGACAAGGGCTACGCCCACATCAGTACCCGGCAGAACGTGCAGTTCAACTGGCCGGCCGTGGAAGACATCCCGGACATCCTGGCGGAACTGGCGACCGTGCAGATGCACGCGATCCAGACCAGTGGCAACTGCCTGCGCAACGTCACCACCGACCAGTTCGCCGGTGTCGCCGCCGACGAACTGATCGACCCGCGGCCATGGTGCGAAATCGTCCGTCAGTGGACCACGTTCCACCCGGAATTCGCCTACCTGCCGCGTAAATTCAAAATCGCCATCAACGGTTCGACGTCCGACCGTGCGGCCATCGAAGTCCATGACATCGGTCTCGAGCCGGTGCACAACGCCGCGGGCGAACTGGGCTTCCGCGTGCTGGTCGGTGGCGGCCTGGGCCGTACTCCGGTGGTAGGCGCGTTCATCAACGAATTCCTGCCATGGCAGGACCTGTTGAGCTACCTCGACGCCATCCTGCGGGTCTACAACCGCTACGGCCGTCGCGACAACAAGTACAAGGCGCGGATCAAGATTCTGGTCAAGGCCCTGACACCTGAAGTGTTCGCGCAAAAAGTCGACGCGGAAATGGAACACCTTCGCGGTGGCCAGACCACGCTGACCGAGGCCGAAGTGCATCGCGTGGCCAAACACTTTGTCGATCCAGACTACAAGGCTCTGGAAAACCAGGCAGCCGAACTGGCCGAGCTCGACAAACAGCACCCGGGCTTCGCTCGCTGGCGCACCCGCAACACCCTGGCGCACAAGAAGCCGGGTTACGTGGCCGTCACCCTGTCCCTGAAGCCGACCGGCGTTGCACCGGGCGACATCACTGACAAACAGCTCGATGCCGTTGCCGACCTCGCCGACCGCTACAGCTTCGGTCAGCTGCGCACCTCCCACGAGCAGAACATCATTCTGGCCGATGTCGAGCAGAGTCAGTTGTTCGCGATGTGGGGCGAGTTGCGCGAGCAAGGTTTCGCCACGCCGAACATCGGTTTGCTGACCGACATCATCTGCTGCCCGGGCGGCGACTTCTGCTCCCTGGCCAACGCCAAGTCGATCCCTATCGCAGAATCGATCCAGCGCCGTTTCGACGACCTGGACTATCTGTTCGACATCGGTGAGCTGGACCTGAACATCTCTGGCTGCATGAACGCCTGTGGTCACCACCACGTCGGCCACATCGGCATTCTCGGAGTGGACAAGAAAGGCGAAGAGTTCTACCAGGTGTCCCTGGGCGGCAGCGCCAGTCGCGATGCGAGCCTGGGCAAGATCCTCGGCCCGTCCTTCGCCCAGGAAGCCATGCCTGATGTGATCGAGAAGCTGATCGACGTGTACATCGAACAACGTACCGAAGACGAGCGCTTCATCGACACCTATCAGCGTATCGGCATTGACCTCTTCAAGGAGCGCGTCTATGCAGCGAATAATTAAGAACAACGAAGTCGTCGACGAAACCTGGCACTTGCTGCCGAAAGATTTCAACATCGACGAGATCAGCAACTGCGACGACCTGATCGTCCCGCTGCAACTGTGGCGCGAACACAGCCGTATGCTCAAGGCCCGCGATGGCGGCCTGGGTGTGTGGCTGGATGCCGACGAAGAAGCTGAAGAAATCGGTGACGACGTGGCGAACTTCCAGGTCATCGCCCTGAACTTCCCGGCCTTCACCGATGGCCGCAACTACTCCAACGCCCGTCTGCTGCGTGACCGCTATGGTTTCAAAGGCGAACTGCGGGCGATCGGCGACGTGCTGCGCGACCAGCTGTTCTACATGCATCGCTGCGGTTTCGATGCGTTTGCCATTCGCGCCGATAAAGACCCCTACGAAGCCCTCGAAGGCCTCAAGGACTTCTCGGTGACCTATCAGGCCGCCACCGACGAACCGCTGCCGCTGTTCCGTCGCCGCTAAATACGGCGTCTAAAAAAAGCCCTGAATCGAAAATCCGGTTCAGGGCTTTTTTGTGTCTGTCGCATCCCGAATAAGGTTTACACCTTCCAGCGTCTTATCAGGAAGGTGTAACGGATACGGGGACTTACCAGAAGCGTTGCTGGGTCAACCGGCTCCACCAGCTCAGCAATACGCGATCGATCGAACCGCTGGCCGCCATGCCGATGCGCTCCTGCAGAGTTTTACGTTCGGCGTAATGCAAATGATAAAGCTCAGACTGTTTGGCCCGTTCGGCAAGGTATTCATCGCTGGTCTTGAGTTCATCCACCAGTCGCTTGTCCAGGGCCGAGACGCCCAGCCAGATTTCACCGGTGGCCACTTCGTCGATAGCCAGTTGCGGGCGATAGCGGGAAACGAAGTTTTTGAACAGCTGATGGGTGATGTCCAGCTCTTCCTGGAACTTCTCCCGGCCCTTCTCGGTGTTTTCGCCAAACACTGTCAGGGTGCGCTTGTATTCACCGGCCGTCAGCACTTCGAAGTCGATGTCGTGCTTTTTCAGCAGGCGATTGACGTTGGGCAACTGCGCCACCACGCCGATCGAGCCGAGAATCGCGAACGGTGCGCTGATAATTTTCTCGCCGATGCACGCCATCATGTAGCCGCCGCTGGCCGCGACCTTGTCGATGCACACGGTCAACGGCACGCCGGCCTCGCGAATGCGCGCCAGCTGCGAAGACGCCAGGCCATAGCTATGAACCATGCCGCCGCCGCTTTCCAGGCGCAGCACCACTTCATCCTTAGGCGTGGCGAGGGTCAGCAGCGCGGTGATTTCGTGGCGCAGGCTTTCAGTGGCCGATGCCTTGATGTCGCCGTCGAAATCCAGCACGAACACCCGCGGCTTGGCCTCGGGTTTCTTCTTTTGCTTTTTCTCGGTTTTAGCCTGGGACTTGCGCAGTGCCTTGAGCTGGTCCTTGTCGAGCAAGGTTTGCTCCAGGCGTTCGCGCAGCCCTTTGTAGAAATCATTGAGCTTGCTGACTTGCAGTTGGCCGGTCGACTTGCGCCGACCTTTGCTGCGCAACGCCGCAAAACTGGCCAGGACCACCAGAATGGCGATCACCAGTGTCACGGTTTTAGCCAGGAAACTGGCGTACTCGGACAAAAACTCCACAGAGACTCCTTCAACACGATGCGCGGCATGAACACGCGCGGGATACCTCCAGCATACCCATGAGCCGGCCCGGCGACCAGTCGTGAAACCTCTGGGACAGGCCTGTAACGGGCATTTCAAACAAGCGTATGTTTTTTCATTGACAGCTCACCGCCATCCTCATAACCTCGCCAAACCTTCAACGTACCGGGATGACGCGGACGTGGGCAGCATCTATTTGATTCGACATGGCCAGGCCTCCTTTGGTGCAGACGACTATGACGTTCTGTCGCCGACCGGTATTCGCCAGGCAGAAGTCCTCGGCCAGCACCTGGCCGAACTCGGTGTCAGCTTCGATCGCTGTCTGTCGGGCGACCTGCGCCGTCAGCAACACACGGCCACCAGCGCACTGGAACAGCTCGCCGCCGCGGGCTTACCGGTACCGACGCTGGAAATCGATTGCGCCTTCAATGAATTCGACGCCGACGCAGTGATCCATGCCCTGCTGCCGGCCATGCTGGAAGACGAGCCCGAGGCGCTGGACATCCTGCGCAACGCCGCGCAAAACCGTGCCGAGTTCCAGCGCATCTTCGCCCTGATCATCGAGCGCTGGCTCGCCGGCACCTATGACACACCGGGCCTGGAAAGCTGGCTGGGATTCGTCGATCGTGTGCAGGCTGGCCTGCAGCGGCTGCTCGAAAACGCCGACAACACCCAGAAAATCGCCGTGTTCACCTCCGGCGGCACCATCACTGCCCTGCTCCACCTTATTACGCAAATGCCTGCCCGACAGGCCTTTGAACTGAACTGGCAAATCGTCAACACCTCGCTCAACCTGCTCAAGTTTCGTGGTCGCGAGGTGGCCCTGGCTTCCTTCAACAGTCATACCCACCTGCAACTGCTGAAGGCCCCGGAACTCATCACGTTTCGCTGATTCCGGACTATTGTGACCCTGGCTGTAATCACCCAGCTCTTATTACCCAAGAAAGGATCGAACCATGACCTCCGTAGCTGATGCCGTACAAGCAATGAAAGCCAAGTTCAACCCAGCCGCTGCTGCCGGTCTGGACCTGGTATTCGGTTTCCGCATCGACGACACCAAGAACTTCTCGCTGATCGTCAAAGACGGCACCTGCGAGCTGCAAGAAGGCGAAAACCCGGACGCCCAAGTGACTCTGGTGATGGACGGCGAAACCCTGGAAGGCATCGTCGACGGTTCGACCGACGGCATGCAAGCGTTCATGGGCGGCAAACTGCGCGCTGAAGGCGACATGATGCTGGCCATGAAACTGTCCGAGCTGTTCCCAGGCTAAGACGACGGCTCCCGCTCTCGGGAGCCTCTCTGGCTGCATGCGAATCCCGCCTATATGGCGGGATTCGTCGTTTCTGGGCTCAACGCGTACCGGCGTCGTCCATTTCTTCGAACACTTTGATGTACGCTTCGTGTTCTTCGTTTGCGCTGTCGACCTCCACCACCTCACCATCGTAGGTAAGGTTACCGTCATCTCCGTCGAGCTGAAGACCGATGACAAACTTGCGATAGCTCACTTGCAGATAAAGATTGTAAAGATCCGCCGGCTTATCCGGGGCACTGAAGACGCTATAGTTGTAACGCACACGCCGGGTCAGCACCGGCCATGTATCCCAGACGGGCTGAGTATTCACTTCAGGTTGGACATCCTCCAGCGCCTCAATGGCCGCCTGGATCAGAAATTCGTTGTCTTTGGCGGTGAAAACAAATGGCTTGCTACGCGTCATGATGAACGGATTCAACTTGCCGTCGAGTTCCTGGGGCACATACATGCCACTGCGAAACCACTTCGTGGCATCGAACGTGGGTCCACTTGCCCCCGTAGCGCGAGTCGTCATCATCACGGTGTCGGGAATGCTGCTGCCCTGACTGGCGTACAGATAAGTCCCGACCAGGCCGACGGCTATCAGCGCCGCGATCAAAATACCTTTCGGGTTACTGACTTTAAAAGATGTCACTGAGCAGTTGTCCTTGTCCTTCGGATCGAGCGGTAGCGTTTGCCATCGTCTACGTCCTTGTTTGAGCCGGGCAGGGAATCTAACCGATCCATCAGGTAGTTAAAACAGGCCGCCAGCGGATTTGCGGTCTATATTCCTTGCTGGCCGCATGCGTCAGACATCGGCTGTTCAACCCCTGCTTCTTTTGTGAAGAACTGAGCGGAGAACACTGCCATGAGCCCACCTGACGAGCACAACGATTTTAGTCGCCGCCGCGTACTGCAAGGCCTTTCGGCAGGCGCCATCGGTGCCTGGATCAGTCCGTTAACCGCAGGGAGTAAAACCATGCCCGATGCCCCCGCCGACCTGATTCTGTACAACGGACGCCTGCACACCGTCGACCGCAAGAAACCCCAGGCCAGTGCCGTCGCGATCAAGGACGGGCGCTTCGTGGTGGTCGGCAGCGATGCCCAGGCCATGGCCCTGCAAGGCCCCGGCACGCAAATCGTTGACCTGCATGGGCGCACAGTGATTCCCGGCCTCAACGACTCCCATCTGCACCTGATTCGTGGCGGCCTCAACTACAACCTCGAACTGCGCTGGGAAGGCGTGCCGTCTCTGGCCGATGCCTTGCGTATGCTCAAGGATCAGGCCGACCGCACGCCCACGCCGCAATGGGTGCGGGTGGTCGGTGGCTGGAACGAATTCCAGTTTGCCGAAAAACGCATGCCGACCCTTGAAGAACTGAACAAGGCCGCGCCAGACACTCCGGTGTTCGTCCTGCATCTCTACGACCGCGCCCTGCTCAACCGCGCCGCGCTGAAAGTAGTCGGCTATACCCGCGACACGCCGAACCCGCCGGGCGGCGAGATCCAGCGCGATGCCAATGGCGACCCCACCGGCATGCTGATCGCCCGCCCGAATGCGATGATCCTCTACTCGACCCTGGCCAAAGGGCCAAAGCTGCCACTGGAATATCAGGTCAACTCGACCCGCCAGTTCATGCGCGAACTCAATCGACTGGGCGTCACCAGCGCCATCGATGCCGGCGGCGGTTATCAAAATTACCCGGACGACTATCAAGTCATTCAGCAACTGGCCAAAGACCAACAGCTCACGGTGCGCATTGCCTACAACCTGTTCACCCAGAAACCCAAGGAAGAACTGACCGACTTCAAAAACTGGACCAGCACTTCCCATTACGGCCAGGGCGATGACTTTCTGCGGCACAACGGCGCCGGCGAGATGCTGGTGTTTTCGGCAGCGGACTTCGAAGACTTCCTCGAACCACGCCCCGACCTGCCGCAAACCATGGAGCAGGAGCTGGAACCGGTGGTGCGGCATCTGGTGGAGCAGCGCTGGCCCTTCCGCCTGCACGCCACCTACAACGAATCCATCAGCCGCATGCTCGACGTGTTCGAGAAGGTCAACCGGGATATTCCGTTCAACGGTTTGCCCTGGTTCTTCGATCACGCCGAAACCATCACCCCCCGCAACATCGAACGGGTCAAGGCCCTGGGCGGCGGCATCGCCATTCAGGACCGCATGGCGTTCCAGGGCGAATACTTCGTCGACCGTTACGGTGCCAAAGCGGCCGAAGCGACACCACCCATCGCGCGCATGCTCGCCGAGGGCGTACCGGTGGGCGCGGGCACCGATGCCACGCGCGTCTCCAGCTACAACCCCTGGACATCGCTGTACTGGCTGGTCAGCGGCCGTACCGTCGGTGGGCTGGCGCTCTACCCGCAAGGCTTGAGCCGCGATACGGCGCTGGAACTGTTCACCCACGGCAGCGCCTGGTTCTCCTCCGAACAAGGCAAGAAAGGCCAGATCAAGGTCGGGCAACTGGCGGACCTGATTGCGCTGTCGGCGGACTACTTTCACATCGAAGACGAAGCCATCAAATCGATCGAGTCGGTGCTGACCATTGTCGACGGCAAGATCGTTCACGGTAGCGTCGAGTTCGAAAAACTGGGGCCTCCGCCAATCCCGGTGGTGCCTGAATGGTCGCCGGTGGTGAATGTACCGGGGCACTGGAAACCCTTGGCACCGCTGACCGCGCAAGCCCACCAGTGTGTGGGCGCATGCGCGGTACATGCCCACAGCCATGAACGGGCGCGATTGTCGTCCGCGCCGGTCAGTGACTATCAAGGGTTCTGGGGGGCGTTTGGCTGTTCGTGTTTTGCGTTCTGAAACACTACGGCGGCGGGTTGTTGGAAAGCAGAACAGGGCTTTGAGCTCTGCGACTCTGATTTTCCGAAAGGCAAAGCGTCCCGGAATATGCATCGCCAAGCAGGCCTGAAATTAAACGACTAAACAATTTGCAAACCCTATATAGTGGCCAATCCCCACTATCCCCCCCATGGGATCATGGATCTGCGAACAAGGAATGTTCGATGTGCAATAACACCCCATCTCTTAGTCTGCAATGTACTCGCACAGAAAGAGTGATACCGGGTTCAAAACCCTGCTCATAAATAGGATTCTTCATACATTTAAAACTCGAAAAATATCCAACCCAGCCTTTAACCCCACTACACAAGCGCACATCAAATGATAATAGATCAACAAACCCTGGACAAACTCACCCATAAAAACCACGAACAGAATATACAGGATCTCCAAAACGTGGAACGAGGACTTGAAACCTTCTTCAAGTCAAAAAACAAGTTCCCAGAATTCGACCTCATCACTCACCTATTCAAGAGCAATCAAGATGAAAACTGGGTTATCGCCCAATGCCAGTCAATCGAGCATCAACTAAAGCGATTGATCCACGACAACGCCTATACATTAGAGCCAGAAAAAATCTCCCGCGAGTTAATAACGGATATTTCCATATTCAATCAACATCACAAAGTATTCAGTTGGGATGTCGGCATTCACGCTCAAAACTATCTAACAAGCATGGAAGCGTTCCTTAATGCGAAATTCTCCTATGCCAATTACGTCCCTGCGTCCACAAGCGGCAGGACCTTCAAGGTCATCTCGACGCCAGCGCAGATCAGGTTCGCTATAGAATTCAAGATAAAAAATATGCTGAGAATTCTGGACCATACCTATAGCGATGGCTCATCCAGCATCATACAAATCTCCGAACTTTTGAATTTCTGTGAAAAAAACTCACATCTTTTTACGTTCCCAATTAGCATCACAGCGCTTAAAGAACTCAACAAATGGAGCAACAATTTTATCCATAGCGGAGTATTCAGCTACTACTGGCAATCACTCCAGGCCATTGAAATAATCGAACCTATGTTCTCCATTAAAGACAGCAAAAGCATACACCTTGAAGGATTTAATTATTTAGCACCCGGCATTGAAAGCCCAGCACTAAAAGAAGAACTAGAGAAACACTTCAACCACAAAAAGAAAAAGACAATGACTTTCCACATCTGTGACACCCCACTAGAAGGACGAACATTCGCAGCGTAATAAATAGTCATAAGGAATGCATCCATGTTCCTACACGACTTTTGAAGCCGCCAACAACTCCCACGTATACGGTTGCCGCGCCGAGCCAAACAGCTCGGCTGTGGCCCCACGCTCCAGCACTTCACTATCCCTCATCACAATCAAGTCATGGGCCAGCGCCCCGGACCACAGCCAAATCGTGGCTGATGAACAGATACGTCTCGCAGGAATAAGCAGCTCGACCGCTCGACCGCCAAAGAAACACTCGCTGACACAAGCTTGATCTCGATCAGTTGTTCTCCCCCCCACACTCTCTACTATCGCGCTTCCATCGAAGGCCAAGGACGGCTCATTGGGAGCCTGCGGCCGATCATTTTCAAGGAAGAGTCAATCATGCGGTCATTGAAAATCATTTTGCTGGCATCGGCGTTCAACGGCCTGACCCAGCGGGCCTGGCTGGATTTGCGTCAGGCCGGTCACTCGCCCAGCGTGGTGCTGTTCACCGATGAAGACGCGGTGTGCGAGCAGATCGAACACTCCGGCGCCGACCTGGTGATCTGCCCGTTTCTCAAGGACCGGGTACCGCAGCAACTGTGGAGCAACCTCAAGCGCCCTGTGGTGATCATTCATCCGGGCATCGTCGGCGACCGTGGCGCCAGCGCGCTGGACTGGGCGATCACCCGTGAACTCAGCCGTTGGGGCGTGACCGCGTTGCAAGCGGTGGAGGAAATGGACGCCGGGCCGGTCTGGGCCACTTGTGAATTCAACCTGCCCCAGGGGCTGCGCAAATCCGAGTTGTACAACGGGCGCGTCAGCGACGCCGCGATTTCCTGCATTCGCGAAGTCGTGGAAAAGTTTATCGACGGTTTCGAGCCAGTGCCTTTGGACTACAGTCAACGCCATGTGGTTGGCCGCTTGCAGCCGAACATGAAGCAAGCCGACCGGATCTTCAGCTGGCACGACAGCGCACACTTCATCAAACGCTGCATCGACGCCGCCGACGGTCAGCCCGGCGTATTGGCCAGCCTGGCCGACGGTCAGTATTACCTGTATGACGCTCATCTGGATTCGCGCAGCGGCACGCCGGGAGAGATTCTCGCGGTGCACGACGATGCGGTGCTGGTGGCGACCGGCGATCACAGCCTGTGGATCGGCTCGCTGCGACGCAAACCCCGGCCCGGCGAAGAAACCTTCAAGCGTCCGGCCCGGCATGTGCTCGCCGAACAGCTTGCGCAAGTCCCGACCCTTGATTGGTCGATCGCCTCTCAACCGTTTAACAACGAAAGCTATCAACCGATCCGCTATCGCGAGTCGGGGCATGTCGGCGAGCTGACCTTCGAGTTTTACAACGGCGCCATGAGCACCGAACAGTGCCAGCGACTGGTAGAGGCCCTGCGCTGGGCCAAGTCCCGGGACACTCAAGTGCTGCTGATCAAGGGTGGACGCGGCAGTTTCTCCAACGGCGTACACCTCAACGTGATTCAGGCCGCAGCGGTTCCGGGGCTGGAAGCCTGGGCGAATATTCAGGCGATCGACGACGTCTGCCAGGAACTGCTCAGCGCCCGGCAACTGGTGGTCAGTGGCCTGACCGGCAATGCCGGGGCTGGTGGCGTGATGCTGGCGCTGGCTGCCGACATCGTCTTCGCCCGCTCCGACATCGTGCTCAACCCCCACTATAAAACCATGGGCCTGTACGGCTCCGAATACTGGACCTACAGCCTGCCCCGCGCCGTCGGCCCGGCGATGGCGGAAAAACTCACCGAAGACTGTCTGCCGATCAGCGCCGTCCAGGCCTTGCAGTTGGGCATGGTCCAGGAAATCGGTCCGCGCTGTCCGGACGAGTTTGGCCTGTGGCTGTTGCAGCGGGCCAATGGTGCATTGAGTGATCCGGCGTACCAGGCGGTGCGCGAGCGTAAAAACCGGTTCGATACTCAATTGATGCAGCACTGCCGCAATGCCGAGCTGGAAGAAATGCACCAGGACATGGTGCAGAACCGCAAGCAGTTCGCCGAGAAGTGCCGTAACTTTGTGCTCAAGCGCAAGGCGTGTGGCACGCCGCAGCGGCTGGTGGCCGATTGGGCGGTGGTGAAGGAGGTTGAGTTGGCGGATTGATCTTTTGATCCTGCTTTCTATCCGCCGGCCAATGCTGCTCTTACAATGCCCGCACTTCCCACATCGGCCTGCCCATGGACATCGACCTCGCCCGCACCTTTCTGGAAATCGTCCGCCACGGCAGCCTGGCCGCGGCGGCTGAAAAGCTGCACGTCACCCAGACCGCGATCACTGCCCGGGTGCAGAAGCTCGAAAGTCAGCTGGGCAGCACGCTGTTCGTGCGCAACCGCGCCGGTGCGCGCCTGACGCCGAACGGCGAGGCCTTTGTGGTTTACGCCAATCAATTGGTGCAGACCTGGGAAGCCGCTCGTCGCGACTTGCCGTTGCCCGAGGGCTACCGCGACGTGCTGCACATCGGTGGCGAGGTCAGTCTGTGCAACCCGTTGATGCTCAGTTGGGCCGGGGAACTGCGCGAGAAGATTCCCAGCCACGCCCTGCGCATGGAAATCCGCGACGGCGAAAACCTGCTGCGCCAACTGGAATTGGGGGTGCTGGATGCAGCGCTGGTCTATCAGCCCGAATACTGGCCACGCCTGCAAGTCGAGCAGGTGCTGGAAGAAAAACTGATCCTGGTACGCCTGGCCGGAAAGCCCGATCCTTATGTGTATATCGACTGGGGGCCGGACTTCCGCCGCCAGCACGATGCCGCGCTGCCGGAAAAAGCCAAGGCAGCCCTGAGCTTCAACCTCGGACCGCTGGCCTTGCAATACATCCTGGAAAACGGCGGCAGCGGCTATTTCCGCACCCGGGTGGTCCAGAGTTACCTGGAAAACGGCTTGCTGGAACAAGTGCCCAAAGCCCCGGAGTTCAGCTACCCGACCTATCTGGTTTACTCCCGGGACCGCGACTCGGCGACCCTGCAACGGGCGTTCGACCTGCTGCGGGAAGTGATCAAGACGGACGACGACTGGTCCCAGCGCTGGAACCCGCTGACCTGACACCATGCGGGCGTCTTGCACCGGAGCATGGCGCTTGTGTCCTCAAGGTTTGGCCTGTCTGTGCGGCGGGATCGGCTAATCTGCTGGTTATAACAATAACCACAGGTGAACCCAGTGAGGCAGACCACCGAGGCGTTCCGCGCGCGCTACCGTGCCGACATTCATCCGCTCTACAACCCTTGGTTGCACGGTGCCTTTGTGTTGCTGTTCGGGTTGCTGGCCATCGGCGGGTTCTGGAGCACGGTGCATCAGGTGCAACCGCTGGAATGGCTGGCGGTGCCGCTGACCTTGTTGTTTTTCAACTTCGGCGTGTACGTCGTGCATCGGCATCTGGGGCACCATAAAAAGAGCCTGGCGCGGATGTTCTACGCCCGTCACGCCGGTGACCATCACAGCTTTTTCACCCCCGGCCACATGACCTGTGACAGCGCCCGGGACTGGCGGGTGATTCTGTTTCCGGCCTGGCTGATCGTGTTGCACACCCTCGTCATCACGGGGCCTGCCTGGTGGCTGCTGGCTCAGCTCAATACCAACGTCGCGGGGCTGTTTGGCGGCTGCATGGTGCTCGGTTACCTGACCTACGAGGTGTTCCATGCCTGCGAACATCTACCGCCCGGCAACCCGGTGACGCGTTTTCCATGGATCCGCCAGATGCGCCGTCTGCATGAGCTGCATCACCGTCGTGAGCTGATGCAGGAGCGCAATTTCAATATCGTGTTGCCACTGATGGACTACCTGTTCGGCACCCTCTACTGGGAACCGGAGCAAGCGCCCCCGCACCTGACGAGAACGTCCATGACCCGTATGCAGCATGTGATCGACATCGCTGGAAACCCGGTCGCGGTGCTCGCCTACGCCAGCACCGCGACCCATTGGCCGCAGTGGCATCCGTCCTCCCTCAAGGTCGACGGTCAGAGCGGCCCGTTGTATTCCGGTGCACGGTTCGAGGAAGACATACGCGCCGGCGGGCGTGAGGGGCATTTGAGCTGGGAAGTCGACGAATACCTGCCCGGACGCCGCTGGAGGGCTCGGGCCCGGGGCGATCATGGTCTGTCGTTGGTGGTGACTTACGAGTGTGAGGTTGAGGGTGATGGCACGCGGTTTGTCCGCACCCTGGAGTATCACTTCAGCGGCCTGGGGATGCGCATTGCCAATCGTCTGTTGCTCAAGCGGCGCATCGAGCGCGAATCGGCGGAGTCGATGCTGGCGTTACGCGAGATGGCGCAAAAATATCTGGCCGAAGCAGGAGTCAGCGCATGAAAAGACCCCTCAAGTTTCGGCATTTATTGCTGCTGCTGATTATCGTGATTAGCGCCTTGCTGTTGTTAATGCCGACCAAGGTTCAGCCGGTAGCCTGGAAACCGCCAACGGCGCCTTCCCTCGTCGATGGCATCTACGCCGACAATCAGCGACTCAAAGGCGTGGAACGTGTCGGTGCCGCTGACATCGACGGCCCGGAGGCGTTGCTGCTGGAGAAAGAAGCCCTCATCACCGGCCTGCATGACGGCCGGTTGATTCGCACCAGCCTCGACGGCAAAACCACCCAGGTGCTGGCCGATACCGGCGGCAGGCCGTTGGGCCTGGCGCGGCATCCCAATGGTTTGCTGGTGATCGCCGACGGGGTCAAGGGTTTGCTGTCGCTAGACGCTCAGGGTCGGTTGATTCCATTGACCACCACGGCCAACAACGTGCCCTTCGGTTTTACCAATGACGTGGCCATCGACAAGCCCGGGCATTACGCTTATTTCAGCGACGCCTCCAGCCGTTGGGGCTACGGCAAGGATGGCGAGGCGATCATCGAGCACGGCGGCGACGGCCGTTTGCTGCGTTATGACTTCCAGAGCGGCAAAACGGCGGTCCTGCTGGACAAACTGGAGTTCGCCAACGGCGTGACACTGGGGCCTGACGACGCGTTTGTGCTGGTCAATGAAACCGGCGCCTATCGCATCAGCCGCTATTGGCTGACCGGGCCGAAAGCCGGCACCCACGATCTGTTCATCGACAATTTGCCCGGGCTGCCGGACAACCTGGCATTCAATGGCCGCGACCGTTTCTGGGTGGCGCTATATGCACCGCGCACTGCACTGCTTGACACCACGGCGCCCTACCCTCTGGTACGCAAAATGATCGTGCGGGCGTTGACTATCCTGCCCAAACCCCTGGAGAAACGCGCCTTCGTCCTGGGCCTGGACCTCGACGGCAAAGTGATTGCCAATCTGCAGGACGCCAGCAGCGGCAACTACTCACCCATCACCACCGTACGCGAATATGGGGACTGGTTGTATCTGGGGTCGCTGAAAGCGCGGCACATGGCGCGGTTGCCGTTGAGTGCAGCGTTGAAATAGAGGGTGTAGCCAAAAGATCGTCCGAAGGCTCGGGCCGCATTCGGACAATCTTTTGATTTTGAATCAATGCGGATCCCGTATTGATCCCCGTTCCAATTGTTCAGTCACCGGTCGTCGGTGATTCTGCACAGCGTCTCAGGACGGCGTCTGAAGTCGCTCAACGATCTTATTCTTGACCTGCACGCGCCTCTCCTTGAGCTTCTTCAGTGCCTCATCGCTGGGAGCATCCGATTGTGCGGACTCGGCCTTCAACACCTCTGCGTCCGCCTGGGTGTACTTGTTGAGCAGTGAATCCAGTAACGGATCCTTGGTGCGTTTTTGCTGGATCTCTTCCTTCGTGCAGCGCAAGTCCTGATAAAGGTCATGGGTCACCGGCATGGAACACCTCCGTTTGTTAATCGGTGGCAAACGTGATCGATGGCGTTCGCCAATTATCAGAATGGCCTCGCTTACCCGGTTCTGTCGACCGTCTATCAGACCAGCGGTGTCCGTTCGTCGTCATGTCGCAAACGCGATAAACCCCTTGCCCGAGTGCCGGCCTCCATTGAATAACAATCATCCGGATCGCCTGGAAAGCGCCCCTTGAATCAACCGCCGAGCACCGTGCGAACCATGCGTGTCAGCGCTTCAGGACCATAAGGTTTACTCAGCAGATAAGTGTCGGAGCTGAGTTGGTGATTGCGCGAAATAATGTCCCGGGTGTGGCCGGAGGTAAACAGCACTGCCACCGGAGGATTCTGCACCTTGGCCCAGGCGGCCAGGTCCGGGCTTTTGATCAAGCCGGGCATGACCACGTCGGTGAAGATCAGGTCCACCGCTACGCCTTCCAGCAACATCTGCATCGCCAGGTCACCGTTGGCTGCGGTCAGGACCTGATAACCCTCTTCGCGCAACAAGTCCACGGCCGAACTGCGTACCGCTTCATTGTCCTCGACCACCAGAATGGTTTCATGCCCGCCCCGGTGCTGCGGAGCATGGTGCGTTGTTTCATCAGGCAACGGGCGCAAGCTGCGAGGGAAATACAGCTGCACCCGGGTGCCTTGCTCGACGACGCTTGCGATCTCGATATGCCCGCCGCTCTGTTTGACGAAACCGAACACCATGCTCAATCCCAGGCCAGTGCCCTGGCCGTCGGCCTTGGTGGTGAAAAACGGTTCGAAGGCCTGTGCAAGCACTTGCGGCGGCATGCCGACACCCGAGTCAGCCACAGTCACGCAGACGTAATCGCCAGCGACGATCCCCTTGCCGGCGCAAAACTTGCGGTCAAGGACGATGTTCTCGGCGCTCAGGGCAATGGTCCCCTCGCCTTTCATGGCATCCCGGGCGTTGATCGTGAGGTTGAGAATGGCGTTTTCCAGTTGATTGCGGTCCACGTAGAGGTGCCATGGATCGTCAGGTGCGGACACCTTGATCTGGATCGTCTCTCCCAGCGCTCGCTGCAATAATTCCCCGAGGTCTTCGAAGATCTGCCGTGGGTCGCATACGGCCGGTGACAAGGGCTGACGACGGGCAAAAGCGAGCAATTGCGAAGACAATTTGGCCCCGCGCTCGACCGCGGCAATCGAGGCGCCGACCCGGCGTTGCACGTTGGCGTTGTCCGGCTCGTGACGCGCCAGCAAGTGCAGGTTGCCGGCGATCACCTGCAACAGGTTGTTGAAGTCATGGGCCACCCCGCCGGTGAGACCGCCGATGGCTTCGAGCTTCTGTGATTGACGCAACTGCTCTTCGGCCGCCAGCCGCGCCTCGACTTCTTCGGCGACTCGTTGCTCCAGGTTGCGGGTGAACTTGAGCAAGGATTCTTCGGCAATCTTGCGTTCGTGGATGTCGATCAACACCCCGGGAAAGCGCAACGCTTCACCTTGCTCATTGAACTCGCAACACCCGCTGGCGAGCACCCACAGGTAACTGCCATCGGGACGCAGAACCCGGTATTCGACGTTATAGGGCACGCCGGTTTCCACCGACTGATTCATCCGCTCCCGGACCCAGCTGCGATCATCAGGATGAATCTGCATTTGGGCGATAGCCGGTGGCAGGTTGGCCAGGTCCTGGCCTGGCGGATAGGAAAACGTGCGGGCGAATCGCTCATCGCCCGACAGCACATCAGCCTTGATATCCCAGACAAACGAGCCGAGCAAAGCCCCGGCATTGAGGGCCAGGCGAACCCTTTCATTGTCGGCACGGTAGGCGTTTTCGGCTTCCTGGCGTCGGCGTTCGGAAATCACATGGTCAGTGGTTTCAACCACCATCGCCATGACCCCGGCGGGACAGCCGTCATCATTGGCGACAGGGCTGTAGTAAAGGTCCATCCAGACGTCTTCGGGAACGCCGTCGCGCAGCAACACCAGTGCTTTGTTGTGATAGGACAAGGTGCCGCCCGCAAGGCAGGTGTCCACCACATGCCGATTGAATTCGGCGACCTCCGGCCAGCCCATTTCCACCGGGGAGCCCAGCAGGTAAGGATGGCGGCCGCCGGCAAATCTTGAGTAGGCGTCGTTATAGATCATGTAACCGGGGCGGCCCCACAGCATCACCATCGGCAGCGGTGAAGCGAGCAATAACTGCACCGCGCTGCACAGGCTCCCGGGCCAGGTGTCGATGCGACCGAGTTCGGTCAGGCTCCAGTCGAACGCACGAATGCGTTCGGCCATTTCGCCGCTCCAGCCAGTACATCCGTGGCTATTGTCTAGAAACTGCATCGACTGGCCTATGTCTTGTGAATGACATGTTTTCAGGCAGTGCAACAGCATGAGGAGACGGTGCCTGCCCGTATGTTTCGAGCACTGCCGACGCCAATGGTTTCATAGAGGTATAGCTGATTCTCGACCGGCCCTTCGGCAGCGCCTATGGGAAAGCATGTGACCATGGGTTCAGCGGAAATCCCGGCTGCGCACATGGATACCGTCGAGCAATGAACTCAGGTCGCTCAAGCGTCCGGCAATCAGGTGCCGCACCTCGCCCACCTTTTCCCAGCGTCCGTCGACCTTGAGCAATTGCGAACCGACCAATACCTGCCGTTGCCGTTCGGCCAGGTCGCGCCAGACCACCACGTTGACGTTGCCGAACTCGTCTTCAAGCGTCACGAAGGTCACACCGCTGGCGGTTCCCGGACGCTGCCGACCGGTGACCAGCCCGGCGACGCTGACCGGACGCCCATGCTCGACCATCAGCAATTCCCTGGAGCTGCGACAGCGCCGGGCCTTGAGTTCCCCCCGCAGCAACGCCAGCGGATGCGGGCCGAGAGTGGTGCCGACACTGGCGTAATCGGCTTGCAAGTCTTCGCCCACGGTGGGTTTGGGCAGATCCACCGCTGGCTCTTCCTGACTCGGCAGACCGGCAAACAAACCGAGCTGCTTCTGCACCCCCGCCACCTCCCAGCGCGCCCGATGCCGATCACCGGCCAGCCCGCGCAGTGCACCGGCATCGGCCAGTTGCTCCTGGGCGCGAGCATCGAGTCGTGCCCGTTCGCCAAGGTCGGCGATGTCGGCAAACGCCCCTTTCGACCGTGCGACTTCAATGCGCCGGGCATCGTCTTCGCGAAAGCCCTTGATCATCCGCAGCCCCATGCGAATCGCCGGCTGCGCGCCGGTGACCGGTTCCAGGCTGCAATCCCAGTCACTGGCCCGCACGTCCACCGGGCGAATCTGCAAATGATGGCGGCGGGCGTCCTGGAGAATCTGGTCCGGGCTGTAGAAACCCATGGGCCAGCTGTTGATCAGCGCACAGGCGAAAGCCGCCGGCTCGTGGCATTTCAACCAGCAACTGGCGTAGGTCAGCAAGGCGAAACTGGCGGCGTGGGATTCGGGAAAACCGTAATCGCCGAAGCCTTTGATCTGCTCGAAGATCTGCGCGGCGAACTCCGCCGTGTAGCCGTTTTTCTTCATTCCGTCCGCCAGGCGTTCCTTGTGCGGTTCCAGTCCGCCATGGCGTTTCCAGGCCGCCATGGAGCGGCGTAACTGATCGGCCTCGCCGGGGCTGTAGTCGGCGGCGACAATCGCGATCTGCATCACCTGTTCCTGGAACAGCGGCACGCCCAACGTACGCTTGAGCACCGCTTCAAGTTCTTTCGACGGGTATTTCACCTCTTCCTCGCCCTTACGCCGCCGCAGATAGGGATGCACCATCCCGCCCTGAATCGGCCCCGGACGAACGATCGCCACCTCGATCACCAGGTCGTAGAAGTTCTTGGGTTTGAGCCTGGGCAACATCGACATCTGTGCCCGGGACTCGATCTGGAACACCCCGATGGTGTCCGCATGGCCAATCATCTCGTAGGTTTGCGGGTCTTCGGCCGGCACCGTCGCCAGGCTCAGGTCACGGCCCCGGTGCCGACGCAGCAGATCGAAACAACGGCGAATCGCGCTGAGCATGCCCAGCGCAAGAATATCGACCTTGAGCAGCCCGACCGCATCCAGATCGTCCTTGTCCCACTGGATGATGGTGCGCTCGGCCATGGCGGCGTTTTCCACCGGCACCAGGCTGTCCAGAGGCTGCTCGGAAATCACGAAACCGCCAGGGTGCTGGGACAGGTGCCTCGGGAAACCGATCAATTGTTGGGTCAGGCTCAGCACCCGACGCAATACCGGGCTGTCGGGGTCGAAACCGCCCTCACGCAGACGCTCGACCGGCGGTGCCTGATCACTCCAGTGGCCGCAACAGTCGGCCAGGGCGTTGACCTGATCCGGCGGCAGCCCCAACGCCTTGGCCACATCGCGTACCGCGCCGGCACCGTGGTAAGTGCTGACCACCGCCGTCAGCGCCGCACGGGCCCGGCCATAACGTTGAAACACGTACTGCAGGACTTCTTCGCGCCGCTCGTGCTCGAAATCCACGTCGATGTCCGGCGGTTCGTTGCGTTCCCTGGAGAGAAAGCGCTCGAACAGCAGCGTGCTGCGATCCGGGTCGATCTCGGTGATCCCCAACACGTAGCACACCGCCGAGTTGGCGGCAGAACCGCGCCCCTGACAAAGAATGTGTTGCTGGCGGGCGAAATTCACAATGTCGTGAACCGTGAGGAAATAACTCTCGTACCCCAGCTCTGCAATCAGCTCCAGTTCCTTGTCGATCTGCGCCAACACCTCGGCCTTGGGGCTTTTTTCCCAGCGCCACCGAATACCCTTTTCAGCCAACGCCCGCAGCCAGGACGTGGCCGTGTGACCGTCAGGCACCAGCTCCCGGGGATATTGATAGCGCAACTGACCGAGGTCGAAAGTACAGCGTCGGGCGATATTCAGCGTCTCGTCGAGCAGCGACTGCGGGTAGAGATCGCGCAAGTCGTCGAGACTGCGCAAATGCCGTTCGCCGTTTGGGTGCAGACGCAACCCGGCCTCGGCCACCGGCAGGTGATGGCGGATCGCGGTCATGGTGTCCTGCAAGGCGCGCCGCCCCCGGGTGTGCATGTGCACATCGCCGCTGGCCACCACCGGGATTCGCAGCTCCCGCGCCAGGGTCAGCAGCGCCGCCAGTCGCCGGAGGTCGTCCTGCCCGCGATGCAACTGAACGCTCAACCACAGGCGCTCGGCGAAGGTCTGCTTCAGCCAGTGGCCCTGCGCAAAGTCATCGACGGCGTCCGGCACCCACAACGCCAACAGCCCCGGCAACGGCTCGCTGAAATCCTCCCGCAGCACCTGATACTGGCCTTTCTGCGTGCGGCGTCTGGCGCGGGTAATCAGTCGGCACAGGGCTTGGTAACCCTCAAGGTTTTCCACCAGCAGCACCAGTTTCGGGCCGCCTTCGATGCGCATTTCGCTGCCGATGATCAGCGGCATCTCCACGGTCTTGGCCGCCTGCCAGGCACGGACGATACCCGCCAGCGTGCATTCGTCGGTGATTGCCAGCGCTTGATAGCCCTGCTTTTTCGCCCGTTGAAAAAGCTCAAGCGCACTGGAGGCACCGCGCTGGAAACTGAAGTTCGACAGGCAGTGCAGCTCGGCATAGTCAACGCTCATGCGAACCAGCCTTGCAGCCACAACGGACCGTCTTCACCCACCGCCCGATAGGCCCAGCCCTGCTGACCGGAACGGGTTTCGATCAGGTAGTAATCGCGGCGCACATCAGCGCCGTCCCACCAGCCGGACTCGATGCGCTCCGGCCCCATGAGGATGCGCGTCGAGCCTTCGTGTACCGCCTGCGGTTCAGTCAGCAACCAGCCCGGGCGTTGCACGGCAGGCAGTCCCCCGCAGGCCTGGCTGTCGACAGTGGTCTGCCACGCGCATTCCGGCCGGTGATCGGCCTGGAAGCGCAAGCCCTGCACCGCGTCATCCCCCAGCCGTGCGCGCAAGCGTTCACGCAGTTGCTCCCAGGGCAAGGACTGCTGCGGACGGTCGTCGAACAGTTCCTGATACTGGGGCACGAAGGCGGGTAGATCTTCGGCGCGCAGACGAAAACCGCGCACCGGCGCCTCGACCTGAACCTGCTCCAGCCGCCCCCGGGCCAGTTCGAACAGCATCGCCGGATCGCGCTCGGCGCTGAGCAGGCCGACCTTGATCACGGTGTCCGGCAAGCCGGCGTGTTCCAGGTGCAGGTCGAAACGTTGCACGCCGCTGTCCCGGCCGCAGAGGAACGCCGACAGATCGCCGGTCAATCGTCTTAAAGGAAACAGCAACGCCTGATGAGACTGCACATCGAAATTGAGCTCGATGCGCACATCGAAACGGTCCGGCGGCAGGTAAAACGCCAGCGCCAGCCGCCGCTCACCGAACAGGCTGTCCAGATGCTTGAGCACCTGGGCCTCGAAACGCCGGGCCAGGCTATGCCGGGGCAACGCCTGCACCTGACTCAAGGTGCGCAGCCCCATGCGCGATAACGCCGTGGCAACGCTCGGCTCCAGGGCGATCCGGTCGATGGGCAGTTGCCCGAGGTGATGCTGCAAGGCGTCATTGTCCGGCACCACCAGACCGTCATAAACGTTGGCCAGCACCCGCGCCGCCACCGGGTTGGGCGCGGCGACAATCCGATGGCGAAACCCCAGCTCGGTGAGCTCGGCGCGCAGCCGCGCCTCGAACTGCGGCCAGGGCCCGAACAAGCCCAGGCTGGATTCGATTTCAAACACCACGGCACGCGGGTAATGCACGCTGACCTGAGAGCTGAACCGATAGGCCCAAGCGGCCAGGAACTGCTGCCAGTGTTCGATCTCGGCGGCATCGTATTCGGCGGTGACGAACCCTTTGCTCAGGGCCTGGGCGGCCGTCATCGACTGACCGGGTCGCAAACCCAGCGCCCGCGCCGAACCGTTGACCGCCTGCAGCACCCGACGCTGGGCCGGGCCGGTCAGCAGCGCCAGTGGCTCGTCGGGGTCGGGGCGCTGACGCAGTACCGCGTCCAGCGCCAGTTGCGGGAAGACAATGCAAACCCAGCGCATGGCAACCTCAATGCCCCACGGCAAAGGCAATCGGCGCCGAACGGGCCAGCCCGCCCCGGCACTTGAGCACCCGCAACTGGGCAGGCTTGGCATCGATGGCGATGCGCAGGGCCGCTGGCGACGGGTTGATGGCTTCACTGAGCGAGCGATAGGCGAACGCCAGGGTCTGGCCGGTTTCGGCCGCTACCTGTAAACGTCGCAACGCCCGGTCATCGGCCTGGTGCGGCCAACACAACACCGCCCCGCAACTGCCCGAGCGCAGGCATTGTTCCGCCGCCCATAGCGCATCGCGCTCGCCGGCCTGGATGATCGACAACTGGCGCAGATCAACCCCGGCGTTCTGCCAGGCCTGGGGATACGGCACATAAGGCGGCGCCACCAGCACGATGCGCTCGCCCGCCGCCGACAGCCGTGCCAGCGCCGGCCACACCAGTTGCAACTCACCCACGCCCTGCCCGGCCAGGAGGATTTCGCTCAGCGCCGCTTCCGGCCAGCCACCGCTCGGCAACGCCGCATCCAGCGCCGCATGCCCCGTGGGTTGCGGGCTGACGGCCGGTGGCGCAGGCCGGCCCTTCCAGACCTGGCCGCCATTGAACAGCGTATCCAGCGCAACGACGGCGCCCATCACCCTTGCCTCACCAGACCACAGAACACGCCTTCGATGGCCAGCTCCTGATCGGCTCGAACAATGATCGGCTGGTAAGCCGGATTGCGCGGCAACAGGCGAACAGCATCGCCGACCCGCTCGAAACGCTTGATGGTGACTTCGCCGTCGAGCCGAGCCACCACGATCTGCCCGTTGAGCGCTTCAGGATTGCGCCGCACGCCCACCAGATCGCCGTCGAGAATGCCGTCCTCGATCATCGAATCGCCCTGGACCCGCAGCAGGTAATCCGGCACCCGCGAGAAAATCGACGGATCGAGCAGCAAACGGCTGTGGACCTCGGCATCGGCACCGATCGGCGCACCGGCCGCCACGCGGCCGAGTACCGGAACGTCCAGCAGCTCGGGCCGCGGCGGCTGGTTCAACAAGCGGATGCCGCGCGCCTGATGCGGATTGACCTCGATGAAACCGGCTTCGGTCAGCGCCAGCACATGCTTGCGCGCCACGCTGCGGGAGGCGAAACCAAAGGCCTCGCTGATCTCAGCGAGGCTCGGGGGCTGACCGTGTTCGGCGATGCGATCGCGGATGAAGGTCAGGATGGCGGTACGGCGGGGAGTTAAAGTCGTCATGGAGTACATTTGTACTCTTTCGGCTTTTTCCTGGCAAGGACTTGGTGTACGCGATCCGCTATTTAGCCGACGCGCAATGCACGCAGGTCAATGCGACCGTCCTTGAGCGGTGGGCACCAGTAGTAGCCGCCAGTGATCGGTCGGCTGATGCGGTACAAACCGTCGGTGATGCCGTCTTCCAGACCGCTCATGCGCCGCAGTTGGGCTTCGAATGCATCGAGGGAAAAACCGAATGCCAGGAACATCAGCCCGGCGCGATCGCCTTCGATCCACGGCATCGAGCGACGGACCACGAAGGCTTCAGGTGCGAAGCTTTCCTGGGCGGTGCGTTTGACGTGGGCAGAGATTGGCGCGTCGTCGAGTTCTTCGTTATCGCTCAGGCGCCGGCCCATGATGTTGTCCTGCTCATGGGACGGCATCGCGTGGAAGCCTTTCAAGTCATGCTGCCATTGCTGGATCGCGGCGAAGCTGCCACCGACCAGCCCCTCAGCGCCCTCGCCCAGCAGCGCGGCGGCTACAGCGGCTTCGTCGTGAGGGTTTTCGGTGCCGTCTTCGTAACCGGTCAGGTCATTGCCGGTCATGTGGCGGAAGGTTTCGTTCATCTGCACCAGACGCAGTGCCGGTGCCAGTGCGGCTTCGATCGCGTGGCTGCGATTGAGCAATTCGCCACGGTCAACACCGTGCAGCCAGCACCAGAGCGCGTGTTGGGTCGACGGGTTGTCGACGCCGACACCGACCAGCGCAGGAAAGGCGCGCAAGCCGTCGATCTGCGTGTGCAGCGCTTTGACCAGGGACTCGCCGAAACCGACCACCGCCGATTTTCCGTCCACCAGGCGCGTCAGGTTATCCAGCGCTGCCGGCAGTGCCTCGGCGGATTCGAGGGCGAAGAACATATGACGAGCTTGAGGCGGAACTGGGGTGGCGAGAATGCCCGGCTGGTAGTAACTCATATGAACTCCTTAAAAAGAGTTGGAGTTTAACCGGGGGATCGTCAGTTGTGTGCTATCAGGACAAAAGATCAGAACCCGGGAGCGGGTCATGACAATTCGTGTTGCGATCTGGTAAAACGATTCAGCTATGCTGATCAGGCCTTGACCTATTAGCGGTACGTAGCGATAACACCTTATCCGCATCACCCAATCCAGACGGGGTAGCGACATGACCACAGCATCGATCCTTGGCAACCTGTTTCCCACCGCCGACAGCATCCCGGAAAAGTACCGCCTCAACGGCCAGACCGAACAGCGCGAATACCTGGTCGACGGTGAACTGAAAACCTGGTCCGGCCCCCTCGCCCAGGTGCGCAGCCCGGTGTACCTGAGCGGCGCGAATGGCGATGAACAAGTGATCCTCGGCAGCACGCCACTGCTCGATGCCGATACCGCACTGACCGCGCTCGACGCGGCTGTCCGCGCCTAT
Organism: Pseudomonas sp. GM18; assembly: GCF_000282195.1. Classification (GTDB taxonomy): domain Bacteria; phylum Pseudomonadota; class Gammaproteobacteria; order Pseudomonadales; family Pseudomonadaceae; genus Aquipseudomonas. Next base: position 50,037 of record NZ_AKJT01000127.1, read on the forward strand.
GATCGGGGCCAGGGCCTGTGGCCGACCATGCGCGTGGCCGAGCGCATTCAGCACGTCGAAACCTTCCTCGGTCGCATGCGTCAGCAGCGCGATGCGGTGGTCAAGTTGCTGATGTGGGAGATCGGCAAGAACCTCAAGGACTCGGAGAAAGAGTTCGACCGCACCTGCGACTACATCGTCGACACCATCAACGCCCTCAAGGAACTCGACCGCCGCTCCAGCCGTTTCGAACTGGAACAGGACACCCTCGGCCAGATCCGTCGCGTTCCACTGGGCGTGGCGTTGTGCATGGGGCCTTACAACTACCCGCTGAACGAGACCTTCACCACGCTGATTCCGGCGCTGATCATGGGCAACACAGTGGTGTTCAAGCCGGCCAAGCTTGGGGTGCTGTTGATTCGTCCGCTGCTGGAAGCCTTTCGCGACAGCTTCCCGGCCGGGGTGATCAACGTCATTTACGGCAGTGGCCGCGAGACCGTCAGTGCGCTGATGGCCAGCGGCAAGATCGATATCTTTGCGTTTATCGGCACCAACAAGGCCGCCAGCGACCTGAAAAAACTCCACCCAAGGCCTCACCGCTTGCGCGCGGCACTGGGCCTGGATGCGAAGAACCCCGGCATTGTGTTGCCTGAGGTGGATCTGGACAACGCGGTCAGCGAAGCCGTCACCGGCTCCCTGTCGTTCAACGGCCAGCGCTGCACCGCGCTGAAAATCCTCTTCGTCCATGAAGACGTGGTCGAAGCGTTCATCGAGAAATTCAACGCCAAACTCGCCTCACTGAAACCCGGCATGCCGTGGGACAGCGGCGTGGCCCTGACACCGCTACCGGAGGCGAGCAAAGTCGATTATCTGCACTCGCTGGTGGCAGACGCGGTCAGCAAAGGCGCCGCCGTGGTCAACCCCAACGGCGGTGAAGCCCGCGCGTCGTTCTTCTACCCGGCCGTGTTGTACCCGGTGACACCGCAGATGCGCGTCTATCAGGAAGAACAGTTCGGCCCGGTCGTGCCGATCGTGCCTTACCGTCATCTGGACACCGTGATCGATTACGTCCTGGAATCCGACTTCGGCCAGCAACTGAGCATCTTCGGCACCAACCCGGTGGCGGTCGGCAGGCTGGTGGACACCTTCGCCAACCAGGTCGGCCGGATCAACCTCAACGCCCAGTGCCAGCGCGGCCCGGACACTTACCCGTTCAACGGCCGCAAGAACTCCGCCGAGGGCACGTTGTCGGTGCACGATGCGCTGCGGGTGTTTTCGATCCGGACCCTGGTGGCGACCAAGTTCCAGGAAAGCAGCAAAGAGCTCATCAGCGAGATCATCAGCGGCCGGAACTCAAGCTTCCTGACCACCGACTATATCTTCTGAGGACACCAAAACTGACCATCATCAAAGGCCTTCGACTGCCACCGCTGTTGCGCCGAATACTGCGTCCGTTGCTGGACCCGTACCGGCGCTACCGCCACGCCAAACTGATCCATGCGGTGCGGGTTTCGTTGGGGTTGCTGGCGACGATTCTGCTGACCACCGGCATCCATCTGCCCCACGGCGAATGGGCGTCGGTGACCATGCTGGTGGTGATCGGCGGCTTGCAGCACCACGGTAATATCGGCAAAAAAGCCGCCGAGCGAGCCATCGGTACTTTGATCGGGGCCGGTGTCGGCTTGTTGCTGGTGGCGCAACAGGCCTGGCTCGGGATGCCGTGGCTGACCTATTTCGCCATGTCGGTGGTGTGCGGATTTTTCTCGTACCACGCCATCGGCAAGGGTGGTTATACGGCGCTGCTGTCAGCGATCACCGTGTTTATCGTTGCGGGGCACGGTGACAACCCGGTCACCGATGGCCTGTGGCGCGGGGTGGATATTCTGATCGGCATCGCCCTGGCACTGGCGTTCTCCTTCGCCCTGCCGCTGTATGCGGTGTACTCCTGGCGTTACAACCTGGCCGATGCGTTGCGCGACTGCGCGGCCATCTACGGCCGTATCATCAACGGCGAGTCCGTCACCGCTGACGAGCACCTGAAGCTCATGAATCGCTTGAACGCCGTCATGGTGCAACTGCGCTCACTGATGCCCTCGGTGTCCAAGGAAGTGCGGGTTTCCATGACCGAACTCGATGCAATTCAGCGCAATCTGCGGATGTGCGTCAGCATCCTGGAAATCCTCGGCAATAGCCGGCCGAATGCCGATGACTCTGAGGCAATGGCCCATCTGCAATCGACATTGAAAACCGAGCACCGACAGATCCGGGTGCAACTGATCGGTATGGCTCGGGCATTGAAATCGGGCGCTTCACAACGGCTCAGCCGGCCAGCCGAACCGCCATTGGACTCAACGCTCGATATACCGGTCTACAGTCCGCTGGATGGCTACCGATTGCTGACCCGACAATTGACCGCGAACATCGGCGAGATGCGCCAGCGTCTGGCGAAAACCGCACCGCGCTGGAACATCTGAGAGGCCGTTTATTGTGTAGCCACCCGCCGAAGCTTCAGGCCCCAACCCTGTTGCATCCCGGCGGCAGCCAGCAGAATCGCGGCGACACCGATCCATTGCAGCGGCTCCAGGCGATGGCCGAAGGCGAACCAGTCCACGAAAATCGCCGCAATCGGATAGATGAACGACAACGCGCCGGTCAGGGCGGTCGGCAGCTTTTGAATCGCCCCGTAGAGCAGCACATACATCAAACCGGTATGCACGATGCCCAGCGTCACCAGGCTGGCCCAGGCACTGGGCGCTTGCGGCATCGCCGAGAAGTGCGCAAAAGGCGCGAGCAACAGCACGCCGGTGCAGACCTGGATCAACGCGATCAGATGCGGTGGCGTGCCGGTCAGCCGTTTGATGATCAACGCGGCAATCGCGTACAGGAAGGCAGCACCCAAGGCCAGAGCGATCCCCATCAGGTAATCGTTGCCACCCTCGCCTTGCTCGCCATGTGCGCTGACAATCGCCAGCATCCCGAGAAACGAAATGCCCAGCCAGAACAGTTTTTGCAGGGTGATTTTCTCCCCGAGAAACAGCGCCGCCAACCCCACCAACATGAACGGCTGGACGTTATAAACCGCCGTGCCGATGGCAATCGAGGCGCGAGAATAGGACGCGAACAACAGCACCCAGTTACCGACAATCGCCACACCACTCAGTACGGCCAACAAGAAAGTGGTGGACGTCAAAATGCCAGGACGCAGGAAGCCGAACGCCGCGCAGATCAGCAACAACGTGGCGGCACCGAACACGCAGCGCCAGAACACCACGTCCAGCACCGGTTGCCCGGACACCAGCACGAACCAGCCAATGGTCCCGGAAATCAGCATGGCGGCGGTCATCTCGAATGAGCCGCGACGTAGTGTTTTGTCCATCATCAACCTCCTGTGTTTGAGGCCAAAGTATGCCAATCCACCGAGGGGCTTCTCCAGCGCAAAAAGCAGGCTAAACTCGGCATCTGCCTTTTTTATCAAGGCTTATCCAGCCGATTGCCTAACAGGGGACTCGCCATGACCGACGACATTGACCAAGTGCTGATCAGCGCATTGATGGAAGACTCCCGCCGCTCGCTCAAGGCCCTGGCACAGATCAGCGGCCTGTCCTCGCCCAGCGTCGCCGAGCGCCTGCGCCGCCTCGAAGAACGCGGCGTACTCAAGGGCTACACCGTCGAAATCGACCCCAAGTGCTTCGGCTATCAACTCCAGGCCATCGTCCGCATCCGCCCGTTGCCGGGCCAGTTGCAGGAAGTGGAGCGGCAGATTCAGGCGATCCCCGAATTCACCGAGTGCGACAAAGTCACCGGTGACGACTGCTTCATCGCCCGCTTGCATGTGCGCTCGATGGAACAACTGGACACCCTCCTCGACCGCCTCAACACCCACGCCGAAACCAACACCGCCATTGTCAAGAAAACCCCGATCAAGCGCCGGCTGCCACCGATGGCGTGAGTGCTGTTTTGTTCGCAGAGGCGTAGATTGGTGTTTTTCCGGCGAAGGATTGGCGGTATGAAAACTCAGGCCATGTTACTGGCGGCGGTGATGCTTGCAGGCTGCGGTACGTTCCAGACAGTGGTGCGTAGTGATGAAGCAGCGGCAAAGAGCCTCAAGGAACAGAAAACCTACTGCGGTGCGGTTCCACGGATCTATAGCGGCGTGACTTATGACTTTTGCAGCCTACACGGGGCTCCAGGCCCGGGCATCGATGAGTATAAGTACAACAATGGCACGCCCTTTGTGCTGATCGACGTAGTCATTTCCGGCGCTCTCGACACCCTGCTCCTGCCCTACACCATTTACCGGCAGCAGGCCGATGGCAGCATTGTCATTACCGAATAACCTTGGGCGCCCCGATTCCCAGACAATAAAAAACCCGCCGAAGCGGGTTTTTTACTCAAGGCTGGCGATCAATCATCGCGGCCCATGATGCCGAACAGCTGCAGCAAGCTGACGAACAGGTTGTAGATCGATACATACAGGCTGATGGTCGCCATGATGTAGTTACGCTCGCCGCCGTGAATGATGGCGCTGGTCTGGAACAGAATGCAGACCGAGGAGAACAGCACGAAACCTGCGCTGATCGCCAGTTGCAGACCGCTGATCTTGAAGAAGAAGCTCGCCAGCGTCGCACCCAGCAGCACGAAGAAACCGGCTGTGATGAAACCGCCCAGGAAGCTCATGTCCTTACGGGTGATCAGCACATAAGCCGACAGGCCGCCGAACACCAGCGCGGTCATCGCGAAGGCCGAGCTGACCACTTCCGCGCCGCCCTGCATGCCCAGGTAACGGTTGAGGATCGGGCCGAGCAGGAAACCCATGAAACCGGTCAGCGCGAACGCAGAAACCAGGCCCCACGCCGAGTCACGGAGTTTGTTGGTGAGGAAGAAAAGGCCGTAGAAGCCGATCAGCACGACGAAGACGTTCGGGTAACCGACACGCATCTGCTGCGCGACAAACGCCATCACGCCGCTGAATGCGAGGGTGAGGGCGAGTAGGCCGTAAGTGTTGCGCAGGACGCGGCTAACCTCTAGCTGCTCAGCCTGCACGCTGTTATTAACTGCGTAATCCTGTTCGCGCATGGCGACACTCCTGTTGGTTTGAAACGTTCAGTCGCAAAGATCATAACAGACGCTCTGTAACAAGCCATGCAGAGAGTTTGACAGTGTGTTTCATTCAGGTATTATGGCGCCCGCAACGCAAACGGAGGTGTGGCCGAGTGGTTTAAGGCAACGGTCTTGAAAACCGTCGACTGTAACAGGTCCATGAGTTCGAATCCCATCGCCTCCGCCATCTTATGTACGACAAAGCCCTGATTATTCAGGGCTTTGTCGTTTCTGGGGTTTGGCTTTTGGTCCGCTGATTTCGATGCGTTACAAAACTATTTGGTAACCGTTACAAAACTTTCCTGATTTTTCCTCTCCTGGCCTCCTGCCAATCGTAAAAAATCCTTCATAGAACCCGGTACTACGCTGACCTCATAACCGAGGATTCGCGATGCCCAATTCAGATCTGCTCCCTTCCCTCCTGTACAAGATCAACGAAAACCAGCTCGCTCTAGAGGCGGCTATCCTGGAGCTCTCAAACTGGGTTGAGCAACGCGGGTCAGCTGAGGTCGCCGACAACGTGCGCGGCGCTCTGGAAGCAATTGACCGCAATGAAGAGTTCATCAAGATGACTCTAGCGGTACTGCTGACGCCGGACTGAGGATAGATCGGCAAAATTAGCCTCTGTCGCCCTCGGAGCCGGACGCGACCGAAGAAAACCGACCAAAATTAAACCTTTCAACTAAAACACTTGAATTTTACTGAGGCACTGGATATTCTGAGGGCCAGATTCAATAAAACCCGAGGGTTTACTACCATGTCGCTTACAAAATTTGGTTCTGCGGTCAGGGAATATCGCCGCCAAAGAAATATTACTTTGACGACTATGGCTGCTGCGCTTGGCTCTTCTCCAGCGTTCTTGAGCGCAATGGAAACAGGCCGAAGCAAGGTGCCTATGGAATGGGCCAGCAAAATCGCGAAGTACTTTTCTACAGCTGGAGCTCCCGTCCAGGAGAGTGAGCTGAAATCGTTGGCGTGCGAAGCTAACGATAGCGTCTCACTAGAAGGGCTACCACCGCATCACAAGATGCTAATAGCAGGTTTTGCAAATTCTCACTTAAACCAAGAACAGCTTGCCAAGCTCGGCAAATTGCTGACCGAAATATATGCCGAGGGCAGTAAAGATGATTGAAGCAAGTGAGGTACCGTATCGCATGCGTGGACATCGCGTTCACCCATTTACTACCGACGTAATTGAGAATATTGCTCAACGCGTTTGCCAGATTCTGAAGCTGGGGCGCCGATCATTCACACCCAAGCAAATCGGCTCCACCATTCACACTCTTGAGCATCATGGCGAAATTCATGTAGACGTGATTAGCAACGATGAATGGCTCGACTATACGAAGGCAACGGTAGACCCACAAGCAGGCATGATCTATATGCCAGACAAGTTGCATACTGAGTTGATGAGGGGAAAATCAGAGGCAATACGAATTTTTTTGCACGAACTAGGGCATGTGTTTCTCTGCCACAAACCTTTGCTTCACTTCAGCGAAAACCCTCCTCACGAAACAGAGGACTCTGAATGGCAAGCAGATTATTTTGCTGACGCAGTGATGCAATATTTGCACATCCCCCTGAAAGAGGAAAAGCAGCTAGAACTGAGGTTTTTCTGATCACTCACACTCGCAATGTGAGGACAAAAACATGGAGCATTTGATCTGCCGATAAAGTAATCCGCTCACTTTACGCTGAGCAATATAGGGAATCAGACACTGCACCTCTTAGCGCGGCGCAGATCATACCCCCCTGTATTAGCTTTGTCCATACCAGCCGAGAGCGGCAACAATGAGACGAGGTCTGTATGAGTACTTATACCGACGAAAGGGGAACCTTTATCTTGCGCTGGACGCGCCATCTGAAGAATGGCGCGGTTATCAGAGCAAAAGGTAAACCTTTCAAAATCTACATCAGTAAAGCATAGGCAGATGGGGGTGCAACCCTTAAGCCACTGACTTTGCTGAAGTGAGCACGTGACGGTTAGCGACGTGCTTGCCTCGTAAATCCATGAATCTGATGTCAACGCTAGCGAAAAGACGATAGCAGAGGCTGGGATACGAGTCTATAACCGCTCGCCGACTTTATTGGAGTCGACGCCATGTCTTTTACATGTCCGATCGTTCGTCCTGTGCATGTCTGCGCCTACACCCGTATGCGCCGCGGCCAGCTTGAGTACGTGTGCAAACACTGCCGCAGTATGCCTAACCGTTAATTGCGGGCCGCCCTCCTCCAGGGGGGGGCGGTTTTACCCTAAATAAAGAGACATCTTACGTATGCACATGACTTCACTTCAGGAATTGCATCGCAACATGATTGCAATTCGTACCGATATGCAACAGTTCCAAATCGCTATGGGGGCGGCGAGCTTTGATTGCCTCTTTTCCACCCGAGACGCTCCCTTCGTTCTTACGCTAACCTCCAGGGGCAACGCCCCAAAATTCTTCAGATTTGATGTCCTGCCTGGATATCGGATCAAGGACTACCTGGGAGAGATGTATGGCCCACTTCTCGAAGTATTGAGAGTAAACGGCACGAGTGGGCAGCCTTTATCACCGAAACCATTCTTGGATCAACTCAACAAAGCCATACCGACACATGCAGATCTGCGGAACCACCCAGCTCCATCCGAGATCATCAGACTCAGGCCTGACATTGTTGAAGATCGGGATCGCCCGTTTTTTGATAGCTGGATTTACTGGGATCAAACCGTTTCCAGTCCCCGAGGACCTAGCACTCAGAATCTCCAAAAAACTCGTTTGATGCTTGGCACGGATGCAGAGCGACATAGTATCGAGACAAGGGCATCCTCGAAGTGGAGCGCGGTCGACCTCGGACGTAACTGGGGATCAATTTCGCGAAAAGCGGTCACTGTGTAATAACCCGGACGTATGCTTGACAGGCGGCCAGGGCAATCAATCCTTGGTCGCCGGCGTCGGTGATTCCGATAATTCGTTGAGCATGCGCCGGGTCAAGTCGGGCACGCGCTCTTCCATGAACCATGCCGCCGGCTTCGGTACCGGCTGACACTGAGCAGCCACCGGCTGAATCCTCGGCAAGGAGGACTGACAGCCGCAAATCAGAAGTGGCAAGGCGATCGCGTAAACGAGCCTGGTCTTTTTGTGCATTGGTCAAAGCCTCATGGTGGGTTTGATCACTGGCGGAAAGTCGCTGCTCGAGCGCAAGACGCTTGTCCTGATCGGCCCGGACTTGGGCGGCAGCAGCATTGCTGATAGCGGTTAGATCGTCCTTGTGCAGCCCAGACTGTTCGGCGAGTTGCTTTCCGTAGCGCCAGTCCTGGACCTGCCATACGCCACCGGCGGTGATCAGCAGTAGCACCAGCACCCCGACCAACTTCCACACTGCGGTACTCATGGCACATCCTTGAAGAAGACGTGATGACCAAGCATCAGCGTCTGTTTCGCTCCCACAGCCCAGGCTGGAGCTTTCGGCATAGTGGTCGCGTAGTAGTGCGTGGCGCCTCCGGTTGGATCTAGCTCGGTACCGGACATGACCAGGTCAGCAGCTTTCTGCGCTTGGGCGAGCTGCCCGGCCGGGATCGGCTTCGCGCCGCTGAGGAAGGCAAAGTTCGGGTCGTTCGAGTTCCAGCAGCTGAACTGGTAAGGCTTCAGGCACACACCGGCATAGCCTTCCCCCCACCACGACTTCGCCTTGCCATCGTTTACACGGTTGCGAATGGTCCAGGCCACGGCGATCTGACCGGTCAGGCTTTCGCTTCGCGCCTCACCCCAGAGGGTTCGGGCGAGGATGTCGCGGTCTTTTTCGATTGCAGTCATCACTTTTCTCCAGGCAAAAAAATGCCCGCTCATTGGCGGGCCGGCGTTACACAATGAGAATCAGGCCGGAGTGGACGGCCAAGTTGGTGAATTCAGCGTGAGATCCATGCGATTCACCGCTACTCGGTATTGCTTCCAGCTTTGAAGCTGGGCGGTTTCATTTGACGTTGCGCTACCAAGATCGACAGCATCCTGCAGCGGAGCAATGCTTAGAGCAGCTTGAGCGAGCAGGTAGTTTTTGATCGAGGTGTTCGTCGCAAGAATCTCGGCCGGCGAGGGAGCCGGAACCGGCTCAGGTTCTGGCTGAGTAAATACGCCATCGGCATAGGTCCAGCCAATGCTTGCCCCGCCCAACTCGACTGCCATGTAGCCATCTGGAGGACTCCAGCCTGAGTTCTCGTCACCACTCCAGAGGATCGTGTTCTCTACAATCCAGGTTCCCACATTGATAACTGCATAATCGTTCATGCTGATCACCATTCAATAACTACCAGGCCTGGAGCGCCGGCACCGCCAACATTACCGGATGAGGTTGCGGATCCTGCATATGCGCCGGACGCGCCAGACCCACCTGAGCCATACCCACCACCAGCGACGCCAGCCAAGCTGTTGTTTGGCAACCCACGTCTTCCAGCCCCGCCGCCGCCAAATGGGCACGAAGCGCCCATTCCACTGGTGGATGTGATTGCGGTTGTGCAATCTGGTCCGTCTGACCCTTGCGGATAACCGGATCCTCCAGCCCCACCGGCGTAAGAAGAGCTGAATGGACCAGCTCCGCCGGCCGCCCCCCCGCCACCGCCTGTAAGCGTCACCAGCGCCCCAACTAACGTAGCGCCACCGGCCCCACCACTTCCCGCAATTGCAGCGCCTGTGCCGCCACTACCGATTGTGATGGCGATAACTTGTCCTGGTGTTACGGCGTATGCCTGTCGGATGATTGATTGACCCGCTCCGCCGCCACCGCCACCAGCCGAAATGTTACCTGTTGCACCAATGTTAAAAGTGCCGCCACCACCCCCGCCTCCTGCGCACCCGCTCACGTAAATCTGAGTGACGCCAGCCGGTACAGTGAACGACCCGCTCGACGTGAAGCGAGAAAGCCCCTTAAGCCCGCCGAAAAGCTGTCCAAATTGAACAGCCTGCTGGCTCTTGGTAGCTGGGGCCACTTGCTGAGGTGCCCCTGTGCAGAACAGCAGCACATAGGAGCCGCCACCGACCGAGGCATTCCACTGGATCCAGGCAATTCCGTTGGCGATGATTTCATTGCCCTGAAGCGCAGAATGAGCGCCGCCGACGAGCGCCACCGTGCCGAGACCATCGTTGATGGTGCAAGCCCCGGGGTTCGCATTGGCGGCCTTGAAGCGGATTGGCGTGCTTTCGTTACGAACGGTTATGGCTGGCGTGAAATTGCAGACGTAGGCACCAGCAGCCCCCGTATCTGTCGCGTATTCGCCCTGGCTTGCTGCATCCCGCAGGGGGGCATCCAGCGGCCCCATGTCGAGCCATGCGGAGTTGGCACTGTTTCGCTGTTTAAGCCGACCAGTACCTGTATCCCCCCATACCTGGCACGGAAAGGTCGGGCTTGGCGCCGACGCTCCGCTGCTCTGCGATGCAAGTGCCTGCAATGCAGCATTCGCATCGTTTCGGAACACCAGCCCCGACGCATTATCCAGCGTCATATCATGTTGCGACATAAGTCAGTATCCCTTTGAGATGTAGTCAATCGAGCGGCCTGACTGGGCGACCCCACTGGAATTGCGGATGAACACCGTGAAGCCCGTTGCGGTCTTGGCGGACACATCGAAGTAGTCACCTGGTAACAGGCTTTGAGCGGTCAGGCTGACGGCTGGAGATGCATTGAATGGCGGCGTGTATGTGATGGTCAGGCCGCCAGCTGGAACCGGAATGTCATTCCCGCTCTCAATGCGATCAGGCATGTCGATCACCACTTCCAGCTTGGTGACGTCGATCCAGTTCGTGGTCAACTGCACAGATCCGCGCAGCTGAAAGTCGAACTGCCGGGCGCGATAGTCGCCGACCACGAAGGGCTTCCAAGCCGACCACACTGCAGGCGATACGTCCGATGTCCGCACCCACAGCGATAGCGAAGCACCGTTTGGTGGATCGCCATCAATGCCAATCAACGAATCGAAGTCCACGACTGTGTCTATGTAGGTGCCGTCGTCATACAGCGCCGCCTCGACGTCCGCCGTCAGGCGGCAGTCATAGACATAGCCGAGGTCAGTTGGTGCGATAAAGCTGTAAGTCGACGACAGCGTCGACCCGCCGAACTTGTCGAACTCGCCGAGCAATGCATCGATGTTTGTTACATCATCGACAAGGCCAGCGCCGGTCATCTTCAGCACACCACCGGCAGCCGCTGCATTGAACGTGACACCAGTGAACGCAGGCGACTCGGCAATGACCACAACCACGTTGGTTGGCAACGGCACCTGAGCATCCGACCAGACCTCTGTCACCGGACCACCGACTCCAGAGGAGTCCACCGCGCGGGCGAGGTACTTCCCTGGCAGCAACGAGACCACGGATGAAGTCGAGCGCCCCGCCACTTCGGTCAGCGGCAAGGCCGCATCCCAGTTCGACGAGGTGTTGCGCGAGTGCCTGATGTTGATACTGCCGCCCAGCTTCACATCCAACTCAGGAGCAGGCTCCCAAGCCAGCGTGGCGACGCTGTTGATCACGTCCAGCCGCAACCCAATCAGTGCAGAGGGTGGCGCCAGTAGCGCCTGCGCAGAGTAGGTCTGAAGAGAGGCTTTACCGGATAGCCCAAGTACCGACTTGGGCGTAACGCGAACCGACCACAGACCAGAAGACGCCGAATCAAAATCAATAGTTGGTGTCGCGATCTCTGCCACGTACTCCCAGTTGCCACCAGGCTTCATGACTTCGACCTGATAGCGCATGGCGCGCGCCGGCGGCGTCCAGCTGACCGTCAATCTGGCGGCCGCCAGCCCGGTACCAGTGTCGTACAGCGACTCCGCAAACGTCAGTTGACCAACCGCTTCAGGCTTGCCGAGGTTGACGATGCTCGTCGGGTTATCAACATCCGGCGTGCCGAATTCAATCTCGTCGAATTTGTCCGGATCGAAAGCCACGGCGCTGATTGCATAGGTCCCGTCGTCGCCTTCACTGATGCCGATGACACGAAACTTCTGTGTCTCCAGTGACGGAGTCGAAAAGATCCATGGAGCGGAAGCCAGTGGAGCGGAAGCCAGCGGCGGCGATACAGTGATCGATGTCGCACCGGCCCCCACGGTGACGGCAGCACTCGCATACGTACCGTTGGGCATCACAACGCCGACCAAGCCCGCCCCGGCCAGGCCGATGGGTGCGTCAAGCAGCAACAACGAAGCGGTGCTGCCAGCCAGAAGCCGGCCACCGTTACGGGCGCCGGCTCTGTTGGCATCCGCGATGTCGATGATGTCGCCCGGCAGCGGGATCGCACCATCGGCACCGACGGCAAACGTGACCGCCTCGCTTTCGGCATACAGCAGCCAGCGGCCCAAGCGACGAGCCTGGCCACGAGATGTGCAGCCGATGGCCACTACGTCGCTTTGCTGGATGCGCGACCACTTCGCGATCAGGTCGGGGCGTTCAACAATCTCGACTGACTGCTTGTACTGCTGCAGCGGATCATTCCAGGTGACGGCCGCGACGTTGTAGCGCTGGTCAGAGGCAACAGACTGGTAGCTGAACTCACCGCCGACCACGTTCGAGTTGTTGAACAGATATCGGCTTGAGCGCGGGGCATCCTGTACCGCAGTCAGCGTTCCGCCAGCCCAGAAACAAATGGACCGGAAGACCGACACCATGTCGTTGACCAGCTTCCAGGCATCCTGCTGGACAGTCAGCGCTATGTTGCAGCTAAACCGTGGCTCAAGGCCGCCGTACCCGTCGGGCACCAATGCATCACAATACTGTGCGATGGCATAGAGCGCGTATTTGTCGATGAGCGTGGAATCAAGCAGCCCGCCAAGCCCATAGCGGGTGTTGGTGAGCATGTCGTACCAAACCCACGCCGGATTGTCCGTCCACGCGCGTTGGAACGATCCATCCCACGATCCCGTGTAAATACGGGTGTTGGGATCGTAGTTGCTCGGGATCAGCACTTTCATTCCACCGACCATGAAAGCCATGCGCGGAATGCTGGAAAACTGCTGAGCATCAATCGAAACGCCGACGAGAGCAGTATTCGGGTAACGCAGCCTTTCGTCCCAGAGCAGGGTGAAGCTGTCGAAAAAAGTGCGATTCTGGATGGCTGCGCTGGTGGCGTCGATAGTCAGCCGGGTAAGTCGGATGTACCGCGGCAGACCGCCAGATGGCGGCAAGCGCAGATAATATGAGCACTGCGTGCGGCTCATCGTCTTGCCGCTGATGGTGATGTCGTCGCACATCCCAAACCAGGCGCCTGCACCGAGCTTGCCCTCGACGCGGAACGCCGCGCTGGAACCGTTGGTATCGCCGTTCTGAATGTTCTGTTCTGAAAGTTGCGGAACGCTGACAGTGATCCGCACCGCATCGACATCTGTATCCGTAATCGCTCTCTCCAGCGCGACGTTGAACTTCATCTCAACGCCAACCGACTGCTCAGCCTCAAGCCCGGTAATGGGCAGATAGGACTGCCACTGGGTGCCGATACGGGAATCAACACTGACGTCGGAAAAGTTGTAACTGCCGTCAGCGTTTTGCAACGGGACGTCATCAAAGAAGATGCCCTGTAGCCCACCGAGATAGCCCAGGATCTCCCCTTCGCAAATTGCGTGCAGCACTCGCACATGCTGACGCGAGCGAAGGCTATCCGGGGCCTCAACGGCGGAACGCGCAGATCCACCGCCACCACCTTTCCCGCCACCACCGCCGCTACCGGTAATCAATTCGCTCATGCGGGTATCGTCTCCGCCCAGGTGCCGATTGCTACAACGCTGGAACCGACCAGCATCTTTCCGTAGATGACAGGCACAGGAAGGCCCTGCTGCGTTGAGTTGAAGGCGCCGTTGAAGAGGTAGCTGGGCTTGTTTTCAGTGCCGGCTTGGTCTTCTTGATTGCCAGCTTTTGGCGTTGGAGACAGCATCTGAATAACACCGCCGATCGTCATAGCGATGCCCATTTGGATCATTGGTACGCCTATCCATCCCTGACCGAAAGCGGAGGCTACCGCGCCAGCAACAATCAGAACAACGCCAACGATGGTCTGGAATAGCCCGCCTCGTTTGCTGCCGGAGATGACAGGAACAATGCGAATCTCCGTCGTCCCGCTCAGCGTGAATCTGTCTTCGGCGACGTTCTCGCGGTTGCGGAAAATCGCGTAACGCAGACCGCGCCGGGCCGAGTCGCGGATGAAATCGGCGAACCCATCGATTGTGTGCTGCAGTGCACTGAATGCTTCGCGGGTAGTTCCGGTTTCGAGTAAGCGAAAATGCTCGCGCCCGAAGGCCTGTGCCAGGCAGCCGGAGAGCAGAATGCGTGTCATAGCTTTGTCGTTTGGGGCATTCATACTTTTCTCCGGGCATAAAAAAACCGCCCGGAGGCGGTTGGTTTGTTCTGCCCTTGTTGCAGGCAGTGATTAAGTGACTCGGTTATAGGCTGGTCGGCCTGACGTCAAGCCCCGCTTCGGGGGCCGAGAAAACGCGGAAGTATTTCTCTTGGCCTTGCTTCAAAATCGTCTCTGTTTCGGTACGTTTTTCATTCAATGGCCCACACAGGCCCGCTCCCTCTAGCGCGGCGCCTACAACCCACTCCCCTGGAGGAAGTATGAAAGTCGCCTTTTCCTCCGGGGCAAGTTTCGCCGCTCGCTCACCATTGAGGAAGATGGTGGCGTAGCAGCCGCTGCCCATAAAGCCGCTATCTCGGATCACTGTCAGCGCCCCAGAGCCCTCCAATGCAACTTGATAAGCCAGCACTCGATCGGCCGGTGCTTTTATAGCTTGCGCCGACGGAACTGGCGAAGTTGCACATCCTGCCAGTGCAACCACGGCGAGAATGGTGAGAACTGTGCGCATAGTGAGTCTCCATGTGTTTTGGCGACTCTACCAAGGAAATTGCACACAGATACAGGGGCTATCGTGTGTAGCGCATGATGTGCGTTGTGCACTCCCGGTACGCGCGGCCGTACACCTCGCGGCAACTCAGCCGACCGTAGAGGTGATGAAGTACGACGTCACCCTCGAGCCAGATCGCGCCGTGGCAAGGTGTCGGGCTGCCAATCGCCATGACAATCAAGTCGCCTTGCTGCGGTGAATCGACAGGAACGAAACCTGTCCTGGCGAAGTTGTCGACATACAGGTTCTCCCCGTTGTGCCACCAGTCGTCCTTGCGGTGGAAGTCGGGCAATACAATGCCCAGTTCCTGACGGTAGTAGTCCCGAACCAGGGTGTAGCAGTCGATCACGCCGTGAACGAACACTCGCCCTTCCAGCGGCATCTCGCCGGTGGCCGGCATTTCGTGCCAAGTCGCAGCACCGTCCTTCAGTCCGACAATCCACCATGCCATGCGGCTGGCCGCGTGACTGGCAATGTCGTGCAGGCTGGGTTCGGGCCCGGCGTCAGGGTGCGAATGCACAACAACGATGATATCGCCCATGTCCTCTGCCACGACGTAGTCTTCCGGGTGCAGGATAAAGCGGTCTGCCTCTTCCGACTGGTTGCGGCACGGTACATACGACGACTTGCCGCGCACGCTGATGACGAGGCCCACAGCTTCACGCGGGTATTCAGCGCGAGCATGCGCCTCGGCATCCGCCCGACATTTATTGAACAGCTCGCTCATGATCAAAGTCTCGGAACGCGGGCAATGCCCGGGAAGCCGCCAAAGGGAAGCTCGCCATTCTCGCCAAAGCGCAACTTGCATCCCCGTAGCGTGCGGCTGCACTGGTCTTTGGCTGGATCGCCGGTGGGGTTGTTGGCGTAATCGGCGACCGGGCCACCCGCATAACCGCATTCGCCAGACCGGTAGGCCCACAAGCAAGTGCCGGCCACCACCTGGCGGCGCGGAAGCTTGACGCCCTGAAGGTCAAGCGGCGAGCCAAGTTCAAACTCGATAGCTGCCGGGGTTTCATTGGCCTTTCGCGTGATGATCCACGTTTCAACCGGATATTCCTCAGCCGGATTGGCCGTAGGGTTGCCGTCGGTGAAGTTCACCGCATCCAGGTATTTGACCAGCGTGCGGCGGCGCTTGAGTTTCACCGAAAGCAGGTCTTCGTACTCCCGGCACAGGGCTGATATGGTGCCGCCGAAGTTGCCGACCTGAAGCTTTGGTCGGGCCGGCGATCCCTGACTGGGCGTAGCAAATTCAGTGGCATTGATCGGCCAGGGCGTATAGACGTTATCTTGCCATACCACTGAGGCCAGCAACTGGTTGGTTCCAGCGTGAAAGCGAATCGTCTGGTCAGGCAGCACCAGCTCGAAACCCTCCCAGATCGACATGCCGTTGGCGAGCGCGAGTTGACCTTGAAGGGCGCTCATTCGAACACCTCCTCAAAGGTCGCGGCCAGGCCATCAACGCCAAGTGCAATGTTGGTGCGTGTCCACTCACGGCAAACAAAAACCCCGATCGCTTGACCGGGGTGCGTGTAGTTGAAGGCTTCGACGGCGCCTCTGGCGGAAAGGAAGGCATCAATCTCATCGATGCCTGCCGTCTCACGCTTGAACGTCAGCGAGAACTTGCGCGGCAGCCGGTTGATGCCGGAAGCCTGCCGCTGCTCGTAGCCGTCACCGAACTTGATGACCTTGACGACCGGAGCGACAGCCTTCGAGGCATCATAGGCGGCCTTCCAGGTGAATATCTGCATGAATACTCCTTAGGTGAGTTGTCCGCCGTTACGGCGAGCAAGTGCGATTTCCTGCCTCGTTACCACCTTGATAGCCTCAGCCAGGCGCGCCGGGTCCGGCATAGCGCCTCCTCCGTCAGTGGCGTCGACAGTGACGCTGATATTGATCTGGCTCGAGCTTCCGCCACGCACACCCAGTCGACCTTGCGAGTCGCGCGCCAACGGCACAATCGCCTCGGGCCCAGCCTCACCCATCACACCGGTCTTGCCGTTGGCCATGCCAAAAGCAGTCGGCGTACTGACGATGTTATTGGTGAAGGCGCCGCCATTGGCGAACATCTGCACGCCGCCAGACCATGCTCCGCCATTGGCTTGGGCAGCAGCCCAATTCGAGAAGTCAGTGCCGGTGTACCCGGCCTGCGTCGAGCCGGCCGACGTCGTACCGCCGCCGAAGTACGAGCTTGCGGCGGTGGCTGCCAAGCCGAATAGTCCGCTGAGCGCTGAAGAGCTTGCCTGCCTTGCCGCAATTCGAGCCATGTCGGCCAAGACTGACTTGGCAAAGTCGGAGAACGATAGCTTCCCGGTCATGGCGAAGTTGACGATCGAGTCTTCCATCGAGCTGAAGGCGTTGGTAAACAGATTTCGAGTTTGGCCGGCAATGTCTCGCGCCGAATCCAGGTAATTGGCCCAGGCCGATGTCGCGCCCTTGGTCCAGTCACCCTGCGCTGCTTCGACATCGGCATAGTTCTGCCGGATCTGGTCGGTCGCCGCCTTGTTCGCGTCTGCGAGGGCTTGTGACTTCTGCTTGAACTCTTCCGGGTCCATGTTTCTGGATGGATCGGAGCGCTGGTTTTCCAGTTCCAGGGACTGTTGCGCGAATCGGTCTTGCTGACTGTTCAGCTCGCCTGACAGCGCGTTCTGCCGATCGCCTTGACCGACGCCATTCACCGCGCGCTGACCTGCAAGGGCCAGAGCCTTCTGTTGCTGACCGAGCGCGGCAACGTACTGATCAATCGCGTACCGCTGCTTGTCGAGTCTTCCTTTCTCGGCAGTGGCCAGTACCTCCTGTTGGCTGTCGGCATCCTTCTGAGCCTTGACCATGGCTGTCCGTGCGTCAGAAATCTTCTGGTCGAGCTGAATGCGCTGCGCTGCCGTGGTGCTGGACTGGTTCTTCACAACCTCCAGTGCCGCGATCTCGGCCTCGTACGCCGCGGTAACCTCGTCCCGTTCGTTGCCGATCAGGCCATCTCGCTTTTGTGCATACTCGGCCTGGGAGATGAGCCCGACTTTCTGTTCGGCATCCAGCTTTTTCTGAGCGTTGCTGTACTCGGCAACAATTGCCGTGAGCTGGTTTTTGGCATCGTTGAAACCGGTTAGATCGACGCTGCCTGCTGCTACGGCGGGATCCTTGTTCTTATCCTTGATGTTTTGGATCGTCTTGGCCACGTAATCTGGCTTAACGAGCGGGCTATCCGGGTTTGCCTTGCGTAGATCGTCGACAGACCGCTGATACTCCTTGATGAGTTTGTTGCGCTTCTCGGCATTGGTGAGGTTTGAATCGCTGATGACCTTCAGCTTCCGCTCAGCCTCAATCCCTTCCTGCTGAATGCGAGCCTGATCGCTGTCAAACTTCGCGTTGTCCTTCTGGGCCATCTGCTTGTCTTGCAGCAGGTTCAACTCATCCTGCAGGGCCTCCATTCGCTGCTTCGCATCACCATCCTCATATCCTGTTCCCAAGGTTGATTGCAGGTAGGCCAGCTTCTGGGTGATCTCGGTGATTCGTAGCAGATCATCCTGATCACGACCGACATTTTTCAGTGCGTCCAGCGTCTTGGCCGTTTCACCTCGAATCGCGAGCCATGCTCTTTCAACAAGCCCAAGGTTCTGAATGATCTCGCCAGCTCGTCCCTTCACTGCATCTGCATAACTGTCGGTCAGCAGCTTGGTGGCGCCGATCTCATTACCCTGATCTTTCAGGGCTACGATCTGCGCATACACCGAAGCGGTCAGGAAGTGGTACTGATCGTTCAGCAACTTCGCAGCAGCCACCGGGTCATCGGCAATCTTGACGAACTCCGCTACCGTCGCGTCGACAGACTTTCCGGTGGCCTTCTCCATTGCTAGGGCAGCTTGGGAAATCTCAACAAAACTACCGCTTGCCATCTTTCCGTTGCCCGCCAGAGTCGCCAGGACTTCTGCTGCAGCACCGGTGGTACCCACTGTTGCGCTGATCTGCCGCGCCATTTCGGCGAGCTGACCAGCATTGGTGCCGGCGTAGTTACCAGTAAGGATTAAGGACTTGTTGTACTCCTCGGCCTCCTTACTACCTTGGTAATAGGCATTGGTAAGCAAGGCGAGTGCGCCCCCGGCCAAGGCAATAGGCCCGGCGATTGCCGCGAATCCGATTGCAGCACTACCGGCACCAGCCCCCAACTGAGCCACGGCGCGCACACCGCTACCCCAGTCGCCAGAAGACAGTGCATTACCAAGCTGAACGACGTTTTCCTGCGCCTGGCGGGTGCCGAGCTTCAGTTTGTCGAATGCCGTCTCTGTCGCGGTGAGCCCTGCCCGGTCCTTGCCAATCTTGGCCAACGCCTCGGTGTATCGATTTGCATCGACCACGCCTGCCTTGTGAGCAGCCTCAAGTGCCTTTTCCTGCGCCTCCAGCTTGGCCAGCTTGGCCGTCACCGGATCGATACCGTTGACCGTGCGCTTCAGTGCTTCGATCTGGCGGTTTTCCGCATCGATCAGGCGCTGCTTCTGCGCGACTTCCTTCGCCTCAGCTTTATCGATCTTGTCGTAAGCCTTGCCGAGTCGATCCTGATAGGCCTCCTGCTGCTCAATCGTGACCAGGCCACCCTTGCGGGCGCGTTCAAGTAGTACTTCCGCCTGGGTCAGTTGCTCAATGCTGCCGATGTTGCCGGACATCGCCTTGTCGAGCTGCCTGATGATGGCGATTTCGCTGGTAGCGCTTGCGCCTGACTTTCGTCTTGCCTCGGACTGACGCTGCGTGGAGCCCGTCGATTTGTCGATCTCCTGAGCGACTTCACGCTCTGCCTGAACGATCTTCTTGCCAGTATCGGCCAGTTCGGAGCCAGTTTTTCCGAGATCGTCGATCGCCTTTTCGGCATCAACGGCCGAATCGACCAGCTTGTCCAAATCGTCAGCAGCCTTGACCGCTTGCGACGAGTTGACCTCGATGCCTAGGGACGCGAAGTTGGTGCTCATTTACTGTCCCTCTGTTCCGCCATCACCCGCAGGGCTTCGGCTTCCATGATGCGGATATCCGGAAAAATATCCGTGGCCTGGGCCCGGGTTAAACCGAGAAAGCCAGCGACATCGCGAATTGACGTGTAGTCCAGACCCGTAGCGCCGCATGCGCCTGTACGCCACTGGGTGCTCAGCGCTTCGAAGAGAAGGAACGCCAGCCAGTTATCCGGCCAAATCTCGACCTCATCGCCATAGTCCTCGGCAGAAAAGCCGAAGGCATCTTGCCCCTTGACGGTCGGCTGATAGAGAACGCATGCGGCGCTGGTCAGTTTCCCAGGCGCGCCTTGTTGAATGCCTCGGAGTAGGCCGCCAGCACCGCGCTTGGTGTGGCACTGATCGAGCTGACCAGAAGGCGTAGGTTTTCGTCGGTGAAGTCTTCGTCGACATCCCAGCCGGCGACGATTGCCTTGAGCTGTTCCACCTGAAGATCAATCAGCAAGGCAGTGAATTGCTCCAGCCCCACCTCTTCGGATTTTTCCCCCAAGGCCTTATGCCGCTCTCCCCACCCGGCATAAAGGGTCGCCAGTTCGGCGCGGTCGCGATACTTGAACTCGAACTGCACCTTCACAGGCTCGCCACCGACCGTAGGAAGCATCACGTCAGCTTTGAAGGTGGGGTTTTGGATCAGTTTGAACTTGGCCATGAATCCCCCTTACGCGGCGTAGCGAATGAATTTTGCGACCACGGCAAACACGGCAGTGACTGCCATGATGTTGTTCTTGGTCAGCGACGGCACATTGTCGAACGAAGCAAACGCGTTGTAGGCGATGACACCCCCAGAGGCGAGGTTCACGCGGACCGCTCGCGGCAGCTTGTCGTCGTCGGCTTCCAGCAACACGTTTTTGTGTGGAAGGGACGGGTCATCCGCCATGGTCAGCGTGAACGACAGCGCCGATTTCGACGTTGGAATCTGGTGCTCATCGTCCTCCTCGAGGAACGAGTAAGTGACGTTTTGCTGCTCGCCACCGGACTTGCTCGACTCCGTGACCTGGCTGATAGGCACCCAGGCCAGAATCTTGCGAACCGATCCGCCGCCCGCGCCAGCGATGAAGCGTGCCGCATGGAGCGTGTTGACCGACTCAAGCACGAACGAATCAGCAGTCGCGGTCTTTACGCGAACAACACGGTTGTTCAGGCGAGCCCAGCCGGAAGTGACTTCAACTAAGTCGCCTGCCTCCAGATCGTGGCCAGCCGACGACACAACGGCTTCAGAGGCGTTGGTGATCGCAGTAAAAATGATCGGCGCGTCATACGAAGCCGCGATACTGACAGTCGAGCCATTGGGTAGAAAAACGCTCATAGGGTTTCCTCTTTTCAGAAATGACAAAACCCGCTCGATGGCGGGTTCTGGGTTTGCCCAACGGGCGAATTTTCGTACTACTCGACTTCCATGTTGCTCCGGAATTCATCAAGCGGAAGGCCTGACTTAGAGCCGACAACTACTCCGGTCAGCCCACAGCCCGGACAGCAGGCATGCTTCTCCTGATGCCATTTCAGAATTTCAGAAGGCGTCAGCCACAGGCCGCAAGCGGTACAGAGACAGCGTTCGCTGGTCGCTATCTCTTCACGGTTATCCCAACTATGGTTTTCTGCCCACTCCCCCAATATCTGGAGTCGCTGCTTCCTACTCTCATCCACCTTTGAGCCCCTTCTGTCTTCGATGATGGAATATTACTCCCCCACAGATCAGTTGGTGTCGGCTCGGTACTGGAAGGAAACCGGCACGGTAAAGGTCGTATCGTCTGGAATGCCGGGGCCTGGGTCGACTGGCGTCATGGTCACCACGGTCAGTGCGCCCTTCGTGTTCCGTTCGTACAGCGGGAACAACGCGGCGATCTGGTCAGCCAGTGCACCGGCCGCCCAGCGATACTTGCCCGAGGACGTCACGATGCTGACCTGAAATACGCCGGTGTACAGCTTGTGGTCGCCGCCGAGCGTGTTGCTTGCGGTGTCGCCCGGCAGCGTGAAGGCCTTCAGGTAGGTGATGCCGTCCACGGGCGTGTAAGCCTCGTTCTCGACGACAACCTTCAGCGGTACCGGCAACGCTTTCGCCCAGTTGATCAGCTTGGCCTCGTAGATCGAGGCAATGAGGTTATGGCTCATACCTGGTTGTTCCTGATGGCTTCGTTAACTATCTGCTGAAAACGGGCCAGGGTGATTCGAACCATTCCGCCGGGAGCTTGCTTGGAGTAGCCGTATTCGAGCGGCACGGCATACGGCAGATTGTTCACAATGTACGCGGTCTGGCCGATGGTCAGCGCCTGCACCTGGGTCATGAGCACCGCAACCGACACGTTGCCCGATGGGTCGATCTGATCAAGCACGCCGTCGGCCGGAGTATCGATAGAGAACTGCCAGTTCCCGCGGAATCTCCCGCCGACGTAGTCCTTGCCGGCGACCAGACCGTTCACGTTGAAGTTCTGGTCGCGCTCAGTTTTGGTCAGGGGCTTGGCGTACTTCACGCCGCGCTTCAGCTTGCCGGCCTTGGTGAAATTGCTGTCGGTCAGATTGATGACCGTATTACGCACGGCCACCTTGAAATCATAGGCATCAGCCGCTGCGGTGTTGGCCTGGCGATGGGCGACGTTGGCCGTCCAGATTTCAGGATTGCCCACCGGCGACATGCGGATAACGCTGCTGCCAATCTCGATCACGATTTCGCGGAACGTGGCGTCGAGCCCTGACTTTGCCTGCTCAGCAAATTGGCGGATGTTCTCGGCGAAGCTACCGTTGAGGTCCGCATACTTGCTCATGATCGAACCTGCAGCTCGTACAGGATCGGCGTTCCAGCCGGGTTGATCTCTTTCAGCGGCGGAACGATTGACCAGGTGCGGCCTTGAACGACGACCTTGTTCAGCAAGTCAGGCACCCACGCCAGACCCCGCGCGGCGATCTTGAGCTTCTTGTCGCCCTGCTTGATGAGGCTGTTGTTCTGGAACTCTTGGCCGGTGAAGTCGAGCAGGATGCCTTGGGCGATCTGCTCTTTGGTGCTGTCGGGCGGCGCGGTACCGGCATCGGGATCGTATTCGCCGACGGTTGTTGCGCGGATGATCACCGGCTGGCCGAACTCTGTGATCATCTCCAGAGCCATCACGGCCATTTCGTCGTAGAAGGCCATGGTGGCTCCAGATGTGAAAAGCCCAGCGCGATGGCTGGGCAGTTTGAATTACAGCTTGAGCGGTACGCTTCGAGCCGTCGCTTTCTTCTCTGGGAACAACTCCCTCCGCTCGTTGAGTAGCAAGGTTGCGAATTTTGCGGCCTTCGAAGCCGCCAGCGCATTTGGCTCGCTTCCTATGGCAACAAGCGAGGACAGAGCAGCGCTGGCGTATGCATCCCAAGCGTCTTTCTCATCCTGAGTCGGGTGTTTTCTAACTATCTGATGCTCTGCCATATCGACCTCCTTTTTGATGGAGCAGCCAGCGTACGCTCGATTATGCCCGCACAGCAAACAACCCACGTTTCTGTAGGTAGTCGGCAAACTGGGTGGCGCTCGGGCGATCCGGTGCCGCGGGCAACAGCCGGCCGCTGGTATTGGAAATCGTCGCGTACTCGCGAGTTACCGCGCCTTCGACACGCTCCAGGGTGATTGCCCCTTTGCGCTTCTCCACCGGATCGATATCGTCAGTATGGATCTCGGCAGCCAAGGCCATCTGGCCGTACTGGATGCGGGCCGGCAGGTAGTTGTCGGGCTTGATCTGGCAGTCCAGCTCAACCCCTCGGCGCGGCCAGGCCAAAGCCTGATCGCTGTCCATCTTGCGTCCCTTCCAAGTCATGCCATCCATCGCCAAGGCGGACCGGCGAAGCAGTGCTTCTTGCGCTGGCTCGTCCGCAGGGATGGTCACACCGAACTTCACGGCGTACATGACCAGGTCTGCGGCACTCGCGTAGCTTTCGGCATTTGGCTTGCCGGTGCCGTCCTCGATGATAAGCATGTGTCAGTCCTGTTCTTTGAGCAGTTTCAGCAGGGTCGGCAGATCGGCTTTATCGTCGAACGTAACGTTCGCCCCGGACAATGCGCCTTTGACCTGATCGAGAGTGAACTTGTCGCGAGGGTCCGCTTCTGGCCTGTTTGCCTTCTCACGATATTCGGCCTTCAGTTTAGCCTTTGGCGGCTTCTCGACTTCACCGCCACGGTCTTCCGTCACGTTGGCATCGATGATGATCAGACCTGCCTTCTTGGCGATCGCCTTCACGTCATCTTCATAGCGGTGGAACGGTCCCGGCAGATACCAGATGTTGTTGTCAGTCATCACTGTCACTCCGCTGGGCCAGGGCATTATGCCCCGGCTCAGTCATTGAATGGTTACTTGGAGGCGTCGCCGATCAGGGCCACACCGGCGGTGTCCTTGATGCTGGCTGCGGTCTTGTCCCAGTTGGTGCCAGTCGCAAGCGCGGCGCTGGATGGAGACTTGCCGCCGTTCGCCACATCCCAGGTGTAGCCCTTGATCCCGAGGCCAAAGGTGTAGTCCACCTGAATGGTCGTGGTGATGCGCTCGTTACCGTTGTTGGTCTGCACGTTCGAGATGATGTCTCGGTTGTCGTGCACCAGAGCGGCACCAGCTGCCAGACCCAGGATGATTTCCTTGTTCGGCGTACCGGCCTGAGCGAGAGCTGGCGCATCGGTGACGATCGAGGTCTTGCCGAGGATGTCGACGACGCGAACGTTGCCGGCCTGGAACAGGTTGTTCGGGTTGGCGAGGCCTTGGCCGACCAGTTTGTGCCAGGTGGTGCCCTGCATGACTTGAGCAACCAGGTTCTGGCTTGCGTCACCGAATTTTGCGTGCGCGCTGTTCAGGCCGGACTGGGTGATGCCGGCGGTAGCCGACACATCGTTGACCGCAGCAGCTTGTGCAGTGATGGCCGCCACCAGCGCAGCGATCGCCGTATTGAGCTGATCTTTCAGCAGCACTTCGGCGAACGCGCGGCTCGCAACTTCAACGCCCTGTGCAGTTGGACGCTGCAGCCAGGTCATTTGCGACGGCTCATAGCGAATCGGACCGAAACCACCGGCCACTTTCACAGTGGTGTCTTGCAGTTCGGTCAGGTCAACCGGCGTCACCGCGGCGTTGGCACCGTAGCGGTTCACGCGACGCTGAGCAGCACCCAGGTTCTGGAAGAACGACTCTTGCAAGAAGTCGCCGGTGAAGCCGTTCGGCGACAGCACAATCGCGCCATTGCTGGCGGCGTTGAACGCTTCCAGCATTTGATCCAGCGTCTCGAGAGTCGCCGGCATGATGTAATCGTTGAAAACCTGCATTTGAGACAGGGACATAGGTCAAATCCTTAATTTAGGGGGAGATCAGAGAACCGGGCCGCGATTGCCGCCGTGCGCTCCGCTTTGGTACCGCCGATGTTTCCTTTCGCGGCCCCGCCGCCACCTCCAGCACCGCCGGCCCCGCCGCCAGATGCCTTGCTACCCGCGATCAATGGCGCGAACGCCACGTCGTTTGCGAATTCTGCTTTCAGCTCATCCAGCGTTGCCGCCGAGAGCTTGCCCTGCTGGTCGAGCACGACCACAACAGGCTTCCCGTCACGCTGCTCGACGCTCAAACGGCGTTCGATATGTGGCAACAAGGCTTTGGCACTGCCTGGGATTGCCAGGGCTGACGCGATATCAGTAGCAGTACGACCGACAGTCAGATCCCGGATCTGAGTGCTCAGCGTTCCACGCTCCTGCTCCAGCATGCCGTTCAGCTCAGCTTCACGGCGGGTGTACTTTTCAGACCAGGAACGTTCGAGCTCTTCGACGTTGCCGGTCTTGCGAGCGGCTTCTTCACGCTCACGCTGCGCCTGCTCTTCCGCCTCACGCTTCAAGCGCTTGGCCTCCTTGGTTTCATCAAGGAGTGTTTGCAGCTGGCTTTTCAATCCCGAAACGTCTTCGGGTTGTGGCAGACCTTCAATGCCGAGTACGAACTTGCCGTCCTTCTCGGTGTAAAGAGCACGCACGGTTTCGTCGACACCATCCAGGCTGTCCAGTTGAAATTTCAGCATTGGTTGTCTCCCAGAGACGAGGATGCAGGCCCTGCCTGCGGGCATAAAAAAACCCCAGCATTGGCTGGGGTTGATGGAGGTGAACGGAGCTTAGGTCTTCGGAAGCAGGTAATTCCGGTCGGGGTCGTAATCGCCGAAGGTCGTTTCAACCGACAACTTATCCGTGTTAGCCATCAGGTCAACTCCGGCGAATCTTTGAATTTCGTGTTGAAACAGATTTAAGTCAAAGGTCTTCATCTCTTTATAAGAAATGCGTGAATTCAACTGCTTGACGTCGCTCTTCGACATCCAGTATGTCGCGTCATCAAACTCAAAGAATATGTCCGTCACGAAAGCTGGATGTCTTGAAAGGCAGGTTACGTCTACCCGAATCGCCCCATATTCGGCGTAGACAACAACTTCAAGCTCTTCCTCATTCTCTTCTTCCTGTTTCCTGTACAGGTAGAGAGTTGTTCCTACTGCAGCCAGCGCCCCAGCCCCAGAAACCCACCCGCCCAATGCAGAGAACATAGGGATAAACACGTCCTTGAAGTCCACGCCATTCATCGTGGAGCCTGTAGCAGCACCCGCGCCGAATCCTAGGATTGCAGCGGTAGACGATAACACCAGGCAAATCACTGGCCAGTAGCTCATCTCGGTTCCTTGTCCGCGTAATCCCAAAGGCGGCAACTGTACACGAGCTCACATCCGGCAGCTAACCGAGTCCAGCACGCTCAAACGCCAGAGGTTCAAGAACCTTCATCTGCACAAGGGTCAGAGGTGAAAAGTTGCGATCAAGCTGGAGCTCGGAGAAGCGCTCAACACTTAAGCCTCCATCACGGAACAGCTTTGCGCGAACCGGGCCGATAGCCTTGTCCTGAAATGCTGCCGGCTGCTGCTTGAGCCAGTCGTAATAGCTGAGGTCTGCCCTCACCTGCTGGGCGCCGCCGTCACCGATCGATGCCCGCGTGGCGTCCTTGGCGAATAGAGCGCTGAAGCGGGTCACCGCCACCACCGTTGAGCGGCAGTTGATGTGGATCGGCGGACGCGGCCCCTCGGTCAGTTTGAAGCGCTGCTTATCGAGCGATCGGCACTGGCTGGTCGTCTTCGAGTCCAGGGTGCTGACCCACTCCACCGCTTGCACGACATCGGAGTTCTCTTTCAGCGTCTCCATGCGCGCTTGGGTGGCGACGTGCTGCACAGCCGTCCGCACGATGGCGCCGGCGTTGCGGTTGGTCGTGGCCAGGATGCCGTCGTTGTACTTGAGGGCCTTGGTCCCGCGAATGTTCTTGATGACCTGGAAGTTCGTCTGACCTTCGAAGAATCCCTGCCGGATTGCGCCCGTGAGGCGTTGCCGTTCGGTGGCGGTGAAGCCATCAATGAACGACTTGAGCAGCTTCCCGCCATCCGCGCCGCGCACGCTGAGCGGATTGGTTAGGATCGCCGCCCGGATGGCGGCAGCACCAGGCACCGCCGCGTCGAAGCTGACACCCACCGGTGCCGCACGGGTCAGGCTTGTGGCTTCAAACTCGGCCTCGTAGTTGGCAATGTCGATCAGGTCGAGGTTCAGCTTCTCGCTGTACCGGTCGAAGATGCCCAGCAGCAGGCTATCGACCTCACTCAGCAACCGCTCCAGCCGGGCGACGGTGTAATCCGTCAGGTCGGCCCGTGTCAGTCGCTCACGGATCGAGCGGTCAATCTCCTTGAGGAACGGCCCGAACTTGGCGACTTCTCCCGACTTCAGTTGCTCGAGGAAGACCGCATGCCGAATCGTGGCATCAAGGATTGCCTGGTTGGCCGCCATTTGGAATTACCTCGGTGTCATCCAGGTCAGGCCCGGGATTCTCGGTCTCCAGTTCGTCGCGGATCTGGTCGTCAGTCTTCTCGGGATCGATAACCCCTCGATCGCGCAGGTACTGCCAGAAGTCGCCCGCCGGCAGCTTCCCGCCCTGCACCGCATTGAACAGTGCAGAGAGGATCGTTGCGTCCAGGCTGATCTGGCTGAAGTCCTGGTTGAGCTTGTACAGCGCCTCGCCAGTAGCGTTGACGAACTCAGCCATCCAGACCAGACACTGGCTGTAGGCCTCGCTGACGTTGCTCACCACCAGCGACAGAACGCTGTGTTCAGCGGCGCTGTCGTTGTCGGCCTGGGTTGCGGTCTTCACCGCGCTACCCCGCTCGATCAAGCGGGCGCCGAGGGACACCATGTCCTCTTTCTTGCTGTCCATGGCCTCTTTGGCGACAGTGTTCGGCTGAGCCTGCCAGACGCCACACGAACCATTAACCGGAAGTAGCCAAGGCGCGCGGGAGCCGAGGAATATCCCCTGTTTCTCCATGTGGTCACGCCACTGCTCATCAAGGCCCGCCATCCACGGTTGAGGCTGGCCCACCAGGTAGGCTGCCTCTTCGTAGTCCGCACTGTTTCGGTAATGGCCGATGTTGACCTCGGCCATGTCGTACAGCGGCGAGTCGTCAATGCTTGTGTCGTTGTTCTCGCTGCCCAGGAACTGAAACGGGATGACTCGCCAAGGCTGACCGATGCCATTCAACGGAGTAAAGGGCGCGATGGTCATTGCCGTTTCGCTGGAGCCCTCTTCCCATACTTCCTGCGTATAGACGCCGGCGGCATCCAGGCGCAGCACCCGATACTGAACAACCTGTTCGCTGCCAAACCCATCATCGGTATCGACGTCGACCGTCTCGCGTAGAACGACCAAGCTCAGCAGATGCTGACCGCCAACTTGGCGGGTCTTCCAGTTGATGATTGCCTCAGTCGGGTAGCTGGCGATATTCGCCCTGGCGCGGCCGGACAGTTCGTCCGCCCTGCTCACGGTGCCAGCCTTGACGGCGGCGTAATCCACCAGCAAGCCGTGCCGACCGACTTCGAGCAGATGCCCGATGACCGACTGCGACTGCTGGTAAATGCTCACACCCTGCCCGTCGATGTCCTTCGACACGTAGTCGAGAGCGCCGGGAACAGTCAGCGTTGGCCATGTGCGGAATACCGCCCCCACCAGACTGTGTTTCGTCCGGCCGGTGGCGTTGTAGAACACGGCGCGCTTCTTGTACGCGTCGTAGCGAGCCTTGTTGTCACTGCTTTCGTCAGAGGCATTCGGCCGTGGCAGGTATCGGTCACCGGCATCCTTGATGGTTTCCGACCCTTTGCAGACGTCGCGCACCAAGCGCCAGCGGTACTGCGCCGCCTTGTACTCGGGACGGGTAAAAGTGACGTCCGTCATCGGGCGACTCCCATTTTCATTGTGGTGACCGGTTTAACGATCGGGTACTCGCGGTGAATGAAATAACCGCCGCCATCGTTGGCGTGGTCGTTGCCCTGGCTCTTGTCCGGCTCGCCGTTGGGCGCCCAAATCTGTTGTTCGAGGCCGTCTGCATAGGTAGGACATGTGAATGGATTGACCAGGTAACGCCGCTCACCCTGCGCATTGCAGAACATGGCGTTCATGGCGTTGATCCGATCCTTCACCGGAGGGTTGGCCGCCGGCGCGATGACTGAAAAGCCCGCCTGTTTGAGCATGGCGATATCGGTGAGGCTGGCATTGACAGACTTGCGCGAATCGCCAGAGGCGTCCGGGTAGATCCGGATCTCGCAGGTTTTCTTGAAGTCGTTGCCGTTGTGCTCCCAGTAGCGCTCTTTGATACGACGGATCATGTCCGGCGTGTCGTAGCCATCCATCAGCTCATCCACGGCGCGCGGCAGACCCTGGTCACGTTTGACGTGGGTGATCGCGGCCATCTTGCCGACGTTAAAGTCCATGCCGATGAACAACGGTTCACCAGCCTGCACGGTGTCGAAGCACTGGTTCAGCTTGCGGTCGTACGCGTGGTAGATCGACCCGGACGTCAGGTTGACGAACTGGCCGTTCAGATAAGCGCGGATCAGCTGCTCGGGATACGACTCCATCAGCGATGGAATGTAGTCGTCCGGTAGGTTCAGCTCATTGTCGAACGTGCTGGCCTGCACCAGGCCGTACATACCGGCGAGCGCCGGCTTCTCGCGGATCTGCTTCACAAACTGCTGGAAGACGAACTTGAACCCCTCGGGGGTCGTGGTCACGTCGACCCCGTTCTTCAGCCCGGGAACGTTGTAGCGCATCCGGGCAATGATCTTGCGCCACGCATGTTGCGCCTTCAGTGACGGCAACACATCAAGCTCATCGACCAGAGCATGGCCGATCTTGAAGCCGACGATGGTCTGCGGCTTCTCCATCGAACGGCAGATCGTCGTGCTGCGGTATTGCCGGCCGCTGTAGAAGTCGACCTCTTTGTCGCTTTCCTTGGTCTTAACCTTCAGGCCCCAGTCGTAGGCAACTTCCTCGATTGTGGGAAAGAAGATATCTCGGATCTGCGGATAGGTCGGCGCGAAGTAGCCCGAGTTGATGCCCGGCCATTCCCACACGTGCTTGCACAGTGCAGCGCATCCGACCCAGGTCTTGCCCGAGCCGAAACCGGCAACAAACCCGCGAAACTTTTGCTGAAGCTGGAGGAATTCAGCCTGCGGAATATTCAGGCTCGGCATCCGGCTTCCTCGCATTGATCACATGAACCTGCACCGATGTCGGTACAACCGGTTCGCCTTCGTCATCGCTCTTCTTCTGCCTGTTGACGTAGACGTCGCCGACTTCCTTCGCAGCCTGTTCCAGGATCTGCATGGCCAGGCCGATGTTCTTCATCGTCTCAGCCTTCTCCACGAATCGGTTCATGGCGCGGAGTCGGAACGCGCGGTTTGCAATCGGGATCTCGGATGTCTCTTCGCGGAATCTCTTTCGGGTGTCTTCGAACATCGTCACCCAGCGCTTGGCCAGGCCTTTCCCTGATGTCTTTGTGGGGTCGTGTGTTTCCACCTGCTGGCGGGTCACCGATATCCCGTATTCTTTCTGGACCGCTTCAACAACCTGTGAGGGCGTGTCAAAGCACGCCAGGGCCTGAACGATAAAGGCCTTCACGTCGTTTTGAAGGGCTGCCATAGATTCTCATCCGTCCAGAGCCTGTCCAGAATCAGGCCGACTTGAGCAGACAGGTTCCGCAGGCCCTCGAAATGTTCATTTTCCCTACCTCGGCAGGATTGTTTGCAGCATCCACCAACGCTTGAACGTCAGGGCTCGCACCGTAGCGGCGGACTACACCGACAAACTCCTCGACGTCGTGTCCGCGTAGCTTCAGCTTGGGAGCGCCTTCGTCGGTGAAGGCAGGTTGGCCGTACTTATCGGTCGCCTGGGCAATGTGGTAGAGCTCGTGTTCTATCAGGGCGCAAAAGTCAGCATCAGAGCATTGGGAGCAGTAGTCGGCAGCCAGGGTGATGATGAAGGCCGGCACCTCGCCGAACCAATCACGCATCTGTTGTTCCATCCGAGCCTTCTGCCAACCACCTGCGCGGAACGCTACCTGCTCGGCCTGGCCGAGGACTGTGCGGCCTTGTTTCTCGAAGCTCGATGATGCCCACATGACCCGAATATCTGCATCCAGTAGGTGGACATGGTCTTCGTTGTGGATGCTCCCGGTATCAGCCAGGATCTCAGCGCTCAACCACTCCCTTACCTCAGGCGCTGGCGTGAGTCGGATGCCGAAGTCGGATAGTTCCGAAAGCTCAAGGATTGAGGCTGGCGGCATTGGTCTGTCCACGTTCCCCCTGGTACTTGAATTAACGGCCAGTTGCCGGTATTGATTGGATTCAACTCAACGCAAGGAGAGCAACATGTCCGAACTGTTCAAAAATCTAAACAGATCCGGTATGTCTGGGGTCGGCCCACCCATAAGCACTCGCGAGGCTGCAGTCGCGGCAGCTCTGGTGCTGATCAACTCAAAAGTTGGAAACGCCCCAGATAAATCTGAGGCACTGAAAGAGGAAATGGAACGCCTCTCGGTTTATGCCGACCAGATCCAGGAAGCACTGAAACTCAAGTGATCTACCCGTGCCGCGCTCACCTGCGGCACACCTACCCTTCCCCACCATCTAGCAGCACATCAATCAGCCTCTGCTCACCCAGGCGCATGGCACCCAAGCACTGCAGGTCGTCGCACTTGGGCCCCAACCCGAATACCGTGACCTCGCCCTTAGGGCCGATCATGGATAGGGCGCCAACTGTGCATTCTGGATGCTCACCAGCATCAAGATCATCAGCAATCTTACGCAGGGTCTTGGCGGCGTCTCGCCACCCTTCGCGCTTGAACTCAACGAGCTTTGCAGTCATGCCGTCACCTTCTGGAACCACTCTTCAATGATCCGCCGCACTACTGGCTCGGTCAGGATTGCCGATGGTTTGTCGCCAGCGATCACTGAGCGGACCAGGGCATGCGGAATGACATGGGCACCATCACTCGCTGCAACCATCAGGTGTGGGCGATGGTCGGCCAGGTCGAGAATTTCTGCACTCATTCAGCTCACCATGATTGAAGTCTGTGAATGAGCCAGGCCATGCAACAGCGCGACGATCAACCCTTGCGGTAGACCGGCAGCCTTGGCCGTGTCAATCGCCTTGCGCAGGCCTTCGTCCATCTCGTTGATCGCTTCCACGATCTCAGGGCTCAACGGCAATGCGTGATGCAGTCGGGTGACGTTACTCATCAGCTGAATGGATCAGCAGGTTTGGCGATCGAGCGCACGAACCACATGAAGCCTTGCTGCAGGTTCGTCTTGGCCAGAGCCAACAGGCGAGGATCAACGCCTTCAATCTGACTGATCTGCTTGAATAGCTCACCCGCGTCAGCTTCAAGCGCCTTGATGGAGTTCATACCGTCAATCTCGGACTGACTCAGGTCGCGGTAACCGGTGATCTTCTTGTGCTGGTTGTCCATGGTGCTTTCCTCGTCGCATGTCGCGACACGATTTGAATATTCGCGAAACGTGTCGCGCACTAAATTTCGTCAGCCTTTCTTTCAGCCCAGCGCTTGCCAAGCTGACGGGCCTGCTCAACACCGAGCACGCCAATGAAGCCAGCCGTTGCGAATGACCAGGCAATGCTGAAGCCGAACTCTTTCACCGTCAGGCCTACCACCATAACGATCAGCGCACCCAGTGCCGCCTCGATCAATTGACGCAAAGGCTTCGTCTCTTTGCCGTCGTACTGAATGCGAAGCCATGTCAGGGCGAAGGTCAGCCCCATGGCTAAGCCGTTCTCTCTCAGGGCGGTCAGGACCAACACCCAGAACGATGGGTCTTTTTCTGGCATGTGTGGCATCTCAGGTTCCTCCCCGATCAGGGAGCTATAAACGAAAAAGCCCCAGCTAATGCTGAGGCCTTGGATAGGTGCGCAGTCTGTCCCGCTGTCTGTCTGAAACGAAAAAACCGTTCTCTAGGGCTGGGCTCAATCTATGGTCAGGCATATCCCCGTGCAATGACGCGATAGAGCACTAAGCTCCTATCGGATCAAAATGAACGCGCATCCGACCACCTTTAAGAGTAAACGCCCATGACTTTTTTATGCAGCCAATGTAAGGAAAGAACCGCCATTCTTGTTCACAAGAAAGATCTCGCCGCAATAATTGAACAGAAAGAACAAGGGGGTAAACAAACGGCATCACTTGTGGCTGAGGCAGCAGCGGCAGCAGCAATCATCGCCGCAGCGGCGCAGTGGGTAAAAATAGCTATCGATGTTATGAAGGACAGATCAACTCAGGCGCTCTATTGCCCAAAATGCGGTCACGTCGAAAAGGCGCCGATATAAGCCGAAAAAAAAGCCCGACTCAGTGGCCGGGCTTTTCAATCTGAGTGCGTGTTGCGTAAATTGCGCACCATGGGAAAAGTACGCGCAAATCCCCGTCATGTCAATATGTTTATGCCGCCACCTCATCATTTTCCGCGTGTATAACCTGCCATACCGGCTGCTGTGCCTGAATATCCACTTCTGCGATCACTTTTTTCAGGGATTCCCACAGGTCCAGCCAATCACGCGTCCAGTTCTTCGGATCAATCGTCACGCCGAAGAAGGCCTTCATCTCGGCGGCCACCCGGGCCGGCCCCCACTCTGCCGCCCCTACCACCTCCCCCTTGTACGATTGCAGGGCCAGGGTCACTAGGTACTGGGCCTTCACGCGCTTGGCTGAAGTAAGGTCTGGCAACTGCGCCTTGGCGGTGATCAGCAGTACCGCATTCATTACGTGGCGCATGGTCATTGCCGGGTGATAGAGGTAGTGCCCGAACTGCTGCACCTGAAACGGAAGCGTGTCGATCGCGCGCAAGACCTTGCCGATGGTGGCCAGGTGCGCGGCGCGTGCGGTGGATCGACCTACCGGCGTGCGGCGCGTCTCGCTGATGCTGATCTTTTGCCGAACGATCTGGATGCGCTCTTCCTTGTCCTCGCCCAGTGCGGCAAACACGGCCTCGTGACGGCGCATCCGGTTGCCGGTCTTCACCGGCGCCGATTCAGCCTTGTCGATCGCCACAGCACTGATCGACGCGTTCGATTCGTGTTGCGACTCAGTCCATACCTGTCTTGCGTTGATCAGCTTCATGCTGCTTCCCTCTTCAATTCTCTGGTCTTTGCCCGATATTCGGCCTTGATGGTTTTCAGTTCTTCGATGGTGTAGCGCTTAGGCTCATGCGGCCCTTCGAGCCAGTCCACCTTGTCGGCGCCGATGCGTTTCACCAGCTCAATGCGGTAGTTCACGATGTCACCGGATTTGTGGTTGTTGCACGGCGCGCACTGCTTCCAAACATTGAGCGACTCGAAACGCAGCTCAGGGTTCGCTCCCACAGTGCGGTAGTGCCCGGCGTGGTATTGGCCTTCGTGGTGACGGCCGCAGCTCACGCAAGGCAGCGCGGCGTCACGCAGGCGAATCCACTCGTTGAATACAACCTGCGTTTCCCGCATGTGATCGGCCCGGCTCTTGAGCTTCTCTTTGCGGGCCTTGATCTCTTTGCGCTCGATCTGGGCCAGTGACTTGCGAGCCTTCTCCTGGTTCACGTCCTTGATGGCCAGGCCGCAGGTCCAGCTGCACACCTTTTGCGCCGTGGAGAATGACGGTTTGAAGCTCACACCGCAGGCCGGGTTCTTGCACTTCTTCGCCTTTGCTTCCTTGAGGGCAACTCTCATGCGTAACTCCCCAACTGATCGGCAGCAGAAAGCGCGTCAGCTTCATTCTCAAAGTGCGCAGACAACACCAACCGCCAGCAGGCGTTGAAGACGTCGCGGTAAAGTGGCTCGAAAGCGGTGTCATCCATGTTTGCCCAACTGATCGACTTGGCCTCTTTGCGGATTCCCTCAGGCGTGTGCACTAGGTGGAAATGGCCAGCCTCAATCGTCACCCACTCACGGAAAGCTTCGCGGCTCTTGTCTACCGCAGGGAAACGCTCAGCGCGCGCCAACTCAAGGCCGGTGATGTAAGCCGCAACCGCGTGCGAGAGCTGCCCCGGCTTTCCGCTTTGCGCCTCGAAGAACTTGGCCAGCCCTCGAATGCCGCGCATCTCCTGGCGCGGGATCAGTCCGCCGACCGGCTCCCAGTATTCCCATGCCAGATCGAGCATCGAGAAAAACTTGCCGTGAAACTTGCCGTTGCGCATGCGTGTGAACTTGCCGTGAATGATCTGGCCAGCCTTCCACTTCTGGACGGTTTCACGGTCGGCCTCGGTGGCCGGCACCAGGCCTTGGGCGGTGCGGATAAGAGCGAGCTCAGCCATGTGATGCTCTCCCCGATTCCAGATCTTCCACCTGTTTCAGCAGCAGAGCCCGGCGATCAGCCAGCTCATTGGCCGCTTCGATCCGCATTTCATCCTTCCTTTCGGCAGTCGCCGCTCGCATTTCCAGCATCGACGCCTTCACCGCCTGGAGCTTTTCGCGTACCGCCGGTGTCGGCCGAACCACGTCACCGGTAATCAAACCCGCGAGGGCGCGGCCGTCGTCAGTGACCGGCGCCACGCTCAGGTCCGCCAGATACAACCGTCCGCGCTCTTGTGGGATGCGCTGCATCTGTACGGCCTTGGTGATCGCCGCGGTGCGCCGGTTTGCGTCGAAGCCCACAGAGACGTGCCAGTTCACCGGTTTCGCGTCGTCCCGGGCCTGGGCGATTAGCCGCTCGTAAGCGCTGATGAACGCCATACGGGCACCGACCTTGTCGCCGGCGTCGAGGACAGGTTTCGCTGCAGCCAAGGCGAGCTGGATCTCGTCGGTCAGCACCACGGTTTCGAACTCGTCGTTCGTGGTCATGGCGATCGCCCAGGCTTCGTCCTTGCCCGGGCGGCCGTCGGAGGACTGAACGCGCTGCAGAATGTCAGCCATCGACAGCCGGCCTTTCACCTCAAGCCGGCAAGCCTTCAACGCGGCGCGGACAACCGGAACCTGATAGGCGCACAAATCCTCAGCCATGATCGCCGCGGTGCCGGGATTCATTTCCTGCCCCATGGCCTCTGCCGTGGCGATAATTGCGGAGGCCAGGCCAGCGACCTGGGCGTCGTTCATTTCAGAGGTATTCATTGCGTTCTCCCGCCTGGCGCTTAGCCAAAACCATTTGCGCGGCCTGCTCTGCTGCAGAGACGTTTGCCTCGGTACGCTCCATCTGGCGGGCGGTTGTGCCGTTGATGCGCTGACCGGTCACCCACTGGGTGTGGTAACTCTCGGCGTTGGCCAGCAGTTCGTTGAGGCTGTGGCACTTACGCAGCACGGCGGCATCGCTGGTCTTCAGGAAGTGCGCGGCGACGTGGTGGGCGACATCAGCACCAAGGCGGCTGACGAGCTGCCCGAGCTGACCACCGACCTTGGCGTTCCACACCGGCCAAGCGCCGTAACGCTTGCGGTAAGCCATGGCGTAGTTCGCCCAGGTTTTGAACGTCTTGCAGGTATGGTCCTTGGGGCCCGGCATGTCAGCGGGGATTTCAACCCGTGGCGCTTCGGTTCGATCAACCACCAGTACCAGACCGCCGGAC
Organism: Pseudomonas sp. GM18; assembly: GCF_000282195.1. Classification (GTDB taxonomy): domain Bacteria; phylum Pseudomonadota; class Gammaproteobacteria; order Pseudomonadales; family Pseudomonadaceae; genus Aquipseudomonas. Next base: position 86,815 of record NZ_AKJT01000127.1, read on the forward strand.
CGGGGCGGCTTGTCCGTCCCGTCCTGCAATTCCTGATTCCTGGTTACCTGATTGGTACCCTGATTATTGGTACCCTGATTTGTCGGAGATTTTTCCGACCCTGGCTCGGATTTTTTTCCGACCTTGCTCGGAGATTTATCCGAGGTAGATCGGATTTTTTTCCGACCATCGAGCGCATCAGAGGTCGGATATTTTTCCGACCCATCCAATTTACGATTCCACTCTTTTGCTTTCTCGGTCAGGCGGATCAAGGTGATGCTCGACGTGCTGGAGAGCTCAATCAAACCTGCGTCTCGCAGGGCTTTCAGCAGGCGGTAAGCAGTGTCCGGCTTATCGGTCAACAGCGGCAGCTCATCAATGATTTTGCTCTTGCTCAGCGCGAAATAGATCCCTGTGTCCGTCTTGATTGGATTGGCCCAGCTCGGGCTCTCATAGACGAAGGCAAACAACAGGGCCTGCTGAGAATTCAGCCCCCACTCAAGCGCCTTCACCTGGTTGATCGTGACGGTGTATTGCATGTCAGGCTTTCCCGACCAATGAAGCCAGTTCAAGGAAACGATCGACGTACCAGTGAGGTTGCGTCTCGCGGGGGGATTGGGGGTTGGTGAGGTTCTTACCGTAAGTCATGCCCTTGTCGGTCACGCACCAGAAGTCGACCATCACCTGCTTGGAGTTCTTGCGCTGGAGCTGCTTGAGGAAACCTTTTGCGGCCAGCGCACGGTTGAAGGCTGCTGCGGTACTGGCGATGCCATGATCCTTGATCAGCGCGGTAACGGCCTTGGTCGGCATGGAACTGCCGCCGGTGGCATCTGGTGCGGCATCGATGGCATATCCTGGGAGGAACTGTGCGTCGAGGCCATTATTTGCGGCGATCTTGGCCAGCATCAGCACCTGGCTGGATGGCGCCGGCTTCAGGAGACGTGTGAAGCACTCAAGGATCGCCAGTTCACCGACGACCTTGGTTCCATTCGCAATTACTGCCTGGCGAGCGCCGCCCTGCTGCTCAAGTTCGCGCCAGCGGCGAATCACCTTGAGGCGCATCGCAGCGCTGTAGCCGGTCAACAAGCAGTCGGTGTGATCGCGGTCGAGCAAGTACTGGACTTGCTCCCGGTTGCGACCATCCAGATAGATGTCCTCAAAACTGAGTACATCTACTTTCAGGTCTTTAAGCATTGTCACAATGTCGCGCTTCACGTTGTCGTGGCGCTTGCCGGTGACATTTGCGATTTCGCGAGAGGACATAGTGGTGCGCGACACGTTTTGCGAATTATGAAAACGTGTCGCGACATGGTTCGGGGTATTGCTTGAATTGGGCTGGCTCTGCATAATCGGCCTCACAAAGTGTTATCGAATCAGCCGACCTCGTACGTCGGCTTTTTTGTGTCTGAAATTCAGGCGACCTTTACCGACGCATCCATCACGTCCAGGCTCTGGCGAACATGGTTGATTTCTTGGCGGATCAGGGACTTCTCGAAAGTGCTGACATGGTTATCGTCGAGCGCTTGGTGAACAGCGATGGTCAGATCGGCCACTTCCTTACCGACACTGATCAGGGATTTAGTAAGCGCTTGGGGCTGGGGAGCGGACTTAGCGACCAAGTCGAAACCGAATTCATTCGCCAGCGCCACTAATGGGCGCATGTCGCCGGTGTGCAGCAAGATCCCGAACAAATGCTCCACGGTCAGGTGGTGAGCATCGTTGTCCGGGTTGGCGCGCTGAAGCAGACCGACGTGCGGAATGCCCATTTTTGTTGCCAGCGCTTTTGCCTCGTTATCCAGAACAGCGCTCTGGCAGGCCCGCAGAAAATCTTCCATTCGTAAAACCTCGGTACTGTTTCCGTGGTGGCGATACGCCAACAAGTCGATAATTCGTTCATCAACTGATCAGGGATGAATCCATGACCGCCTTTTCTTCCAGTCCCGAACCAGGGACCGGCGCCAATCTTGAAATGCGTTACCGGCCTGCCCTTCTATCCCGGCAGTCCCTAATTAGGGCGGTGAATCAACGCTTGGGGGTGAAGGCGACCACGTTGTTGCTATCGGGCGGGACACCGTCGCAGATCGCTTTCTTGAGTCCTGGTATGGCCAGTCGCAAAAGCTCAGTGGCCAAGGCGTCCGGGGTGATTCCGATCTCCGACGCCCATCGCGCCAGTTCTTCTGTTGCGCCCTTCCTGAGTTCAACTACTGCACTGGGCATGAGTCCCCCTTTTCGGCCTTGTCAGGCGCGTCTTTTCTCCAGTTCAAACGGCAGCTCTCCGAGCGTCCGCCTGACCTCAAGCGCGGCCTCGATGATTTCTCGGCTAAGCACGCTGTGTTGCAGCTTCATGTCGCGGGCTACGTCCTTCAGCTCCTGGAAGACTTCGTCATCGAGGCGCACCTTCACTTGGTGCTCGTGCCGATGCGTTTTATCGTCGTAGGCCATAGGTTCACTTCCGCTTTCGGTGTGACTGGACTGGGTTAGGCGGCGGACTGTTTGTTGTGATGCGCAGGAAATGGCTTCAATTCCTGAGCCTCAATCGAGCCATCAGCACGCTCGGTTACATAAACCTCGCGATCCGCCCTCAAGGCCTTGCTGATTCCGCCTTGACTCATGCGAAGTGCTGCTGCGGCTTTGATCTGCCCAACCTTCGCGACAAATTCTTTCAGTGGTGTGCGTTGCATACGGGTTCTCCTGCGCGGTGCATGCGCAAGTATTACCTGCGGTCTTTATTAAGTAAATATCGGCGGTCTTAGCGTGTTAATACCTGAAGTAATACAGTCAGCGCATGAATAAACCGACCAAAAAACGCTCGCTCAGCGACATCGAAAAGGCTGAGTGCGAAGCGCTAAATGCCATTTACAAGGCAAAGAAGAAGGCCCTGGGGATCAGCCAGGAAAAAATCGCGATCGAGGGGCTGAAGGCGAATAGCCAAAGCGCGGCCAGCCATTATTTGACTGGACGAAATGCTCTTAATATTGAGGCGGCGGCAGTTTTTGCCCGTTACCTTCAGGTTCCGGTTTCAGACTTCAGTGAGCGCCTGGCGAAGGAAATCAGAGGGATTTCAGACTCGTCCGAATCCAACGTGGGCGAAGCCCGCCAGCCTGTCGAATCGTACCGTTATCCAGTAATCAGCTGGGTCGCTGCCGGCGCTTGGGCAGAGGCCGTGGAGCCCTACCCGGCTGGTTTCTCTGATCGCTACGAGTTTTCCGAGTACGACTCCAAGGGGGCCGCGTTCTGGCTTGAGGTCAAGGGCGACTCGATGACCTCGCCTGTCGGCCAAAGCATTACGGAAGGCACGCTGATTCTGGTGGATACCGAGGCAGAAGCAGCGCCTGGGAAGCTGGTGATCGCCAAGCTGCCAGACAGCAATGAGGCGACATTCAAGAAGCTCGTCAATGATGGTGGGAAGCTATTCCTGAAGCCGCTGAATCCTGCCTGGCGGATCGAGCCGTTCAATGAGGACTGTCGGATCGTTGGTGTTGTGGTTCGTGCGTTGCAGAAGTTTTAGGGCTATGGCCCAGCAACAGATCGCGATCATCGGACACGTGTTCTGGTGAGCGATGTATTCGCTGAATCGCGATCGATTGCGTTTTGTGGAAGCAACACACATCGCACGGATCAGAAAAAAGGATACTGGAGCAGGGAGATGCGATTTGCCTTTACCACCACTCGATGACCGTGGTTTTTTGCCTGCTGGTTGCCACTCTGCGACTTGGGACGAGGTCAAGCAGATGTTCTGCGTCAGCGGGCATAGAAGAAGCCTAATGCGCAATTTTCAGCGTTTTGTTGAAGCGGAACTGCGCGTTGCGGGGAATGGTCTTCCATTGATCATCGCCGGCAGCTTTTTATCTGATAAGGTAACCCCAGGTGATATTGAGTCATCCATCTACCTTCCAAACGACCAGATCTCGCATCGAGCAGGCCTTTGCACGATAGGCTCTAAGGTCGAACACATTCGTATCAAGAAGGAGTATGGAGCAGATTTCTATGTCACCTTTGATCTGGCAGGGCAGCCAAATTTTTACGATTTCTTTCAGTATGTCGGACCCAAATCAGCTAGCAAAAAGGGTCTAAACGAGAAGGATCGCCGAGGAATCATTGAGGTGACACCATGGTGACGTGGGTAGAGCAAGTTCATAAACGAGCATCGGCATTTCAGAATCAAATAGCGGCTGCAAGAATGTCCGAGGTTTCCAGCGGAGTGAATCTCTCAGGCATGATTGAGCTATTCCAATACAAGCTCGAAGAGCTGTATCTGGAAGAAATGCCCCTTGCTCAGATTAGAGATAGCTCTGACCTTGTCTTCCACGCTGAAGGGCCGTCGACAGCCACAAATACACCAGGCCTGCACGCATTTAATTGGCTTTGCACCTCCGCCGAAAAACAAATCAAGCTGCTAGCAAAAGCGATCTTCAATCTATCCGATATGGATGCTAAGCGCCTTTCCAAAAATCTAGACTTAAGATTTTCAGGGTTTGCTCCGGGAAGTATCTACGCTGGTTTCTTCGTGTCGCCTCTTCCCTCTGTTATGGGAAGCACTGAGCCTGAAGCAATCTATAGTGCGCTCAAATTTGCAATCCGACAGCTACCAACAATTCCGGATTTTATCGAAGACGAAACACTGAATTACGGTATCGCTGAGTTAATTCCAGATCCTGCTATGCGTGATGCCAGCTTGGAGGCTATCTTCAGATTGTCTCCAACCGGAAAGGCTGGCATACACACATTGGATATCTCCTCTCCCGACGCTGGGCAAGGAGAGCTCACAACCCGCGAGAGGGTTGTGTTGCGGGAAGCATTACGCAAACCAATCACTCTTAAAAAGCGGCAAGGATCGTTCGTGGGTGAGGTGCGAGAGGTTGACCTTGACTCTGGTCGATTCCACTTGAGAAATATCAAAGGTATAGGAACTCTCCGATGCGTAATGCCAGGGGTTTCGAGTGAGCTTGGACAAAAGATTCTCGGGAATCTGATCTCCGTTTCTGGCGATTACGAGTGTGATGATTCGGGAAGACCAAGACTTATGTTTGCGTCCGACATAAAGCATGTCAAAGAGATAACTGATCAGCATTCAATCACGATTTCTAACGATTGAAAGAAGCCCGGCCCAGCGCCGGGCTTTTCATTCCCGCCTGCCCTGCTACGCTCTCCATTCCCTCGAACGGAGTCGAAACCATGCCCGCCAACGAATACTCTCTCCCTGACGTCCTCGAACGCATGTGCGAAAACCAGCTCGCCTTGGAGGCAGCCATTATGGAGCTGACGTTGCTGGTTGAGAGCCAAGGCGCGATCGAGATCGGCGGTAACGTCCGCGGCGCTCTGGATACGATCCGCGAGAACACCGGGCATATCAAACAGGGCTTAGCCAGACTGAAGACTCAACGATCGGACTGATCGAGGCGACTTCCTCCCGATATGCGCAACAGAGTATGGGCCCGCCAAGCGCGGGCTTTTTTGTGCCCGGAGAAAATGCGCCCCCTCCCCCCGTACCAGATAGAACATGTCTCTTGCCAAAATATGACAGGAACAATACTGTATATACATACAGCTTTAGCAAGGAGCTTTCCTATGTCAGAAATAGCGTCCCCCGTATCACAAGCCAGAGAGTCATATGAATTGGTTGGTCGGCGCATCCAGCGCCTGATTGCCGCACCCAACGTACAAAAGGTCCAGGCCATCACCGTCACCAGGCTTGAAGCCGAACCCGCTGAAGCATGGCAGCAAGTCCTTCAGGAGATTGAAGAGACCAGCGGTGTAAGCCTGGAGCGCCTTGAGAGCGGCGCGGTAAGGATCGGGTGGCGAGAGTACTGCGAAGCCTGAAATGAGCCCGCCGCTGAGCGGGCTTTTTATTACCTGCGAATTATTTTATTACCTGCGGTCTTGACTAATAATATTATCGCCAGTAATGTTTATTCCATCGCAACCCAGTCCCCACATCGGGACCGCCAGCGAAGGGCCTCAAGAGACCCGCCGCTCTTTAACAGTCAGCGCAACAAACGAAACACAACAGACCGCATTGCCTCTACCGGCGACCGGCGAGCAGACAGGCCCGAAAGCCTGCCCACGACAGGAACAACCTGGACGGCTGCTCGATGGTGAAACGTCTTAACCGTGTGAATGACCCGGCAAGCAATGCGCCCCGCGAATCCCAGCGGCAGAAGGGAGAGACAACGAATTGAATTAGCACTCCGAGCCTCGGCTACGAGGAGCGCTGGACCTCATGCACCCTGCCCCCATCAGTCGGGCATTCAGAGCTGTAGCGTGCATGTTGTAAGGACCTGTGATCCATGGCGAACAGATGCTGTTTGACGCCGCGGGGAGGAAGCTCGACGCCCACCAAACGATAGCCAGTCCTGCAATCAGCAGCGGGTAACCGGCGCACATCGCTGACGCAACAATCCCGGCCTGTCGCCAGTAGCGAGGCCGGGCACATTCGATTCAAGCCAGTGACCGACGCCAGTAGCGGGTCACGGCGGAAAGTTTCACTGATGCACCTGGTGACGGGCGCATTGGGAAAACAACCGACAAGCACGGAGTACCAAATGAGCGAGCAAACCCTTCAAACGCTGCTGGTTGAGCGAGTCACTGCATTTGCTGTGGGTGACCAGCCGGCAGCAATCATCGATGAGCATGTGAAGATCATGTTCACCAAAGTCATCGACAACTGCTTTGGTCGTTACGGCGACATGGGCAAGCAGGTTGAGGAGTCCATCAAGGCGGCGCTACCAGCCAACCTGGCTACGGTTTTCGAGTTGACGCGCTACAACGACATGATCGCCAAAGCGTTGAAGGAAAAGTGGGAAACCAGCGGCGTAGAGGCCGACATGGTGCGGCGCGCTCAGGAAGCCATCGACGACGTTCTCACCAAGGACCAGATGCCCGAGGTAGTCAGTCTGCAAGACCTTCTCGAAGCCTTCGTCGACGACCATAAGGAAAGCGCCGCAGAAGAACGCTGGGAACGACCGGACATACGCTTTCAAGAATCGGAATACGGCGGCCTGCACATCTACTTCGACAAAAAGCCAAAAGAAGAATCGCCCTACAGCAGCCGCGAACGCAGCGAATACAACCTGGATAACGCGATTCACATCTCGTTTGATAAGCGCGGCAAAGATCGTGACGAACAAGGCCGGCAGGTTGGCACCGTCTACGCCGCCCGCATCGACAACGAAAAGATCGGCCAAACCCTGCGCTTCAGATCGAAGTTCGAGAAGTTGCTTGCCGCTCTCTACTTCGGCGCCTCCAAGATACTGGTGGATTGCGAAGAAGACGATTTCAGCTACGGCATTTACGACTGACAGCATCACCTCTGTCCATTCACCGAGTGGGCAGACGGATGCGGACGAAACTGCGGCCTATAACCGCCCACCTGCATCAACCCAGGGAATCAACACGGCGGTGGAAGTTCGCGCCGGAGACGTAACCGGCAAGCTTTGGCTTCAAGATAACGGAGTTCTGTCCGTGACCACGTTCCTGCTTCCACATTTGCACACAGGGATTATCGCTTCGGAGCGTTTACGATAAAGCTCGTAGTCGTTTGCAGGGACGGTGTTAAAGCCTTCCCAGCGTTCCTCTGTTCTACCCCATTCATCTGAACGCCAGATCTGTACACCTTCATGCCCACAATCGCTGCAGGTCGCTTTGTACCTGCGCTCATCCCAGCTCATTTTGACCTCGATTTCACCGAAGGACTCGCTGAAATATAGCAGCGATACATCCCTCCCCTCCGACACCACCCGCATGCACTCCCCTCCGCGCCCAACGGCAACCAGCGGAACGGATGAGTGCAGCCGAGTTTTGTTGGATCAACACCCGCCACTTTGGAGGCGACCATGTCAGCACTACGCAAGGCTCAGATTCAATACGACAACCTTCTGCCGCCTCCGGTGAGCGAAGACGACCTGGCGGAGATTCAATGGCTGGAAGCGAACGCTGAAAACCTGATGCGAGGCTTCGTCGTCAGCTGGGGTATCCGCGCAGATCGCGGTGAAGTGACCCAAGCCGAGCTTTACAAGGCTGTTCAGGACCATGTGAACCAGCGCCAGATCGACGGCGAAGACAAGAAAGATGCTCTCGGCCAGCTGGTGATCGCCGCCCTGGGTTACAGCACATCCAGCCTGATGATGGACATGGCCATCTACCTGCTCGGCTCCAAGTCGGCGCTGAAGGATATCGCGCTTGAGCTACTGAAGCCTCACGCGGCCAAGGCCGTTGCGCTTCAGGAGGAGCAGGACCGCCTTGAGCGGAGGTGCGGATTTTGAGCCCGCACATCCTGATCGATCAGGCCCTTGAGGGCGTGTCCGCACCATCCGACCAAGAAGACATCAGCTTGTTGGTCCAGGAGCTGATAACGCGCCTCTTCACCGACGGCGCAATCACCATCGACGAGTTCAACCACTACTGCAAGCGGCTGCGAAACATTTGCCAGCAGCGCAAGGAGGCATGATGACTACCTCACCAGTCAAAACGCTGATCGACGAACAGCTCGAGGACATCAGCGCCCACAACTTGCGCGAGGCTTACGGCCTGGCCGAACGCCGCGGCTTCTTCGGTGCGCCAGTCGAGCAGTACGCTGAGCCAAGCTATGGCGGTCGTGTCCTGCAGGTACTGCGTTACAGAGTTGCTCAGCTGGAGCGTAAAGAATGAGTGGCCACGGCGCACATTTGCGCGGCCAGAACCTGGCCAAACGCTGCGCCAAGCTTCGACGGGAGGGCCTGCCGCTGACAGAGGTTGCCCAGATCGCCGGCGTCACTCGCGAGCAGGTCGCCGCCAAGATCAAGCTGGGCGAGAGGCTTCTGTCGCTGGAGGAACATCAGTGAATACGCGCCAGCGATACCGCCGCATCTTCTTCTGGAGAAGCTCGTTTACCGCCCTCACCGCCTGCAATGCAGCGTTGCTTATCGCTGCTTTCGCTGGCCGCTTCACTCAATAACTCACACCTTCAACGCTGCGTGCATCGCGGCAAGGAACACTCATGTCCACGAATATGCGGATCTGGGATCTGGTCGATACCACCGATCCAAGCGCCACCAAGAATTTCACCGGCATGGGCGGCTTCAAAGGCACCGCCATCAAGCCGACTTACCTGATGCGCAAGGCTACTGAGATATTCGGGCCGTGCGGTGAAGGCTGGGGCTGGACTGTCCTTGAAGAGCGCTTCGACGAGGGTGCACCGCTCCAGGCCCCCACCAAGGAATGGCCCGGAGCTCCACTCATTAACGCCAAGCTGCACACAGTGAAGATTGAGCTTTGGTATCTGGGCAAAGAGGGCCAGAAATGCACTGTTCAGCACTACGGTCACACGCCGTTCGTATTGCTGCAGCAAGGCAAGATCATTACCGACTGGGAAGCAGCGAAAAAGTCGCTCACGGATGCCATCGGCAAGTGCCTTCAACCTCTCGGGTTCGCAGCAGACATCCACATGGGCATGTTCGACGATGCAGCGTATGTCGAGACCGTTCGCGATGAAGTGGCGATCGCCAAGGCAGAAGACAAGCAGCAAGAGATCGAGCGCCAGCAGCAAGAGCGCCTGGAATTCATCAGGTCGGTTATCGACACCATGGCCGGCGCCCAGTCTGCCCAAGAACTCAAGAAGATCCACGACACCGCTGTGCGCAAGCTGACTCTCCGCAAAGACACCAAAGGCGCCGAGCGCATTTCGCTGGAGTGGAAACGCATTACTGACGCCGCCGAACGGGAGAACGCAGCATGACCCAGCTCTACAAGCTCACCGGCCAGATGGCCGAACTTCAAGCCATGGCCGACACCGACGACGAGGGCCTGAAAGAGGCCCTGCAAGACACCATGGACGCGATCCAGGGTGAGTTCGAAGTGAAGGCCGATAACATCGTCATGCTGCGCCGAAACATCGAAAGCGATATCGATGCCATCGACAAAGAGGTCGAGCGGCTCAACGAGCTGAAACGTGTGAAGAAGAATAGCGTCAGCCAAATCAGCGACTACCTGCGCCGTAACATGGAGGCCGCCGACATCAAGTCGATCAAGCGCCCACTGTTCACCATCACCCTGGCTCTGGCACCGGAAAAAGTAATCGTCGACAAAGAGGACGAGATCCCCGACGACTTCATCGAAACGAAGACCGTGTTCTCGCCGGACAAAAAGACGATTGCGGCGAAGCTCAAAGAAATCCGCGATCACAACGCCGCGGTACGCAAACGCATTGAAGCCGGCGAAGACGCCGAGGCCGAACTGTTGGAGGAGCCTGTTTGGGCTCACCTGGAGCGCGGCGAGAGCTCAATCCGGATCAAATGAGGCAGCCATGATCAGCAACCACCTAAATCTGGTCGAACAGCACCGGCCACAGGCCGAAGCGATATCTGATCAGGTCGCCCAGTATCTGGCTGCCGGCGGGCAGATCGCCCAACTGAGAAGCCCGCCGCGCAATCCACTGCCGCCGCCCCGCTCACAGAAAATAGACCCTGAAACGGTACCCAAGCGGCGCCCCAAGCCGCTGTCTCTGGCCGAGCGCAGGGCTCTTCGCAAGATGGCGGACTCACTATGAGCAAGCGCAAACCGCACAACATCAAGGCGCGAATCGATCGGTCGTGCCGGTCCCTGGTGCGAACCAACCACGTCGCGGTGGTCAACATCGACCCGAGCGGCCGGCAGGGGATGATCAATTACAAGTCGCTCAAGAACATCGCTCCCGGGAAAATTGGTCAGGCTGTGTGCGAGATTGCCCACCACTGGACGATCTTCCTCAGTGCGCTGTGCATTGATCACGCCGGCAATCGTTACCTGAAGTCGGTGGAGATCGCACCGGACGGCATGTACCTCTCCGACCACCTTGAAGAAGTGATCGAGCATTGCTACCGGGACATCCGCGACAGCGCGAACCCGCAGCACCTGGTTGCATCGGGCTGGATCGCGATTCCCGAAGCGGTGTCGCTCGACGAAGCCCACGCCTATCGCATCTTCGAAGCTGTCGGTGCGTGGAATCAGGTGAAGGTAGCAGCGTGAGACGTTTCCGCACCCAACAACGCAAACGACAAACCTGGCTGGCATTACCGGCCAGTGGAATTGAAGAGGCAGGGCATGGCCAAGAGTGGAAAGGAACGATCGGCCAAAGCTGCCGAGAAACGAATCCAGTACGACGAGAAGGAATTGCGGCATCGGGTCAGGCTGGGCACCCGGCAGAAGCTTGATGAGCTGATGGCCTGGAATGGTGTCACGGAAATCAACGAAGCGGTGCAGAACCTGATTCTGAACGCTCATGCGCTCGGACCGACTCTCTCCTATCAAGTGATGGAAAGTCCGCGCCACAAGGTGCAGATAAGCGAAAACGTGGCGCGGATGTTTCGGGATGAGAGTTTGCGCGAGCTACGCAAAGACCCGGGCGACGAGAGCTTCGCACCCGTTTGAATTTTGGGTGGTTACTTATCTTTTTTGGGCGGCTGTACTTTAGGCATTGGCAAAGTATTTTGTACCGGCGGTAGACCTCTGTCATTTGCTTGGGTTGGGCCCGATGGCCGCTTGTGACCGGTAGACGGTTTGTTATCGCTCATCTTGAAGCTCCTGATAATGGCTTTTGAAATATTTCCGCATTTGATCTTCTGCTTTGGCCATCAGCTTTTCATTTTCTGGAAAAACCATTCCTGAAAAAGCTGACTTCATTACAGCAGACTTTTTCTTCCGTATCGCAAAACGTTTGTCATTGATTTCACGCTCAGTCAGATTTCCTTGGGCTACATCAAACCAGCCTTTTTCAGCATCATCAGCTAAAAGAGAGAGCTCTACTCCTGCGGTAGCCAGCGGCTTTATTCGCGCCTTAAAAGGGAGGAACTTATAAACCACCGATATAACCTGGGTGATCATAATAAAAAACGCCCAAACAAAAGCGTAATCCTTCCAGATCACCCACCCACCTATGCTCGCCGACGATGCAATAGCCAGAATGATGCTGATCCATCGTTCAACAGACTCAGATCCCAGCTGATACAGCTCCAGGTAGTAGACGTGCGCCTTAAGGTTCTGTAACTCAACCCAATACTGTTGTTGGTACATCGGGAGCCCTTCTTCGATTCGATCCCGACTATATCAAAATGCCATCCGTTGTCGATGGAGCAATATCTCCCCCTCCAATTCCACTGTCGCATCCGGTCACGGAGGGCGGCGCCTACCCGAGGTAACCGCAATGCCTGTTCTCCACAGCGTGATTCATAAGATCGACAAGAAGCCCGACGGCAGCCCGACTGCTCTGTTCCTCGGCGGCGCCGAGCAGGTCAAGAGTCAGGCCCGCGACGATCTTGTCCAGCAGTTCAACGAGAGCTACAACGCCACCGCCGGTAAGGCCTGGGGCTTATTTCATCATGAGTCAGGCGCTCACCCACTCAGTGGATGGCTCGCCAAATACCTGGCAGGTGGCTCTGATTTCCTCGAGTTCAGCACCATTGCCGTCGAGCACCTGACCAAGCTGATGGAAGAATCGAACCTGACCACTGGCGGGCATGCCCTCTTCTGCCACTACCAGCAAGGCCTGACCGATTACCTGATCATTGCCTTGGTGCAGGAAACCGAAGCGGTGACCATGACCGAGGAGCTGCACCTGATGACGGTCAAGCGTCTGGACCTGGACCATATCCGCCTGGCCACGCGCATCAACCTCAGTGAGTGGAAGAACAACCCACAGTCGCGCCAGTACATCTCGTATCTCAAGGGCAAGCAGGGTCGCAAGGTCAGCGAGTATTTCCGCGACTTCATCGGTTGCCAAGAAGGGATCGATGGGCCGGGTGAAACCCGCACCTTGCTCAAGGCGTTCAGTGACTTCGTTGAAAGCGAGGATCTGGGCGAAGAGTCCGCCCGCGAGAAGACCCAGACCCTCGTCAGCTACTCCATGGCCCAAGCCAAGATGGGCGAGCCAATCACCCTCAACGAGCTATCAGAGCTGATCGATGAGGACCATCCAAAGGCTTTCGCGGACTTCATCAAGGCCACCGACTATGGACTTTCCGACACCCTGCCGCCGGACAAGAAGACCCTCAACAAATTCCGGCGTTTTACTGGCCGCGCCGAGGGCCTGTCGATCAGCTTCGAGCAGCATCTGCTCGGATCGAAGATCGAATTCGACGAAGCCGGTGGCACGCTGACTCTACGCGGTTTGCCGACCCAACTTACCGAGCAGCTCAAGCGCGCGGCAGCCTGAACAATCTGCAAGCCGCCCCGATCGGATGGCGGCACCTGACTGGAATATCACCATGAGCCACAACTGCGCATACGTCCGGCAGCACTATCAGGTGCCCGCCGAAATCGGCCGCCGCGTCATCGCCTACGGAAAGCCTGGCGTTATCCTGGCTGATCGCGGTCATTACATCGGCGTGGTACTGGATGAGGACCCCAAGAAGCGGATCAGCAACTATCACCCGACCCACGAAATGCAATATGGCGAGATGGCAAAGACCCTGCCTCTAAAAGAATGGCAGGTGATGACCGCGAAGTGCTACGACTGGTTCGACGTAGTGCACGATATCGGAGATGCCAGACGCTACGTTGAGCGCGTCTGGGCGGCGACCAGAAGCCAGGCAAAGTATCAAGCATTCAAGCGCCTGGAAGATTGTTTCGATAGCGGCAAGGCCATGTGCTTTTTCAAGGTTCGGCGCACCTGAGCGCGCTGAACTATTGCGTTGATTGTTTCAGTAGGAAGGAAATAACTGCAACCGTCACACCCGCCAAAAGACTGAAACCTGCGGAGATCAGAATCTTTTTGTTGTCTGACCTTTTCGTCTCGAAGTATTCGATTCCTTTGGGGCCTATGAAGAAATACACGTCTTCACTTTCTGCACCACGAATCACTGTAGCTGTTTTGTAATGCTGCCTGCCCGGGCCTTGGGAATAGCACTGAAACGTGTGGGTCAACATGGTGTCAGCAAAATCAACTGACGGATCAGGTGCTGCGCCGGTGTAGCCGATGTGTCCTGAGTTTATAAGGGCGACAAGCGGATAGAAGTCCCGGTGATCACCGTGTGAGCGCTCAATGCTGCTGATCACATCCAGCGCATGAACCGAGTTCGATTTATAGATTCGTTTTAGCACGTCGCGATATGTGCTCTTCATCTTTCCTCCGTTTCCGGCCCCATGCCAGGCCGAACACAAATACCCCACTTCAACGAATCACGCCAGCCGGCGAGGCAGGCGTTTGCCTGGAGGTAACCAATGAGCATTCCTGCAAATGCTTTGAGCGACGAAGAGTGCCTGCACTACGCCGCTCTTGATCCGGCGGCCGCCGCCGAACTGACCCGACGCTTCACCTCGCAGAGCATCGACCCGAGCGCCGAGCGTGAAGAGCTGCGTGAAGACATCCGCCGCCTCGAAAGCCAGGCGAGCGATGACGAAGACGAACTCGAAAATCTTCGCGATGGTGCCGCTGAGGCCTGCCAGTGGATCAAGCGAGCAATGGACCCAGACGATCGGGAGCTTTCACTTAACGAGCTGCTGCAAAAAAGCGCTCGACTGCCTGGAGTGATGCCATGAGCACCTTTGCCGTATTCGGAATGAGTGAGAACTGGGCTCGCGAAGAGGCCAAAGAGCACACCAACACCTACAAGATGGAAAACGGAAAGATGGTTGAGCGGACCATCGCTGAGTGGGAGCTGGCAGTTGAGGTCGAGGTGGCAAGGATCATGGCCGGCAAGAAATGCGTCCGCCTGTCTCCGATGTTCGACGCCCCCCCAGTACGCGCAGCAGTTCATGGAGATGGCCAGGGTCAGCATCGTTTGTCGCGACTTGAAGATTCGCACGAAGGCGGTGCTGGTCGACGCCAAGAGCAAGCCGATCTTGAATGCCAAAACCGGCGCGCCAAAGGTCGGGTTCGCTGACTGGGTTCCAGCAAAGTCTCACGCTGCCTGACACCCGACACCTCTCAATCACTAACTTTCGAATCATGCCAGCCGGCGAGGATCCTTTATGTCTGCACAACAGATGTTTCCCCAGTTCATCCATGGTCAGCCAACCATGGGCCTGCCGTTCGAAAAGGAACTGGTGGTGGACCTGTTCGCCGGCGGCGGTGGCGCCAGCACCGGTATTGCCCGGGCGTATCGGGAACCGGACGTAGCGGTAAACCACAACCCAATCGCCCTGGCCGTGCACCGCGCCAACCACCCACAGACAGAGCACTATGTCGCCGACGTGTACGAAGTGTGCCCTCGCAAAGCAACCGGCGGCCAGCCAGTGGCGATTATCTGGGCATCCCCTGATTGCCGGCATCACAGCAAAGCTAAGGGTGGCGCGCCGCGTGACCGAGGCGTTCGCGGGCTGGCATGGGTGGTGATCCGCTGGCTGTTCATCACAAAATCACGGCTGCTCTTCCTCGAGAACGTTGAGGAGTTCTGCGACTGGGGACCGATCGACGATGAAGGCCAACCGATCAAGGCCGAACGCGGGCGCACCTTCAAGGCGTTCATTGCTGCTATCAGCGTCGGGCTGCCCGCCGATCACCCGGATATGCTGGAGATCATGGGCGCCATCGGCGAGTTCGTTCCGATGGAAGCGCTGGTGCGCGGCCTGGGCTACGACGTCGAATGGCGCGAACGCATCGCGGCGAACGCTGGCACCCCAACTATCCGCAAGCGCCTGTACCTGGTGGCACGAAGTGACGGCAAGCCGATCGTTTGGCCAGCGCCGAAGCGCCACAAGGTGCCGACCGCCAAACAGCAGCCATGGCGAACCGCTGCTGAGTGCATCGACTGGAGCAATCTTGGCCGCACCATCTTCCGCGAGAAGCCTATGGCTGAGAACACTATGCGCCGCGTTGCCAAAGGCTGCTGGCGTCATGTGCTGACCAGCGCCAAGCCGTTCATTGTCCCGATGCGGGGCACCTCGGAATCACACACCAGCACCCACGGCACGGACGAAGCGTTGTCGACCATCAGCGCCGGCGGCACTCACCACGCCCTGGTGCAGCCAGTCGTCGCGCCATTCCTCACCGAGTGCGCCAACGGCTCTGCACAACGCAACTTCGATGCGCAGGAACCACTGCGTACTCAGGTCGCCCAGGTCAAAGGCGGCCACTTCGCCATGGCTGCTTGCCATCTGACCCACCTTACTCACCACGGTGAGCGAAGCGGTTACTCGCCTAATGACCCCTTCCGCACGGTCACTGGCGCCAACCGCGGCGAGCAAGCGCTTGTCTCGGCGAACATGGTCACCCTTCGGAAAGGGTCAGTTGGGGCAGACGTTGCCAGCCCGCTTGGCGTGGTCGCTACCAGCACCGGGCACCATGCGGTATCGGCGGCGTTCTTTGAACAGGCGAACGGTGGGTTCTACGACGGTGATGGCCGCGCCGCCGACTCGCCGCTCTCGACCATCTGCCAGTCCGGCGCCAATCAGCGGCTGGTCAACGCCTACCTGGTGAAGTACTACGGCAACGAGAAGGACGGGATATCTCTGGCCGAGCCGATGCACACGCTACCCACGAAAGACCGGGTAGCACTGGTTGAGGTCGTTCAGGTGCCGAACACACTGACGCCTGAGCAGATGGAAGGCTCCCGCCGTTGTGCGGCATTCATGCATGAATACCTGCCGGAGCATTTCAAAGATCCGGCTGAAATGGTGATGGTCGGTGGCTATGTGCTGGTGGACATCACCCTGCGCATGCTGCAGCCACCAGAACTGAAAGCAGCCCAGGGATTCGACAAGGACTACATCATCGACCGCGGGCTGTTCGTCGACCCAGTGACCGGCGCCGAAGAGTGGCGCGACATCAACAAGACTGATCAGGTGCGGCTGATCGGCAACAGCGTCTGTCCAGACGAGGCCGAGGCGCTGGTCGCGGCCAACGCCGCCGACATCATCGAGCTTTACCAGCGCCTTGCGGCCTGACTCACGCAAACCATATCTGCCATGGCGCCGTGTTGAGCCATTCGATCAAGCGGTACATTTGATTGATCGCCTGATCGATCAGCACCTGCCGGACGAGTTCTTCAGCGATGTGTCTCATTGGGTAGCCCTCAGTTAATCGGTAGGGGTGGGCAAGAAGCTTCTCTTACCAATACATCCGGCTTCAAAGTGCCGGCCCGCCTCTCGACTCATCTTTGGCTTTTCCAATCTCCTCAAATAACCGCCCGGGCATGACCCGGCATAGGACGCCCCATGCCCACAGAAAACAAACCGGCCGAGCCGCTGCTGGTTGAGCGCTCGACTGTCACGAAGCTGGTGATCACTGGCGAACCACGGCTCGATCCGATCACCGTGTTCCTTGAGGGCTTGGCCCCATGCCGTGGCAAAATCACCGTCAGTTGCTGGGGCAAGAGCTGGACGGCTTATTGGGGTGGAATGTGGGACGGCCACACCGTCGCGCAGTTCTTCTGCGAGCTCAACACCAGCTACATCATCGGTTACTTCGACCAATCGCTGAGATCGCGGCAATTCAGCGGTGAAGCCCTGGCAAACGAAGCGCAGCGCCTGGTGCTGAAAGAACGGCGCCGGTTTTTTTATGGATCAGATGAGGCGCGCGAACTATTCGACGCGGCTGAAGATCTTCGTGACTCACCATCAATTGATCATCTCCACGGCGCGCACAGCGAACTGATGACCAGGCTGTTCGGCGACGAGTGGTGGCACATGACGAATGATACAACCGAGCCAAACCCCGATTACGCCTATCTCGAACGCATTATCCATGCGGTGCAGCAGGCGTTGCGCCAAGAACAGCCGCAGCAGACGGTAGTGAATGCCCATGATCTGGTATCGATGGAGATTGCAGGATGATCAGCCCTGCTTTTGTTTCCAATAGTCCATTCGCTTGACCGGGTCAGAAACAGTTTCGCCACATTGGTCAGCGTATTTGTTCAGCAGAATGGAAAAGTTCGAGACGTCATTATCCAAATCTTTCAACATCGACTTAATCGCCATTTCGGTTCTGGCGCGAGTCAGCTTCGCACTGGTAAGAGCTTTGGAGTAATCCAGCGCAGTATCTGCGGCTTTGTTACTTCGCTCAGCTAGTTCAGGGTTCTGAGACTCGAGAATTTTCGCTGAGACCACGTAAAACCCGGCGCACTCAGCAAGCTCGTGCGCAAGATTGTTTAATGCTCGATCAGGCTCATACGCAAACGCCGCACTCATCGACAGCGTTAGCACAAACGGAAAATATTTAACCACGGCTAGGCATCCTTTTGCTCGCGGCGTGCGGCATTTAGGCATCAGTAAAGCACAGCTACTCCCTCCCCCTTCTAAGTCAGCCGCTATAGCGGCAAAGGAACAGTCATGCCTGAAGAAACTGTTTTGATTGATTCGCTTCCGGTCCATCGCGATGCGGACGGCTGGTGGTCGCACCCTGACTACCTCTCGGAATTCGACGACGAAATTACCGAAGAGCAGTTCAATGACTGGTGCAAGCGCCACCAGGTGGAAACGAAGATCACCTACATGGAGAGCGACGTCGACGCCGATGTGTTCGATGCCTACATGAACGACGGCCAGGTCGATTGCTCTGCGTGGGAGATTCAACAACCAACTGAGCCGGGCTGGTTCATCCTGTCGATTAACGACGCCGAGGACGGCCCTGTATGCGTCTGGGGCCGGCAGGTGAAACCATGACCAAAAAATTGCACCTGACGATCAGCTCAGGATCCGACCAGAACGGAGAGTGGCATTCGGCATCTGCCTGTCATTTGGACGAGAATTCGGATGCAGACTGGAACGGAACCCGCCAGCGCGATCAGGTCACCTGCAAGCGCTGCCTCACCCAGATGGCCAAACCGAAAGCAGCCTCGACCATCGGCCTCCACAAGGAACGCCCTATGTTGTTCAGTGGACCAATGGTTCGCGCCATCCTTGAAGGCCGAAAAACGGTAACCCGACGCCCCCTCAAGGGGCACCATATCCCGCACCAAATCAGCTCCGAAGACGAAGAGCACAGATGGATGGCGACCGTTCAAAACCATCCTCGGTGGGGGTTTGGCGCTTTCGGAGCAACCGAGGCTGAGTGCGTCGCCGAACTGGCGATGTACGGTGGATGCCCATACGGCAACCGTGGCGACCGGCTGTGGGTGCGCGAGACCTGCTTCATCAATGATTACCGCGATGTCGGCGTTCCAGAAGACGAGCGCACCGATTGCGAGGTCATTTATCGGGCCGACGGGGTGCCGAACTGGGAAGGCGAAGAGGAACTGATTCGGTGGCGGCCCAGCATTCACATGCCACGCTGGGCTTCCCGCATCCTTCTGGAAATCACCGACGTCCGCGCCGAGCGGTTGCAGGACATCAGCGACGAGCAGGCCGAGGCCGAGGGCTGCTTCTTCACTGACTATGGGCGCAACTGCTTCCACGATGGCGGTCGGGTAAAGGACGTAGGTGACTGCCCAGCGCCGGATGCGAGCCATCCACAGCGCAACGGATGGGCGTGGGACAAGACCACCACCCATGAGCAGTGTCTTGGCGCGCCGCGCTGGGCGTTCGCCAATCTCTGGAATTCAACTGGTGGCGACTGGGACACGAACCCGTGGGTCTGGGTCGTCGAGTTCAAGCGGGTGACGCCATGATCTTCGCACCGCTCTACATGGCCTGGCTGATCTGCAAGGGGCCGCGGCGATGAACTATCAACCCAAAGGCGGAATGTGCGCCACCTGCACCCACGCCCACCGCAATTGTAGTCACTTGCCGTTCATCACCATGCCGGTGATCAAGGTCGACGGCCAGACCGTTATTGTCCGCTGTACTGACTTCCAGAGGCGCCCGCAATGAGCTGGTACGCCGAAAGCTGGCAGCGCATGGACTCGACGTACCGACGGACCAAGCGAGACGGCTACGATCCGCCGGCAATCAGCAAGGCCATCGACGAGTCCTATCCTTACAGTTCGCGTAGCGGTTACGCCTATAAGGCTTGGCTCGCAGCTCGTAAGGATTTTTTTCGCAAGCACAGCATCCCGCTTCGCCGCGCTAAACGTCCAGCGCCAGACCTTCTGTCCTAATCCCTACCCCAACTCAACAGCCTGCCGGTGTACCGCGGGAGAGGAATTTTCATGCCCGAAATCATCAAAGGCTGGTGATTCCGCGATATGTTCCGGGCCACACCATGAGTCTGGGTGGGGAATTTTAAGAAACCATAAAAAAGCCCCCTCCATTTCTGGAAGGGGCTTTGCGGGGCGTACTGGATTCGAACCAGTGGTGCGATTACTCACACGCCAGGGTATCAGCCTGGTGCCTTAAGCCACTCGGCCAACGCACGCCAATCATATCCAAGCATAAATAAAATATCAAATAGCCACCTTCTGCTGCCATAGGCGGCATGGAGCAATACCTTATGGAAACCGAAATCCTCTCCGACGAGGAACTGGCCGAGCTCACCGGCTACAAGGCCAGGGCCTACCAGCGGCGCTGGCTGATTGATCGTCATTGGGTGTTCGTCGAAAGCCGCGGTAAGCGTCCACTGGTGGGCCGCATGTACGCCCGCATGAAGTTAGGGGTGATCTCCCCGACCATCGCTGACCCCAACCCACCGCCGGCGGCCCCGGCATGGACGCCCGATTTCTCACGAGTGAACTGACATGCGACCCCGCAAGGCCGAAACACGCAATTTGCCGCCCCGGATGTATCAGTGGACGCGGAAACGAAAAAGCGGAAAGGACTGGATTGCCTATTACTACCTGGACCTGACCGGCAAGGCGATCCCACTGGGCAAAGACCTGGACAAAGCCAGGATCAAATGGGCAGAACTTGAAGCCAAGGAAAAGCCGCTCGACCTACGCACGATGAAGGGCATCTTCGACCGGTACATCCGCGACATCGTCTCCAAAAAAGCACCGCGCACCCAGAAAGACAATCTGGCGGAGATCAAGCAGCTCCGACCGATGTTCGATAGCGCCCCCATCGACTCGATCACCCCGGCCACGATTGCCGGGTACCGGGATGCACGGACAGCGAAGGTGCGGGCTAACCGTGAGATCGCCACCCTCTCCCACATCTTCAATATCGCCCGGGAATGGGGGCTGACGACCAAGGAGAACCCCTGCCAGGGCGTGCGCAAAAACAAGGAAACGCCGCGGGACTATTACGCGAATGATGTGGTTTGGGATGCTGTTTACAAGAAGGCAGCTCAAGAGCTGAAAGACGCGATGGACCTAGCTTATCTGACCGGGCAAAGGCCGGCAGATGTTCTGGTCATGAGGAAGGATGATGTCGAGGGGAAATATTTGGGTGTGCAGCAGAACAAGACACACAAGAAGCTGCGGATCCAGATGGTCGACGGCGACGAGGCAAACAGCCTGGGGCTGCTGATCGCAAAAATGGCCGAGCGCAACGCTCAGCACATTTGCAGTTATCTGATTGTGAGCGCGCGCGGCAAGCGCATGACCGCGAAGATGCTTCGTGACCGGTGGGACAAGGCCCGTGAAAAGGCCAAAAAAGAGGCTGACGAGATTGGAGACACTCTGCTGGCCGAGAAAATCGGCAGCTTCCAGTTCCGTGACATCAGACCAAAAGCCGCGTCAGAAATCCTCGACGTCGGTGATGCGAGCCTGCTCTTGGGTCACACCAAGGGCGACATCACGGAACGCGTTTACCGTCGCATCGGCGCCATTGCAAAGCCGTCAAAATAGTCCAAAAACCCGTTACAAAACTCAAACTTGGCCCCATGTAGAATGCGGTCTACAGAGGAGCCGAAAAACAAAAGTACTGTAACGAAAAAGAGCTACAGGCCACGGTTTTAGCGGCTTTGAATATCGGTCTTGAAAACCGTCGACTGTAACAGGTCCATGAGTTCGAATCCCATCGCCTCCGCCATCTTTATACGACAAAGCCCTGATTTTTCAGGGCTTTGTCGTTTCTGGGGATGTGACTTCTGCATCCCTGTTTCTGAATCGTTTCCGCATCTTTTCTATTATTTCCGCAACTTAGCCCTACACAGTCGCCACTCCGTCCCTAGTTTTGCTACACGATTGATGGGGCAAAGCGTGCTTCCTATGGCTTCCCGATAGGATTCGGCCAAAAGCGGTCTGTGGGGCGCGCCTCGTAAATCCAGGGCCACTCACAATTTTGACTCGATACGACTGACTCGCTCGGGCCGGTAGCGGTATCGACTTTCCAACGCAGAATCATCATTCCCGCAGGTACAAGGCGAGTTGCACTGCGGCTCGCGGATGGCCGCCGGCCACCCGCGAGCCAGTGCCATCAAGCCAGCAGCTTAAGCTCGTCTTTACCGTACTTGAGCGATTTCTCGTCTGGAATCATCAGGCCAGTGTGCTCGTTGCGCCCCTGCAGGATGAAGCGGGCGTTCGGGGTGCCCAACTGGGTAGCGGCCTGCTGGCTGTCGGCGCCGATCTCGCCCTTCTTCATGCGGTTGACGATCACCCCCACCGCCGTATCGTTGAAGTCGCGCAGCATCCAGGCATCGCCATCGCTGTCGCCAGCCACCAACACCGGGCCATAGCCCTTTTGTTTAACCAGCACGTTCTTGATGCCGACGGTCTTGCCCGGCCCGTAGTTGAAGTGCCAGTCCGGCTGATAGCGAGTGGTGTACTTTCCGCCTTCCATCGCCATGCGTAGGCCGATCACGTTCTCAGGCGGCACGCCGTATCCGTAATGAGGATTGCCCGCGAACACGCGTACCACATCGTCGATCGAGGCGGTGCTGACATAGACGTCGATGCCGTTGGCGCGCAGCGTGTGCATCAGGCCGCGGATTTCCTCATGGATGCGGATGCCATGAAAGTGCGTATCCGCCACCACCCCGGCCTTGCCCGGCAACGTGCGTGAGCTCTCGTACTTGACCTTGCGCAGCGCGTCGCCGATGGCGTAGTTGTTGGAAGCCTCGGCCATCGCCTGCAACTCAGCCGTGGTCATGTTCTTGTAGAAATACAGAATCCACTTATAGCCGATCTCCACCGGGTAACTGTCGCAGATCGCGTCGTACATGAAGTAGAGCTTGGCGAGAAAATCCTTGTACTGCTCGCTGGCCTGAATCTCTTCCAGGCTCTTGTCGCCGGCGAGCCCCTTGTAGTTGGCGTGCAACCAGCGGTAATCCGCTTCTACGTCGCTGGCGATGTCTTCCATCTTGACCGCCTTGCCGTCCACCGAGGTGTAGTCCTTCATGAACGCGCCGTTCGGCACGTCCTGACGCACCACCTCAGCGAACTCATCGGGCGTCAGCTTGTACTGCAGATGATTGATCTGGTAGACCAGCAGCGCTTCTTCACAGTCGTTCATGATGCAGGTGTTGTCCCAGTCGAACACCGCGTACGGGCGCTGGTCAGGGCGGTAGGACGCGCTCTTGACGCCGTGTTCATCGATCACCGCCTGCAGACGCTTTTGGTTGAGCGGCGACCAGCGCGCCGGGTCCAGCGCACTTGGTGTGGCCGGGGGCGTGGCGGCTTGCGTTATGCGGGATGACAACAACAGCGGACTGACAACGGAAACGGCGGCGAGGGTGTTCAGAAACTGGCGACGCTGCATGGCATAGCTCCTACTTCTAGATGAGAGGTTACAACCGAGGCAATGGCGAAAGCGTGTTTCGAAATGCGGACGAGGGGAAGAAACCGTCCGGCCACGAGGCTAGCTCCAAATACACAAAAAAACAATAATGCCTCAATATCACACAAATATGACGCGCAGGCTGCGCCAGCCCAATGATCATGAGGCCGCGCCAAACTTGACAGCGACTGACGCCCCTCCACAATGCGTGCTCGGACGGCGACTCGAACAGCAGGGACACCCGGTATGTGGCAAGAAGAGCGTTACCAGCGGATCCGCGCACTCCTATCGACTTTGCAGCGCGTCACCACCGACCGCATCGTCACGGAGCTGAACGTTTCACGCGAGACGGTGCGACGCGACCTGGTCGCTCTGGAAGAACAGGGGGAGTTGAAGCGGATACACGGCGGCGCCATCCGCATTGAAGACGAAGCGCCCATCGCCGAGCGGGCGAACATCAACGTCAAATTCAAGCGTGACCTCGCGCGCGCAGCGGTCAGTCTGCTGTCGCACGGACAGACTGTGTTTATCGACGCGGGCACCACCACCGTCATCCTCGCCGAAGAGCTGGCTAAGCTGGGAGGGCTGACCGTGATCACCAACTCGTTCAACGTGGCGTTGCAATTGCGTAATCCCGCTGTGCCAGGCGGCCAGCACAACGAGGTGATCGTACTGGGCGGTTCACTCGACGACCGTGCTCCCGCTACGGTTGGCGGCACCACGGTGGCGGAAATTGGCCGCTATCGGGCCGATCTCGCGCTGTTATCGCCCGTCGGCATCGACGCCCAGCGCGGTGCCAGCAACTACGACCACCGCGAAGCCGAAGTGGCGCGCGCCATGGCCGACAATGCCGAAGGCGTGGTCATCCTCGCCGACTACAGCAAGATCGGCGTGGAGAGCCGCGTCGCTTTCTGCCCGCCAGAACGTATCGACGTGCTCATCACCAACCACAAGGCCAGTACCGAAGCGGCGTTCGCCGTACTGAACGCCAAGCTCAAACGTATTGTCCTGGCGTAGCAGTGGCTCGGCGGTTGCAACAGGCATTGACGCAGCGTGATGCTCTAGTGCGGCGCAACCGGGTAGATCTTGCACGACGCGACTCTCGGCGCGGGCAAACTGACCGTAACTGTATTGGCTGCGATCGCTTGCAATGGGTCGTTTACTGCCCTTGGCGACAGGCAACAATCGGCTGTTTTCTGCCTGTCACGATTGACCGGCTCGGCTCCAAAATCCCACTTCAGACGAAAGTCGCTTTCCACCAAGCGCAGTCTCTCGGTTGTAGCTATGAACCCACCCAAAACACCAAAAAACCGGTCTAATTCGTTTCCGCAAATAAATTCGCACCCCTTGATTTCAGAGGCCTCCAGACCATCAAGGAATAATGTCTAGCGGAAACGAACTTAACTTAAGGTGTTGAAAAATAAGGATTAGTCTTCAGACTTGAAAACCGTCGACCGTAACAGGTCCATGAGTTCGAATCCCATCGCCTCCGCCATCTTATTTCTGGGGTTGGGCGGCAATCTCGCCGCTGGGCATGTGTTCCAAAACTGTCATGGAAGCGTTCCATAACTCAGCCCGTTTCGACCCTACCTGCGGCGTCCTGCCGACCGTACCCTCCCCCCATCCGTTCAAGAAATCCGCTGCTATGTCGATACCTTCACGGAGGATTCACGACACCAAACTCAGACCTGCTCCTTCCCCGATTGAACTCTGTCTTTTTTCACACCCACACAAGGACACTCGGATGCAATTCATGCCATTGGTTGACGCCAGCCACGCCGTTCAAGCTCATGTGCGTACGCTCCGAAACCAGGAGGATGTTCGAAAGTACATGTACACCTCCCACGAAATTACAGAGAGCGAGCACGAGGGTTGGTTGGCCTCTTTGAAGGGAAACAGTCGCCAAGCGGTGTTCGTAGCCATCAGAAATGGGCAGGCCATCGGTATTGTTTCACTGAACTCCATTAATGCAGTCCAGAAAACAGCTGACTGGGCGTTCTATCTAGACACAGAGATTCAAGGAAAAGGGCTAGGGAGCATCATAGAGTTCTGGATGCTTGACTATGCATTTAATGAAGCAGGCATAGAGAAGCTTAATTGCGAGGTCCTGGAAACGAATCCGGCAGTGATTAAGATGCACCAAAAATTTGGCTTTGAACTTGAGGGCGTTCGACGCAAGAACATTCTAAAAGATGGAAGCCGGATTGACGTGGTACTCCTCGGCATCACGAAAGAAGAATGGAAAAGCAAGCGCCCCTCACTTGAGCCTCTGGTCCTGCGCCTGAACAAATAGGCAAGAGTGTTCGAGTCCGCTTCTGGGTAGATCCTCAGAGACAGGCCGCTGCACTCACAGCCCCCACTCAAATATCCGATCACTACCAGCGCTCAGACAGCAGCGCTGTCAGTTACCCAAAGCGTTGCATCTCCGGCCTCCTGCCGACCGAACACAACCCGCTCAATGTCGGGTTCCGGGTTTGCCCAACGGGCGGATTTTCGTACTACTCGACTCCCATGTTGCTCCGGAATTCATCAAGCGGAAGACCTGACTTAGAGCCGACGACGACCCCGGTCAGCCCACAGCCCGGACAGCAGGCATGCTTCTCCTGATACCACTTCAGGACTTCAAAAGGCGTCAGCCACAGGCCGCAACCGATACAGAAACAGCGTTCGCTGGCCGCTATCTCTTCACGGTTAGCTAGAATTCAGCCGCGCGCGCCATAGAACTGGTTCAGCGCTATCAGCTCAAAAACAGCCACCAGCACGCAGAATGCAACAAAGCCGCGCGTGAAGACCCTGCGAGGCTTTTCGTAAGGCTGAAGATTAGCGAGACCACCGAGGAGGCCGGATAAAAAATTGAGCAGCCCCATTAGCCATCTGTCTCGCTGTTTGTACACTCAGCCTTCAGCTGGGACGTGTACGTTTTAATGAAGAACCCGGCGGCTCTCTCCAATTCTGATCCGATCGAGCGCCCTGTTTAACGCATCCAAGGCATCGAGGAGGGCTTTCGCCTCAGTCTCCCGACCATCGCCCCAGAGGCGTTCTGCCATTTTGTTCAGGGCTTGGATGGAGCGCTCAATTTCCGCAGCAGTCGCTGCTTTACTTTCCGGCATTAAGACTGGTTGCCTGTTCTAATGAGTCGCGGCAGGCGGGGCGACGATATCTGCACGCAACCCAAGAAATTCCACTTTGCCATCATCCGGTCACGGAGGGCGGCGTCTACGATCACGACCCTACGTGCGAAAGCTCTTCGTCAATGATTCGCTCGGCATTCTTCGCAGCGGATGTCGCAAACTCGTAACAGACCCAGTAGTCCTGCTCTGTTACGGATGCAGATCCCTGCAAGTTCTCCAGGCAGCGCATTAATGCATGCTTTATCAAGCCATCATTTAGAGCATTGCGGGCAGCCTCTTCACCTTCAACCGCTCGAATGGCAGCTTCGATTTCTTCGATCTGCTCAATCTTTGCCGCCAGCACGACCTTGGCGAACTCATCTCGCTCGATGATTTTGGTCCAAGAGTGATCAACTATCAGCGTTTTCATTGGTAGCTCCCAGTCTTCCCGGTTCATGCCGGGTCATCAACCAATAGCCCACAAACTCACATCTCGCCACCGCATCCTCCGCTGCCCCCACCGCGCCCCAACTACGTCCAGTTAAACAAAGCTAAAGAGCTCGCGGGGCCACACTCTGCATCAGTTCCGCGAACTGATGCACAGCGTATTTATCGCGCAGAAAAGGCCGAGTCGTCTTTGTTTGTTTTCAGCTACCCGTTACCACACAGCAATATGGGAATCGGCCCGCGGCTCGGTGCCGCCGCACAGCACGCCAGTGTCCGGGTCACGGATGATGATCTGCCCTCGGCCGTAGTTGATCAGGTCGCAATCAACCTGGATCTGGTGTCCGCGCCGGGCCAGCGAAGCGGCCAAGTCCCGAGACGCCCCCTGCTCGATGCCGACTTTCATGCCTCCCAGCCATTGCCATCGCGGTGCATCCAGCGCGGCTTGGGGGTTGAGACCAAAATCCAGCAGATTCATGACCATCTGCACATGGCCTTGGGGCTGCATGTAGCCTCCCATGACGCCGAACGGTCCCACCGGCGCGTCACCTTTACTGATGAAACCGGGAATGATGGTGTGAAAGGTTCTTTTGCCCGGTGCCAGGCAGTTGGCGTGGTCAGGGTCGAGACTGAATTCCTGTCCGCGGTTCTGCAAGGCGATGCCGCTGTCTGGCAGCACCACGCCGGAACCGAAGCCGTGGTAGTTACTCTGGATGAAGGACACCATATTGCCCTGCGCATCTGCCGTGGCCAGGTACACCGTACCGCTGGCGTGGGGATCGCCGGGATAAGGTTTCTGAGCCTGATCGACGATCTGTTCACGGCGTTGGCTGCTATAGCTGTCGCTGAGAAGATCAGCCACCGCCACACGCATGTGCAGCGGATCGGTGATGTAATGCAGGCCATCGCTGTAGGCCAGCTTCATCGCTTCCAATTGACGATGCCAGGTCTGCTGGCTGTCTCGGTGATCGAAGTCGAAACCCTGGAGGATTTTCAGGGTCATCAGGGCCACCAGTCCTTGCCCGCTTGGGGGGATTTCCCAGACATCGTAGCCGCGGTAGTTGATGCTGATCGGGTCCACCCATTGGGCGCGATAGTCCTGCAGGTCGCTGGCTCGCAGGTAGCCGCCGGTGGCGCGGGAATGGGCATCCAGACGCTGAGCCAGAGCGCCGCGGTAGAGGCTTTCGCAAGCGCTGTTCGCCAGTTCTTCCAGCGTTCGGGCTTGCGCCGGGTTACGGAATAATTCACCGGCCTTTGGCGCACGGCCATCCATCAGGAACGTGTCGAACCAGGCGTCGAGCACCGGGTCTCGATGGGGGCTGAATTCATCCAGAGCGGTCTGCCATTGTCGGGCGACCACCGGCGACACTGGAAAGCCCTCCCGGGCCAGACTGATGGCGGGCTGCAGCAACTCGGCAAAGGGTAGCTTGCCGAACCGCTTGGACAACTCCGCCCAGGCCGAAGGGCAACCGGGCACCGTGACCGGCGTCCAGCCATAAAGCGGCATCTGCTCGTGACCACACGCCTTGACTGCATCGATCGTCAGTGCCGCCGGCGCGTGGCCGTTGCCGTTCAGTCCGTGCAATTGGCCTTTGCTCCAGACCAAAGCAAAGGCGTCGCCGCCCAAGCCGCAGCCGGTGGGTTCAACCACAGTAAGCGCTGCCGCTGTGGCGATCGCGGCATCAATGGCATTACCGCCGTTGCGCATGATCTCGATGCCGGCCTCGGCGGCCAGTGGCTGTGAAGCCGCGACCATGCCACGGCGGGCAAACACACTCTGACGTTGCGACGGATAGGGATATTCGTGGGCAGAAAATTTCAACATGGCAAAAGTTCTTCCAAACAAAGATTCATTGGCCGCAGGTATCCGGTTCCATTGCCGGGTAAAAAACCCTGACTGAGAAGGTCACAGCACGCGGCTGAGAAAGGCCTGAGTTCGCGGGTGTGTCGGTCGACTGAAGATCTGCTCCGGCGGACCTTGCTCGATCAATTCGCCCTGATCGAGGACCACCACGCGATCAGCGACTTCTCGGGCAAAACCCATTTCATGGGTGACCACCACCATGGTCATGCCGTCATCGGCCAACTGCTTCATCACCTGCAGGACCTCGCCGACGGTTTCCGGATCCAGGGCGCTGGTGGGCTCGTCGAACAGCATGGCTTGAGGTTTCATCGCCAGCGCCCGGGCGATTGCCACGCGCTGCTGCTGCCCACCGGACAACATCGACGGGTAATGCATGGCCTTGTCCGCCAGACCGACCCGGGCGAGCAAGGCCCGGGCCTGTTCCGAGGCTTCGGCGCGCGGCACGCCGAGCACCTGGATCGGTGCCTCAATGATGTTTTCCAGCGCGGTCATGTGGGGGAACAGATTGAAACGTTGAAAGACCATGCCGATGTCCCGACGCTGGCGAGCGATGTTGCGCTCGGAGTCGCGCACCAGGCTGCCGTCGGCGCGCTCACGGTAACCCATGGCGCGACCGTTGACGCGTATGCGCCCGCCTTGAATGTCCTCCAGCAGATTGATACAGCGAATGAAGGTGGTCTTGCCTGAACCCGATGCACCGATCAACACCACCACTTCACCGCGCCGCACCTGCAAGGAAATCCCCTTGAGAATCTCCAGGTTGCCGAAGGACTTATGAATGTCCAGGGCCTCGATAATCAGTTCTTCACTTTTGTGCGCCATGCTTAACGCCCCCTCAGCAATTTGAGCGTGCCGCGGCCAAACATGCGACTACCAGCCGCTGGCGGTGCGGGTCGATCGGACTGTCCGAAACGCGCTTCCAGCCAACGCTGGAAGAAGCCCCAAAGGGTGGTCAGCAGCAGGAAATAAATCGCCACCACCAGGTACAGTTCAAATACCCGGAATGTCGCCGACGTGACCATTTGCGTACTCAGCAGCAACTCCTGCACGCCAATCACGCTGACCAGCGTCGTGTTCTTGAGCATCACGTTGAATTCGTTGCCCAACGGCGGAACGATGACCCGGAACGCCTGAGGCAAAACGATACGCCGCATCAGTTTGGCGAAGGTCATGCCCAGCGAACGCCCAGCCTCGTACTGACCCTTGTCCACAGCGCCGATCCCGGCACGGATGATCTCGGCCATGTAGGCGCCTTCGTTCAGGCCCAAGGCGATGATCGCTGCCTGAATATTGCCCGGTACCACCAAACCAAACAGTTCCACGTCCTCGAAACGGAAGATGCCGCCGGCCGCCAAAGCGGTATAGAGAAAAACGATTTGCACCAACAGCGGCGTGCCGCGCATCAGCCACACATAGAACCGTACCGGCAGGTTGAGCAACGGGTTGCGCGACAGACGCATCAGCGCCGCTGCCAGCCCCAGCACGCAGCCCAACGCCATTGCCAGCACACTGATCAGGCAGGTCAGCCAGAGCCCAGTGAGGTACACCCCGCTGGGCTGCAAAAGGTATTGCCAGAACACATCCCAATTGAAGTTCATCGAGCGCTTGCCTCAGTCGAGTGTGTCGCTGGAAACATGCCATTTGCTCAACAACTGCACATAGCTGCCGTCGCTGCGCATGTCACTGATGATCTGCTGTACTGCGGTGGTGAGCTGGGAATCATCCTTGCGCGTCCCTAAACCCGTAAGAATCCGGCTGAAGGCTGGCACCCCTTCCTCGAATAAATCGGGCGCCATTGCGGCGTAGTAACCTGCTGTTTCTACGGTGGTGCCGTAGGCGTCCACCTGACTGATACGCAGCGCCTGAAAGGCGTCAGTGTCACTGTTGTAAACCACCAGTTTCATCGGTGTCTTGCCAGCCTTGGTGAGCTTTTCGTTCTCGGCGTCCAACAAGGTTTTGATCGTGGAGCCATTGAGCACTGCCACCTTGTGCCCAGACAGTCCATCCAGGGTTTTGATGCCCTTGGGATTGCCTTTGGGGACGACCACTGACTGGCTGGAATACATGTAGTTGACGATGTCGATCACCTCCCGCCGCTCGGGCTTGTCGAACAGCTGATCAACGATCATGTCGCACTGCTGGGCGAGCAATGCAGGCAGCAACCCAGAGAACGGAATGACCCGCCATTGCACCGGCTTGTCTCCCAGCCGTTTGGCGATTTCCAGCCCCAGATCGACAGTCAGGCCCCTGGGTTTTTGCGCCTCATCGAAAGACACCAAGGGGGGCGAGTCCATGCCCGAGCAATACGTGAGTTTTTCGGCCTTTTGCAGTCGCTCGGGCACTTGGGGCGTGGCGAACGCCCACTGTGCGCAGAGTCCCAGGGATACAGCAGCAAGCAACACACGGCGTTTATGCATGACCAGACACTCCAGTTGTTTAGTAACGGGGCAGTACTCAAAGTCAACACACGGTCGGGCTCGAGCCCGATTCTATTTTTCCGATTGCAGGAACTGAATCAGTGCCGGCACTGTGCCTTCGATGTGCTGACGCACCACCGACTCGGCCTGGTCGGCATCGCCTGAGCGAATGGCGTCAAGGAT
Organism: Pseudomonas sp. GM18; assembly: GCF_000282195.1. Taxonomy (GTDB): domain Bacteria; phylum Pseudomonadota; class Gammaproteobacteria; order Pseudomonadales; family Pseudomonadaceae; genus Aquipseudomonas. Next base: position 118,230 of record NZ_AKJT01000127.1, read on the forward strand.
CACCGCGTGTTCCTGGCGGGCACTCAAGGGCTTTTCACCGTGTTGCAGCCACAGGCGCATGGGTGCCTCGATCAGCGAATACAGGGCCGAGATTTGCTTCATCAAACGCGGACGGCCGCTGAGGCTGCACAGGTATTCATGGAAAGCCCGATGACGGCTGACCCATTCGGCGCTTTCGTCGCGGTAGTCATCCATCTCGTCCAGCATGCGCTCCAGCGCCGCCAGCTGACGCTCGCCGATCTTGGCCACGGCGACACGGATGGCCAGGCCTTCAAGGGCACTGCGCATCTCGAAGACTTCGTGCAGTTCGTCGATGTTCAGGCCGCTGACTATGGCTCCGCGGTTGGGTCGCAAGGTCACCAGGCCTTGAGCATCGAGGCGTCGGAAGGCTTCGCGCACCGGCATGCGGCTCATGCCGATCTCAGTGGCGATGTCCTCGGCGATCAACCGGTCGCCTTTGCGGTAACGGCCGCCACAGATCGCTTCCAGCAGAAAGTTGTAAGCCTCCTCCTCGGCGGTCAGGGGCTGACGTTCAACGTAAGCGGGAGCGAATTGCATAAAGTCACCTTTTGCAGTTTTGTATCCAATTATCCATGGATTCAAAACAGCAGAAACCGTGCCAGGCTGCTTAGCACTGCTTCAAGCTCTTAATTGGAAAGGAGTTTCGACTCAAGAAGCGATGATCTTTAGATCAGCGTGGTACTCGCCGTGTGCTACGAAATGGCCCAGCGCGCCCCAAATGGGTGAAAAATGGTATCCAGGTAACAAATCATTCCGCCGTCATCAGGCATGTGATTCGTGAGAAATACTACTGACAGAAACTGACGGTCGTGCTTGTTACTCTTTGAGCTCATGTGAGGAAAGGCGATTCCTCACATATTTATCAACGTAATCAGAGAAGGACTCTCTAAATGACACGTGCCATTACCATCCTCACCGAGAACTTTTCAGATTGGGAAACCGCCCTGATCAACTCCACTGGTCGGGCCTATTACGGCTTTGATACACGCTTCGCTACGCCCGAAGGTACCCCTGTCACCTCCTCTGGCGGCATGATCGTCACCCCGCAGTTAGCGATCGAGGACATCCCGCTTGATGAACTCGACCTGCTAATAATATGTGGAGGTACTATTTGGCAGACCGATCAGGCCCCCGATATCACTGCCCTGGTTAGAGCTGCCTATGAAAAAAACACCATCGTCGCAGGCATTTGCGATGGTACCCGTGTGCTAGCGCAATCGGGTGTGCTCGATAACCTCCGTCACACTTCCAACTCGGCAGAGAACCTGTCGAAACTGAATTACGGTGGAGCGGCTTACTATCAGGATGTCCCCTATGCAGTAGCTGATAAGCGCGTAGTTACAGCTCCAGGTACTGCTCCGGTCAGTTTCATGGCTAAAATCTTGTGCACCTTGGGCATCAGTGACGAAAACCTCAAAGCTTACTTGGCCATGCACGCTGCCGAGCATGCATGTCCGTGACGCGTTCACCACTGGGCGCCTTTATACAAAGCATCCAAGCCGATAAAGTAGCCCCCTCCAAACAAGGAGGATGGAACAGTGCTCACCAAAATTGAGCTGCTGGACGAACTGCTTCAGCGCTATGCCGAAAACCTCGGCAATGACTTCACCGGATACCGGAATCATGTGTACCGAGTCATTAACTTTTGTTGCTCGCTCAGCGCGCTGGACGCTGTAAATCTGGAAAAGATAGTTTTGGCGGGGGTATTTCATGATCTTGGTATATGGACGGCCAAGACGTTTGATTATTTGCCCCCGTCGGAGCACTGCCAATGATGCGGCTCTGAATTTGGCTGTTCGAACCGGCCTTACTATCTTGATCTCGCCCTCAACAAGCCCAACAAATTACGCACAACCCAAAACGCCGCTCAAAGAGCGGCGTTTTTTGCGTATGGATGGAGCCGGAAACGAGACTCGCATCTGGCGTCCTACCCATTGAAACCCAAGGGCCCTTCACACTAAAAATGGAACGATGAAGGAGTAACCCACACCCGGCTAAACAGACCTCACGCATTCGCCAGCAATGACTTGGGCTTGAGCAGAAAATGCGCCAATGCCGGAACCAGTACCAATGCGCCTACCATGTTCCAGATGAACATGAACCCCAGCAGAATGCCCATGTCGGCCTGGAACTTGATGGGTGACAGCACCCAAGTCGTCACCGCAACGCCCAACGTAATGCCGGTCATGACAACCACTTTTCCCGTAGAAAGAAGCGCTAGGTAGTAGGCATCGGACAAGCTTGAGCCATTGCGCAGGTTCGTCAGTGTGACGCTGAGTATGTACAGCGCATAGTCAACCCCGATGCCGACGCCCAGTGCGATCACCGGCAAGGTTGCCACTTTGACACCGATGTTCAGGCCCACCATCAAGGCTTCGCACAAAATCGACGTCAGCATTAATGGCAGCACCGTACACACCACCGCTCGCCACGACCTGAAGGTGATGAAGCACAGGGCAATGACAGCCGCGTACACCATAAACAGCATCTGCACATTCGAACGCTTCACCACGATATTGGTGGCCGCTTCGATACCCGCATTGCCCGCGGCGTTGAGGAACTGGATCTGATCGGTGTTATGAGTCGCCGCAAACTGCTCGACGGTCTGGACCACACTGGTGAGCGTGTCAGCTTTGTGGTCCTTGAGGTAGACATACACCGTCAGCAGATCGCAGTTCTGGTTGAACAGCTCTCGCGGCGCGCGGGTGATGATCGCATTCAGCAGCCCCTGGTTACGGGGTATCTCATACCAGGTCATGCTGCCTTCGTTCATACCGGCCGCAGCTTGCTTGCTCAGCGCCGCCAGTGACGTCGTGGACACCACGCCCGGCAACTGCTGAAGCTGTGCTTCCAGCGCATCGACGGACACCAGTGTCTGGTAATTGGCGCAGTAGTATTGGGGGGTTTTCACCATCACCACAAACTTGTCGCTGCTGGCGGAAAAGTTGCTGACCATGAAGCGGTTGTCGCTGTTGTAGCGCGACTCGGAACGCAGTTCCGGTGCCCCGGGGTTCAAGTCACCGATCTTCACCTGCAGGCTGACGGCAAACCCTGCCACCCCGAGTAACAAGGCGACGATGATTGCACCGCTCGCCCATTTGCGTTCGGTGAAACGATCCAGAAAAGCCCAAAATGGATGCCGGGTGTGGTGAGCGTCCAGTTTCGAAAATTTGTCGTTAGCCGCTTCACGCTGCGCCGCCGCTTTGCTGACACCGGTGTACGACAGCAGAATCGGCAACAGAATCAGGTTGGTGAAAATCAACGCCAGTACGCCAATCGTCGCGGTCACCGCCAGGTCCTGAATCACCGGAATCTTGATGATCATCAACACGGCGAAACCCACGGCGTCGGCCACCAGTGCCATCAGCCCGGTCAAGAATAGCCGGCGAAAGGTGAAGCGTGCGGCCACAAGCTTGTCTGCGCCTCGCCCGATGTCCTGCATGATGCCGTTCATTTTCTGGGCGCCATGGCTCAAGCCGATGGCAAACACCAGGAACGGAACAAGGATCGAATACGGATCAAGATCAAAGCCCAAGGTAGGGAGCAATCCCAGTAACCAGACAACCGCGATGATCGAGCACAGCAACACCAGCAATGTGCTGCGCACGCAACGGGTGTACCAGAACAACACGATGCCGCAGATCACCAGCGTCGCGGCGAAGAACAGCTGCATCTGCCGCATACCGTCAATCAAATCGCCGACGACTTTGGCAAAGCCGGTGATATGGATTTTGATGTTATCGGTTTCGTACTTGGCCCGGATCTGTTCGAGCTGGTTCGAGAGCGCGTTGTAGTCCAGGGGTTTGCCGTTGTCCGAGGTGATGTCCTGAAGCGGCAATAGCACGATGCTCGACTTGAAATTGGCGGCCACGAGCCGCCCCACTTCTCCCGATCGCTCAACGTTCTGCCGCACCTGGTCCAGGCTTTTGGCAGAGCCGTCGTAATCGTCCGGTATCACCGGCCCGCCGTCGAACCCCTCCTCTGTGACGCCGATCCATCGGGTCGCCGGGGTCCACAGGGACTTCATGTAAGACCGGTCGACACCGGGGAGCAGAAACACCTCATCGTTGATTTTCTTGACCGTCTCAAGGTACGCGGCATCAAAAATGCTGCCGTGCCTGGCCTCGATCGCAATCCGCAAGGTGTTGCCGCCCTCGCCCAACTGACCACGATTTTTCAGGTAGTTCTGCACATACGGGTGATCGGTCGGGATCATTTTTTCGAAGGCGGCATTGAGCTTCAAACTCAACGCCTGATAGCCAAGCACCAGGCTCAGCAGCACGCAGATGCCCAAGACGATGCTGCGATGATTGAACAACAGCCGTTCAACCAGGGTGCCGGAGGAAGGATCGAATACGTCCTGTTTGGGGACGACGTGAGGCTCGGCAGAACGGGTAAAGCTGTTCATTGATCGTGCTCCGGCGATTCGACTGCCAACGCGGACGACAGCATGCCGCGCGCGCTACTGATGATCAGGTCACCGTTCGCGGCTTGCGCCATGCCTGTGAAATAACTGGTTTTGGGTATCTGAAGGACAGCGGCCTTGGTATCGCCACCCGCAAAGCGCAGCACTCTGCCCGACTCATCGGAGAGGAGTACCGAGCCATCGTCAAGCCGCAGACCACTGGTCAATGTGACGGGTTGCAGCGTGTCGAGTGGCTGCCAGGTAGCGCCGCGATCCCGGGACTCGAAGGCTTTGCCACGAAGCCCGTACGCCACAACCGACCCGCTGCCGGTCGCCTGAAGCCCGAAGGTCGTGCCCTCATAAGGCGACGCCAGCGCCTCGAAGGTTTGTCCCTCGTCACTCGAGCGCAACAGCGTGCCCTGTTCGCCGGCGACGAACAGATCCGTCCCTGTCCGCTCGATGCTGTAGAGATGCAATCCATTCGGGTTATCGAGACGGGAACGGATCGATTGCCAGTTGAGCCCACCATCATGGGTGACAAACGCGAGGCCATAAGCGCCCACCACCCAGCCATTTCTGGCGTCCAGAAACAGCACATCCAGAAGCGGCTTGTCGGGACCTTCATCGACCAGTTGCCGGGCCTGGGCCAGACGCTCCTGCGCCTGTTCATCGATGCCGCGACTGGCTTCCTGCAATTCGATGTCGGCCGCCTGGACGCCATCCAACTGCTTGCTCCAGCTCAGGCCGCCATCCTGGCTGTGCAAGACAACCCCGGCATGCCCGACCGCCCAACCTTGGAGCTCATCAATAAAGCGAACTTTGACCAGCGTCATGCTGACCGGGGAACTGACTTGCTTCCAGGTGGAGCCATTGTCGTCAGAGACAATGATGAATCCTCTTTCGCCGACAGCCACCAGTCGTTGCCCTGCCCGCGCAACGCTGAGCATGACCGATTGGGCTGCCATGGCGCTGGTGATCGCTGGCTGCACCGGCAATCCATCGGGTTGTGCCGCGGCTGCCGTGCCGGTGAGCGCCGCCATGATCGACACGCTCAGCATCAACGCCTTGAACGGCTGTACATGGAAAAACCTGGGAGTTTGAGTACGCATTGGCGAGCCTCGATGATGCGGTTCAGTGGTCGCGATGTCAGTGACACCGCGCCTCTGGAACACGAGTTTGATTAAGCTGTTGCGAGGCTCAGCGCACCGACCCGGACGCTACCGAGTTACCGGTAAAGAAGTTCTCGGGCTTGCGCGGGATAACGCTATAGGTTTCGCCGTTCAGGCTTTGCACCACGCTGTAGGTCTTGGCTTGCAGGTTGTAGATCACCACCGGCTTCACCACCACCGCCGGAATGGAAGGCACTACGAATGGCAGTACTTGGGAGACGCGCCACAGTTTGCCCTCGGCGTCGTAACCATCGACCAGCGAGACCGTCCAGCTGTCTTCATCGATGAAGAATTTGCGCTTGGGCACAGCGTGGCGTTTGCCCGAGGCGACCGTGGCCTCCAGCTCCCAGACGCGATGCAGCTCCCAGCGCACTTTGTCCGAATTGAGGTGGTTGGCCATAAAGGCGTCGTCGCGCTTTTCGGCGTTGAATTTGTTGTCGTTGTAAGGGATATACATCTCCTTTTTGCCGACCAGTTTCCAGTCATAGCGATCGGGATGACCGATAAAACCATGCACCTCGTCGAAGTAATTGGCGCCCGAGGCAACGAAGTCCGGGGTGTCATAACCGACGGTGGGTGCACGCCGCACGCGACGCTGGCCGACCAGGTATTGCCAGGCTTCCCGCGGTTCCTGGGCGTTGATGCTGTCGTGTGTCACCAGCGACTCGCCGGCCTTGAACGGAGGTTCGTTGGTCAAGAACCGCAGCAGCGCATACTGCCCCGACCACTTGTCCACGCCGCCATCCTTGAAGTAATACGGGTACTGCCAGTTCTCGACGCCACGGCTGGCGAGCGTCCGGGTTCCGTCGGCATTGCCGATGATGTTGGCATAGCCCATCTGAATGGATTCGGCCTCGACCCGCAGCAGGAAATTCCAGATCACCTCATTACCGGTTTTCGGAATCGGGAACGGGATACCGCCGTAGCAGCCCTCGACCGACAAGCCATTACTGGTGGTCTTGCAACGGGTAGCGTTGGCGAACGTGTTTTGATAAACGCTGTCCGGCGCCGCCGCAGTGCGATGGGTCGGGTACACATCGAGATGGAAGGTGTCGGGGTATTTGGCCAGCAAGGCTTTCGTGCCTTCGTTCAACTTGTCCGCGTATTGCGCAGCGTTCTTCGCGGTGATCTGCAGCACCGGTTTCTCACCCGGGAACGGATCGACCGGCATATCGCCCGATTTGGCCCCGGCCACCTCTTTGGTCAGCCCACCGGTCCAGGCGGGAATGGAGCCATCGGCATTGCCGGCCTTTTCGGCGCCCATGGGCGTCAACGTGGTCTTGAGCTTCGCCGCCTCGTCAGGGCTCACCGCCGCGAATGCGCTGTTGGCGCACAGGGAGATCGACAGGGTGGAAAGCAACAGCAGTTTAATTTTTGTCATTATCAGGGCCCGCCTGTTCTTTGCTTAAAAGGTTCGCTGGATCGAAAACGCCACGAAATCCCGGTCTTTCATGTTTTGCTGGTAGGTGAATGAATTAGCGGTGTTGATGACCGGCCCGGCCTCACCGAAGAAGTTGGTGTAGGACAGCGAGGCGTACCACTGCTTCTTGTAATCGGCCTTGAGCCCCAAGGTCAGGTCGCCGCCATGTTCCGGGCCGAATGCCTGAGGTGTGACGGAAGAGCGCCCGGAGGGGTTGTAACCCACGGAGATCGGCGCTTGAACGTCGATGCCGGGGAAGACCTGGAAGTACTGCGGTTCAAAGGTGAAGCGCAGGGCGAACGCATCGCGAGTGGTGTTGGGATCCAGCTGATCGGCATTTTTGGTCACGCTCAGCCGACGGTTGAACGCCAGCTCACCGACAAACGAAGCCCCATCCCAAAGCGGCGATCCGCCGTAGACATTGACCATCGATACCTGGGCATGCCACGACCGGCCAATGGGGTATGCCGGGTTCGAATCGTTGTCGGAATCCAGACCGGTGATGATCGTTCCGCCGACGCCAGCAAGCGGCGTATCGAGCCTGATCGAGGTTTCGCCGGCGATGTTGGCTTCGCCCACCTGGGTGCTGAAACTCGCCCCGAACACCTTGACGTCCTCGGGGTAAACGTTGATGAACGTGTCATCCGCACCGGGTACCAGCGCCGCCGGGCGGAAGTAAAACACCGGGGTCTTTTCGTGATATTTCGCGGCGTACAGGCCGAACTCCCAGTCCTCGACGGCGAACTTCAGTTGCGCGCCGAACTGCCCGGAATCCCTGGCATCCTTGTCCTTGCCGTGGCGTAGTTCGCCGGTCGGGAAGAACACCCGCTCCCCGCCTTCACCCACAAAATCGGCACCACTGAAGTAGCTGCCCGCTGCGGGAAGGCGGGTCTTGTTCCACTCGAACTGGTAGTAGGCACCGACGCTGACTGTGTCGCTCAGCTGCCAGTTACCCGAGACCTGCTTGGTCGGCATCAGAATCTCTTTGAACTGAGAACCTGGCACCGACTGCAGCTTCACCAGATCGACGGTGGACTGCGCATTGGCAATGCCGTTGGCGCCAAAGAAAAGACTTTCGCCGTAGATCTGCGTGAACTGCCCCAGACGCCCGGACAACGAGGTGTTGCCGATTTCCTTCGAGCCATAGACAAAGGCATCGAGGATTTCGGTGCGCTGTCCGTGGATGCGGCGCGTGTCGCTGGTGAACTCATCGTGATCGACGCTCACGGAGTTTGCGGTGCCGGGTGAGTCGTTATCGTTGTCGTGGCTGTAGACATTGTCGTACCAGGACGCCGCGCTGAGACGGGCACCCACATCTTTGTACTTGATGTCGAATTCGGACAGCAGATCCAAGCGATTGGAAATGAGCCCGCGATCGAAATTGCGGTCGCCATCGTCCAGGTTGGGATTGCTGTTGGCCGTGCCCGGCCCGGCCGCGACCTTATGATCGAGTTTATTCACGCGCCAGGCGTTGCTGTACTTGATCGTGTTGTCCCAGCTCGCCGAAAGATCGGGGTTGCCGGTGTCGATCTGAAAGGCTTGCGAGGGTGTTGAGAGGCTCAGCAGGACCGTTGCGCTTACCGCACAGGCGAGGCTGGAAACCGGCAACGGGCAGAGCCGCTGGTTGGCTGTCTTCATGGAGATGTTCCTGTTTTTTTGTTTTTGTAAAAAGGTCATCCACTCGCAACATCGGCTGCGAATACCACTGGGTGCTGCGTACCGCGCTGAGCTCCTTCGTTGTCCTTTTTTACGCTCGAATACATTGTGCGCAAAAAACATTTTACTGCATCACAAATAACTTTGTGCACAAAAAATATTCCTGCGCAAATTCAATGTCAAGAACATTCGGGAACCCGGACGCATGGGTGTGGCGCAATGAGAGGCAGGCGGGGGACTGATCATTTCTTCAGGGAGGACGGCCGCAAGGAAGCTCAGGGCCGGACTAGAGCGCTGCGCAGACTGTTTTGAAATTTTCTCCTTGCGACGAAGGAAAATTTATGCACAAGAAGGGCTATTCATCCTTTGCACTAAACGGTTTTTTGCGCATAAAATCCGTTTAGTGCAATATTTCAGGATGACCACCACCATGATCCCCTCCCCCAACAGTCCGCTGATCGATGTCGCGTTGACGAAGATGAAAAAAGCGATTGTTTGCTGTGAGCTGGCCCCCGGCGAAAAACTCAAAGTCGCCGAGCTGTCCAAAATCTACGGGCTCAGCAGCTCTCCCATTCGTGAAGCGCTCAACCGGCTGACTCAGGACGGCGTTGTCGAAGCCAGCGATAACAAGGGGTTCAGGGTTGCACCTATTTCCACGGCAGACTTCCGGGACATCACGCGGATGCGCTGCCTGCTGGAATGCGAAGCGCTGGGAGATGCCATCCAGTATGGCGACGACGCGTGGGAGGCGGATGTGCTGGGAGCGTTTCACCGCTTGAATCTGATCGAGAAGAAACTCGGAAGCGGCGAGCTTGTACTCGACGATGAGTGGTCCACCCGGCATAAGGCTTTCCACTTTGCGCTGTTCGCGGCCTGTCCCTCGCCGCTGATGTTGAAGATGATCGACTCCCTGTTTGACCGGGCCGAACGCTACCGGCGCTTTTCGGCCAAGCAGCGAATCACTCCAAGGCACAAGGGCAATGAGCACCAGGAATTAATGGAGGCTGCCCTGGCGCGTGACGCCGAGAAAGCTGTGACGCTGCTGCGCAATCACATTCAGGACACCCTGGGCCGAACCGTCGAAGCGATCGAACGCCAACAAGCCACGCTTCAATAGATCAATCGGTAGTCCAGAAAAAAGCCCTTCGCTTCGCCACTGCTTTCGTGGACAGTGCGAAGCGAAGGGACTATTCCTTTTACCGGCTTATGCCCCCTTACTGGTTTAGCGCCTGCGCAAACCTGAGCGTCGTATCGCACGCACCGCCGTGACCCTGTGCAGCCTGTTCCGGTTCCTTGCACCACAGCGCAAGCTCCATTCCCTCCAGCAACTCCATCGCCCAGGCTACCGTGACTGCACCGCCATACACATAGTGATCCGGCCGCACGATCACCACATTGCAGCCTCGCCGCTCAAGCCATTGCGCCAGCACGCCGTCGACCTCCTGATAATCATCGGCAGTGCGCGTGCCTGACGATTCAGCACTGACCAACCGCACAACATGGATGGGCAAACCTTTAAGCGATTGACTGCTGTGCAGACACCTCAACAAAGCGCTGGCGTCGAACCCGGGCGCAATGACCACGCGAAAGGATTGCCCGGTAAACTCATCCAGCAGCGCCTGCTTGCCGGCGTGGTTGATCACCATCGGTTGAGGAAACAGCTCACCGGCCGGCGCGACTTGTGCGACAAAGCCTTGAGACAAACCGGGAATCAGCGATTGCCTGATGATTCCGCCGGGGTTCTCCGTCATCTGCTGGATCAACCGCGCATCCCGAATCGCGGCTTTCTCGCTATCACGCTCGCAGATCACACGGCCAAACTCCTTGGCCGCCATCGTGGTTTGGCGGACATGGGGAATTCGCTCGGTCTGGTAGGTATTCAAAAACGCGGGGGCTGCCAGCCCTCCTTTCACCAGCGCAAGCTTCCAGACCAGGTTCAGCGCATCGCGGATCCCCTGGCACATGCCTTGGGCCAGGAACGGCGGCGTCATATGGGCCGCATCCCCGAGGAAGAACACTCGGTCGGACTTCCACTGCTCCAGAATCAGTGCGTGGAATCGATACGCCGAGGCTCGCCACAGCTGGTAGTCACCCTCCGGCAACCAACGAGCGATCAGCTTCTTGATCGCTTCAGGCTGCGAGATTTCCGAAGGCTGCTCATCGGGATTGATCATGAACTCCCAGCGACGATGCCGACCGGGACCGACGACAAAGGTGCAAGGCCGGGCCAGCTCGCAAAACTGCACGTTGGTCTTCGGCAGATGCTCGCCCGCCCCTTCGTTGAGGATCACGTCGACCACCAACCACGGTTCGTCGAACGCGAGGTCTTCCATCTTCAACCCCAGACGGGTACGGATCGGGCTGGTTCCGCCATCACACGCCAACACATAGTCAGCCGTGACCGTACGCTCAATCCCGTCCTTGGCCTGAATGCGCACGTGCGCCCGGGAACCGCTGGAGTCGACCGACAGCACTTCTGAACCGAGTTCAACGGTGACGGACTTCAAATCGGCAATTTTGCCGCGCAGTGCGCGCTCCACCGGTGGTTGCGAAAACACATAGTTCGGCGCCCAGCCCAGCTGAAACGGCGGTTGGGCCGCATCGATGCGCTTGATCAGCGCAGAACCGGTGGTTCGGTACTCCGAAGGACGATAAGGCATGACATGCTCGGCAATCTCATTGGCCAGGCCAATATTGCCGAAGACACGCATCACTTCATGATCAAAACCCATGGCCCGGGGGTTGGTGTACACCGTTTCGGACTTGTCCACGACGAGCGCATTCAGCCCCCACATGCCGGCCAGATTTGCGCACAGGGCACCCACCGGGCCCATTCCAACAATGATGACATCGTAGTCCATCGTCTACTCCGCTTTTTGTTTTTATCCAGTGCGACTTACGGTTGATGAACGGGCTGGTGCACGCCCATCAACCAGGCTTCAACAACCATCAACCGATGCGAACCCGCTGCTCTTCGATCTTCGCCCGAATGGAATCCATCCATTGCTCGCGAGTCTGGAAGCCGGGGCGGCGCTTACACATGGCTTCGGTCTGGGCCAGGATGGCCTCGGTCGGCAGTTCGAGGTCGAGTGGTTCTTTGCAAGGTTGAGCGGTGTAGAACGGCGCATCGACATACATTTCAATCGGGTTGCCTTCGGGATCTTTGAAGTAAATCGACCAGGCGTTCCCGTGATCCACCTGAACAATCCCTTCGATGCCACGGCTTTTGGCGAATTGATAGTAAGTCTTCAGGTCGTCCAGGGAGTTGAGCAGAAACGACAGCTGGTTGATCGGATTGAAGGGCAGATCGACAGGTTTGCCGTCAAACAGCACCACCTGGTGATGCAGCTCCGGGTTCTGCGTCATGAAGAACAGGCGATGCCCGGTTGAGGCCACGCCCTTATCGCTGACGATGAAGCCCAAGGTGCGGCAGTAGAAATCGACCATACGATCGAGGTCTGCGCAAAACACGCCGGTGTGAGTGAAATTGATAGTCGGTAAGGCGGGCATTTGGAACCTCCGGTTTTTATGATTGTGTAGAGGACAACGCTCAGGCTTCGTCGATAACACCGTTCGACAGCGTCCCGATTTCGGTGATGACCACTTCGAACACATCACCGGGTTTCAGGAAAATCGGTGGATTTCTCTTGAAGCCGATCCCGCTCGGCGTACCGGTTGCCAGAATGTCGCCCGGGTTCCATGGCAGCGCTTTCGACACATACGAAATCAAATGTGGAATGTCGAAGGCCAACTCTGCAAGGCTGCCCTCCTGCAATTGCTCGCCATTGAGTACACCCCGTACCACCAGCTTACGGTAATCGGCAATTTCCGACGCTGGAATGACCCATGGCCCCAACGCGCCGGTTTTTCTGAAGGTCTTGCCCATGCCGTACTGGTGCGTATGGAACTGCCAGTCGCGAACACTGGCATCGTTGAAGCAGGTGTAACCCGCGACATGATCCATTGCATCGGCGGGATCGATGTGCGCGCCGCCCTTCCCGATCACCACGGCCAACTCGGCTTCGAAATCGAATTGCTCCGATACCTGAGGCCTTACCAACGGTTCTCCGTGGGGCAGCAGGGTTTCGGCAAAGCGCTGGAAAATCACCGGGAACTCCCCAACCTTTCTGCCCGCCTCTTCGGCGTGAGCCACATAGTTGATGCCCACACAAATCACCTTGCCGGGATTGGGGATTACCGACTCCAGCTGGATGCTTGAGAACGGGTAATCGGGCTGGGTGGCCTCTACGACCTTGCGTGCTTCCTGTACCAACAGCGGATTGGCCAGAAAGGATGCGAGGTCCGGAACCTGCGCAAAACGACGGGTCAGCTCGACGACCCCGTCACCCGACACGGCACCGAAATGGGCCTTGCCTTCTTTACGGTACGAAATCAGCTTCATGTTTTTCTCCTGTTTTTTATGCACAAAAACTAATTTCTTGCACCATACATCATTAAATGCATAATGCAAAAGGCCGGTTTAAAAAAATAACGAGCTGCATAAGGCTCACGGTTCTGGAGGTTAGGTATGTCGCTTGTGATGGTTCGTAAGGTAAAACTGGACATCGAAGAAGTGTTCCACGAAGGCGGGCCTCGCTCGTCGGCCCCACTCAGGATTGCGGTAGCCACCGCCGTGGTCGCCAACCCCTACGCGGGTAAATATGTGGAAGACCTGCTGCCGTTCATGCAGGAATTGAGGGGGTTGGGCGCGGAACTGTCCGAGCGACTGATCCATGCGCTGGGCGGTGCCCAACACGTGCAGGCCTATGGCAAAGGTGCCATCGTCGGTGAAGACGGTGAGTTGGAACACGGCGCGGTCTGGCACGAAGCCGGTGGCTGGGCAATGCGCGAAGCGCTCGGCAATCCGAAGGCGATCGTGCCGGCGGGCAAAACCATCGGCGGCCCCGGTTGCCGAGTGATGATCCCGCTCGGGCATATCCAGGCGGCCTATGTTCGCAGCCACTTCGGTGTGGCTGAAATGACCGTATGGGACGGCCCTCGTCGCGGCGAAATCGCTTTTGGCCTGGCGATGGCCACCGGCGGCCGGATTCATGCACGGCTGGGCGGGCTCGCGGCGGCTGACGTGAAGGGCGAAGACGGGCTGCGTTAAGGCCCAGGGTTTGAAGCGTGCTCCACGGGTTACGTACCACTACAAAAACAATATGTGTGTTGGAGAAGATCATGACTACAAAAACTATGCGCGCCGCACGTCTGTATGAAGGCGGTAAACCCATGGTCATCGAGCAGGTGCCCGTCCCCGAGATTCGCCCGACCGAGGTGCTGGTCAAGGTCAAGGCGTGCGGGATCGTCCCGAATCTTCACAACATCCTGACCAACTGGGTCAAATGGTTCCCGCAGAGCCCGCTGCCCAAGCTGCCTGCCATTTTCGGACTTGATCCGGCCGGGGTCATCGAAGCTGTCGGCGCCCAGGTCTATGACTTCAAGGTCGGTGACCGGGTCTATGTGAACCCGGGTCGCCACTGCGGCTCATGCCGGGCCTGCCGCGCGGGCAACACCATTGCCTGCAGCGCCTATACCTTCAACGGTTACTTCGGGTTCACCGCCAAAAGCCCGCGCATGTTCGAAGACTATCCCTACGGTGGTCTTTGCGAGTACATCCCTGCCCCGCAATACAGCCTGGTCAAACTGCCCGACAACATCAGCTTCGAAACCGCTGCACGCCTGGGCTATCTGGGCACAGCCTATAAGGCATTAATCAAAGCCAACGTCGGTCCCGGCAGCACCGTGCTGATCAACGGGATCAGCGGCACACTCGGCCTGGGCGCTGTCGCCCTGGCGCTGGCCATGGGCGTTCGTAAAATCCTCGGCACCGCCCGAAACCAGGACCTGTTCCAAAAGGTGAAAGACCTGGCGGCCCCGGGCCGGATTGAAATTCACACCCTCGGTGCAATCCCGACCAACCAGTGGGTCAGTGAAATCACCCATGGCGAAGGTGTCGATGTCGTCATCGATGCCCTGGGTCCCGGCGCCCCCCACGAGAGTCTGACCCAAGCGCTGAAATCCCTTAACCGTGGCGGGCACCTGGTCAACGTCGGCGCCATCGCCGGCGAAGTCCCCGTCGACCTACACTGGATCATGGACAACGATATCCAGATCAGCGGTTCGGCCTGGTTCACCACGGGCCAGGGTCAGGACATGGCCGACATGGTTGAATCGGGGGTGCTTGATCTCTCATTCTTCGAAAACACGGCCTTCAGTCTGGAAGACGTCAACAGCGCGATCACCGGTATCGAAAACCGCCATGGTGGCTTCAGCAACTACGTCATCTGCCCTTGATAAAACGCAGCGGGCGGAGTGGCTTCCCCTCCCTCGCTGCCTCATTGAGTAATCCAGAATGAAGATAAGAAGAATCGTCACCGGCCACGACGAACAAGGGAACTCCGTGTTCGTTTCCGACGACTATGCCCCAAGGGCGCAATCCTTTGCCTCGATCCCGGGGCATGCGATGGCTCAGTTGTGGACTACTCCCGCCAATCCGGTACTCCTCGAACAGGAACGCGATCCCACGCTTGATTATGCGTCGCTGATTCCTCCTCAGGGCGGCACCAGCATCGCTGTGTTTGATTTTCCGCCTGACACCGTCATGCAGAATCTCGTAGATGGCGTTAAGGCTTTTGAAGAGCTGAGCGCTGCGCTGCCGGGCCTGATCGAAACGTTTGAGCCGGAAAATCCGGGCATGCACACCACCGCCACCATTGATTACGGAATCATTCTGGAGGGTGAGATGTGGCTGGAGCTGGATAACGGTCAGAGCCGTCTGGTGAAGGCAGGCGAGATCGTTATTCAGAACGGCACGCGGCACGCCTGGCGGAACAAAAGCGAGCGGATAGCCCGAGCACTTTTTGTGATGATCGGCACGTCACGTCCAGAGAAACAGGCTGTGTAGTTTTTTATTCTTCATCTCTCTGGTTCAAGGAGTTTTATGGTCACTGTCGCTCATCGTCTACTCGGTATTTCAGGCAGCCTGCGTGCACAGTCTACAAATACCGCGGTTCTCAAGACCCTCGGCGCTCGATTGGGCGATAAGGCGCACATGAGTCTCTTCGCCCTGAATGATATCCCCCTGTACAACAGTGATCTGGAAGCAGAGGCGTTGCCTGCATCAGTGGTTGCGCTGAAAGAGGCAATATCACAGGCCGATGGTTTGATCATCTGCTCGCCTGAATACAACTATGGCACCTCTGGCGTTCTGAAAAATGCACTGGATTGGGCCTCCCGCCCCGGCTTCAATTCACCGCTGAAACATAAACCGGTGCTGATCATGACCTCGTCACCCGGCGTGCTCGGCGGAGCACGCGCCCAGTCTCAACTTCGTGAAACGCTATCCGCGACCCTTTCCAGGGTCATTTGCAGCCCCCAGATAGTCATTCCCGGCGTCAATCAAAAGATCCAGAATGGCCACTTCGCCGATGAAACAACGATCGAGTTCATGCTCGCGGCTGTCGATAATCTGATAGCTGAAATCAATCTCGTGGCCTAGCCATTCAGCAGTAAAGGAGGCCGCAGTTTTCACTGCGGCCCATCGGTGGTTTCAAGGCTCCGACCACAAAAAGTCTTCCCGGATTGGTCAATCGTCACGACCTTGAAACCGCAAACGGTATTGCCCCGGGCTCTCCCCCGTCCATTTTTTGAAGGCGCGGTGAAACGCACTCGGCTCCTGAAACCCCAACTGTTCGGCAATATCGCTGATGCTCGCCTTGCTCTGGCGTAACCGTTCAAACGCCACCCCGCGCCGCACTTCATCCTTGATTTCCTGATACGAACAGCCTTCGCGTCCCAGTTTCCGGCGAAAGGTACTGGGGCTCAGGTGCTGTTCCAGGGCGAAGTCCTGCAAGGTCGGCCATTCGCTGTAATGGCTATGGCGCAGGCGCTGATGAACCTGCGATGCCAGCCCATGCTGGTTGCGGAAGCGGATCACCAGCCATTGCGGTGCGGTGCGCAAAAACACTTTCAGCGAGGCAAGGTCCTGAACCACCGGCAGCCGCAAGTAGTGACTGGCGAACTCGATTTCGGTGTGTTCGGTGCCAAAGGTCAGGTTGGGCCCCCAGAGCAAGGCATCATCACGCAGCGACAAACGCTGATGACGAAAGTCCGCACGATCGATGGGAATTCGCCTCCCGCCCAGCCAACACAGCAGACTGATCATCAACACCAGAAACGTTTCTTCGCCCAGCCGGCTGACCTCACTGTTCTGCGAGCGGGTCTGCAAGCTGATGACCGCACGCTTGCCACGCACACTCAACGTGCCGCGAAAATCACGCAGGAACAAGGCGAAATTGGCCAGGCACTGACGCATGGCTTTTTCCAGCGTCGGCTCCTGAATCAATGCCCGACAGATCAAGGCAAAACTGCCCGGCGGCATACCATGGGAGTCCAACTGGAAAAATTCGTCGTTCAACTCACGAATCTGCGCCAGCCACAACGCGGCGAAAGCCGTGGCCGGCACCCGTGCCGTCGGCTGATCCATCAGTGCCGGATCAATTCCCACCTGTTCAAGGAGTGACCGCAGACGCTGCGGCTTCTCACGCAGCGCATGGATCATGGGATACATGAAGTAAACCGCCACCGAATCCGTTTCCCGCATTTGAATGCCTCTCTCGTCACATCTGAACATGGCAAAAAACGCCATCACCCTTGAACAGTTTTGGCATAGGCCAGCGGCGCTGCTGATTCTAGACTCGTGCCCAACAAAAAAGACCTGTTCAAGAGAACCAACATGAACCATTCCGATATTTTTGTAGTGAGCGCCGTCCGTTCTGCCATCGGCAGCTTTGGCGGTTCACTCAAGGATGTGCCGCCCATTCAGTTGGCAACCGACGTTTGCCGCGCCGCTATCGAACGATCAGGCCTGGCGCCCGAACACATCGGTCATGCGGTGATGGGACATGTGATCCCGACCGAGGCGCGCGATGCCTACATCTCCCGGGTCGTGGCGATGAATGCCGGTCTGACGAAAGAAACCCCGGCCTTCAACGTCAACCGCCTTTGCGGTTCGGGTTTGCAGGCGATTGTCAGTGCCGCGCAAAGTTTGATGCTGGGGGATGCGGGCGCTGCGCTGGCCGGTGGCGTCGAGTCCATGAGCCGAGGCGCGTACTTGTTGCCGCAGGCGCGCTGGGGTGCACGAATGGGCGACATGCAGGCCATCGACTACATGCTGGGGGCACTGCAAGACCCGTTTGCCGGTTTCCATATGGGGATCACTGCTGAAAATATCGCCGAGCACTATGGCATCACACGTCAGGTCCAGGATGAATTGGCGCTTCTCAGCCAACAGCGTGCTGCCCGGGCGATTGTCGAAGGGCGTTTTTCCGGGCAGATCGTGCCGATCGAAGTAGCGACCCGCAAAGGGACGGTTTCGTTTGCGACGGATGAGCATGTAAGGGCTGAGGTCAGTTCCGAGCAATTGAGCGGCATGAAACCCGCCTTCAAAAAGGACGGCACCGTCACCGCCGGCAACGCGTCTGGCCTCAATGATGGTGCCGGCGCACTGATCATGGCCACGGGACAAACTGTTCAGGAACAAGGCCTCAAGCCCATGGCTCGACTGGTGGGTTATGCCCACGCAGGCGTTGAGCCCTCAATGATGGGGCTGGGACCGATTCCAGCCACCCGCCTGGTGCTCAAGCGGGCCGGCCTGACCGTTGCCGATCTTGACGTGATCGAGTCCAACGAAGCCTTCGCCGCCCAGGCCTGTGCCGTAGCGCAAGAGTTGGGTTTCGATCCACAGAAGGTCAACCCCAACGGCTCGGGCATCTCGCTGGGCCATCCGGTGGGCGCCACTGGCGCGATCATCGCCACCAAAGCAATTCACGAACTGCATCGCTGTCAGGGCCGTTATGCCCTGGCGACCATGTGCATCGGTGGCGGCCAAGGCATCGCCGTGCTGTTTGAACGGGTTTGATCACAAGGACATGCACATGAACCTACAGAACATTGGCGTCATCGGCGCCGGCACCATGGGCAATGGCATCGCGCAAGTCTGCGCCCTGTCCGGCTTCAACGTAACCTTGATCGACATTTCCGAGAGCGCTCTGCAAAGGGCAATCGCGACTGTCGATAAAAATCTCGATCGACAGGTCGTCAAGGACACGCTGACGCATGAGCAAAAGCTCGCCGCCCTCGACAGGATTCGTACCAGTACCGATTACAACAGCCTGCAAAACGTGCAACTGGTGATCGAAGCCGCCACCGAAAACCTCGATCTGAAACTGCGCGTGTTGCAACAGATCGCCGCGCAGGTCAGCGCCGAGTGCGTGATCGCCTCCAACACGTCGTCGCTGTCCATTACCCAACTGGCGGCCAGCGTGAGCCGGCCTGAGCGCTTCATTGGCCTGCACTTTTTCAACCCGGTGCCGGTGATGGGCCTGATCGAAGTGATTCGTGGCCTGCAAACCAGCGATGCCACCCACGCCCTGGCGCTGGACATGGCAAAAACCCTCGGCAAGACCGCGATCACCGCAGGCAACCGTCCGGGATTCGTGGTCAACCGGATTCTGGTGCCGATGATCAACGAAGCGATCCTGGTGTTTCAGGAAGGCCTGGCCAGCGCCGAAGACATCGACGCCGGCATGCGCCTGGGTTGCAACCAGCCGATCGGGCCACTGGCCCTGGCGGATCTGATTGGTCTGGACACGGTGCTGGCCATTCTTGAAGCCTTTTACGACGGCTTCAATGACAGCAAATATCGCCCGGCACCGCTGCTCAAGGAAATGGTCGCCGCCGGTTACCTGGGGCGCAAAACGGGGCGTGGCTTCCATGCCTATGCCTGAGCGTTGCTCACGGTTTGCCGAGTACCGGGACAAGGTGCTGGAGCTGTTTGCCAGCAAAGGTTTCGGTCAGGTCGGCATGCGTGAGCTGGCGACGTGCCTGGGGCTCGCCCCAGGCTCGTTGTATCACCATTACCCCAGCAAACAGCACTTGTTGCTCGACTTGATCGAGGAGTTCTACGAGGAGCTGTTGGCAACCTTGGGGCGCATTGAGCAACAGGCGCCGGCAAAACGCGACAGGCTCAACAGCCTGATCCGCGCCCACCTGAATCTGCACCAGGAAATGCCTTGGCATTTTCGACTGGCGGAGCGCGACAGTGGCTGCCTGAACGAGGAGCAGCAGGAACAGGTTCGCCACTTGCGCGAGCAATACGAACGCAAACTGCTGCTGATGCTCGGAGCCAAACCCCGCGTGAGCGAACCGGCGCAACGAGCCGCGGGTCGAGCCATTGCAGCCTTGCTCAACAGCGCGCCCAGTTGGCTGACGCACTATTCGCTGGATGAACAAGAGCGCGATAATCTGATGGAAAACATGGTGAGTGGCGCCATCGAGCGATTATTGGCGCCAAGGACAAAGCCCTGATTATTCAGGGCTTTGTCGTTTCTGGGGATACCCGTCGAGTGAGCTGGCTGACGTCGGAGCTGTCGACGGCTGCGGTCTTTTGACCTTCCAGCGCCCTTTGTTTACTGGGTGACTACAATCTTCCCGATCATCTGCGGGTGCAGCGCACAAAAATACTCGAACTCTCCAGGCGTATTGAACACCCAGGAAAAACTGTCATTCGTATCCAGCGCCCCCGAACGAAACACCTTGTGGGTTTCTGCCACCGTGTGCGGAATCTGGTCGTCATTCACCCACGTCACTTTGGTGCCCACGGCCACGGTCAAATCCTTGGGTGCAAACATGAACTCCTTGATATCGATCTTCACCTCCTGAGCCCACGCCGGCATCGACAGCATCAGGCACACCACCGCCAACAGTCGCGTTTTCATCTGAGCGCCCTCCCCTAGACCAGTGTCGAATCAATCAGCGCCAGCGGATGATCGCCCTGTGTCGCTCGCACATCGGTGATCCCCAGATAATTGCGCAATTGATCGGCAGCCACCGTCATCGGTCCCGGTGCCGGCGCCGCACCCGGTGCAGGTTGTGGGTAAGCCGTGCCACGGGCGGTGTGGAAGGTGATGTTGCCTTCGACCTTCTGGATGACCTGATGGATGTGCCCGTTCAACACCGTCACTGAACCGTACTTGCGCAGCATCGCAATCGCCTGATCACCATCCTCGGTGCCCCAGCCCCACGGCTGATAAATCGTCCACAGCGGAATGTGGGTAAACACGACGATGGGCGTACTGGTCGTCACCGCCCGCAAATCATCGGCCAGCCAGGCCAGTTGATCGGCGCCAAGGGTAGCTTCATGGCCGGCCTGGAAGTTGAAGACGTTTACCAGCGCGATGAAATGCACGCCGTGGTCATCGAAGCTGTACCAGCCATTACCTTTGGTGCCCTTGCCGTAACGCTCCAGGTAAAGCTTGCCGCCGCCCTCGTCGAGGGTGTCGTGTTCTCCCGGCACGTAATGCACGGTGGACGGCAGTCCCTTGAGCAACTGTGCCGCAGTGTCGAACTCCTCAGGCTTGGACAGGTGCGTGATGTCGCCGGTATGCAGGATCAGCGACGGCCGTTTTGGCAGCTTGATGACCTTGTCGATCGCCACCTGTAATGTCTTGGCCGGCTCCGGGTTGGCTTCCTTGTTGAAGCCGATGTGCGAGTCGCTGATCTGCACGAAGTGAAACGTGCTGGCCAGTGCCTTGGGGTCGGCGACGTTGCCTGCCTCATCCAGTGCAAAGGCCCGGGGAATGCCGCCGCTCAGGGCCCAGATCACCCCTGCCCCGGCCCACGCCGAGCACTTGAGCAACGTTCGGCGGTCAGGGTTCAGCAAGCCGTCGGTGCGCACCGGGGGTTTTGATTGAATGTCCATCGGTATGTCCTCGCAAGCGGACTACAGTGATGTAGCTGACACGAGGTAAACCTTGCGGGACGCGTATTTATTCCGCGTTGGAAAACAAATTCTTTTCAGGGAATAAAAGACCACGCATCACGGTTATAGGGGTGTGACAGTGCGGAAGCCACTATGAAGCGATTTGAGGACCTGATTGCGCCCCATCTGGACGCCGCTTACAACCTCGCGCGCTGGCTCACTGGCAACGACGCCGCCGCACGCGATGTCGTGCAGGAAAGCGCCCTGCGCGCCTTCAGGTTTTTGCAGCGTTTCGCCGATGGCAACGCCAAGGCCTGGTTCCTGACCATCGTGCGCAACGAAAGCTACACCTGGCTCAAAGCCTCAGCCGGGCGCCATTGGGTTGCTTTCGATGACGACATCGGCGATGACGAAGGGGCACTGAGCCACAGCCAGACCCCGGAATTGCTGGCTATTCACACGGAAAACGCGGCGCTGATCCAGCAAGCGCTGTGCGCCTTGCCGCCGGTGTTTCGTGAGGTGATTGTGCTGAAAGAACTCGAAGACATGCCTTATAAGGACATCGCTTTGGTGGTCGATATCCCCATCGGCACCGTCATGTCGAGACTGGCCCGGGGGCGCGCGATGCTCAAGCTCGAACTACTGAAGTTGCACGATCATGAATGAACTCGACTGCACGGTTTGCCAGACACGGCTGCATGGTTATCTGGATCAGGAACTCGATCCTGCGACGGCTGCGGATGTGGCTGCGCATCTGGCCGCATGCGCCGAGTGCGCGCGGCTGCATGATGAAGTGAAACTGCTGAAGGTCAGTGTGAAGCGCCAGGCGCCGTATTACCCGGCGCCGGCATCGTTAGCGGCCAGCGTGTTTGCCGCGGGTGCTCCCGCGACTCGCACCGTCGAGCGCTGGCAGAAATGGTTCGCACCGACATTTTCCGCGGCGGCGCTGGCCTTGGCGATGGTGCTTTATGTGATGACGCCGGGCAGCGAACAACCGCTGATGGACGAGGCTGTCTCCAGCCATGTCCGCTCATTGATGGGCGAGCATCTGAACGATGTGGTGTCCTCCGACCGTCACACCGTGAAGCCCTGGTTCACCGGCAAACTCGACTTCTCGCCGCCGGTATTCGATTACTCGGCGCAGGGATTTCCATTACTGGGCGGGCGGCTGGATTATCTGCAACACCAAACCACGGCAGCCCTGAGTTACGGGAGGGCCAGGCACATCATCAATGTGTTTATCCTGCCCGTGCCGGAGGCAGACAAGCCGCGGCAGACCCAGACGATTCGTGGCTTTAACGTGGTGTCCTGGCAAGTCAACCACATGCGCTTCGTGCTGGTTTCCGATGTGGAGAAAAGTGAACTGGAGGCGTTCAGCCAGTTGCTCAGGGACGGTGCCTGAAGGGGCAGTGGGTGCACGCTTACACGTGCACCGTCATTCTCTCTGTCGAGAAAAATCGAAAATAGGTGCTCACCCAGCCAGGGCCTGGCACTCCGTGCCTGGTAAAGAGCCAAAGCTGGGTGAGCGGTGAAAACTTTATCGAGAGTTGCGCCCTGTGTCCCGAATACAATTCTGAATAAAACTGAACAGCCTGCGCAAAGGCTCGTCGTTCAGCGTCCGGCATAATCAGGTTTTACTCACTGCCAGTGCGCGACCACTCATCATCCATGGCACCCGCTGTGTTGGCGACTATCCACGCCACTGCACAAGCCACTAACGAGAACGCGGCAAAAGCACCCATCACATGCAAGTAGGGCAGCACGTGATTCCACGCTCGAGCCACCCCCAGGAATGCGGCAAATAACCAGCCACTCATGGAGAGAGCGCCCAACAGTGCAAGGCGAGTCCGGGCGCTGCTGTGTAACAAAACAAAGGGAGCCTTCTGCAACAGCGGAAAACCGATCCGATGCAACAAAGCGCCGTTGAGGCTAAGCAGCGCGACAACACTCACCTTGGCCCAGAGCTTTTGATTGAGCAGATACGCGCTCCCCTCATAGAGGTAACCCTGGAGCACCAGCAGCAAGCCACTTCCCCAAAGAGCCAATAGCGCGAGCGTGACGATTTTTTGAGTCTCGTCGAGATACTCACGTTGCACCTGGCTCAACACATCCTTGCGCCAGCTCCATAGCTTTTGATCTGCCTGCAGCACCCTCCCCAGAGCAATACAGGTGGCAATCAGATGACCGTACACGAGTAGCATTTTGAGCATTACCTGGACCTTATTTTTATGTGGGCAATGCACTCCCTCGCACCCTTGATTTGAAACGAAATGATACAGATTCATATTTGTATCAAGCAAGTTACAAATTCAACCATCCATCCGGAGCCGCCTGATCTCCCTCAGGTTTACCCGTGTTGCGCTGTTTCTTGAGCAACTCCCGCATACGAAAACGCCGCTCAATGAGCGGCGCTGGATATACGCAACCACAACGGAAGGTGGTGTTACAACCGGACGGAATCTAATCCGAAGTCAGCGGCTGCCTGGAGCGACTCGGCGCGATGGCCGACTTCTCCCCGGTGTCGCGATGCAACAAGGCAACGTTGTAGTCATAGCGGGATATCAACGGTACCGGCTCATCATTACGGGACATCTTGAGCCATTGTCTTGTGCGTTCGATGTCAAAGGATTCGTTCCTGCCCTTCATGCTTTTAATCAGGTTGGCCGAGACCCTGAAGCGTCCACATCCAGCCGAGCATGCAACTTCTGACCAGTCTTCAGCCACATGAACAGTGTTAGAGACAGCGTGACAAATTAAGCACTTCATGTTCGATCTCCGTATCCATGAATTACCAACTGTAGACGATCCACGAACAAAGAACTCAGCGCCCCAAAAAAACCGGATCAGTCCATCGCGCCGCCAAGTGACAGCCTGGCCAGGTGACCTGTCAAAGGGGCGATAAGTGAAGAGCCCGGCGCAATGGCCGGGCTCCGTTTTATCTTCTGTTTTCAAGCATCTTGTCGGCGAGCGCTTTGGCCCTTTGGATCAGCAGGTTTTGCCTGTCTTCGTGGGTGGCTTCTCCTACCACCGGTGCCGTCAGATGGCTTTCGGCAATCAGCGCAGCACAGAAATATTGGTCCCAAACAGCGCTTTGCTCCGACACCTGTCTAGTCGTTTGGTCGGCGATCATATGCGGCTCCTTTCGATGAGGTAGCTCTGTCATTTTACGCCCGAATCGCGAACAACTTGCGTCGATCAGGATAGTCGGCACCTTATTGCAAGGCCGATCACTGGCAACAAATCATTTCCTCGACTAGGATTTTTATCGCACAGGATCTCGCCCACTGTGTTGTCGGGCGACTCAACCAGGGAGAGATAGATGACGCCTACTCGTATTTGCGAACAAACCTATCGTGGCTGGTCCAGCCCCATCTTGCTTGAACTCAAGGAGAGAGAACATCAACTGGATCCTTCGGCGCGCCAGGCCCTTCGAAATGTCCTGGTCGAGAGAAGGCTTATCAACACCGGCAACCCTTCTGGCAGTGATCGGCGCAAGGCTGATCCGGCCGGGTAACAACAGGCAGCAATAGCTCTTACCCACCTCATCACCGACGCTGCTGGCGCTCTGCCGGCAGCGTGCTTGTCAGCAATCGCCAAATTCCAGACAAAAAAAAAGCCCAGGCAGCTGATGGACGCCTGGGCTTTAAAAATGCATAAACCGTGGTGGTGAACGCGGGGCAATATTACCCAATCAATTGATCTGTAACAATATATTTTAACTCACCATCCAGTTACTAAATCTCGTAACCCATTAAATATCCTTACTATTTTTGAGCCATCTACTGAAGAAACCGTTACAAACAATCCCGGACAGCCTGGCGCAGCGCCGCTGACTTGGCCCATGGCGGCCCTTGGTAAAGCGATACCCGGCTGCCATCTTTCGACTTCACGATATCCAGAATTTCGTCAGCTGTGATGACGCTCGGTGCAGTAATCCGATAGCCATTGGAAATCGCGGTTTGCGTCGTTCCCGCAATCTCCTGACGCCACAACGGCAACACACACCCGGCATATTCCTTGGGCGCCTTATCGCTGTATTTGCTGACATTGGGCTCACCGGGCACCAGGGATGTGGGCAATGAACAGCCCGCCAACGCAGCCACCGCTACTCCCGCTATCAACATCCGCATGATGCTTCCCTATCCTGAAAAACGGGAAATGTAGCCTGTACTTGCGCAGACATCCAGCAAACGCTGGGGCTATGCCCCCTATATAAGAGCCTTTATACAGAAGCCTCGCCCTGCCCCGGATCGCCCCCCGAGCCGGAATCGGCATACGAACTCGCATTCAGATACTTCATCCATCGCTCGTACGCTTCATGCTGCCACTTGGTAACCCGCTCCCATTCCGCGCCGCTAAGCTGGTGGGCCGAAATCAGCCTCATCATTTCGGTGGTGGCCGCGTCCAGGTCAACGATCAGTTCATGCGCATGGTGTCTGAAATCATCAGTCGCCGTCATTTGAGATACCTCGCCCCAGCGAATAGATCACTACCTCAATACGACAGCAGAGCTATTCGCTCCCGTTGATTTTTCCCGACCAGTGGAAGCACCTTCCATCCCTATCCCTTCACGCACACCACCTGTCGCAAAGTGTGTAGCACTTCCACCAGATCACGCTGGGCATACATGACTTTGTCGATGTCCTTATAGGCCATTGGAATCTCGTCGATGACCGCAGCGTCCTTACGGCATTCCACATGAGCGGTCGCGCGGATCTGGTCGGCGACGGTGAAGGTGTTTTTGGCTTTGGTACGGCTCATGGTGCGACCGGCGCCGTGGCTGCAGGAACAGAAGGATTGCTCATTGCCGAGGCCGCGAACGATGAAGCTTTTGGCCCCCATGGAGCCGGGAATGATCCCCAGTTCGCCCTTCTGCGCCGAGACCGCGCCCTTGCGAGTGACCAGGATGTCCTCGCCGAAGTGCCGCTCTTTCTGTACGTAATTGTGGTGGCAGTTCACGGCCTCCAGCGCGACCTCGAAGGGCTTGCGGATCACTTGCCGCGCCGCGTGAATCACCGCTTGCATCATCAAGGCACGGTTCTGCCGGGCAAAGTCCTGAGCCCAACCCACCGCTTCGACGTAGTCATCGAAGTGCCGGCTGCCCTCCTTGAAGTAGGCCAGGTCGCGGTCCGGCAGGTTGGCGATGTGTTGGCGCATGTCAGCCTGAGCCAATTGAATGAACAGGGTACCGATGGCGTTGCCAACGCCGCGAGAACCGCTGTGCAGCATGAACCAGACACGATTGGCCTCGTCCAGGCAGACCTCGATGAAGTGGTTACCGGTACCGAGGGTGCCCAGATGATGGCGGTTGTTGGTGCTGGCGAGTTTCGGGTACTTGTCGATGATCGCCTTGAACCGTGGGTTCAGCGCCGCCCAGGCTTGATCGGCCTGCTGTGGAACGCGCTCCCAGGCGCCTTCGTCACGGCGACCACGGCTCAACGTGCGGCCATGGGGTACGGCTTTTTCAATGGCAGTGCGCAGACCGTGCAGGTTGTCCGGCAAGTCGGCGGCAGTCAGCGAGGTGCGCGCGGCGATCATGCCGCAGCCGATGTCTACGCCCACGGCCGCCGGAATGATCGCGCCCACGGTGGGGATCACGCTGCCGATAGTGGACCCCTTGCCCAGGTGCACATCCGGCATCACTGCCAGGTGCTTGAAGATGAACGGCATCTTCGCGGTATTGATCAGTTGCTGCCGGGCTTCGCTTTCAACTGGCACTCCTTCGGTCCAGAGTTTGATCGGCTTGCCGTTGGCGACTTCCAGCAGTTGGTAGGCAGGTTGTTGCATGACTTCTACTCTCTTCGGATCAGACGAACATAACGCTCCATCGAGGTAAATGGGATTACTATTTCGTAGCGGGGAATTGCAGGAGGTCATCATGTGGCTTAACGAATATGAACAGCAACTTCGGCGTGACCTGCAAGGCGTGGCGTCGGATCTGCGGTGGTCGGCGGTGGAGCTTTTGCGCATCGCCGAGCAGTTGCGCCAGGCCGGCAATGATGTGGACGCAGAGGCAACGCTAAGGCTGTGTGCGTTGTTCCAGGGCGATGAAGAACGCCTGTCGGGCTATGCTGAAGAAGTGAAAGCTAAAACCATCACCCGAATGAAAGCTCATTAGAGAGCACTGTCATGAACAAGCCTCTATGCGCGCTGATCGCCGTGTTGGCGGCGACAGGTGGCTGCAACACCGAATCACATATCTACCGGGACCAACCGCTGGTCGCCAAGGTCGAAGCTGGCATGACCAAGGATCAGGTCGAGCAGATTGGCGGCAAACCGCTATCAATCACGGACCGCACGGTGGAACCTGGCACCTGCTTTGATTACAAGCTGACCCAGGCCGGCCATCAGCAGCCGTACAACGTCAGCTTCGACGGCAGGGGCCAGGTCGACCATAAAAGCTTCATGACCTGCGCGGAATGGAGTCGTGTCCAACAAAAAGCCAGAGAGCATTCCCCCACCACGGGCGGGATGGGCGGCGGTGGCGGTGGTTACTGACCCAACGAATTAACCCCTGTAGCAGCTGCCGAGCCTGCGAGGCTGCGTTCG
>NZ_AKJT01000128.1 GCF_000282195.1 Pseudomonas sp. GM18
CGGAGCCAGTGGTTGTGGCTGCCGAGCCTGCTCCAGCGATTGAAGCACCGGTGGCTGCCGAAGCTGCACCTGTGGTCGAAGCCGCTCCTGTCAGCGCTCTGACCCCAAGTGGCCGTGCGCCGAACGACCCGCGTGAAGTACGTCGTCGCAAGCGTGAAGCCGAGCGTCTGCAGAAGGAAGCCGAACTGGCTGCCGCTGCTGCTCCGGCTGAAGCGGTTGTCGCTGCCGAACCTGCACCGGTTGTGGCTGAAGTGGTCGAATCGGCACCTGCTGCCGAATCAGTCATCGAAGAAGCACCGCGCTCCGTTCAGGAAGCGGTAGAGCAACACGAACAAGCCCAGGAAAAAGAGCACGAGCCTAAACCCCTCGCCTGATTCCATCGGCCACTAAAAAGCCCCGCCTGGTGATCCAGGCGGGGCTTTTTTATGCCCAAAAATCTTTTGGGGATTGATCGTTCCCACGCTCTGCGTGGGAATGCCTCAATGGACGCTCTGCGTCCGCTTGGGACGCGGAGCGTCCCGGGCTGCATTCCCACGCAGAGCGTGGGAACGATCATTACGGGAAGACCAGTCCCTCAGGCACATCCACATCCCACAACACCCCGCGATCCTCCACCGCCACCTCGACCACCCTCGCCTGCGCGAACAGTGACTTGGCGCCCTGATCGCCGGTCAGCGCCATCAATCCCGGACCGAAGCTTCGCCCGAACCCCACCGGATGCCCATATTGCCCCTCATGCACCGGCACGCTGATGGCGTCATCCGCAATGGCCGCGACGACCTGTTCAATGCTCGACGGCAGGATAAACGGCATATCCCCCAGCATGATCAGCCAGCCACCGAGTTGCGAACAGGCCGCCACACCCGCCGCAATGCTGTCGCCCAGGCCGGTCGACTCGATCCGCACAATCTCGCAACCATAGGCCTGCGCCATGCGAATCACTTGCGGGCGGTCCGCCGTGGTCACCAGCACACGCTTCTGAACCGTGGCCGGCAGATTCACCAGCACCTGTTCGATCACCGAGTGCACGGTGACGCCGTCACGACCAGTACAGTCCGCCAGCAGCTTGTCCTTCTCGGCACCCGCTACCTGTCGAAACCGACTGCCCTGTCCCGCGGCCACCACGACAACGCCGATGGCGTCGCTCATACGCCCTCCTGCAACGGCCTCTGCTGTTTCAGCTCGATGCCGTTTTTGATCGCCACAATCTCTGCCAGCAGCGACAAGGCGATTTCCGCCGGAGTATGGCTGCCGATGTGCAAACCGATCGGGCCGTGCAAACGCTCGATGGCCTGTTGGGACAAACCTAGCTGAGCCAGGTTGTCCCGGCGCTTCTGGCTGTTAACTCGCGAGCCCAGTGCTCCGACATAAAACGCTTTGGAATCCAGGGCCGTGAGCAGCGCCATGTCATCCAGGCGCGGATCGTGGGTGAGTGCGACGATGGCGGTGCGTTCGTCGGTCTGGATGGTCAG
Organism: Pseudomonas sp. GM18; assembly: GCF_000282195.1. Lineage (GTDB taxonomy): Bacteria > Pseudomonadota > Gammaproteobacteria > Pseudomonadales > Pseudomonadaceae > Aquipseudomonas. Next base: position 1,473 of record NZ_AKJT01000128.1, read on the forward strand.
CACCGCTTCGTCGGGCATGCCCGGGACGAAGCGACCGTGTTGCTCTTCCCAACCGTAAACGAACTCGGTGCGTGGATCGCAGATCAGCACTTCGAAATCCAGCAGCCGCGCCATCTCGGCGACATACCGCGACAGCTGCCCCGCGCTGATCAGCAACAATCGCCAACGCGGACCGTAAATGGCGCGCAGTGTGTGGCCGTCAAAACTCAGCACATCACGCTTGTTCGCCGGCTGCAAAACCACTTCACCAGTCGCAATATCCAGCGAGCGCGCCACGATTTCATGCGCCTCGCAGCGTGCCAGCAACTGGGCTACCCACGCCGGATCGCCGACGCGCTCCTCGGTCAGGCGCAACGTGCCGCCGCAGGGCAAACCAAACCGTGCAGCCTCCTCACGAGTGACGCCATAAGTAATCAACTGCACCGGCGGCCCATCGGCCGGGATCCGGCCATCGTGCAGCCGGGCAATCAGGTCATCCTCGACACAGCCACCGGACACCGAGCCAATCACCACGCCATCGCCACGCAAGGCCAGCATCGCGCCAGGTGCCCGGGGCGCGGTGCCCCAGGTCTGGACCACGCTGTACAACATCACCCGCTGACCGGCGCGGCACCATTCCAGCACGCTGCGCAGGACGTTCAGATCGACGCTGTCCATCAGGCTTCAGCCTTCTGCCAGCCTTGCAGCTGATAGCGCACCGGCAAGTTACGGATGCGCTTGCCGGTGGCGGCGAAGATCGCATTGCACAGCGCTGGCGCAATCGGCGGCACGCCCGGCTCACCGACCCCACCCAACGGTACAGCGCCCGGTGGCGTGACCAGGTGCACGGCGACTTCTTTCGGTGCCAGGGACATGCGCGCCACCTCGTACATGTGGAAGTTATCCTGCTGGACCTTGCCGTCCTTGAAGCTGATTTCCCCCAGCACCGCGTTGCCCAGGCCCATGACGCAAGCGCCTTCGAACTGCGAGCGAATCCGCTCGGGGTTGATCTGCGGGCCGCAATCCACGGCGATGTCGGCCTTGTGCACGATCAGCGTGCCATCGTCTTTGACCTCGACTTCGATCACCGCCGCCACATAAGTCACGAAGCTGTAATGCACCGCCAGGCCCAGGCCTCGGCCCTTGGGCAACTTACGCCCCCAACCGGCGGCTTTGGCGGCGGTTTCCAGCACCGTGCGCATCCGTGCGGTGTCGATAGGATAGCGCTCGGGGGATTCGCCGTAGTTCCACTCCTCACTCAAGGTGCGCGGATCGATCTGACGGTCCGGGCCGAGCAGTTTGATCTGATACTTGAGCGGATCCTCGCCGGCCTTATGCGCCAGTTCATCGACAAAGCTCTGAATCGCGAAGCCGTGGGGAATGTTCGACACTGAGCGATACCAGCCGACCCGCGTGTGGACCGTCGCTTCAGGGTTTTCCAGGCGCACGTTGGGGATCGCGTACGCCATGTTGGTAAAGCCCATGCCCAGCTCGAAAGCCGCTTCATGGTTCATCCCCGGCGCGAACAGCGCGGTAATGCTCGGCGCCACCGTGCGGTGCAGCCAACCGGACGGCAGGCCATCCTTGTTCAGGCTGGCCTTCAGGTACTCGGCGGACACGGTGTGAAAATACGAGTTGTGGATGTCGTCTTCACGGGTCCACTGCACCCGCACGGCTTTGCCCGGGAACTCCTTGGCCAGCAGCGCCGCTTCAATGACGAAGTCCGGCTTGGACTTGCGACCGAAACCGCCGCCGAGCAAAGTGACGTTGAACGTGACGTTATCGAATGGAATGCCCAGGCGCTCGCCAATCCGTTCGCGGGTGACTTGCGGTGCCTGGCTTGGTGCCCAGGCCTCACACACACCGTCCTTGAAACGGGCGATGGCGACCATTGGTTCCATCGACGATTGCGCCAGGTGCGGTAGATAGTAAGAAGCTTCGAGGGTGCTGTCGGCAGCGCTCATGGCCTGGTCGATGTTGCCGGTATTGCGCACCACTTTGCCGGGTTTGAGCGACGCGGCTTCGAGTTCCTTGCGATAGGCAATCGAGTCGTAACTGGCGTTGGGGCCGTCATCCCACTCGATCTTCAGCGCTTCGCGGCCCTTGATCGCCGCCCAAGTGTTGCTGGCCACCACGGCCACACCGCCAAGAGGCTGGAATTCGGACGGCAATGGACGGCTTTCAATTTGCAGGACTTTGATCACCCCCGGGACTTTCATTGCGGCGCCGGCATCGAAGGATTTGACCTTGCCGCCGTAGACCGCCGGACGCGCGATGGTGGCGAAAAGCATGCCGTCGAAATGCACATCGGCGCCGTAGACCGCGCGACCGTTGACGATATCCGCACCGTCGATGGCCTTGGTACCTTCCTTGCCAATGTAGCGAAACTCCGACGGCTGCTTGAGCCGCAGACTGTCGCGCGCCGGTACCGTCAGCGCACTGGCAGCGGCGGCCAACGCGCCGTAGCCCAGTTCACGGCCAGTCGGTTTATGGATGACTTTGTGCAGTTGCGCATGGCACTCGCCGACCGGCACTTTCCATTGCTCGGCAGCGGCTTGCTCAAGCATGGTCCGCGCGGCAGCACCGCAACGGCGCATCGGCTCGAACCAGTGACGCATGCTGCGCGAACCGTCGGTGTCCTGATTGCCGAAACGTACTTCGTCGCCCGGCGCCTGTTGCACTTTGACCTGCGCCCAGTCAGCGTCCAGTTCGTCGGCCACCACCATGGTCAGGCTGGTGCGCACGCCCTGGCCCATTTCCGAGCGGTTGCAGATCACGGTCACGCTGCCATCGGCGGCAATGCTAATGTAAACCTTCGGGTCATCTATCCAGCCGTTGGGCATGCCATCGGCACCGAACTTCTTCTCTTTTTCGGCGGCGAGCGCGTCTTGCCAGCCCCAGCTGGCGGCCAGCACCAGCGCACTGGTGGCACCCACGCCTTTGAGGAAACCGCGGCGACTGAGGTTGCTCAGCGCAAAATCATTTGGTAGCTGGCTCATGCCTTGGCCTCCTTCAGGTGAGTGGATGCCTGGCGGATGGCGGTCTTGATCCGGTTGTAGGTACCGCAACGGCAAATGTTGCCGACCATCGCCTCTTCAATCTGCTCGTCGCTGGGGTTCGGGTTGGTTTTCAGCAGTGCGGTGGCCGACATGATCTGTCCGCCCTGGCAATAACCGCACTGAGCCACGGCGCTGTCGAGCCAGGCTTGCTGGACCACTTTGCCCACCGGATCAGCATGCAGGTTGTCGATGGTGCTGACGTTCTGGCCGACCACCGAGCCGATCGGCGTGATGCAACTGCGCGCGGGCGCGCCGTCGATATGAATGGTGCAGGCGCCACACAGGCCCATGCCGCAGCCGAATTTGGTGCCGTTGTAACCGGCCACGTCACGGATCGCCCAAAGCAGCGGCATGTCCTCAGTGACATCGAGTTGATGATCTTGACCATTGAGTTTCAGGGTAATCATGGGCACGCCCGCATAGTTGTAGAGGTTATGGGGTCGAGCAATCTGCCGCTTGGGGTTCGCGGTTCACTACACGCAGATCGACTCAGGCTAATCGGCTCTCTTATGCGGACGCGACGTCTGCACCGGGCCTTTGATGGAGCAAATGCTGGCATCGTTAGCTGGCTAAGTTAACTGAGCATTAACAAAAAAGCCCTGCACATTTGAAAATGTGCAGGGCTTTGGAATCAGCCTGAAAGCGTAACCTCAATACTGATTGGGTTCCATTTCCAGGTCGACCTTGAAACGCTCTGCAATGTCTTTCTGAATACGCTGCGCCAGGTTCAGCAATTGCAGGCCCGTGGCGGCGCCGTAATTGACCAGCACCAGCGCCTGTAATTTATGCACACCGGCATCGCCATCGCGAAAGCCTTTCCAGCCGGCGCGCTCGATCAGCCAGCCCGCCGCCAGCTTCATTTGCCCGTCAGGCTGCGCATACGCCACCAGATCCGGGTATTCACTCTTGAGTTGGGCCACGAGTGCGGCGGGCACCAACGGGTTTTTGAAGAAGCTGCCGGCATTGCCGAGCACCGCCGGGTCCGGGAGCTTTTCGTTGCGAATGCTGCAAATGGCCTGGCTGACATCGCTGGGCGTCGGGTGCTCGATGCCTTGTTCGGTCAGGCGCTGGCGAACCGGGCCGTATTCCAGGTGCAGGTGCGCGATGCGCGTGAGGGTGAAACGCACCCGCAGGATCAACCACCGCCCCGGTTCCTGTTTGAACAGGCTGTCGCGGTAGGCGAAGTTGCACTCGGCCAACGTGAAGTCCCGCAGCTCGCCGGTCTGGCGATCGAGGGCCGTCAGGCCGGCGAATACGTCCTTTATCTCGACACCGTAAGCGCCGATGTTCTGCATCGGTGCCGCGCCGACGGTGCCGGGGATCAGGCTGAGGTTTTCCAGCCCCGACCACCCTTGCGCCAGGGTGTGTTGCACAAACGGATGCCACGGCTCACCGGCCTCGGCTTCGATCACCACCTGGTTACCGTCATCGCTCAGCAGGCGAACCCCCCGTGTGGCCATGCGCAGCACCAGTGCCGGCACATCGGCGGTCAGCAGCAAATTGCTGCCGCCACCGATCACCAGCACCGGCACCTCGTGTTCCAGCGCATAGGCCAGGGCTTCGCGCACGTCGGCATCGCTATGGGCTTCGGCAAACAGCCGCGCCTGAACGTCCACGCCAAAGCTGTTGTACGGTTTGAGCGAAACCTGGGGTTGAACCTGCAAACTCATAACCGTCCCTTCAATTCGATCACCAGCAGATCGCTGGCGCGCTCGATCAGGTCCAGAACCTGTTCGAAGCCTTGGTCGCCGTCGTAATAAGGATCCGGCACTTCATCGATTTCCGACTGGTAGCGACGCAGGAACAAATCCAGCTCGGCCTTGCCCTTGGCCGGTTGCATGGCCTTGAGGTGGCGCAGGTTGCTGTTGTCCATCGCCAGGATCAGGTCATAGGTGGCGAAATCGGCGCGAGTCACTTGCTGGGCGCGCTGGGCGGACAGGTCATAGCCGCGCAGTTTCGCCGCGGCCTGGCTGCGCTGGTCCGGGGCCTTGCCGACGTGCCAGTCACCGGTGCCGGCGGAAGCCACTTCGACTTGCTCGGCCAGCCCCGCCTCACGCAGCTTGTGCCGCAATACGCCCTCAGCCGTGGGGGACCGGCAGATGTTGCCCAGGCAGACGAACAGAACCCGCATCAGGCCTCCAGCAGGCGACGAACGCGCTCGAGGTCTTCCACCGTATCGACGCCAGTGGGCGGCGCGATCAGCGCATCGGCGACGTGAATCCGAACGCCGTGCCACAGGGCACGCAGCTGTTCCAGAGACTCGGTGTTCTCCAGCCAGCACGGGCCCCAGGTGACGAAGTCCTGAAGGAAACCGGCGCGGTAAGCATAAATGCCGATGTGGCGGCGATACGGCACGCCTTCCGGCAATTGCTCGCGGCTTTTGGCAAACGCGTCCCGGGCCCACGGCAAGGTGGCACGACTAAAGGTCAGCGCCAGGCCATTGAGGTCGCTGACCACTTTGACCACATTGGGGTTGAACAGGGTTTCGACGTCTTCGATCGGCTCGGCCAGGGTGGCCATGCGCGCTTCGGTGTGAGCGGCCAGGTTAGCGGCGACCTGATCGATCACGCTTGGCGGGATCAACGGCTCGTCGCCCTGAACATTGACCACGATCGCGTCCGGGGCCAGGCCCAGTTTCGCCGCAACTTCGGCCAGGCGGTCAGTGCCGGAATTGTGGTCTTCGCGGGTCAGCACCACTTCGGCACCAAAGCCCTTGCAGGCCTCGACGATGCGCGCGTCGTCAGTGGCGACCACCACGCGCTGGGCGCTGCTTTTGCTCGCCTGTTCCCAGGCGTGCTGGATCATCGGCTTGCCGGCGATCAGCAGCAGGGGCTTGCCCGGCAGACGGGTGGAGGCGTAACGCGATGGAATGACAACGGTAAAGGCTGTGGTCATTTATCCAGACGCTCATCGGTAGTCAGGGTGCGAGCTTCGCTTTCGAGCATCACCGGGATGCCGTCGCGAATCGGGTACGCGAGGCCGGCGCCCTTGCTGATCAGCTCGGTTTTGTCGGCGCTGAGCTTGAGCGGGCCTTTGCAGACCGGGCAAGCGAGGATATCGAGCAATTTGGTGTCCATGTACATTCCCTGGATAGAAACGGAGTTAAGGCAAAAGACGAGCCGGCAACAGGCGCATCAGCTGCGTATCGAACCAGGCCACGAAGGCCGGTGATGGCGCAGCATCGACCGCCAGGTACCACCAATCGGCGGCGGCGAAGGCACGGCACTTCACCGCGTCCTTTTCTGTCATCACCACTGGCAATGACGGTGTGAAATTCAAGGCCTGCACGCTGTACTCGGCGTGGTCGGCAAATGCATGGGGCACTGGCCGCCAGTGTAGCGTTTCGAGGGTCGTGAAGAAACGCCGGGGATTGCCGATCCCGGCCACGGCATGCAGGGCCTGACCTGCGGGAAAGTGGTCCAGAGGCCGCCGTTCGCCGCTGTGCAGGTTGACCAGTTCGGTGGGTTGCAACTGGAAGGCAAAACCATCTTCGCGATCATTGGCGGCGCCGTTGTACAGCACCGCATCGACGCTTTGCAGACGCTCGACCGGTTCGCGCAACGGCCCGGCGGGCAGGCAACGCTTGTTGCCCAGCCCCCGGGCGGCGTCGATCAGCACCAGTTCCAGGTTCCGGGCCAGCCGGTAATGCTGCATACCGTCGTCAGAAAGGATCAGGTCCAGCGGCTCACTCGCCAGCAAGGCTTTGACCGCGCGGCTGCGGTCCGGGTCGATCATCAGCGGCACGCCGGTGCGCTGAACGATCAACAGCGGTTCATCGCCCGCCACGTCCGCGCCTTGATCCGCCGCGACCCGCCACGGCAATTGCGGCGGTTTGGCGCCGTAACCACGGCTGACCACGCCGACCCGCAAGCCGCTGCGCTGGCAGTGCTGGATCATCCACAGAATCAGCGGCGTCTTGCCCGTACCGCCCACCGTGATGTTGCCGACCACGATCAGCGGCACCGGCGATTGGTAGATTTCGCCCTCGCCCGCCAAAAATCGCTCGCGCTTGCCAGTGACCACGCGCCGATACAGCCACTCAAGCGGCTGCAACAGCTTCAACGCCGGATGACCTTCGTACCACGCGGCGAGCAATCGATCGGACATGGCCATCAGGACGCCGGCGCCGCCTCGACAGTGGTCATGCGCAAGTGGCTGAAACCGAGCTTGCCGGCAGCGTCCATCGCGGTGATGACGGACTGATGGGGGGTTTTGCCATCGGCGCTGATGGACAACGGCAGATTGGTGTCGCCATTGGATTCTTTCTGCAGCGCTTCCATCAGGCTGGTCAGGTCGTTCTTCGGCAACAGCTGGTTGTTGACCGAATACGCCCCGTTGGCGCTGATGGCGATGTCCAGTTGCTTGAGCTGCTGGTCTTCAGCCGGGGAGCCGCTGACCGCTTCCGGCAGGTCGACGCGCAACTGGGTTTCACGGGTGAAGGTGGTGGTCACGACGAAAAACAGCAGCAGGATAAACACCACGTCGATCAGCGACGCGAGGTTGATGTCTACCGTTTCCCGTGGTTTACGACGGAACTTCACGCTTTACCCTCGGCCAGGTCCACGTCGCGGTCGCCCTGAATCACCTCGACCAGTTTGATCGCTTCCTGCTCCATGCCCACCACCAGCTCATCGATCCGGCGTTGCAGGAAGCGGTGGAAGAACACGGCCGGGATGCCGACCATCAGGCCGGCGGCGGTGGTGATCAGTGCCTTGGAAATCCCCCCGGCCAGCACCGCGGCGTTGGTGCCCATGCCCGTGCCCATGAACGCACTGAAAATATCGATCATGCCCAGCACCGTACCCAGCAGCCCCAGCAACGGGGCCATGGCGGCGATGGTGCCCAGGGCGTTGATGTAGCGTTCGAGCTCGTGAATCACCCGCGCGGCGGCCTCTTCGATGCACTCTTTCATGATCTCGCGACCATGCTTGGAGTTGGCCAGGCCGGCGGCGAGGATCTCGCCCAGCGGAGAGTTGGCGCGCAGTTCCTTGAGTTTTTCCTTATTGAGTTGCTTGTCCTTGATCCAGACCCAGACCTGCCCGAGCAAGTGCTCCGGGGTCACGCGGCTGGCGCGCAGGGTCCAGAGACGCTCGGCGACGATCGCCATGGCCGCGATGGAACTCAGAATGATCGGCAGCATCATCCAGCCGCCGGATTTGACCAATTCCCACACAGTGACAGTCCCCTCGAAAAAGTGCGCCACTCTAACATAGGGGGTGGGCGCACCGAAGACCGCGATGTCGCATCCGGTCGGGCTTTAATGACGCGGGTTACTGGCGCAATGCTGGCGGGTCGCGCCAGAAACGCCGTTCCTGAAGCATCGTCCAAGGTGGTTTGAAGCGCCCCAGTTGTAGACGAATGGCACCCTGCTCGGCGCTGTCGTAGATCGCCATGCCACGCTTTTGATAGCGCGCCACGACCGTGGGATGGGGATGCCCGAAAGAATTGCCGTTGCCACGGGAAATCAGCACCGCTTTGGGTTGCAAGGCGCTGAGCAACGCCATCGAAGACGAACTGCGACTGCCGTGGTGCGGGGCCTGCAACCAGTCCGTCGGCACTGCCAATGGACCGTCGAGCAGCGCCCGCTCGGCCGCGCTATCGATATCGCCGGTCAGCAGCAACCGCTCACCGTTGGCTTCGATCTGCAGCACGCAGGATTTCTGATTGCTGTCGATGGCCGACGACCACCGCCAGAGCTGGAACCGCACGCCGTCCCAGGTCCACTGTTGACCGCTCTCGCAGCCTTCGGCGTGTAGCTCGTCAGGCAGGGCCAGTGGATCGCCACTCAGTACCCGCGTCACCGGCACACCGTTGGCAATCGCTCGCGCACCGCCGGCATGATCGGCGTCGGCGTGACTGATCAGCATCAGATCGAGCCCGTCCACCCCCAGTTTGCGCAACGATGGCAGCACCACCCGCGCGCCCAGGTCGATGTCGCCGAAACGCGGCCCGGCGTCATACAGCAGGGTGTGATGGCGGGTTCGCACCAGGATGGCCAACCCTTGGCCGACATCCAGTTGCCAGACCTCGGCGACGCCCTCAGGCAATGCGTGACGGGGCGCAAAAACCAGCAACAGCAACATCGGCCAGCCCAACGGGCGTAACGGCACGCCCGGTGGCAATAACAGCAGAAATGCGCCCAGCGTGCCGAACGCCCAACCCCATAACGGAACCGCCACCGGCACCCACGCGGGCAATTGCCCGGCCACCAACGCCAGCCCCTTGAACAAAAGGTCGATCAGACCGCCTGCCAACCACAGCAGCCCCTCGCCCACATAAGGAACGGGCAACAGCAGCGCTCCGAGCAGGGCCGGTGGCAAGACCAGCAGACTGATCCAGGGCACCGCCAGAAGATTGGCCAGCGGCCCGCTAAGACTGATCGGCAACCCCAGCACCAACAGCAGCGGGCACAGACCGATCGCGATCAGCCATTGGGCACGGGTCCAGGTTTGCCACCAACGCCACGGGCCCAATCGCCCGCCAAAGGTGAAAATCAGCACCGCTACTGCCGCAAAGGACAACCAGAAACCCGGTTGCAGGCTCGCCAGCGGGTCCAGCAGCAAAACGCCGTCCAGCGCCAACAACAGCAGCCACCAGGCACCGAGGTGACGAAACCGTAGCCGCCACAACAACAGCAGACCGATCATCAGGCAGGCCCGACGCACCGGCACCTCGAAACCGGCCAGCAGCCCATAACCGAGCGCTGCCGCGAACGCCAGTGCGCACGCCCATGGCAGCCATGGCAAGCGCCTGGGCCATAAGCCATAACGCGCCAGCCCGGCGATCAGCAGATACACCAGTCCCGCCAGCAAACCAATGTGCTGCCCGGAAATCACCAACAGATGCACGGTGCCGGTGTCTTGCAGCACCTGCCAGTCCTCACGGCTCAGCCCGGCGCCATCCCCCAGCACCAACGCCGTCAGCGCCCCCGTTCGCCCTTGGGCATCGACGGCCTGCAAACGCTGACGAATGCCGTCACGCCAGGCCCACTGCGCTTCCCTCAGTCGCTGGCCGTCCTTGACCGTCCCGGTGGCGCCGATGCGTTGGGCCAGCAACCAGGCGTCGTAATCAAAACCATGGAAGTTGAGCAGCCCGGCAGGACGCTTCAATTTGACTGCCAGCCGCCACCGCTCGCCACTGTTGATGGGCGGCCCGCCATACCAGGCCAGGCGCAGGTGCCGAGGCAGTCGGGTGCGACGCGACTGACTGTCCGTCAGCTCGAAACGCACCACGCCCTCGGCCTGTTGCGGCAACCCGGTGACACGACCTTCGACCCAGCGAGTCTCGCCATCGAGCTTCAGCGCCAGGCGATCATCCAGCGCCCATTGCGCATTCGCACACGCCCAACTGAAACCGAACAGCCAAAATGCCAGTGGAAAGGTTCGAAACGGCAGCAACATCAAACCCACTACCGGCAACAACAGCCACAACCCCGCCGGCGGTAATGCCGGTAAAAAACGCAGGGCCAGCAGACCCAACGCCAGCGCCATCATCCCTGTGCGCATAAGCCCGTCCTTGAGAGTCCCTTCCCTAGGCTTAGCCGTCGCGCCGCACGGACGTCGTTAACAATTGTCACAAAGTCTGAATGGGCGGTTCGTAGAATCCAGACATACTTGCCGCCTTAACCGACCGAGAAGCCTTATGCCCCGGCGCTTATTCAAACGTTACATGCCAGACCCGACCAGCATCAGGGAACACAAATCCTTACGCTTTCTTGGCACCCTGCTGCATGACCCGAACCTCTGGCACCTCAATCGCCATTCCGTTGCGCGAGCCATGGCCGTTGGCCTGTTCGCGGCGTTTCTGCCCATCCCGTTGCAAATGCTGCTGGCCGCCATTCTCGCCATCGTGGTGCGCGGCAACATGCCGATAGCGGTCAGCCTGGTCTGGCTGACCAACCCGATCACCATGCCGGCGGTGTTCTTCTGCACTTACCAGACTGGCGCCTGGCTGATGGACGTCCCCGCCAGGAGCTTGCCGGACGAGTTGACCTGGGCATGGATCAGCGGCGAGCTCTCGAGCCTTTGGCAGCCGTTTTTACTCGGCTCGGTGGTAACGGGGCTGGTGCTTGGGGCGTTGGCTTATTGCCTGGTGATGATGTATTGGCGCTGGTGGGTGAGTCGGCAGTGGGCACGGCGTAAGCGCAGCCGGATGCAAGAATGAAAAACGGCCTCCGCTTGGGAGGCCGTTTTTTTATGGCTTTTTGGTGGCGTACATATCCGTTTTTTCTGTAACGGCCACTTAGGGTTCCGCCCTTACGGCGGGTCACTTTGGAAAAGCCGGAATGCCGGCCCAGCCCAAAGTAACCAAAGCGCTTTTGCCCCGCCATTCGGTGCCTCGCCTAGGCTCGGCATACCCTCACTCCGGCATTGCTCCGGGGGCCCGCCGCCATCGGCCATCCATGGCCGGGGGCGGCTACCGCGGCATCCCTGCCGCGGTGCCCCCTGCGCAACGCCTGCGTTCGGCCTCTGGGAAAGGGGC
>NZ_AKJT01000129.1 GCF_000282195.1 Pseudomonas sp. GM18
CAGAGCGTGGGAACGATCAAACTGCGGGGACAACCATTACCCTGACCGTAACAATCCAACACTCTGCTTGATTGATGCCCTACACCCAACACTCCTAAGGTGACCCCCACGACAGCGAACCCGTGGAGTGGTCATGACAACAACAATATCCCCCGACTCGCGATGGACGCGGCGGCGCAGCGAAAAGCAGCGGCGCCTCGAGCTGGTGAAGGGGCTTGCCGACGGTGTGGTGTTGCCCACCGACAAGATCGTGGCGGCGCTGGAGGCGTTGATCCTGCCTGGCGACCGTGTGGTGCTGGAGGGCAATAACCAGAAGCAGGCGGATTTCCTGTCCCGTTCCCTGGCCAAGGCCGATCCGGGCAAGCTGCATGATCTGCACATGATCATGCCCAGCGTCGGGCGCTCCGAGCACCTGGATCTGTTTGAGCGCGGCATCGCGCGCAAGCTCGACTTCTCGTTCGCCGGTACCCAAAGCCTGCGCATCAGCCAGTTGCTCGAAGACGGTTTGCTGGAAATCGGCGCGATCCACACCTACATCGAGCTCTATGCGCGGCTGGTGGTGGACCTGATCCCCAACGTCGTGCTCTCGGCCGGTTTCATGGCCGACCGTGCCGGCAACATCTACACCGGCCCAAGTACCGAAGACTCCCCGGCGTTGATCGAACCGGCCGCCTTCAGCGACGGCATCGTCATCGTCCAGGTCAATCAACTGGTGGACGATGTCAGCGAGTTGCCTCGCGTGGACATCCCCGCGTCCTGGGTCGATTTCGTGGTGGTGGCTGACAAGCCGTTCTACATCGAGCCGCTGTTCACCCGCGACCCACGTCACATCAAGCCTGTGCACGTGTTGATGGCGATGATGGCGATCCGCGGGATCTATGAGAAACACAACGTCCAGTCCCTGAACCACGGCATCGGTTTCAACACCGCCGCCATCGAACTGATCCTGCCGACCTACGGCGAATCCCTCGGCCTCAGGGGCAAGATCTGCCGCAACTGGACCCTCAATCCTCACCCGACCCTGATTCCGGCCATCGAAAGTGGCTGGGTCGAAAGCGTGCATTGCTTCGGCACCGAACTGGGCATGGAAAACTACATCGCCGCCCGGCCTGACGTGTTCTTCACCGGCCGCGACGGCTCCCTGCGTTCCAACCGGATGTTCAGTCAGCTCGCCGGGCAATACGCGGTGGACCTGTTCATCGGCGCGACCCTGCAAGTCGATGGCGACGGTCATTCGTCCACCGTGACTCGCGGTCGCCTGGCCGGTTTCGGTGGTGCGCCGAACATGGGCCACGATCCTCGCGGTCGTCGTCACGGCACACCGGCCTGGCTCGACATGCGCCACACCGACGCGGCCGAGCCGATGCTCGAACGCGGCAAAAAACTGGTGGTGCAAATGGTCGAGACCTTCCAGGAGGGCGGCAAACCGACCTTCGTCGAAACCCTCGATGCGGTGGACGTTGCGAAGAAAAGCGGCATGCCGCTGGCGCCGATCATGATTTACGGCGACGACGTCACCCACCTGCTCACCGAAGAAGGCATCGCCTATCTGTACAAGGCCCGTTCCCTCGAAGAACGCCAGGCGATGATCGCCGCCGTTGCCGGGGTGACCGCCATTGGCCTGCGCCACAACCCCAAAGACACCGCACGCATGCGTCGAGAAGGCCTGATCGCCTTGCCCGAAGACCTCGGCATCCGCCGCACCGACGCCACTCGCGAGTTGCTCGCTGCGAAAAGCGTGGCCGATCTGGTGGAGTGGTCCGGTGGCCTCTACAACCCGCCCGCCAAGTTCAGGAGCTGGTAATGCACGCATTCAACCTGCAACCGAAAACCCTCACCCTGGCCGAACGGCTGGCGGACCTGGCGGTGGACGCGCTGATCGACGAAGCGGACCTGTCGCCGAAGCCGGCGCTGGTGGACCGTCGTGGCAATGGCGCGCATACCGATTTGCACCTCGGGCTGATGCACGCTTCGGCGTTGTCCCTGTGGCCGGCGTTCAAGGCCATGGCGGACGCAGTCATCGAGTTTGGCGAGATCGGTTTGCCACTGCGCGAAGCTGTCGGGTGCATTGGTCGTGAAGGCGAGCAAGCGATGCTCGCCACCACCAACGGCGTGAACACTCATCGTGGGGCGATCTGGGCGTTGGGTCTTTTGGTCACTGCCGCCGCGCTGGAACCTGAATCCTGTGGCGCAAGCTCAATCACTTTGCGCGCTGCGCGCCTGGCCTTGCTCGACGACCGTTACTCGCCGCGTCCCTTAAGCCACGGAGCCCAGGTCGCCCAACGTTACGGCGCACGCGGTGCCCGTGAAGAGGCGCAGCTTGGTTTCCCGGCCGTGCTGCAACGTGGCTTGCCGCAACTCAAACGCAGCCGTGCCGCAGGCCACGGCGAACAGAACGCCAGGCTCGATGCCTTGCTGGCGATCATGACGACACTAGCCGACACCTGCGTGCTCTACCGCGCAGGTGAAACCGGCCTGCACACCATGCAACTCGGCGCGCAAGCGGTGCTCGACGCCGGCGGCAGCGCCAGCCTCGCCGGTCGCCGCCGTTTGCATGAGCTGGACCAACAATTAATCGCGTTGAATGCCTCGCCCGGCGGCGCTGCGGACTTGCTCGCAGCCTGTCTGTTCATCGACCGCATCGAGTCCGGCGACAGCATCTTCCAGGGAGCGTTTTGATGGAAACCTTATCCTTTGAATTCCCCGCCGGGCAGCCGCCACGGGGCAGGGCGCTGGTGGGCTGTGTGGGCTCGGGCGATCTGGAAGTGCTGATCGAGCCGGGGCTGGCGGGCAAGTTGACGATCCAGGTGCAGACCTCGGTCAATGGCAGTGAACAACGCTGGCAGCATCTGTTTGCACGGATGTTCGACGGCCAGACACCGCCCGCGATGGCGATCGATATCCACGATTTCGGCGCCACCCCCGGCGTGGTGCGCTTGCGTCTGGAGCAAGGCTTTGAGGAGATCGGCCATGACTGATAGCGCAGCCTTGTTGAATAAACACAGCTTCGTCGAACTCGGTGCTCGGCAACGCGCCAAGGCCTTGCTCGACACCGGCACCTTCCGCGAACTGCTCGACCCGTTTCAGCGGGTCATGTCGCCATGGCTGTCGCGCCAGGGCGTGGTGCCGCAAGCCGATGACGGCGTGGTCATCGCGAAGGGCAGCATCGGCGGTTTGCCGGTGGTGATCGCGGCCATCGAAGGCGCGTTTCAGGGCGGCAGCCTGGGTGAAGTCGGTGGGGCGAAGATAGCCGGTGCACTGGAACTGGCCGCCGAGGACAACCGCAAAGGCATTGCCACCCGCGCCGTGTTGCTGCTGGAAACCGGTGGCGTGCGTTTGCAGGAAGCCAATCTCGGGCTGGCGGCGATTGCCGATATTCACGCGGCGATTGTCGATCTGCGCCAGTACCAACCGGTAATCGGCGTGGTCGCCGGCAGCGTTGGCTGCTTTGGTGGGATGTCGATTGCCGCCGGGTTGTGCAGTTATTTGCTGGTAACCCAGGAAGCGCGCCTTGGCCTCAACGGTCCGCAGGTGATCGAGCAGGAAGCCGGGCTTGAGGAATACGACTCCCGTGATCGCCCGTTTATCTGGAGCCTGACCGGCGGCGAGCAACGGTTCACCAGTGGCTTGGTGGATCGCTATGTCGCTGACGACGTGGCGCAGATTCAGCAGCAGGTCGGCGAATTACTCAAGCAAGGTTTGCCGGCGCAAACCCGCAGCCGCCAGGCCGAATGGTTCCTGCAACGACTGGCTCGTCTGGACGCCGAACCGCAAATCGAGCCGGCGACGGTTCGCGATCTGTATCAAGGAGAGCGCTCATGAGTTCGTATTCCCTGAGAGGCCTGAACTGGTTCAACGCCTTGAGCGCTGGCGCGAAATCGGTCGAGGGTTTGCCGGCATCGTTGAAAGTCGCTGACGGTTTATTGGGCGATCAACCCGTGCGGTTTATCGCGGTGGTGGCCGATCCTGGCAACCGCTTCGTCCGCGCCCGCAGCGGTGAGGTCGGTCTGCTGGAAGGCTGGGGCCTGGCCAAAGCGGTGGATGAGGTGATCGAAGCCGATCGGGACAAATCGCACAAACGGGCGTTGATCGCCATCGTCGATGTGCCGAGCCAGGCTTACGGCCGGCGCGAAGAAGCGCTCGGCATTCATCAGGCATTGGCCGGAGCGGCAGACAGTTATGCCCGCGCCCGACTGGCTGGCCACGCGGTGATCGGTTTGCTGGTGGGCAAGGCGATGTCCGGGGCGTTTCTGGCTCACGGGTATCAGGCCAACCGGCTGATCGCGTTGCGCGATCCGGGCGTAATGGTGCATGCGATGGGCAAGGCTTCGGCGGCGCGGGTCACATTGCGCAGTGTCGAAGAGCTGGAGGCGTTGGCCGCCAGCGTGCCGCCGATGGCCTATGACATCGACAGCTTTGCCAGCCTGGGCTTGCTCTGGGAAACCTTGTCGGTGGAGCAGATCGAGCAGCCGACGACGGCGGATCTGGCTCGCGTGACGGAATGCCTGAACCAGGCGATTGGCGATGTCGCCGCCAGCGGTCGCGATCTGAGCAGCCGCCTGGGCGCGAGTAACCGCGCCGCGTCGAGCAAGGTTCGCCAACTGCTGAGAGCGCAGTGGTGAATACGTTTCTGGCCCACGACCTGCTTTGGGGGATGACCCCGGAGCAGTTGCCTGCGGATACGCCGGCGTGGGTGGTCGAGTCGATCAGCGCGGGTCAGCCTGTGGTGGTTCGGCGCGCGATCACCGCGCCGGATCAGATAGCGGTCGGGGTGCGTGGGCGCTTGCGCGAACAGCGTTATGCAACGTCGATAGCGATCGCGGCAATTTCGCGTCGTGTTCGGCCGGAAGACCTCTGTCATGTTGAGACGACTCGTAACCTGCCGACCCTGCGAGCTTTGGCGCAACTGCGGCCGATGCTCGACGCCTGCGGTTGGGTGTGGGGTGTCAGCGGCAGCGCCGGGTTCGAATTGGCCAGCGGTTTTGCGGCGCTCCATGAGCGCAGCGATCTCGATTTGATTCTGCGTACTCCGCAGTCGTTGAGCCGTATTCAAGCGCAGGCGTTGATGACTCTTTTGGGCACCGCCGAGTGTCTGGTGGACATGCAGTTGCAGACTCCGAATGGTGCTGTCGCCCTGCGCGAATGGGCTGGCCCTTCGCAACGGGTTCTACTCAAAAACGCCCATGAAGCGTGTCTGGTGTCCGATCCGTGGAACCCGCAGGAGCAAGCAGCGTGAGTAGCTTGCTGGTGTTCCCCGGCCAGGGCGCGCAGCAACCAGGCATGCTCCATCGTTTGCCTCGGGAAACGCTGATCGAAGCGAGCGAGGTGCTTGGCGAAGACGTCTTGTTGCTCGATTCTGCCGAGGCGTTGCAGTCGACGAGGGCGGTTCAGCTGTGCCTGCTGATTGCCGGCGTCGCCGCTTCGCGCCAGTTATCAATGGCGCCGGATTACGTGGCGGGATTGTCCATTGGTGCCTACCCGGCGGCGGTGGTCGCAGGTGCCTTGAGTTTCAGCGATGCGCTGCATCTGGTCAGCCTGCGCGGTGAGCTGATGCAGCAGGCTTATCCTCAGGGCTATGGCATGACCGCGATCATCGGTCTGGAACTGGCGACGGTGGAAGGGTTGCTGGCGCAGGTTCACAGTGTTGATACACCGGTTTACCTGGCCAACATCAATGCCGATAACCAAGTGGTGATCGCTGGCAGCGATGGTGCGATGAAAGCGGTCGCCGAGTTGGCGAAAGGGCGTGGCGCCGGTCTGGCCAAGCGTTTGGCGGTCAGCGTGCCGTCCCATTGTCCGCTGCTGGAAGCTCCCGCAAAAAACCTGGCCGAAGCGTTCGCCAGGGTGCAATTGAAAACGCCGACCCTGGGTTACCTGAGCGGCAGCCGCGCACGGCCCGTCATCAATACCGACGCCTTGCGCGACGACCTGGCGTTCAACATGTGCCGCGTCGTCGATTGGCGCGGTACGGTGCAAAGCGCTTACGAGCGCGGCGTGCGTCTACAGATCGAACTGCCGCCCGGTGCGGTGTTGACCGGGCTGGCGCGCCGGGTGTTCGAGCAGGGCACCGTCATTGCCTGTGACGGTGCACGGCTCGATACCTTGCAGGCGCTGTTGCGTGAGGAGGGAAGCCGCCGACCCTAGATCACCGACTCAGGTTGCGAACTACAAAAACAACAATTCCGACGATGCACTTTGAGGACTACAACAATGATTATTTACGGTGTGGCGCTGTTGGCGATCTGTACGCTGGCAGGGGTGATCATGGGGGACATGCTCGGCGTGTTGCTGGGTGTGAAATCCAACGTCGGCGGGGTCGGGATCGCGATGATCCTGCTGATTTGCGCGCGGTTGTGGATGCAAAAACGCGGCGGCATGACCAAGGATTGCGAGATGGGCGTGGGCTTCTGGGGCGCCATGTACATTCCGGTGGTGGTGGCGATGGCTGCGCAACAGAACGTCGTCACAGCCCTGCACGGCGGGCCGGTGGCGGTGCTGGCGGCGATCGGTTCGGTGGTGCTCTGCGGATGCACCATTGCCCTGATTAGCCGGAGCCACAAAGGCGAACCCTTGCCCGATGAGCCGGCGCAAGTCACCCCGGTCGGCACGCCAGTAGGAGGTCGGTGATATGTGGGAACTCATCGAGAAAGGTTTGGTAAATAACAGTCTGGTCACGGCATTCGCGTTTGTTGGCGTAATCATGTGGGTGTCGGTGATTCTGTCCAAGCGCCTGACCTTCGGCCGGATTCACGGCTCGGCGATAGCCATCGTCATCGGCCTGGTGCTGGCCTGGGTCGGCGGCACCATGACCGGCGGGCAAAAAGGCCTGGCGGATTTGTCGCTGTTTTCCGGCATCGGTTTGATGGGCGGCGCCATGCTGCGTGACTTCGCCATCGTTGCCACGGCGTTCGAAGTGCAGGCCACCGAAGCGAAAAAGGCCGGGATGATTGGCGTCATCGCGCTGCTGCTGGGCACGATTCTGCCGTTCATTGTCGGGGCGAGCATTGCCTGGGTGTTCGGTTATCGCGATGCGATCAGCATGACCACTATTGGCGCGGGCGCGGTGACGTACATCGTCGGGCCAGTGACCGGGGCTGCGATTGGTGCCACGTCCGATGTGATGGCGTTGTCGATTGCCACAGGGTTGATCAAGGCGATTCTGGTGATGGTCGGCACGCCGGTGGCGGCGCGCTGGATGGGCCTGGATAATCCACGTTCGGCGATGGTGTTTGGCGGGTTGGCCGGGACGGTGAGTGGTGTGACCGCCGGGTTGGCGGCGACGGATCGGCGGCTGGTGCCATATGGCGCGCTGACGGCGACGTTCCATACCGGGCTGGGGTGCTTGCTTGGGCCTTCGTTGCTGTACTTCGTTGTTCGCGGGATTGTTGGCTAACGAATGACTGATCGTTCCCACGCGCAGCAAAGGAATGCCTCAATGGACGCTCTGCGTCCGCTTTGGGACGCGGAGCGTCCCGGGCTGCATTCCCACGCAGAGCGTGGGAA
>NZ_AKJT01000130.1 GCF_000282195.1 Pseudomonas sp. GM18
GGCTGCGCAGCAGTCGCAAAATCATACGACTCGGTGCGTCAGGTAAACCATGGATGCCGGATTCACGACGGCTATGCCGCCGAACGCAGCCTCGCAAGCTCGGCAGCTGCTACGGGGCGGTGATGAATCTGTTGTTTCTACGAATCACGCTGAACTGCTCGCCCACGCATCAGTCGCATACATACAGCAGCCCTGATTCAGAGGAGTGAACGTGACCCGCGATGCCGAACGCCAAACCGTCGAATCAGCGCCATCGAACACGCCCTCGGCGATTCATCGACTCAGAGTGCTGACGGTCAATACTCACAAGGGTTTCACCGCCCTCAACCGGCGGTTCATCCTCCCGGAACTGCGCGAAGCGGTACGCAGTACGTCGGCTGACCTGGTGTTTCTGCAGGAAGTGGTCGGTGAACACGACCGGCATTCTTCCCGTCACAACGACTGGTCACCGACCTCACAGTACGAGTTCCTGGCCGACAGTATGTGGAGCGACTTCGCTTACGGTCGCAACGCGGTCTACCCCGACGGCCATCACGGCAATGCCCTGCTGTCGAAATACCCGATTCGCGAATTTCGCAACCTCGATGTCTCAATCACCGGCCCCGAGCGGCGCGGCTTGCTGCACTGTGTGCTGGATGTGCCGGGCCATGCTGAAGTGCATGCCATTTGCGTGCACTTGAGCCTGTTGGAAAGCCATCGACAACTCCAGCTGCAATTGCTCTGCCTGTTGCTCGAATCGCTGCCCGACGACGCCCCGGTCATCATTGCCGGCGACTTCAACGACTGGCAGTTGCAAGGCAATGCCGCCCTCGCCCGACGCGACTACCTGCATGAAGCGTTCGAACGCCACCTCGGCCGACCCGCGAAAACATACCCGGCGCGGTTTCCCCTGCTGCGCCTGGATCGCATCTACCTGCGCAATGCCAACAGTCATGAGCCGCGCATACTCGGCTACAAACCCTGGACACACCTGTCAGACCATTTGCCGCTGGCGGTGGAGGTACGCCTGTAACACCGTCAAGCGACAGGCGCCAAGAACTGCTGCCTGAAGCAGAAAAAATGACAGCAATCACGTCCAGGGCTTGCTCATAAATTTTGCACTGTTGATCCGTCACGCAACCGATAGCCCACTACCCAACACGTCTGGCCCGCACCTTTAAGCATGATTTCTCGCACAAACAATAACTTATATCTACGCCAATAATCAGTCACTTACAGCGTCTAAAATAGCCGTACCACTTATCGGCCATTTTCTTGACGCAACGCCATCGGTCTTCTTAGCTAGTCCTTACTACCCCCGGAAATTCATCAGGGGCAAGCCTCCAGACACCCGTAAAACGGGCGGGTCGAACCTTGCCTCAATCCATTCGGTCGCCCCTCATTCGGGGTAGGAGAGACGCCACAGCGAGATACGCATGCGATTGCAAGGTAGACCTCCATGAGAACTTCATTCACCCCACAAGAGATAAAATTCACTTTTTGCGTTGTCTCCGGTTCACTCCTGCTGTGCTCATCCATGGAGGGGCGAGCGTCGTCTGCCGAGGACGAAACAATGCCCTGGTACAACCAGCAACTACCGACAATTACCTTGCCCTTCGGTGTCGCCACGTATCCCGACCGTTTACGCGTCAATTCCGACTTACCCAGCTCACGCCTGACGACCGAAGACGCCGCGCCCTTGGCCTGGGACCACGCCTATGGGCCGACGTCGCGGCAGGCCCAAACCGATTATCTGGCCCAGGGCACGATCCCCGGCGCCAGCGAGTTCAAAGGCCCGGCGCTCCTGACCGTGCAAAGCAACAGCGGTAGTACCCAACGGGTCGGACTGATCGGCGGCACCGCTCAATTCCAGGGCAACGACAACGGCCTGCTGACCAGCCGCGCCCTCGCCGACCCCAGCCATGACACGCTCAACCTTCAAGGCCAAAGCCTGGGCGCCTACTGGAGCCTGACCGGGCCGCAAGGCTGGCACGTCGACTTGACGGCCAGCGGTGGCCGGGTCAACGGTTTTAGCCGTAACGACCAGGGCGTGCGACAAACCACCGAAGGCAGCGCGATGACAGTGTCGGTGGAAGGTGGTTTCCCGATTGGCTTGAGCGAAAACTGGGTGGTTGAACCTCAGGCGCAGTTGATCAATCAACGTATCACGCTGGATACGCCGTATGCCGGGTCAGGCAACGCCTCGTCCAGCGACCTGACGTCCTGGAGCGGACGGGTCGGTGCACGTTTGAAAGGCAGCTACGATATTAACGGCTTGCCGGTCGAACCCTATGTGCGGACCAACGTGTGGCACACGGTGTACACCGGCAACACCGTGAGCCTGGATCAGGTCGACAAAATCAGCAGCAGCCGCAATTCATCGACAGTGGACGTGGGCCTGGGGTTGGTGGCCAGGGTGACGCCGTTGGTCAGTCTGTATCTCAGCGCCGACTACAGCAGCAATGTGGATGACAATGATTTGAACGGGTTGATTGGTAGCCTCGGGGTGCGGATGCGCTGGTGAGGGTATGACTTGATCGTTCCCACGCTCTGCGTGGGAATGCAGCCCGGGACGCTCCGCGTCCCAAGAGCGGACGCAGAGCGTCCATTGAGGCATTCCCACGCGGAGCGTGGGAACGATCAATTCAGGAGGATCAGGATCCTAACCCTCCGGCCGCAGGATCAACACCGCCAACGGCGGCAAGTTCAACACCAGTGAAAGTGCCTGGCCATGGCTCGGTTCTTCCTCGGTGAACACCCCGCCACCGTTACCGTAATTGGACCCGGCATAGGTGTCGGCGTCGCTGTTGATCAACTCGACCCAGCGCCCGGCAAACGGCGC
The DNA here is from genome assembly GCF_000282195.1 of Pseudomonas sp. GM18. GTDB lineage: Bacteria > Pseudomonadota > Gammaproteobacteria > Pseudomonadales > Pseudomonadaceae > Aquipseudomonas. The sequence continues at coordinate 2,822 of NZ_AKJT01000130.1, forward strand.
GCCAATGCGATAGGACTGACGCGGCACCGGGGTGAAGTTGGCCACCACCAACACCGGCCTGCCCTCCTTGCTCCAGCGCAGCCAGGCATAGACGCTGTTGATCGCGTCGTCGCCGATCAACCACTGGAAGCCTTGTGGCGCATCGTCCTGATCGTGCAGCGCCGGCTCTTCGCGATACAACCGATTCAAGTCACCGACCAGTTTGCGCACACCCTGGTGTTCCGGGTACTGCAGCAAATACCAATCCAGTTGCTGATCGTGATTCCACTCCCGCCACTGGCCGAATTCGCAGCCCATGAACAACAGCTTCTTGCCGGGATGGGTCCACATGAAACTCAGGTAAGCCCGCAGGTTGGCAAACTTCTGCCAACGGTCGCCGGGCATCTTGTCGATCAGCGAATGCTTGCCGTGCACCACTTCGTCGTGGGAAATCGGCAGGATGAAACGCTCGGACCAGGCATACACCAGGCCGAAACTCAGTTCGTTGTGATGATGGGCGCGGTACACCGGATCCTGCTGAATGTAATGCAGCGAATCGTGCATCCAGCCCATGTTCCACTTGTAAGCAAAACCCAGCCCGCCCTGTTGCGTGCTCTGGCTGACACCCGGCCACGCCGTGGATTCCTCGGCAATCACCAATGCGCCCGGCGCTTCCAGGGCCACCACGTCATTGAGATGACGCAGGAAATCGATGGCCTCCAGATTCTCCCGACCGCCGTGACGGTTGGGCACCCACTCACCGGCCTTGCGCGAGTAATCGCGATATAGCATCGACGCCACTGCGTCGACCCGCAGTCCATCGACATGGAAATGCTTGAGCCAGTGCAACGCCGACGCCAGCATGTAGCCGTGCACCTCGGTGCGGCCCAGGTTGTAGATCAGCGTGTCCCAATCCTGGTGAAAGCCCTCCATCGGGTTGCCATATTCGTACAACGCGGTGCCATCGAACTGCGCCAGGCCATGGACATCGGTGGGGAAATGCGCCGGTACCCAATCGAGGATCACGCCGATTTCGGCCTGGTGACACGCGTTGACGAAAGCGGCAAATTCATCCGGCGAGCCGTAACGGGCGCTCGGGGCGAATTGCGACAGCAGTTGATAACCCCATGAGCCACCGAACGGATGCTCCATGATCGGCATCAATTCGATGTGAGTGAAACCCAGCTCTTTCACATACGGAATCAGCCGTTCGGCCAACTCGGGCCAGGTGTACTGACGGGCGACTTCGCCCAGGTCATCCAGCTCGCATTGCCAGGAACCGGCGTGCAACTCGTAGATCGACAGCGGCGCACTGGTTCGCTGACGCTCGCCCCGCGACAGCATCCAGTCCTGGTCCTGCCAGTCGATTTGCAGCGGCGAAGCTACTTTCGACGCGGTGTCCGGCGGCAGCGCGGTGGCCAGAGCCACCGGGTCGGCCTTGAGCGGCAGAATGCCATGAGCCCCGAGGATTTCGTATTTGTAGGCCTCCCCCGCTTGCAGGCGCGGGATGAACAACTCCCAGACCCCAGTGGGATGTCGCAGGCGCATCGGATGCCGGCGACCATCCCAGACGTTGAAATCGCCGACCACCGAGACCCTTCTGGCATTCGGTGCCCACACGGCGAAGCGCACGCCATCCGCGCCATCGACCGTCTTCAACTGCGCGCCGAGGCAACCGCTCAGGTCGCGGTGATTGCCCTCGGCGAACAGGTACAAGTCCATCTCGCCGAGTAACGGGCCAAAGCTGTAAGGGTCTTCGGCGAGTTGCTCGCCGCCGGCCCAACGGGTTCGCAACAGATAGGGTTGGGCCCGCTCGAAGTGCCCGACGAACAATCCCGGAGTCTGGGTCGCCTCCAGGCTGCCGAGTTCTTCCCCGGAGGCCTTGTCCACCACCTGCACGCTCAAGGCGTCCGGCAGATAGGCCCGTATGAATTGCCCGCCAGCGCCATCGCTGTGCGGGCCGAGAATTGCGAAGGGATCCTGATGTTCGGCGCGTACCAATGCGTCGATGTCCCGCGCCCTGGGCAGCAGCGCTTCTTTAACGTGCCCCTGTTCCTTGTTCGAGAAACTCATGACTACTCTCCACCAAGATCGGAAAAGGGTTTAAGCCCACTCAATAATCCATATAAACCGTGCAACGGCACGGGCAGCCAGGTGGGGCGATTTTCCGCCTCATAGGCCACTTCATAAGCCGCCTTCTCCAGCCCGAACAACGCCAGCGCAGCGTCCTCGCCTTCGGGATCTTGCCATGCATGAGCAAGACTAGCTGCCGCCAGCCGATAAGCGTCGACAAATGATTGTCGCGCCTCTTTCAAATAACGATCGGCGACTCGTTGACGCGCCGCCTGGGTGTCGGCGGTGTTGTCGACGTTGTGCACGGTGATCGCCATCGCTGCGGCGTAATCGAAGGAGCGCAACACGCCGCTGACGTCTTTATAGGGGCTGTGTTTGCCGCGGCGCTCACGCAGCGGCCGCGCGGGCTCACCCTCAAAATCGATCAGGTAGGCATCGCCCTTGATCACCAGCACTTGCCCCAGGTGCAAGTCACCGTGGACGCGAATGCGCAGACCACCAGCCGCTTTCTTACCCAGTTCCTGGACATGGCTGAGGATGGCTTTTTTGTTGTCCAGCAATCGGCTGACCAATGCCTGGTCCGTCGCGCTCAATTCGGTTTGATGCTGCTTGAGCAGCTTCAGCGCGTGCTCCAGTTGCGCCGCCACAGCCTTGGCCGAGGCCAGGGCTTCTTTCTGGCTAGTGATGTGGGGGGCGAAGTCCGGATTGGCGCTTGGGGTCGCCAACACCAGATGCATTTCCCCCAGGCGCTGGCCAAGCATGCCGGCGAAATCCTTCAGCTCACCGAGGGCGTTGTAATGCTGCTCCTGTTCGGACACGGCATCGGCCAGCTCATCGCGAAGCGCCCGTTCAAGGTTGTTCTGGGTCCACTCCCATGCATCGCCCTGATTGCTCAAATAGCCTTGGGCGATCATCAACAGCGTGTCCTCGCCCGCCGTATCGCGACGGATCACCGCCCCCAACAGCGGCGAAATATTTTTGAAACCGGCGTGGGTCAGGTATGCGCTCATTTCCAGTTCCGGGTGCACCCCTGACGCGACCTTGCGGATCAATTTCAACACCAGACTGGCGCCGATCACCACCGAACTGTTGGATTGCTCGGCAGACAGGTAACGCACCTCCGACTCGCCGCTCAGCCCCAGTTTGGCCAATTCGTCGGTTGGCTCGAAACGGATCTCGCCACCGTCCGACGGCAACACCGTGCTGGCCTGCAGCCCCTGCAACACCGCATGAACAAAGCTGTCGAGGCTGAAGGCATCGGTAATCAGGCCGACCTGACGACCGCGCCGGACCCTGGCCAGCGCCAATTGCTGCGGCAACGCCGCGCCGACCTGTTCCTCGGAAATAAAGCCGAACGGCAACTGATAGCGGCTGGTCTGGCCAGCGCTGGTGACGTCGATTTCACTCAACAGCACCGGATGCTGCGGGTCGCCGAAGCGCACGCCGTAAGCGAGGTTGACGCTGTCGATGGTGCCGTCCTTGCCGGCGAACCAGCGACGATTCTGCAGCCAGCTCGGCAAAATGCCCTGCTCCAGCGAGTGCCGGGACGGCGCTTCGAGCAGCTCTTCCATGCGTTTCATCAGCACCAAGGTGGTGAAGTCCGGCAGGCTTTGCGCCGGCTCCACGTGCCAGCTCGGCATCTGGTTCTCCGCCGCCAGGCCGAACCAATAGAAGCCGTAAGGCGCCAGCGTCAGCAGGAAATTCAACTGGCCGATGGGCGGGAAGGCATTGCCGCCGAGCATCTCCACCGGAACCATGCCGACATACGCCGACAAATCCAGCTCCGCCGCTTGCGCGCTGCGGGACACGTTGGCCACGCACAGAATGATCTCGTGCTTGCCGTCCGCACCGGTGAATTCGCGGGTATAGGCCAGAATCCGTCGATTGCTCGGCGACAGCATCTTCAGCGTGCCGCGACCGAAGGCCTTGGACTGCTTGCGTATCGCGAGCATGCGCCGGGTCCAGTTCAACAATGAATGAGGATCACCGGCCTGGGTTTCGACGTTGACCGACAGATAGCCGTATTGCGGGTCCATGATCGGCGGCAACACCAGGCTGGCCGGGTCGGCGCGGGAGAAGCCGCCATTACGGTCGATCGACCATTGCATCGGCGTGCGCACACCGTCGCGGTCGCCGAGGTAGATGTTATCGCCCATGCCGATCTCATCGCCGTAATACAGGGTCGGCGTGCCGGGCATCGACAGCAACAAGCTGTTGAGCAGTTCCACGCGGCGACGATCGCGCTCCATCAACGGCGCCAGACGCCGGCGAATCCCCAGGTTGATCCGCGCCCGACGGTCGGCCGCGTAGTAATTCCACAGGTAATCGCGCTCCTTGTCGGTGACCATTTCCAGGGTCAGTTCATCGTGGTTGCGCAGGAAAATCGCCCACTGGCAGTTGGCGGGAATTTCCGGAGTCTGGCGCAGAATGTCGGTGATTGGGAAACGATCTTCCTGGGCCAACGCCATGTACATGCGCGGCATCAACGGGAAGTGAAACGCCATGTGGCATTCATCGCCGTTCTGGCCTTTGGCGTCGGTGTTACCAAAATACAGCTGAGTGTCTTCCGGCCACTGATTAGCCTCGGCCAGCAGCATGCGGTCGGGGTAATTGGCGTCGATCTCGGCGCGGATCTGCTTGAGGACGTCATGGGTCTCGGGGAGGTTTTCGTTGTTGGTGCCGTCGCGCTCGATCAGGTACGGGATCGCGTCCAGCCGCAGGCCGTCGATGCCCATATCGAGCCAATAACGCATCACCGACAGCACCGCTTTCATCACTTGCGGGTTGTCGAAGTTCAGGTCCGGCTGGTGAGAATAGAAGCGGTGCCAGAAGTACTGACCGGCCACCGGGTCCCAGGTCCAGTTGGACTTCTCGGTGTCGAGAAAGATGATACGAGTGCCGTCGTATTTCTGATCGTCATCAGACCAGACGTAGAAGTCGCGGGCCGCCGAGCCGGGCTTGGCCTTGCGCGCGCGCTGGAACCACGGGTGCTGGTCCGAGGTGTGGTTGATCACCAGTTCGGTAATCACCCGCAGGCCGCGTTCGTGGGCCTCGGCAATGAAACGCTTGGCATCGGCCAGGGTGCCGTAGTCGGCGTGCACGCCGCGGTATTCGGCGATGTCGTAGCCATCGTCGCGTCGTGGCGAGGGGTAGAACGGCAACAGCCAGATGGTGTTGACGCCCAGATCGGCAATGTAATCGAGTTTGGCGATAAGGCCGGGAAAGTCGCCAATTCCGTCATTGTTGGAGTCGAAAAAAGACTTAACGTGAACCTGGTAGATCACCGCATCCTTGTACCAGAGCGGGTCCTTGATGAAGGTGGCTGACCTGGGTTTCTTCGCCATTTGTAACTCCTGTTGAATTCGAATTCGCCAGAGAAGGCGGCGTCCGGCCGTAGCAGCTGCCGAGCCTGCGAGGCTGCGTTCG
>NZ_AKJT01000131.1 GCF_000282195.1 Pseudomonas sp. GM18
GGCTCGCCAGCCACAACCACTGGCTCGGAGAGCACGGTTTCGGCAACTGGGGCTTCGGCAACTGGAGCTTCAGCAACCGGGGCTTCAGCGACTGACACTGGCGCTTCGACAGCAACCGGTGGCTCGGCAACCCAGTTGAACGTGGTTTGTTCTTCACGAACTTCGCGAATTTCACGTGCCGGTTCAGCCGCAGGCGCTTCAACTACAGGTTCTGCAGCAACCACTGGTTCAGCGGCAGCTTCAACTTCCGGCTGTGCTTCACGCATCGGTGCCACTTCAACTTCCGGAGCGGCGATGGCTTCTACCGGCGTGGTCGCTTCAACCACTGGTGCTTCAACCGGAGCGGTTTCCAGAGTGGCGGCAGTGGCGCGTTCGGCTTGCTCATTGGCTTGTGCTTCAGCAGGTGCGCTGATCACGGTGCTGGCAACGGCTGCGGTAACAGCCAGGCCGGCGGCCAGATCGGCAGCGCTTGGTGCTTCGGCGTTTTCAGCGGATTCGGATTCTTCCGAACCTTCGATCACGTTGCCGTTCGCATCGCGCTGACGCTCACGACGATTGCTGCGACGACGCTGGCCACGGGAACGGCGGCGTGGACGATCGCCTTCGGCGACTTCCTGACCGTCTTCCTGCAGTTGCTCTTCGTTGGTTGGCAGCTCTTCTTCGGCAACGGCGGCAGCGGCTTGCTCGGTGCGTGGCTGACGTTCTTCACGCGGTGGGCGTGGAGCGCGCTCTTCGCGTGGCTGACGGGCCGGACGCTCTTCAGCGGTGGCAGCGGCGGCCGGTGCGGCATCCAGAGGCTCGCGCAGTTCACGAACCGGACGTTCTTCACGCTCGCCACGTGGCTTGCGATCTTCACGCGGTGCGCGCGGTGCACGTTCTTCACGAGGGGCGCGTGGTGCGCGTTCTTCGCGGGCGACTGCTGGCGTTTCTTCGCGGGCTTCGCGTGGCTCACGTGGTGCGCGCTCTTCACGCGGTGCACGTTCCTCACGAGGCTTGCGCTCTTCATCGCGGCGACCGTTACGGTTGCGGCTCTGCTGACGACCGTTGCGACGTTCTTCGTTGCGGGCAGGGCGTTCAGTGGTCGCTGGTTTTTCAACCACAACCGGAGCAACAGGCTCTTCCTTGGTCGCGAACAGACTGATCAGCGACTTCACCAGGCCCTTGAACAGGCTTGGCTCTGGCGCGGCAACCGGTGCAGCCACTGGAGCGGCGACGACTTCGGTCGGAACCGGAGCGTTGGCGCGGGCCGGAGCGGTCTTGACCGCGGCTTCCTGGCGAACCAGGGTGCGGGTCGCAGCGGCTGGCTGGACTTCTTCGACTTCGGCAGCGGCAGCAGCGATTTCGTAGCTGGACTGATTGATGCTGGCTTCCGGGCTGTCATCGCGCAGACGCTGAACTTCGAAGTGCGGGGTTTCGAGGTGATCGTTCGGCAGAATGACGATGCGAGCGCGGGTGCGCAGTTCGATCTTGGTGATCGAGTTGCGCTTTTCGTTGAGCAGGAACGCAGCCACCGGGATCGGCACTTGGGCGCGAACTTCGGCGGTACGGTCTTTCAGGGCCTCTTCTTCGATCAGGCGCAGGATCGCCAGCGACAGCGATTCAACGTCACGGATGATGCCGGTGCCGTTGCAACGCGGGCAAACGATGCCGCTGCTTTCGCCCAGCGATGGACGCAGGCGCTGACGGGACATTTCCAGCAGGCCGAAGCGCGAGATGCGACCGACTTGCACGCGGGCGCGGTCGGCTTCCAGGCATTCGCGGACTTTCTCTTCCACGGCGCGCTGGTTCTTGGCAGGGGTCATGTCGATGAAGTCGATGACGATCAGGCCGCCGATGTCGCGCAAGCGCAACTGACGGGCGATTTCTTCGGCAGCTTCAAGGTTGGTCTGCAGCGCGGTTTCTTCGATGTCGCTGCCTTTGGTGGCGCGCGCCGAGTTGATGTCGATGGACACCAGGGCTTCGGTCGGATCGATGACGATGGAACCGCCGGAAGGCAGTTCGACGACGCGCTGGAAGGCGGTTTCGATCTGGCTTTCGATCTGGAAGCGGTTGAACAGCGGAACACTGTCTTCGTACAGCTTGATCTTGCTGGCGTACTGCGGCATCACCTGGCGAATGAAGGTCAGGGCTTCGTCCTGGGCTTCAACGCTGTCGATCAGCACTTCGCCGATGTCCTGGCGCAAGTAATCGCGGATGGCGCGGATGATCACGTTGCTTTCCTGGTAGATCAGGAACGGCGCGGCGCGGTCCAGCGAGGCTTCTTTGATGGCGGTCCAGAGTTGCAGCAGGTAGTCGAGGTCCCACTGCATTTCTTCGCTGCTGCGGCCAAGGCCGGCAGTGCGAACGATCAGGCCCATGTCGGCCGGGGCAACCAGACCGTTCAGGGCTTCACGCAGTTCGTTGCGCTCTTCACCTTCTATGCGACGGGAGATACCGCCGGCACGCGGGTTGTTCGGCATCAGAACCAGGTAACGACCGGCCAGGCTGATGAAGGTGGTCAGGGCGGCGCCCTTGTTGCCACGTTCTTCTTTTTCGACCTGAACGATGACTTCCTGGCCTTCGCTCAGGACGTCCTTGATGTTGACGCGACCTTCGGGGGTTTTCTTGAAGTATTCGCGGGAGATTTCTTTGAGGGGCAGGAAGCCGTGGCGCTCAGAGCCGAAATCGACAAAGGCAGCCTCAAGGCTTGGTTCGATGCGAGTAATCCGGCCTTTATAGATGTTGGCCTTCTTCTGCTCGCGTGCACCGGATTCGATGTCCAGGTCGTAGAGGCGTTGGCCATCTACCAGTGCAACACGCAACTCTTCGGGTTGAGTCGCGTTAATCAGCATTCTTTTCATGTAGTACCGTCGGTTTCCGGGCTGCCGGAAACGGCGTTCGGCACACACGACTTCTCACGGTCGGTGTCAGGTGCGTCAGGAGTGGCTGGCCACTCCAGTGTCTAGCGAACCCCGGTCAATTGGGCCGGTGTCGCGACGTACGCGTCCTGCTTGCTGTGGCTACTTAAGCACTCAGTCAGGAGGAGGAATCAACCGGCGGCTGTGGACGAGATGAAGCGTCTTGATAAAGCCTATTGCTACACAGTCCAGCGGTTGTGCATCTCCACCCTACACGTATCCCTGATAATTCGGGTGCTGCCGCGCGCAGAATCCGCAGCGGGTTGGCATTTACCGTGAGCTCCGAAAGGGGGAGGTCACGCATCATGGCTAATTTAGGCGTTGTTTCCGAAGCGTTCGCTCGGGGTCGTTTGCCGCTGACTGCACTTTGTGAACTGGCCGTGAATATTTGCTCGGAAGGCGAGTGAAAACTCTGCTTTGCGGCATGATTCAGGCCTTATGTCACCTGCGCTTGTTACAACTGCAAACTCTGCCGTTACGTAGCGAAAGCCCCGTAGGACGGCCTCTCGTCCTCGTGAATTGCGTTGGTCAGGGCCGGTTTTTGACCGTTAGTCCGCTGTCCAGGCCACTTTTGGCGGCGTTCGCGACTATAGCAGCAATGATTAAGTGCTTCAATTCCATAAAAAATTGTTATCATCCGCACCATGACGACTACTGCCCCTTCGACCCCAGGCGTACAACTGCTTGAGGTCTCGCCGGAATATGCCGGCCAACGTATTGATAACTTCCTTCTCGCTCGGCTCAAAGGCGTGCCCAAGACCTTGATTTACCGCATTTTGCGTAAAGGCGAAGTGCGGGTGAACAAAGGTCGGATCAAGCCCGAATACAAGCTGCAGGCGGGCGACATCGTGCGCGTGCCGCCGGTTCGCGTGCCCGAACGCGACGAGCCCGTGCCGCTGGCCCAGGGGCTGCTGCAGCGGCTCGAGGCCTCGATTGTCTATGAAGACAAGGCGCTGATCGTGATCAACAAGCCCGCTGGCATCGCGGTTCACGGCGGCAGCGGCTTGAATTACGGCGTCATCGAAGCCTTTCGTCAGTTACGGCCTGATGCAAAAGAGCTCGAGTTGGTTCACCGCCTCGACCGGGACACGTCCGGCCTGCTGATGATCGCCAAAAAGCGCAGCATGTTGCGTCACTTGCACGCCGCATTGCGCGGCGATGGCGTCGACAAACGCTATATGGCTCTGGTGCGCGGCAACTGGGCGACTTCAATCAAACAGGTTCGTGCGCCCTTGCAAAAGAGCAATCTGCGCTCTGGCGAGCGCATGGTCGAAGTCGACGAAGAAGGCAAGGAAGCCCTGACCGTATTCAAGGTGCTGCGCCGCTTCGGTGACTTCGCCACCATGGTCGAAGCCAAGCCGATCACCGGTCGCACTCACCAGATTCGCGTCCATACTTTGCATGCCGGGCATTGCATTGCCGGCGACACCAAGTACGGCGATGAAGATTTCAGCAAAGAAATTCGTGACCTGGGCGGCAAGCGTCTATTCCTGCATGCCTACATGCTGACCGTGCCGCTGCCTGATGGCGGCGAGCTGAAGTTGCAGGCGCCGGTCGACGAAATGTGGGCCAAAACCGTGGAGCGATTGAGTGCGCCCATCTGATTACAAGCTGCTGATTTTCGATTGGGACGGTACGCTCGCGGACTCCATTGGTCGGATTGTCGAGGCGATGCACGTGGCGTCCAGGCGCTCCGGCTTCCCGTTGCGTGATGATTTTGCGGTCAAAGGCATCATCGGTCTCGGACTGCCGGAGGCGATTCGCACCTTGTATCCCGAGATCAGTGATAGCGAACTGGTAGCGTTCCGTGATTATTACGCGGAGCACTACATTGCGGCGGAGGCTGTTCCTTCGCCGTTGTTCGAGGGCGTGCTCGAGTCGATGGAAGCGTTTCGTGCTGACGGCTATCACCTGGCGGTTGCCACCGGCAAGGCGCGGCGCGGGCTGGACCGGGTGCTGAAAGCTCACGGCTGGGAAGATTATTTTGATGTCACTCGTGCGGCCGATGAAACGGCCAGCAAGCCCCATCCGTTGATGCTCGAGCAAATCCTCGCCCATTGCGAGGTTCGCCCGGAGCAGGCGCTGATGGTCGGGGATTCGTCCTTCGATCTGCAGATGGCGCGTAACGCTGGCATGGATTCGGTGGCGGTCAGCTATGGCGCTCAATCGATCGAGGCGTTGCAGCAGTTCGAGCCACGACTGTCCATTGATCGTTTTTCAGAATTGCGCTCCTGGCTGAGTCAGCGGGCATAACGGGTTTTTGCAGGGGTAAGTGTCATGACCGACGAATGGAAAGCGCCCGCCAAGGCGAGCGCAGAGAGCGGTGACGAGAAAAGCTGGGCGCTGCTGGAAAAAACCCTGCTGGCCAATGTGCAGGAGCATCGCCGGTCCCGTCGCTGGGGGATTTTTTTCAAACTGCTGGCCTTTGCGTACCTGTTGCTTGCGTTGTTCTTGTTCTCGCCGCTGATGGATGTGGAAAAAAGCGCCGCTCGCGGCTCCGGTTACACGGCACTGATCGATATAACCGGCATGATCGCCGAGAAAGAGCCGGCCAGTGCTGACAATATCGTCGGCAGTCTGCGTAAAGCCTTCGAGGATAATAAGGTCAAGGGTGTGATCCTGCGGATCAACAGCCCGGGCGGCAGTCCGGTGCAGTCGGGTTATGTCTACGACGAGATCCGTCGTTTGCGCGGCCTGCATCCGGATACCAAAGTTTACGCGGTGATCTCGGATCTGGGGGCTTCCGGTGCCTATTACATTGCCAGTGCGGCAGATCAGATTTACGCCGACAAGGCGAGCCTGGTGGGTTCCATTGGTGTGACGGCGGCCGGTTACGGTTTTGTCGGCACCATGGAGAAGTTGGGGGTCGAGCGTCGTACCTACACCTCCGGTGAGCACAAATCATTCCTCGATCCGTTCCAGCCGCAGAAGCCTGAGGAAACTCAGTTCTGGCAGGGGGTGCTCGATACCACCCATCAGCAGTTCATCAGTAGCGTCAAGAAGGGGCGTGGCGATCGTCTCAAGGACAAAGAGCATCCGGAACTATTCTCCGGGCTGGTCTGGTCAGGTGAACAGGCGCTGCCGCTGGGATTGATTGATGGGTTGGGCAGTGCCAGTTCGGTGGCGCGTGACGTGATTGGCGAGAAAGAGCTGGTGGACTTTACTATCGAGGAGTCGCCGTTTGATCGTTTCTCGAAAAAGCTCGGTGCCAGCGTGGCTGAGCATTTGGCGATGTGGATGGGCTTTCAGGGGCCGGCATTGCGCTGATCGTGTGGCTGTATAAAGAAACCGGCCTGCGTGGCCGGTTTTTTGTGCGGGCGCAGCCTGCTGCTACACGGATGTGGTTCAGGGTATTTGCACGCCTTCAGCCAGCAACATGTCGACCAGGCGAATCAGTGGCAGGCCGATCAGGCTGGTGGCGTCAGGGCCTTCGGTGCTTTGAAACAGGCTCACACCCAATCCTTCAGCCTTGAAGCTGCCAGCGCAGTCGTAGGGCTGTTCAGCGTGCAGGTAGCGTTCGATGCGTGCTGCGTCGAGTGCGCGCATGTGTACGGTAAACGGCACGCAGTCGACCTGGCAGTAGCCGGTCTGACTGTTGAGCAGTGCCAGGCCGGTGAGGAATGTCACGCTGGCGCCGCTCGATGCCAGCAGTTGTTCGCGGGCCTTTTCGAAGCTGTGTGGCTTGCCGATAATCCGCTGGCCCAGTACCGCGACCTGGTCCGAGCCGATGATCAGGTGGGCGGGGTGACTGGCGGCAAGTGCGCGGGCTTTTTCTTCGGCGAGGCGCTTTACCAGTTCGATGGCTGACTCGTCCGGGCGATGGCTTTCGTCGATATCCGGCGAGCTGCAAGTAAACGGCAACTGCAGGCGGGCCAACAATTCCCGGCGATAAACCGAGCTTGAAGCGAGTAATAAAGGCAGCATGCGCATCTCCAAAGGGCAAGGGACGAATTCTAGCGCAGGCTCAAGTGACGGGCAGGGCTGAATTTCCTTTGACATGGCTGGGGGCATCCCTATAATGCTGCGCCTATGTTGAATGACCCGATTCCACCTCACGTTGACCCGCGCAAATTGGCTGACCGTGGCACCACCCTTCAAGGTGAAATGCTGCTGGCCGATTTGGAGAGACTCTGCGACCCGCTTTCCGACAATGTCGGTACGGTGCAGGCTAAATTCGTTTTTGAACGAGATGAACGTAAGTCTGTGGTAATCCACAGCTTTATCGACACCGAAGTCAAAATGGTTTGCCAGCGTTGTCTTGAGCTGGTCACCCTGCCGATCCATAGCGAATGCAGTTATGCTGTGGTGAAGGAGGGTGCGAATACCCAGTCGTTGCCGAAAGGTTATGACGTGCTGGAACTGGGCGAAGATCCATTGGATCTGCAGTCACTGATCGAGGAGGAGCTTCTGCTCGCCTTGCCCATTGTGCCTGCTCATCATCCGGAAGAATGCCAGCAGCCGGCGGGAGCAGATGAGCCCGAACCGAGCGAGGACGAGGTAACGCGGTCCAACCCGTTCAGTGTATTGGCGCAGTTAAAGCGTGACCCAAACGTTTAGGAGTTAATCAATTATGGCTGTTCAGCAGAACAAAAAATCCCGCTCTGCCCGTGACATGCGTCGTTCGCACGATGCTCTCGAGGCTAGCACCCTGTCTGTAGAAAAAACCACCGGTGAAGTTCACCTGCGTCACCACGTATCGCCAGAAGGCGTATACCGTGGCCGTAAAGTGATCGACAAGGGCGCTGACGAGTAATCCTTGTCCGCTCAAGTCATCGCGATTGACGCAATGGGCGGGGACTTCGGTCCCCGCAGCATTGTTCAGGCCAGCCTTGCTTGTCTCTCAGCTACGCCCTCGCTGCACCTGACCCTTGTCGGTCAACCCTCCCTACTTGAAGAATTGATCGCTGGCCAATCGGCTGTGGATCGCTCGCGCCTGTCGATTGTGCCGGCGTCCGAAGTCATCACCATGGACGAAAAGCCTGCCCAGGCCTTGCGCGGCAAGCCTGACTCGTCGATGCGCGTGGCGCTGGAGTTGTTGCGTGATGGCAAGGTCCAGGCGTGCGTCAGTGCCGGCAATACCGGTGCGTTGATGGCGTTGTCGCGGTTTGTGCTCAAAACCTTGCCGGGGATCGATCGGCCGGCCATGGTCGCCGCCATTCCGACCGAGAAAGGTTTCTGCCAGTTGCTCGATCTGGGCGCCAATGTCGATTGCAGTGCCGAGCATCTGTTGCAGTTTGCAGTGATGGGGTCGGTGGCGGCGCAAGCGTTGGGGGTCGTTCGGCCGCGGGTCGCGTTGCTGAATATCGGCACCGAAGACATTAAGGGTAATCAGCAGGTCAAGCTGGCGGCGACCCTGCTGCAACATGCGCGTGGCCTGAACTACATCGGGTTTGTCGAAGGTGACGGTTTGTACCGTGGCGAGGCGGATGTGGTGGTGTGTGACGGCTTTGTCGGCAATATCCTGCTCAAGTCCAGCGAAGGCCTGGCGACCATGATTGCCGGGCGCATCGAGGCCCAGTTCAAGAAAAATTTGGCGTCGAAACTGGTGGGCGCACTGGCGCTGCCGCTGATGAAGCGCTTGCAGGCCGAGCTGGCGCCGGCACGCCATAACGGCGCAAGTTTCCTCGGTTTGCAGGGAATTGTCGTGAAAAGTCATGGTTCGGCGGGGGTTCAGGGCTTCCAGAGTGCGATTCAGCGCGCCTTGATCGAGATCCAGGAAAACTTGCCGGAACGTCTTCATGGGCGCCTGGAAGATTTGTTGCCTTAGGCGTTTTCGTCAGACAATGCTTAAATGTGACCGCTCAGTTCAATGAGCCATCCAACTGTCAGTTTCTTGCGTTCCCCTGGCGGGACGTCAATTCTCCGACGACAAGATCATTAGGGGCTTGTTACATGTCTGCTTCCCTCGCATTCGTCTTTCCAGGACAGGGTTCGCAGTCCCTCGGCATGCTGGCCGAGTTGGGCGCGCAACACCCGGTGGTCCTCGAAACATTCAAAGAAGCTTCCGATGCTCTGGGTTACGACCTGTGGGCGCTGACCCAGCAAGGGCCGGAAGAGCAACTCAATCAAACCGATAAAACCCAACCGGCCATTCTGACCGCCTCGATCGCCCTGTGGCGTCTGTGGCTGGCTGAAGGTGGTGCGCGTCCGGCTTACGTTGCCGGTCACAGCCTGGGCGAATACAGCGCTCTTGTGGCTGCGGGCAGCCTGAGCCTGGGCGACGCGGTGAAGCTGGTAGAGCGTCGCGGTCAGCTGATGCAGGAAGCCGTTCCGGCCGGGCAGGGCGGCATGGCCGCTATCCTCGGTCTGGACGATGCCGACGTGCTGGCAGCCTGCGCCGAAGCGGCGCAGGGTGAAGTGGTCAGCGCGGTCAACTTCAACTCGCCGGGCCAGGTAGTGATTGCCGGCGCCAAGGCTGCGGTCGAACGCGCCATCGAAGGCTGCAAGGCGCGTGGTGCCAAGCGCGCCATGCCGTTGCCGGTCAGTGTGCCGTCCCACTGCGAGCTGATGCGTCCGGCCGCCGAGCGATTCGCCGAGTCGATCGCAGCGATCGACTGGCAGGCGCCGCAGATTCCGGTAGTGCAGAACGTCAGTGCCGACGTACCGGCCGATCTGGAAACCCTCAAGCGCGATCTGCTTGAGCAGCTCTACAAGCCTGTACGCTGGGTCGAATCGGTCCAGGCGCTGGCTGCCAAGGGTGCGACCCAACTGGTCGAATGCGGCCCGGGCAAGGTCCTGGCTGGTCTGAACAAGCGTTGCGCCGAAGGCGTGTCGACCTCTAACCTCAATACCCCAGATGCTTTCGCTGCCGCCCGTGCAGCGCTGGTCTGATCAAGGAGAAGCTTGCATGAGTCTGCAAGGTAAAGTTGCACTGGTCACCGGTGCCAGCCGTGGTATCGGCCAGGCTATCGCTCTGGAGCTGGGTCGTCAGGGTGCCATCGTTGTCGGCACCGCGACCTCCGCATCGGGTGCCGAGCGTATCGCCGCCACTCTGAAAGAAAACGGTATTCAGGGCACTGGCCTGGAACTCAATGTCACCAGCGACGAGTCCGTAGCGGCCGTGCTGGCGAGCATTCAGGAGCAGTTCGGTGCGCCGGCGATCCTGGTCAATAATGCCGGTATCACCCGCGATAACCTGATGATGCGCATGAAAGATGACGAATGGCATGACGTTGTCGACACCAACTTGAACAGTCTGTTCCGCCTGTCCAAGGGCGTTTTGCGCGGTATGACCAAAGCCCGTTGGGGACGAATTATCAGTATTGGCTCGGTTGTGGGTGCCATGGGCAACGCAGGCCAAGTAAACTACGCAGCCGCCAAGGCCGGTCTGGAAGGTTTCAGCCGTGCGCTGGCGCGTGAAGTCGGTTCGCGTTCGATTACGGTAAACTCGGTGGCCCCAGGGTTCATCGACACCGATATGACCCGCGAACTGCCCGAGGCGCAGCGTGAAGCCTTGCAGACGCAAATTCCGCTGGGTCGTCTGGGGCAAGCTCAAGAGATCGCGTCTGTGGTCGCTTTTCTTGCGTCCGACGGTGCGGCTTACGTTACTGGGGCTACAATCCCGGTGAACGGCGGGATGTACATGAGTTAAATGTGACGGATTGCTTCAAAAAAATGTCATACGAGCTGTCTAAAATCCGTTATAAAGCTGCAATCTATTTTATCGGCAGAGGGCCGCAGGGTTTGAGGAGTGAAGCTTTCAGTTGAAAAGCTGAAAAGTCTTTCTATACACTTACCCACTGGCCAGCTGCCTGAATTTGTCCATTAGGAGTGAAAACAAGGTATGAGCACCATCGAAGAGCGCGTCAAGAAAATCGTTGCTGAGCAACTGGGCGTTAAAGAAGAAGAAGTGGTCAACACCGCCTCCTTCGTTGAAGACCTGGGTGCCGACTCCCTTGACACCGTTGAGCTGGTGATGGCTCTGGAAGAGGAATTCGAGACCGAAATCCCTGACGAAGAAGCTGAAAAGATCACTACTGTACAAGCAGCAATCGACTACGTTACCAGCCATCAGGCGTAATAGTTTTTAGTCGTCGCTCGCTGTCATGGAAAAACCGCACTGCCATCATGGCGTGCGGTTTTTTCTTTAGGCCTTGTGCGAAGTCGTCATTTGAAAAAAGGAGAGTGCTGTGTCGCGTAGACGCGTCGTAGTCACCGGTATGGGTATGTTGTCGCCACTGGGCACGGATGTGCCAAGCAGCTGGCAGGGCATTCTGGCTGGCCGCAGTGGCATTGGTCTGATCGAACACACCGACCTTTCTGCCTATTCCACCCGTTTTGGCGGCTCGGTAAAAGGTTTCAATGTCGAGGAATACCTGTCGGTCAAGGAAGCCCGCAAACTCGATCTGTTCATTCAATACGGTCTGGCTGCAGGTTTTCAAGCCGTGCGTAACGCAGGTCTTGAGGTTACCGACGCCAATCGCGAGCGTATCGGCGTGGCCATGGGGTCGGGTATTGGCGGTCTGACCAATATCGAAGACACCAGCCGCACACTGCATGATTCCGGCCCACGACGGATTTCTCCGTTTTTCGTGCCTGGCTCGATCATCAATATGATTTCCGGTTTCCTGTCCATTCACTTGGGTGCACAGGGGCCTAACTACGCCATCGCCACGGCGTGTACCACCGGTACGCACTGCATCGGCATGGCGGCACGTAACATCATGTACGACGAAGCCGACGTAATGATCGCCGGTGGCGCCGAGATGGCCGCGTGTGGTCTGGGCATGGGCGGCTTTGGTGCCTCCCGCGCACTGTCGACCCGCAACGACGAGCCGACCCGTGCCAGCCGTCCATGGGACAAGGGCCGTGACGGCTTCGTGCTGTCCGACGGTGCCGGCGCACTGGTTCTCGAAGAACTGGAGCACGCCAAGGCCCGTGGCGCGACCATTTACGCCGAGCTGATCGGTTTCGGCACCAGTGGCGATGCCTACCACATGACCTCGCCACCGGCCGATGGCGCGGGTGCTGCGCGTTGTATCACCAATGCCTTGCGCGACGCGAAGATCAATGGCGATCAGGTGCAGTACATCAATGCCCACGGCACCTCGACCTCGGCCGGCGACCTCGCCGAAGCCTGTGCGATCAAATCGGTGTTCGGCGATCACGCCTACAAACTGGCCGTCAGTTCGACCAAGTCCATGACCGGTCACCTGTTGGGTGCGGCGGGCGCGGTCGAGGCGATTTTCAGCGTTCTGGCCATCAACAGTCAGGTAGCCCCGCCGACCATCAACCTCGATGAGCCGGATGAAGGCTGCGACCTCGACTTCGTACCTCACACCGCGCGCGGCATGGATATCGATGTGGTGCTGTCCAACTCCTTCGGATTTGGCGGTACCAATGGCTCGCTGGTGTTCCGCCGGTTCGCTGACTGATGGACAGCTGGGTCGACGGTCAACCGGCTGACGCTCTGTCGCTGAAAGATCGCGGCCTGGCTTACGGCGATGGTCTGTTCGAGACCATCGCCGTCAAGGGCGGGCAGCCGTTGTTGCTGGATCGACATTTGTCGCGTCTGGCCGAAGGCTGTTCGCGCTTGGCGATTACCACCGATCATGAGCTGATCCGCGCGGAGCTGCTGGCCTATGCCGCCGCACTGGGCGAGGGCGTGCTCAAACTCATCCTCACCCGCGGCGACAGCCTGCGCGGTTACGCCCCCGATCCCTCGGCCCAGGCCCGGCGCATTCTGCAAGGCAATCCTCCCGCTGCCTATCCGGCTGGGCATGCGAAGCAGGGCGTGCGTCTATTCCCTTGTACGACACGGCTTTCCAAGCAGCCCTTGCTCGCTGGTCTCAAGCACCTCAATCGCCTGGAACAGGTTATCGCCCGTTCCGAATGGCAGGACACCGAGCATGCCGAGGGCTTGATGCTGGATCAGGTCGGGCGGGTGATCGAAGGTGTGTTCAGTAATCTGTTCCTGGTGCGCGATGGCGTGCTGGTGACCGCCGATCTCAAGCGTTGTGGCGTGGCAGGCGTGATGCGTGCCG
The DNA here is from genome assembly GCF_000282195.1 of Pseudomonas sp. GM18. Taxonomy (GTDB): domain Bacteria; phylum Pseudomonadota; class Gammaproteobacteria; order Pseudomonadales; family Pseudomonadaceae; genus Aquipseudomonas. The sequence continues at coordinate 12,881 of NZ_AKJT01000131.1, forward strand.
AATTATTGTTTCAAGCCGAGTCATTGGGGATCCCTACACAAATCACCGACATTACCCTCGAACAGCTGCAATGGGCTGATGAGGTCTTTGTCTGCAACAGCGTTTATGGCGTTTGGCCGGTGCGCGCCTATGCCGCACTGAGCTGGCCGGTTGGGCCGCTCACCCGTAAACTCCAAACCATTGCCCGTGCGCTACTGGATGCTTGATTCGTGAGACGTAAATTATTGCTGCTGCTGGAAACCGGACTGGTTCTGGCGGGGCTGTTGGCAGGCGCTTGCGCCTGGAAAATCCATTCGGCGCTGGAACAGCCGCTGAATATCGCCAAGGAAGAGCTGTTGGAAGTGCCCAAGGGCACTACGCCGAACCGCACTTTCATTCGACTTGAAGCCGATGGCGTCATCAAGGACGCTTTCTGGCTGCGCGTGTACTGGCGCTTCAACCTGCCGGGTCAACCGCTGCACAGCGGCGAATACCGCATGGTTCCCGGCATGACAGTCGAAGGGCTGATCGACCTGTGGAAGCGCGGGGAAATGGTTCAGTACAGCCTGACGCTGGTCGAAGGCTGGAATTTCCATCAGGTCCGCGCCGCCCTGGCCAAGGATGAAAAGCTCGAACAGACCCTCAACGGTTTGAGCGACAGCCAGGTGATGGACAAGCTCGGACACGGCGGGATTTTCCCGGAAGGGCGCTTCTTCCCCGACACGTACCGTTTCGTGCGTGGCATGACCGACGTCGATCTGCTCAAGAAAGCTTATGACCGCCTCGACGAGGTCCTCGCCAAGGAATGGAGCCAGCGTGCTGCCGACGTGCCCTACACCGAGCCCTATCAGGCGCTGATCATGGCCTCTCTGGTGGAAAAGGAAACCGGTGTGCCGCAGGAACGCGGGCAAATCGCCGGCGTGTTCGTGCGGCGCATGGAGATGGGCATGTTGCTGCAGACCGATCCGACGGTGATCTACGGCTTGGGCGATCGTTATAACGGCAAGTTGACCCGCGCCCATCTCAAGGAGCCGACGCCGTATAACACTTACCTGATCGCTGGCCTGCCGCCGACACCGATTGCGATGGTCGGCCGCGAGGCGATCCATGCGGCGTTGAATCCGGCGGAAGGCAACAGCCTGTATTTTGTTGCGCGCGGTGATGGCAGCCACGTGTTCTCCGATGATCTGGACGCCCATAACAATGCGGTGCGGGAGTTCCAGCTCAATCGCCGTGCCGATTACCGTTCCAGCCCGGCACCGACTACCGCGCCGCCGATGGAAGATGCTCAGGCGCCGATCCCGGCGGCTTCACCCGATACGGCGGCCGAAGACGTGCCACAAGTAGCGCCGCAAGGCTCTGCACAAGAGCCAGCGCCCGCACCGCAAAGCCCGCAATGACTCTGATTAAGGACTGCCTGTGACTGGCTTGTTTATTACCCTGGAAGGCCCGGAAGGTGCCGGCAAGAGCACCAATCGCGAATACCTGGCCGAGCGTCTGCGCGCCGCCGGGATCGAGGTGGTGTTGACCCGGGAGCCGGGCGGCACGCCCCTGGCCGAGCGGATCCGCGACGTGTTGTTGGCGCCGGTCGATGAAGTCATGAACCCTGACACCGAGCTGCTGTTGGTGTTCGCCGCGCGGGCCCAGCATCTGGCTGAGGTGATCCGCCCGGCGCTGGCCCGTGGCGCGGTGGTTTTGTGTGATCGTTTTACCGATTCGACCTATGCCTATCAGGGCGGTGGTCGCGGTTTGTCGCTGGAGCGCATCGCGACCCTCGAAACGTTCGTCCAGGGCGATCTGCGCCCGGACTTGACGCTGATCTTCGATCTGCCGGTGGAAGTGGGCCTGGCCCGCGCCAGCGCCCGCGGTCGCCTGGACCGCTTCGAGCTTGAAGGCCGCACGTTCTTCGATGCCGTGCGCAGTGCCTTCCTCGAGCGCGCCAAAGCGGATCCTGCGCGTTATGTCCTGGTGGATGCCGCTCAACCGCTGGCGCAGGTTCAGCAGTCTCTGGATGCCTTGCTGCCACGTCTGCTGGAGTTGACCCGTGGCTGAAGCCTATCCGTGGCAGGACAGTCTCTGGCAGCAATTGGCCGGCCGTGCCCAGCACGCCCACGCCTATTTGCTGCATGGCCCGGCCGGGATCGGCAAGCGTGCGCTGGCCGAGCGCTTGATGGCCAGTTTGTTGTGCCAGCGTCCGACCGCCCAGGGCGCCTGCGGTGAGTGCAAATCCTGCCTGCTGCTGAAGGCCGGTAGTCATCCCGACAACTACATTCTGGAACCGGAAGAGGCAGACAAGGCGATCAAGGTCGATCAGGTGCGTGATCTGGTCAGCTTCGTGGTTCAGACCTCGCAGATGGGCGGTCGCAAAGTGGTGCTGATCGAGCCGGTCGAGTCGATGAACATCAACGCCGCCAACGCCTTGCTCAAAAGCCTTGAAGAGCCGTCCGGCGACACCGTATTGCTGCTGGTCAGCCACCAGACCAGCCGTCTGCTGCCGACCATCAAGAGCCGTTGCGTACAGCAGGCCTGTCCATTGCCGAGCGAAGCCATGAGCCTGGCGTGGCTGGCCAGGACGTTGCCGGACTGCTCGGAAGAAGAGCGCATTGAACTGCTGACTCTCGCCGCCGGTTCGCCATTGGCCGCGGTCAAATTGCAGGCCCAGGGCGTGCGTGAGCAACGGGCGCTGGTGGTCGAGGGCGTGAAGAAGTTGCTCAAGCAGCAGCAATCGCCGACGCAGCTGGCCGAGGAATGGAAAACCATTCCCATGTTGCTGCTGTTTGACTGGTTCTGCGACTGGTCGAGCCTGATCCTGCGTTATCAGTTGACTCAGGATGAAGCGGGGCTGGGGCTGGCGGACATGCGCAAGGTGATTCAATACCTGGCGCAAAAAGCCGCTCAAGATAAAGTCCTGAATATCCAGGACTGGATTCTCGCCCAGCGCCAGAAAGTGATGAGCAAGGCCAACCTCAATCCGGCGCTGTTGCTGGAGGCGCTGTTGGTGCAATGGGTATCCTTGCCTACCCAGAAGTGACTTTGAGTATCCTGTCTCGCAAATACTGTTCCTTTTTGACGGCGTCTGTTGCCGTCATGCTGCGTTGCCGCTCCTCGCCATAGCGGGCTATGACTCGTCGCGGCGCCTTGCTTGACGACAACAGACACTCGTCAAAAAAGGAACGTATTTGTGAGACAGGACACTAAACTCTGATCATCAGACAGTGGAGGTCAGCATGAACGAACCCATCAGTCCGGGGCCGCGCAACGGCATTTTGTCCTTGACCATCAAGGACAGGTCCGTGCTCTACGCAGCCTACATGCCATTCATCAAGAACGGTGGCCTGTTTATCCCGACCAACAAGAGCTACAAGTTGGGCGACGAGGTCTTCATGCTCCTGCACCTGATGGACGAACCGGAAAAGATCCCGGTCGCCGGCAAGGTCACCTGGATTACCCCCAAAGGTGCCCAGGGCAACCGCGCCGCTGGAGTCGGCGTGCAATTCAACGACGGCGATGACACCGCGCGCAGTCGAATCGAAACCCATCTGGCCGGAGCCCTGAAGTCCGACCGTCCCACTCATACGATGTAAGTTGCAGCCCTTTTATGCTTGTAGATTCCCATTGCCACCTTGATCGCCTCGACCTTACCGCCCACGACGGCTCCCTGGATGCCGCGCTCGCTGCGGCCCGTCAAAGGGGAGTAGGGCACTTTCTGTGCATTGGCGTCAGCGTCGACAACGCCGCCGACGTCAAAGCCCTGGCCGAACGCTACGACGACGTAGATTGTTCGGTCGGCGTGCATCCGCTGGACGTGCAGCCGGGTGCCGCTCCGGCACTGGATTGGTTGTTGCGCGAACTCAATCATCCGCGGGTGGTGGCGATCGGTGAAACCGGTCTGGATTACCACTACGAGCCGGAAGCGGCAGAGTTGCAGCAGGAATCGTTCCGTCTGCACCTGCACGCGGCGCAACAGACTGGCAAACCGGTCATCATCCACACCCGTGGCGCCCGGGCCGACACCCTGGAGCTGCTGCGCGAGGCGGCGCTGCCTCAGGCGGGCGTGCTGCATTGCTTCACCGAAGACTGGGACATGGCCAAGGCCGCGCTGGACATGGGTTATTACATTTCCTTGTCCGGTATTGTCACTTTTCGCAATGCCGATGCCCTGCGTGATGTGGCCAGCAAGGTACCGACCGACCGATTGCTGGTGGAAACCGACTCGCCGTACCTGGCGCCGATCCCGTATCGCGGCAAACCGAACCTGCCGCAGTACGTGCGTGAGGTAGCGGAGTTTCTGGCAATGTTGCGAGGCGAGTCCTACGAGCGATTTGCCGAGCAGACTACCGAGAATTTCAAGCGGTTATTTCCGTTGGCGCACGTCAGGGCATCGGCGTAACGTTGGAAGAAATCGCGGCCTGCGGCGGGCTTTGGTCTCAAATCGCAGGCAAAAAAAACCCGGGTTCTGGGGGGTGAATCCGGGTTAAGACCATTAGGAGTAAAACAAAGGCACGCAATCCTTTGGTACCTTCATCGGCGCGACACTTGGGGGAGATGCCTCGCCGACAGTTGAAGTATTGATCAGTATCGCGCCGAGTCCAGTTTAGCTGGTCGGGTTTTTAAACAAATTTGGAATACACGCGCTTCGGTTGAGTTCTCATCAACCGGCGAGGTGGCGTGAATTCATCAAGAAACACATATATGGTCGGATGATCCGTGCATTTTGGCGTAAGTTAGGCATAATACGCGGCTTCGAATTTTGACCCCTACAGACCTTTTCTTATGCATAAAGAACCTCGTAAGGTCCGTGAGTTTCGTCGCCGCGAGCAAGAAATTCTCGATACCGCGCTCAAGCTGTTCCTCGAACAAGGTGAAGACAGTGTCACCGTCGAGATGATTGCTGATGCCGTAGGTATCGGCAAAGGCACGATCTACAAGCACTTCAAATCCAAGGCGGAGATCTACCTGCGCCTGATGCTCGACTACGAACGTGATTTGAACGAGCTGTTGCATTCCGCCGATGTCGATAAGGACAAGGAAGCCCTGTCCCGGGCCTACTTCGAATTCCGCATGCGCGATCCGCAACGCTATCGGTTGTTCGATCGCCTGGAAGAAAAAGTGGTCAAGGGCAACCAGGTGCCGGAGATGGTCGAGGAACTGCACAAGATCCGCGCCTCGAACTTCGAACGCCTGACCCTGCTGATCAAAGGCCGGATCAGCGAAGGCAAGCTCGAAGACGTGCCGCCTTACTTCCATTACTGCGCAGCCTGGGCGCTGGTGCACGGCGCCGTGGCGCTGTATCACTCGCCGTTCTGGAGCAATGTGCTGGAAGATCAGGAAGGTTTCTTCCAGTTCCTGATGGACATTGGCGTGCGCATGGGCAACAAACGCAAGCGCGATACCGACACTCCGAGCAGCTGAGCCATCCAGTTGTCTAATTGCGCCATGAGCCATGATTTAGCTACGTGGCGCAGTACCGCAGGAATATACTCAGGCATAGGGCTTGCTAAAACTTGATTTGTGAGTCAAGTTCTGCGCGTTCGAATCTTCTTTCGCCGGAGTGATCCATGATCGTTGACCGTCAAGGCAGGCGTTTTCGCAATTTGCGGATCAGTCTGACCTCCGCCTGCAACTACGCCTGTACCTACTGCGTGCCCAACGGCAAACGGCTGGTGGCTGCGCAGGATGAGTTGTCGGCCGAGGCGATGGCACGCGGCGTGGCTTATCTGATCGAAGCGGCGGGCATCGAGCGCCTGCGCATTACCGGTGGCGAGCCACTGGTCAGCCCCAAACTCGAAGCTTTCATGACCGCCGTCGGGCAGATGGGCCTGGCGGACATCAGCCTGACCACCAATGGCCAGTTGCTGGCGAAGAAGCTGCCGCTGTTGGTGAATGCCGGCATTCAGCGCATCAACGTTTCCCTCGACACCCTGGATGCCGGTGCTTTCCGCAGCATTGCCCGCGGCGGCGATCTGGCGACCGTGCTCGACGGCATGGCCCAGGCTGCGGCAGCAGGCATGAAGATCAAGGTCAATATGGTGCCGCTGCGTGGGCAAAACCTCGATCAGGTGATGCCGCTGCTCGATTACTGCCTGGAGCGTGGCTACGAGCTGCGCTTCATCGAGTTGATGCGCATGGGCCACCTGGCCAGCGATTCCAACGCCTTCCTGCAACAGTTCGTCAGCCTGCAGCAGTTGCTGAGCCTGATCGGCGAGCACTACGAATACCTTCAGGCCGACGCGCCGGTCGATGCCACGGCGGTGCGCTACGAGATTCCGGGGCAGGGGCACTTCGGCGTGATCGCCAACGAAAGCGTCCCGTTCTGCCGCACCTGCTCGCGGCTGCGCTTGTCGTCCACTGGCTGGCTGCATGGCTGCCTGTCGTCAAGCAATCGCCACTATGTCGGCGATCTGCTGGACAAACCCCGTCACCAGGCGCTGCCGGCGTTGCAGCGACTGCTGGTCAAAGCGTTGGGGGACAAGCAGGAAGTGGCGTTCTCTGGTGGCGCGACCATCATGAAAATCATCGGCGGCTGATCGCGAGCTGTAGCAGCCTTCGGCAGCTGCTACAAAGATGATTCCTGCATGAGCTGGCGCGGAAGCTGCATCCCATGGCCATTCGCCGGTTTTCCGTCACCGGCTTCTGGAGGGATAGGATGCGTAGCCTGGTTTTGCTGCTGGCCGTTTTGGCGCTTGGTGGCTGCATGAATGTCAGCGATATGGCCGAAGGAACTCGCTACCACATGAGCGACGCGGGGCTGCTGGACCACAGCGACAGCCGTCGCGTGAATAACATCCGCATTCAGCCGGACTCTTTCATCTACATCGCCCAAGGCGCCTTCGCCCCGCCGGGCAGTGCCAATCCGCGGCCTAACGTGGTGGCCGAAGAAGCCTTCAATGGCTTTATCGAATATTTCCCGATGGTCCGCCGCGCCCGCGCGCCGGAAGGCCTCGACGCCGCCATGGGTGAAGCCCGTGCCGCCGGTGCTCACTACCTGCTCTATACGCGTTTTGCCAAGGCCGACGACCGCATCGGCAACACGGACGAATTGATCGACCAGGAACGCTCGGATCGCCTCGGGATCGACAGTGGCGTGATTCAGATCATGTTGATCGAGACCAGTACCCAGTATTTGATTGATACTGCACGTATCAAGAGTCGTGGCGGTTTACTGACGTTCCACGATAACAAGCCAGAAGATCTGCTGGGCCCGCCGCTGGAGCAATACGCTCGTAGCCTGCTGGGGCTCAGCGACCAGTAATTCAAAGGAGAACGCCATGAGTGGCCCGCAAAAAGCCAACGACCTGTTGGGGCAAATCCCCAAAACCAAAGGCTTGCCGCCGGTCCACTTGTGGAACCCCGACTTCTGCGGCGACATCGACATGCGCATCGCCCGCGACGGCACCTGGTATTACCTGGGCACGCCGATCGGGCGCAAGCCGATGGTCAAGCTGTTCTCCACCATCATTCGCCGCGACGGCGATGATTACTTTCTGATTACTCCAGTCGAAAAGGTGGGCATCAAGGTCGACGACGCACCCTTCGTGGCAATTGCCATGGAGGTCGAAGGCGAGGGTGAGGCTCAGGCCTTGCGCTTTACCACCAACGTCGACGAAACGGTCGATGCCGGCGCCGAGCACCCGATGCGCGTGGTGATCGACCCAGTGACTCAGGAACCGGCGCCGTACGTGCATGTGCGCAGCAACCTTGAAGCGCTGATTCACCGCAATGTGTTCTATCAATTGGTAGAGCTGGCGGTGAGCCGTGTGATTGACGGGCAGAGCTGGCTCGGCGTCTGGAGCGGTGGCGAGTTTTTCCCGATCGGGCTTGAGCCGTAACGGGTTGAGCGCTGGAAACGAAACGGCCCGTTATTGCAACGGGCCGTTTTTTTATGGGCTTACAAAGTCGGTATTTGCAAGGACACCTGAAAATCCAATTGACACCCAATCATATGATGATTAGCGTGGGCATCCATCGCGAACGGCTTTTGTGTCGTGTCGCTTTTTTTTCACCGGGGCGGTGAGGTACCCATGTCCAGCAGTTTTCATGCGTCGACGGTTGATTGGCTGGGGTGCTGGATCGCCGCTGGCCAGGTGAAGCCCGGTCAAACCATCAAGGTAGAAGCCGACCTGGGCGAGCAGCTCGGGGTCAGCCGTACGGTTATCCGTGAAGCGATCAAGACCCTGGTCGCCAAAGGCATGCTCGAAGTCGGGCCGAAGGTCGGCACGCGGGTGTTGCCGGTACGGCGCTGGAACCTCTTCGATCCGCAAGTCGTCGGCTGGTTGTCGCGCAGCGGTTTGCCGGAAAACTTCGTCGATGACCTGCTTGACCTGCGCCGCACCATCGAACCGATGGCGGTGCGCTGGGCCTGCGAGCGCGCGACGGTGGAACAAGTGCAAGCGGTGCTTCAGGCCTACAACGCGCTGGAGCGAGCCGTGGACAGTGGCGTCGATTACAACCGCGCCGACCAGTTCTTCCACGAATGCATCCTCGCCGCCAGCCACAATCAATTCATCGAACAAATGGTCCCGGCCCTCGGCGCGTTGCTGGCAGTGTCGTTCGAAGTGTCTGCCGCCGACCCGGATGAACTGCGCCGTACCTTGCCGATTCACAAAGACATGGCCGACGCCATCGCCGCCCGGGATGCCGCGCGGGGTGTATGGGCCTGCATGACGCTGATCGATAATGCCGACCTGGCTATCAAGCGTTTTTACCCCCAAGTCATGGCCGACAAGAAGGCAAGCTGACCAGGCTCGCTCCCAGATAAAAGCAATAAAAAAGGAGGTTTCATGACGTGGACTGCGGTTACGGAACATCGTGCGCGACTCGGCGAGGGCCCGTTCTGGGATGCACCGACCCAGGCGCTGTACTGGGTTGATATCGCCGGTAAACAGGCGCTTCGACTGATCGGCGCCAATGTGGAAATCTGGCAGATGCCGGAACACGTGTCCGCATTCATCCCCTGCGAAAGCGGCGATGCCCTGGTGACATTGAGCAGTGGGGTTTATCGGCTGGACCTGAACTCTCCCGGCCTGGAACCTCGGCTGACCTTGCTCTGTGTGGCCGATCCGCAACCCGGCAACCGCGCCAACGAAGCCCGCTGCGATGCCTTGGGCCGGCTTTGGCTGGGCACCATGCAGAACAACATCGGCGAGCAGGGCGAAGACTTGCCCATCGTGCGCCGCTCCGGTGGCCTGTTTCGCATCGACCGCGATGCTCGGGTCACGCCGCTGCTGCGAGGGCTGGGCATCCCCAACACGTTGCAGTGGAGCGACGACGGCACAACCCTGTATTTCGCCGACAGCCTCGACGGCACGTTGTACCAACATTTCATCCATACCGACGGCAACCTCGACACCGCCTACGTCTGGTTTGGCCCCCACGAACGGGGTGGCCCCGACGGCTCGGCGATGGATGCCGAGGGCTACATCTGGAACGCCCGCTGGGACGGCAGTTGCCTGCTCAGGCTGACCCCGGACGGTCACGTCGATCGGGTGATCGAACTGCCTGTCAGTCGCCCCACCAGTTGCGTGTTTGGTGGCGAAGACTTCAAAACCTTGTACATCACCAGTGCAGCGAGCCCGCTCAACCACCCATTGGATGGCGCTTTGTTGTCGGTTCGAGTCGATGTGCCCGGAAAGGCTTGTCAGAGATTTGCAGGCTAAATCCCAAAATATGGGATGTAAAATTATATATTGAGATTTGTTGGTGGCCGGGTTTATAGTCGGCCCCATCAGTTACACGCACTCACACTTAAAAAAACAAAACAGGTGAAGCGATGCAGCGATATTCCACCGTCCTCCCTTGGGGCGACAGTGCTTCAGGCCGCCCCGGTGCCCGGGCGTTTGCACGCCTGCCTGCCTATTCCAAAAAGCCTTTTGACCGGACATCGACAGATGCCCGGTTTTCGTCGTGCCTTCGAACAGGAGTGTTGATCCATGGCTGAACCCCTTTCTTTGCCACCGGTGCCCGAACCGCCCAAGGGTGAGCGCCTGAAAAACAAGGTCGTGCTGTTGACCGGAGCCGCTCAGGGGATCGGTGAAGCGATTGTCGCGACCTTCGCGTCCCAGCAGGCCAAACTGGTCATCAGCGATATCCAGGCCGAGAAAGTCGAAAAAGTCGCTGCGCATTGGCGTGAACAAGGCGCGGATGTCGTGGCGGTCAAGGCCGACGTATCGCGCCAGCAAGACCTGCACGCCATGGCCAAGTTGGCCATTGAGCTTCACGGCCGCATCGACGTGCTGGTCAACTGCGCCGGGGTCAACGTGTTCCGCGATCCGCTGCAAATGACTGAAGAGGACTGGCGTCGCTGCTTCGCCATCGACCTGGACGGCGCCTGGTATGGCTGCAAGGCCGTGTTGCCGCAGATGATCGAGCAGGGCATCGGCAGCATCATCAACATCGCTTCGACCCATTCCTCCCACATTATTCCCGGCTGCTTCCCGTACCCGGTGGCCAAGCATGGCTTGCTCGGGCTGACCCGCGCCTTGGGCATCGAATACGCACCCAAGGGCATTCGGGTCAACGCCATCGCGCCGGGCTACATCGAAACCCAACTGAACGTCGATTACTGGAACGGTTTTGCCGATCCCCAGGCCGAACGTCAGCGCGCCTTCGATCTGCATCCACCGCGGCGCATCGGCCAGCCGATTGAAGTGGCGATGACCGCCGTGTTCCTGGCCAGCGATGAAGCGCCGTTCATCAACGCTTCGTGCATCACCATCGATGGTGGTCGTTCGGTCATGTACCACGACTGAATAACTTGGGTTTCAGGCGCGAAACTACGCCTGAAATCCAATCATCATACGATATGACTATTGGCTACATGATTCGACCGCTGTATTGCTTTCAAATAACGCTCAAAAAAAATAACAAGGAGTCAGCTTATGAAACGTCGTCGTGGGATCCGTTCCCTGTGCTGTGCCGCTTTGGCGGTCACTGCAGTCAGCCTGAGCAGTACGTTGCTGGCGGCCGAGGAAGTGAAGATCGGTTTTCTGGTCAAGCAAGCCGAAGAGCCCTGGTTCCAGACCGAATGGGCCTTCGCTGAAAAAGCCGCCAAGGACAAGGGCTTCACCGTCATCAAGATCGCTGTGCCTGATGGCGAGAAAACCCTCTCGGCCATCGACAGCCTGGCGGCGAACGGCGCCAAGGGCTTCGTGATCTGCCCGCCGGACGTATCCCTGGGCCCTGCGATCATGGCCAAGGCCAAGCTCAATGGTTTGAAAGTGATCGCTGTCGATGACCGTTTCGTCGATGCCGGCGGCAAGTTCATGGAGGACGTGCCGTACCTCGGCATGGCGGCCTTCGAAGTCGGTCAGAAGCAAGGCGCCGCCATGGCCGCCGAAGCGAAGAAACGCGGCTGGGACTGGAAACAAACCTATGCGGTGATCAACACCTTCAACGAACTCGACACCGGCAAGAAACGCACCGACGGTTCGGTTAAAGCCCTGGAAGACGCCGGGATGCCGAAAGACCACATTCTGTTCTCGGCCCTGAAAACCCTCGACGTACCTGGCAGCATGGACGCCACCAACTCGGCGCTGGTGAAACTGCCGGGTGCGGCGAAAAACCTGATCATCGGAGGGATGAACGACAACACCGTGCTGGGCGGCGTGCGCGCTACCGAAAGCGCCGGTTTTGCTGCGGCTAACGTAATCGGTATCGGCATCAACGGCACCGATGCCATCGGCGAATTGAAGAAAGCCAACAGCGGCTTCTTCGGCTCGATGCTGCCGAGCCCGCACATCGAGGGCTACAACACCGCCAGCATGATGCACGAGTGGGTCACCACCGGCAAAGAACCGCCGAAATACACCGCCATGGACGACGTGACGCTGATCACGCGCGACAACTTCAAGCAGGAACTGGAAAAGATCGGCCTGTGGAATTGAGGGTCGGTTGATTTCATTGGCGGCCCTGGCAACAGGGCTGCCTGATCGGTGTGATGAGGTGGGTTATGCACGCACACGTACAAACAGATGAACAGCGCATTGGCGGCAGCCTGCGCTTCAACGGGATCGGCAAAACCTTTCCCGGGGTGAAGGCGCTGGACGGCATCAGCTTCGTCGCGCATCCGGGGCAGGTTCACGCCTTGATGGGCGAGAACGGTGCCGGTAAATCCACGCTGCTGAAAATCCTCGGCGGTGCTTACACGCCGAGCAGCGGCGACCTGCGGATCGGCGAGCAGACGAGGGTCTTCAAATCCACTGCCGACAGCATTGGCAGCGGGGTTGCGGTGATCCATCAGGAGCTGCACCTGGTGCCGGAAATGACCGTGGCCGAGAACCTGTTTCTTGGCCATCTGCCGGCGAGTTTCGGCCTGATCAATCGCAGCGTTTTACGGCAACAGGCATTGGCCTGCCTCAAAGGCCTGGCCGATGAAATCGATCCGCAAGAGAAAGTCGGGCGCTTGTCCCTCGGCCAGCGGCAACTGGTGGAAATCGCCAAGGCGTTGTCCCGTGGCGCGCATGTGATTGCGTTCGACGAACCCACCAGCAGCCTGTCGGCGCGGGAGATCGATCGCTTGATGGCGATCATCGGTCGCCTGCGGGACGAAGGCAAAGTGGTGCTTTACGTCTCCCATCGCATGGAAGAAGTGTTCCGCATTTGCAATGCGGTGACGGTGTTCAAGGACGGTCGCTTTGTGCGCACCTTCGAGGACATGAGCGCGCTGACCCATGACCAGTTGGTGACGTGCATGGTCGGTCGCGACATTCAGGACATCTACGATTACCGCAGCCGCCCCCGTGGCGCGGTGGCGCTCAAGGTTGACGGTTTACTGGGGCCGGGTTTGCGTGAACCGGTGAGTTTCGAGGTGCACAAGGGCGAGATCCTTGGTCTGTTCGGCCTGGTTGGCGCGGGTCGCACCGAGCTGTTTCGCATGCTCAGCGGGCTTACCCGCAACACGGCCGGACGCCTGGAATTACGCGGCCATGAACTGAAACTGCGTTCACCACGCGATGCCATTGCGGCGGGGATTCTGCTGTGCCCCGAGGACCGCAAGAAGGAGGGCATCCTGCCGCTGGCCAGCGTTGCGGAGAACATCAACATCAGCGCCCGCGGCGCTCATTCCACCTTCGGGTGCCTGTTGCGCGGGTTGTGGGAAAAGGGCAACGCCGACAAGCAGATCAAGGCGCTGAAAGTGAAGACGCCCAACGCGGCGCAGAAAATCATGTACCTGTCCGGCGGCAATCAGCAGAAGGCGATTCTCGGTCGCTGGCTGTCGATGCCGATGAAAATCCTGCTGCTCGATGAGCCCACCCGCGGCATCGACATCGGCGCCAAAGCCGAGATCTACCAGATCATCCATAACCTGGCCGCCAGCGGCATCGCGGTGATTGTGGTGTCCAGCGACCTGATGGAAGTCATGGGCATTTCCGACCGCATCCTGGTGCTCTGCGAAGGCACGATGCGCGGCGAACTGACCCGCGAACAAGCCAATGAATCCAACCTGCTGCAACTGGCTTTGCCACGCCAACGCGCTGCCGACGTGGCGAACTGAGAGGTGACTATGACCATCCAAAACAACACTCTGCCAACCCCGCGCAAACCGCTGGACCTGCGACGCTTTCTCGATGACTGGGTAATGCTGTTGGCGGCCGTCGGGATCTTCGTGCTCTGCACCTTGCTGATCGACAACTTCCTGTCGCCGCTGAACATGCGCGGTCTGGGCCTGGCGATTTCCACCACCGGGATTGCCGCCTGCACCATGTTGTATTGCCTGGCGTCGGGGCATTTCGACTTGTCGGTGGGCTCGGTGATTGCCTGCGCCGGCGTGGTCGCGGCGGTGGTGATGCGCGACACCAACAGCGTGTTCCTCGGCGTCAGTGCGGCGCTGGTGATGGGGCTGATTGTCGGGCTGATCAACGGCATCGTGATCGCCAAACTGCGGGTCAATGCGTTGATTACCACGCTGGCGACCATGCAGATCGTTCGTGGCCTGGCTTACATTTTTGCCAACGGCAAAGCGGTGGGCGTGTCCCAGGAGTCGTTCTTCGTCTTCGGTAACGGCCAGTTATTCGGTGTGCCGGTGCCGATTCTGATCACCATCGTTTGCTTCCTGTTTTTCGGCTGGCTGCTGAATTACACCACCTACGGGCGCAACACCATGGCCATCGGCGGCAACCAGGAAGCGGCGCTGCTGGCCGGGGTCAACGTTGACCGGACCAAGATCATTATCTTCGCCGTGCACGGGGTGATTGGTGCGTTGGCCGGGGTGATTCTGGCGTCGCGCATGACCTCGGGTCAGCCGATGATTGGCCAGGGTTTCGAGCTGACGGTGATCTCGGCCTGCGTGTTGGGCGGGGTATCGCTGAGCGGCGGGATCGGGATGATTCGGCATGTGATCGCCGGGGTGCTGATTCTGGCGATCATCGAGAATGCGATGAACCTGAAGAACATCGATACCTTTTACCAGTACGTGATTCGCGGTTCGATCCTGTTGCTGGCGGTTGTGATCGACCGACTGAAACAACGCTGATTTTCCCTGGGGGAGCGGGCTTCACCGATCGTTCCTACGCTCTGCGTGGGAACGATCTTCGCGCCCCACAAAATATTCCTTGCTCGCCTCAACCCGTTTCAGCTATGACAGTACACCCGAGGTGTACATGATTAGACCGGTACGATTTGACAAGAAACAACAGATAGTCGACGAGCTTGTCCGGCGCATCGAAAGCGGCCTCATGGAGGACGGCTTGCTATTGCCGGGTGAACATCAGTTGGCTCAAGAATTCAAGGTCAGCCGCGGTACGCTGCGTGAAGCCCTGGCCGAACTGAAACGGCGTCACTACATCGCCACGCAAAGCGGAGTCGGTTCCATCGTTACTTACGACGGCGTAGTGCTCGATCAGAGCAGCGGCTGGGCCCAGGCGCTGGCGGACAGCGGGGCGTTGATCAATACCGAAGTGCTGCGGCTGGAGGCGGTGACTCGGCCTGACTTGTTGTCACGTTTCGGCACCGATCAATTCGTTACCCTTGACCGGCGTCGGCGGGCCACCGACGGCACGCTGGTGTCGCTGGAGCGCGCGTTGATGCCTGCTACCGGAGGCCTGGAAGGCCTGCCGCGAGTGGGGCTGATCGATAATTCCCTGACCATCACGTTGGCCGCCTACGGCTATGTCGGCGAGCACGGCGATCAGTGGATCGGTGCCGAACCCTTGAACGCCGAAGACGCCGAGCTGCTCGGGCGTCCGGTCGGCACGGTATTTCTCAAGGCCCTGCGCACCACCTACGACCGTCAGAACCGTTTTATGGAGCAGGTCGAAAGCCTGCTCGATCCGATGCACTTTCGTCTGCATTTGCAATTCGGAGCTCCAAAATGACCGCGCTCAACCATGCCCTCGGCGCGTTCTATGGACTGGCCCTGGGCGATGCGCTGGGCATGCCGACCCAATCCCTGAGCCGCGCCGACATCAAGGCGCGCTTCGTTGAAATCACCGATCTGCAAGACGCCGGCCCCGATCAACCGATTGCCGCGAACCTGCCCAAAGGTTCGATCACCGACGATACCGAGCAGGCGATCCTGGTCGGCCAGTTGTTGATTGAGGGCGAGGGCCGGATCGAACCGGCGGTGCTGGCCCAACGATTGATCGAATGGGAAGCCGGGATGCAGGCCAAGGGCTCGCAAGACTTGCTTGGCCCTTCGACCAAACGCGCGATCGAGATGATCCTCGCCGGCCACTCGCTGGAAGAGGCGGGGCGCTACGGCACCACCAATGGCGCGGCGATGCGCATCACCCCGGTAGGGATTGCGGCCGATGTCGCCAATCCCGAGCGTTTCATCCGTGCCGTGATGCAAGCCTGTCAGGTGACCCACAACACCTCGCTGGGGATTGCCAGCGCGGCGGCGGTGGCGGCGGTGGTTTCCGCCGGGATCAACGGCATGGACCTGGGCGAGGCGTTGAACCTCGGCCAGCAGTTCGCGCAGCAGGCTGAAAGTCATGGCCACTGGGTCGCTGGCGGGCGGATCGCCTCGCGCATCAGTTGGGCGCGGAGCATCGGCATCGACAGCGACAAGGCGTTGCTGGCGGACTTGCTGTACGACCTGATTGGCACTTCGGTGGCCTCACAGGAATCGGTGGTGGTCTCGTTTGCGCTGGCCCAGCAAGTGGCTATCGGCGAGATGACGGCCTTCGAAGCGCTGTGCATGGCCGCGAGCCTGGGCGGTGACACCGACACCATCGCGGCGATGCTCGGCGCCATGCTCGGGGCCTGTCTGGGGCTTGAGAGTTGGCCGGTGGCGATGATCGAGCAGGTTAAAGCGGTTAACTCGTTGGAGTTGGAGCCGTTGGTAAAAGGACTGTTGGCTTTACGTTGACTGAGCTGGCCCCATCGCGGGCTGCCCGCGATGAATACGCCGCATACTTGAATTTTCACCCGCAATGGAATGCACAAACACGGGCAGGACGGCCGGCTGTTGTTTTGTCCTCCGAAATTGCCCACAACCACAATAATGGCAAGGAGCATTTTTCATGAGTTCATCGAGCGCCGGGCAAAGTTCCGGACAAAGTGCCGGACAACTGGAAACCCGTGGCATCGAACCGGTGCCGGAAGGGGAGTGCAACGGTCATCCGCTGCAACTGTTCTGGGTGTGGTTCGCGGCCAACATTTCCATTCTCGGCTTGCCGTTGGGCGCCACGCTGGTGGCCTTTCGCGGCCTGGCGATCTGGCAGGCAATCATCGTCGCCATCCTCGGCGCCGCCGGTTCTTTCGCGGTGGTCGGGATCATCTCCATTGCCGGTCGTCGTGGTCGCGCACCGAGCCTGACGCTGTCGCGAGCGATCTTCGGTGTACGTGGCAATATTGGCCCGACGCTGGTTTCGCTGATGTCGCGTCTGGGCTGGGAAATCGTCAATACCACTACCGCCGCGTTCGTCTTGCTGTCGCTGTGCTCGATAGTGTTTGGCTCGCCGGTGCAAGCCAAAAGCGCGCCGCTGCTGACCCTGGTGTTCATCGCGATTTTCGTGCTGCTGACGTTGTCGGTGTCCGGCCTCGGCCACGCCACATTGCTGGTGATCCAGAAATGGGCGACTTACGTGTTCGGTGCGCTGAACATTCTGGTCGGCGGTTTCCTCTGCGCGACCATTGACTGGAGCGCCGTGTTCAACGCCACGCCAGCACCGTTGAGCGCGATGATTATCGGCATCGGCACCATGGCCGCCGGCACCGGGATCGGCTGGGCCAACGCCGGCGCGGACATGTCGCGTTACCAGCACCGCAGCGTCAAAGCCGTGCGCCTGGTGGCGTCGGCGGCGTTCGGCGCAGGGATTCCTTTGGTATTGCTGATCACCCTCGGCGGCCTGCTGTCGGTGGGCAACCATGATCTGGCCTCGGCCACTGACCCGATTGTCGCGATCCGCGACATGCTGCCGACCTGGATGGCGGTGCCGTACCTGATCACCGCGTTCGGTGGGCTACTGCTGTCGAACAACCTGTCGGTGTACTCCGCCGGTTTGACCACCTTGACCCTCGGGCTGAAGGTCAAGCGCGTGTATGCGGTGGTGGTCGATATCGTCGCGATCTTCGCCGGATCGATCTACTTCATGCTGATCGCCGAGAGCTTCTACGGTCCGTTCATCACCTTCATTTCCTTGCTGGCGGTGCCGATCACGGCGTGGGTCGGGATCTTCGTGGTCGACCTGATCCACCGTCATTACTACAGCCCCAAGGACCTGCTGGACGTCAGCCCGAGCAGCGCCTACTGGTATCGCGGCGGCGTCGAGTGGCGTGCGTTCGGTGCGTGGGCGATGGCGATTGTGTTGGGTTTCAGCTTCACCACCATTGGCACCACTGAACAAGATGTCTGGTTCCGGGGCTTCCTGTCCGACTCCTGGCTGGGCCACAACGGTCTGGGCTGGATCGTGACGTTCGTGGTGGCTGGCGGGATTTACTGGGTGCTCGGCGGTGCCAAGGACCGCCGTGCCGCATTGATCGAGCCCGCTCATGCCTAAAATGCTGCACACCGGCCAGGTCATCATCGATCTGGTCATGGCGGTGAATAAACTGCCTCATTCGGGCGGCGATGTGCTGGCGCAATCCGCCCGTTTCGAGGCCGGCGGCGGCTTCAATGTGATGGCCGCGGCCCGGCGAAACGGCTTGCCGGTGGTTTACCTCGGGCGCCATGGCAACGGCCGTTTTGGTGATCTGGCCCGGGAGGCGATGAATGCGGAAGGCATTCGCATCGGCGTCGATCAGAGCACCGAGCGCGACACCGGATTGTGCGTCGCACTGACCGAAGCCTCGGCCGAACGCACGTTCATTTCCTACATCGGTGCCGAAGGCGAATTGACCGCCGAAGACCTGGCGAGTGTGCCGGTCGAGGCGGGCGACTTTGTCTATGTCAGTGGCTACAGCCTGCTGCATGGCGGCAAGGCTCAAGCGCTGGTGGATTGGGTGCTGGAGTTGCCGGACGGGATCAACGTGGTGTTCGATCCGGGCCCGTTGGTGGATTCGCCGGACGCGCCGTTGATGAAGGCCTTGCTGTCGCGCATTGATTTGTGGACCAGCAACAGTGTCGAGGCGCTGCGGTTTACCGGGGCGTCGGACATTGCCGAGGCGTTGAATCATCTGGCGGATCATTTGCCGGCGCACGCCCTGATGGTGGTTCGCGATGGGCCGCAGGGCTGCTGGATCAGCCAGCATGGCGACCGTCAGCAGGTGCCGGGATTCAAGGTCACGGCCGTCGACAGCAACGGTGCGGGGGATGCCCATGCCGGGGTGTTTGTTGCCGGGTTGGCGCAGGGCTTGCCGGCGGTTGAAGCGGCACGGCGGGCGAATGCGGCAGCGGCGTTGGCGGTCACTCGTTGGGGGCCAGCGACTTCGCCGGAGGCGGCTGAGGTGGATGCGTTGATCCGCGAGACTTTTGGCGCCTGATCAGCCGCTATCGGGATGGGTGCCTTATGAGCGACGAGCGGTCCCGGAGGCGAGTTAGGCCTGCTGCAACGTTGTGCTCCTCCTGACGTGACGACAGATCAACCGACCCACGGTGAAGTCGGTCAGCAAACGCCGATTTCTTCCATGAACAGCTCCATGAATCCCTTCAAGCGTTGATGGCGAACCTGTGCCAGACGCTGGCCGGTGGTCGTTTGGAAACCGTCTGCCAAGTGCAGCAGTTTGGTCTGGAAATGATCGAGGCAAAAGCGTTTGTCGTCGTAGTCCCGCTCGTTTGCCTTCGGGTCCACAGGGTCGTACAGCGCGCTGCCCATGCGCCCGGCAATGTAGAAGGTACGCGCCACGCCGAGCATGCCGAGCGAGTCGAGGCGGTCGGCGTCCTGGATGATTCGGGCTTCGAGGGTAGTGGGCGTGATGTTGGCGCTGAAACTATGGGCCTCAATGGCATGGGCGACCGCGGTGATATTTCCGTCAGGCCAATCCATGGCTGTCAGCACTGTCGACGCTTTCTGCGCCGCCAGCCGTGACGCCTGGGAACGCAGCGGCGAGTTCTTCTCCACCGCCACGCAATCGTGCAACAGCACGGCGGCCAGCAGCACCTCAAGATCACCGCCTTCTTCAGCATGAAGCGTGCGCACGTTGTGCCACACCCGTTGCAAGTGCGACAGATCGTGGGCACCGTCCTCACTAGGTTCCAGCGCATGGGGCAGCAGTTCAGAAGCCAGATTCTGCAGAGGTGCGAAAGCAGCGGTGGTCATAAAAGTCCTTAAGTATGAAAACGCTTTTGTGGCGAGGGGGATTGCCCCAATGCCAGTAAGTTAAACCGTAAATGCGATCCGTAGCAGCCTCGACCATTTCAAATGTGACGAGCGCCGCGCGCGGACTTAGTATGGCGTTTTCAACTTTTGACAAGGCACGTCCATGACGATCGAAATCCGCCCGGCAACCCCCAGCGATGCTCCGCAAATCCTCGCGTTCATCACTGAACTGGCCGACTTCGAACGTGCCCGCCACGAAGTCATCGCCAGCGTCGCCGACATCGAGCGCAGCCTGTTCAGCGAAGGCGCCACCGCCCATGGCCTGATCTGCCTGCGCGATGGCCTGCCGATCGGCTTCGCGGTGTTCTTCTTCAGCTATTCCACCTGGCTGGGCAGCAATTGCCTGTACCTCGAAGATCTCTACATCACGCCAGAACAACGGGGCGGCGGCGCCGGTAAAACCCTGCTGCGCCACCTGGCGAAAATCGCCTGCGCCAATGACTGCGGCCGTTTCGAATGGAGCGTGCTGGACTGGAACAAACCGGCGATCGAATTCTACAAATCCCTCGGCGCACAACCGCAGGAAGAATGGGTGCGGTACCGGATGGATGGGGTGGTTTTAAGGGATTTTGCCGAGGGACGCTGATCGCTTGATTGCAAGCTGATACGAATCGGTTGTCCGCACCGCGCTAGTTCGGCATTCTGTGCGCTCTTTGCGCGCTCACGGACGACACCTGCAATGCCTTTGACACTCTTTCTCCACGCCCGTGGAGCCTTCGCTACGTCAATGAGTGACCGGCGATGAGCGGACTTCGGGCGACGATGCGTTTGTATGGCCTGGTGAAAAACCTTGGCTCCACGGACGACCGCCATCGCCAGTCGGTGGACATCCTTTGCACCCTCAACCGCACGGGAGGTAAGGCGATCCGGGCGTTCGTCTCGCGTCTGGACGCCGAGTTGATGACGCGCAGTCGCGGTCTTGAGGAGTACCGCGTTGTCCCGCTTCGCACGTTCGATCCAAATCAGTTGATCCAGGATCATCAGGGCTGGCTGACGCTGCACGTCTGCTGTGGCTTCGTTGTCTTGGCGGATCAATCGTTATTGAACGATGGCACATTGTTGCCCATGGGCTGGTACGTCTATTCCGACGTCGGTCAATGGACCGCAGAGCATTACATCGACTTCGGCCCGCAGATGACCAGCCTGCTGCAAACGTCCTATGACCGGATCGGCTTGCGCGACTACAACGCCTGGCTCAACGACTTCGACAGCGTCTCGGATGCGGATCTGGAATGGCAAGTCGCCGAAGCCTGGCAAACCCTTCACAACGTTTCATCCCCCGACAGCCATGACAATTGTCACGCGCTATTCGACCCGGTCGATAACCGCTGGCGCTTCGCCGCGGCCGACATTGATGTCTATCAGCCTCACCCTGAACCTCAGAAGCAAGGAGCTTTGACTTGAGTGGAAAACCCGCTGCGCGCGTCACCGACCCTACCGCGTGCCCGTTGCCGGGCCATGGCACCAACCCGATCGTGTCCGGTTCCCCGGACGTGTTCTTCGACGGCCTCGCCGCTGCCCGCATGACCGACAAATCCGCCTGCGGCAGCCCGATCACCGGCGGCGTCTCGGGTACGGTATTCATCAACGGCCTCAACGCCGCAACGCTCGACAGTACGGGCGGTCATGGCAACGTGGTGGTTGGGGGCTCCGGCACGGTCATTATTGGCCAGAGTGGCGGAGGGGCGCCATTTAGTGGGTTGCTGCCGATGCCGGTGCATTTCACGGACAGGTTGCAAGTGGTCAATGAGGCAACTGGAGAGCCGGTTCCCTATCACCCCTACACCATTCAGCGTGGGGACGGCAGCGAAGAGCATGGCATCACGGATGCGTCCGGGTTTACCCATACCGTCAGTTCGCATTTGGCTGAAACCATTAAATTGTTTGTGGAGTGACCAAGGATGGCCGGTGAAAACGCGACAGTAGAAGCACCCTTGGCGAAAAGAGAGGTGAAAACTCATACGCTTACGTGCAAGACGGATCAGTCTGTTAAGCAGGTTTCTGTTTCTCTACGAAATTTTGTTGTGTTTTTTATAGGTGGTGCCGGGGATCAGGAGAGCTACTATTTAAGTGGACCGAATAATAATGTGGATGATGTGCGTGAGATATTCCTCAGTGATGCAAAGAAGCTAAAATTTCCGAATGGAAAATTTGAGTCGTGGCCTCTTGGTTACAATGATTTTATTAGTGATAAAGATTTATCAGAAAATGTGCTGAAAAAAATACCTGATTGCTCTACGGCGGTATACATCATTGGTCATAGTCTTGGAGGATGGAATGGCGCGCACCTGTCCAGTGTTCTGACCGATAAAGGCTACAAGGTAAGAATGTTGATAACAATTGACCCGGTTGGCGAAGGTAAGATTGTTTGGAGTATTTCGAACATATATAGATTACAGCCTAAGCCGAAAGCTGAGTATTGGGTTAATATTCGAGCTGCTGCCGCGCCTGAAAAGCGCAATATGTCTGACAGGGTCGCAGATTTTGGCGAACAGTGGGAAATTGTAGATGGGCCGGATGTGATGGGGCGGGTTGATGTAAACCACGCCGATGCACATATTATGTACATTCGACCATTGAATAATGGAAAAACGGCACGGCAAATACTGAATGAGTCGGTTCTGAACTATTTTAAGGAATAGTATTTGATGTTTCGATGCGTTTTGTTGGTGGTTATTGCCTTATGCGCTTCGTGTTCTCTTAATCACGGAAAACCGATCGCGACGCTTATATATTCCGATGTTGATGAACTAAGAGATACTGGGATATATCAGGTGCGCTTTACTTCGGATGTTGCGCTTCTTGATCTGTTCCAGTCCAGCATCGGTCAAGGATTGATCTGCGCAGTTGATGATGATCTCGATTTTGCCGTGGCTCATCAGATAAAACGATCTGGCTATGGTTTGGTGGAACGAATTGAAGGTGACGCGGTATACAAATACCAGGCTGATGTTATTTTCAGGGAGTCAACCGGAGAAAAAGGGGCAGAGATTTTTCCGGAGGGCGAGGCTTTGAGTCGTTGGCTGACTAATCGAAGCTATATTTCCTGTGTATTTCGGGTTCATACCACGACCTACAAGACTTACTTTTCAAACGTTATGCGTGTTCCAACGGTCGACTTGGTGCGAGCTATCGAGAGAAAATAAAAATCCAGCGCTTGGCGAGGCCTCTTGTCAGGAACAAGGAGCCTCGGGATTTTTCATGTCTCCGGCGTCGCTTCCCAGTTACCGCTCATCAAACCATCAAGTGCCTGCCTCACGGTGATCTTGAAAACCCCGGCCTTTCCCTCATCGAAGGCCGATTTCCAGTACGTATACCCCTGATTGAAATCCGCAATCTCGGCGGTCTCACCCACGCGGTGGGTGAGGCTGCGTTGCAGAGCTTTGGCGAAGAAAATCTAGCTATATCTGCAAATCCCATAATATGGGAATGATATTTATATATTGAGATTTTATTGCGTGCAGGTTTATAGTCCAGCCCACTCACTGTCCAAAAAACAAAACAGGTGAAGCGATGCTGGCGCAATTGATCGCGCTCGATTGGGGGACAACCTCATTACGTGCTTACAAACTCGGCTTCGGTGGCCAGGTGCTGGAACAGCGTGCGCTGTCGTCCGGGATCATGCAGTTGCCCAAGACGCCGCGAATCATCGCCGGTCAGGCGTGTTCCGACGGTTTTGAACTGGCCTTCGACGAGGCTTGCGGTGACTGGCTCGATGCGCAGCCCGATTTGCCGGTGATTGCTTGCGGCATGGTCGGCAGTGCTCAGGGCTGGCGCGAAGCGGCTTACTGCGACACGCCGGCGAACGTCGCCAATCTCGGAACTTCCCTACAAACCGTCCGCAGTCTTCGCGGCGTCGATGTGCACATCGTGCCGGGCGCGATTCAGCGTTCGCGCTTACCGAACGTGATGCGCGGCGAGGAAACCCAGGTCCTCGGCGTGTTGCAGAATCTGCCGGACGAGGCGGGTAGCGATCTGTTGATCGGCCTGCCGGGCAGCCATTCGAAATGGGTGGAAGTGGCCGATGGCTGCATCGTGCATTTCGATACTTTCATGACCGGCGAAGTCTTCGCCGTACTCAGCGAACACAGCATCCTGGGGCGCACTCAGCAGCGCGGCGGGTCTTTTGATGGCGCTGCTTTTGACCGTGGCGTGCAAGTGGCGCTGTCGGCGGACGGCGAGATCGGGCCGCTGTCGACGCTGTTCAGTGCCCGCAGTCTGGGGCTGACCGGCGAGCTGAGCGCCAGCGCTCAGCCGGACTATCTGTCCGGCTTGTTGATCGGCCATGAACTGTCGGCCCTGGCCAATGTGCAGCGGCGTCGTCGCAACAGCGTGCATCTGCCCTCGATCATCCTCATCGGCAACGTCCAACTCTGCGCTCGCTACAGCCGGGCGCTCGACGCCTGCGGTTTTGCCCGGGTGACCCTGGCCGAGCAGGCCACCGAACGCGGCTTGTGGCAGCTGGCGGTCGCCGCCGGCCTTATCACTGCAAACCCATCCCGTTAAACCTGACTGGAGGTCTGACATGCTCAAGCAAGCATTGGCACAAAACGGTCTGATCGCGATCTTGCGTGGCCTGCGTCCGCAAGAGGCGGAAGCCGTCGGCGAAGTCCTGTACTCGGCCGGATTTCGCGTCATCGAAGTGCCGCTAAATTCCCCTGAGCCGTACGAAAGTATCCGCATCCTGCGCAGCACATTACCCGCCGATTGCCTGATCGGCGCGGGCACGGTGTTGACCCCGGAACAGGTCGAGCAGGTGAAAGCGGCGGGCGGCCAGGTGATCGTCATGCCCCACAGCGATGCCAAGGTATTGCGCGCGGCGAAGGCAGCGGGGCTGTTCCTGTCGCCGGGCGTGGCGACGCCGACCGAAGCCTTTGCCGCGCTGGCCGAAGGGGCGGATGTGCTGAAGATGTTCCCGGCCGAGCAGATGGGCCCTGCGGTAGTAAAAGCCTGGCTGGCGGTGTTGCCGGCGGGAACGGTGCTGGTGCCGGTGGGCGGGATCACGCCAGACAACATGCAGGTGTTTGTCGAGGCCGGCGTCAAAGGTTTCGGTCTCGGCTCCGGGTTGTTCAAACCGGGCATGACGGCTGACGAAGTGGCGGTGCGCGCCAAGGCGTATGTCGCTGCCTGGAATGCCTTGCGTTAAGACTTTTTTGGCGCCGAGCGCGCTACTTCTATAAGCGCTGCATCTACAAGAAGAGAGCACAGATGAAAATCACCAAACTCACCACCTTCATCGTTCCGCCGCGCTGGTGCTTCCTTAAGGTCGAAACCGACGAGGGCGTGACCGGTTGGGGCGAGCCCGTGGTTGAGGGCCGCGCGCACACCGTCGCTGCTGCGGTCGAGGAATTGTCCGACTACTTGATCGGTAAAGACCCACGCAACATCGAAGACATCTGGACCGTGCTCTACCGTGGCGGCTTCTACCGGGGCGGGGCGATCCACATGAGCGCCCTGGCCGGTATCGACCAGGCGTTGTGGGACATCAAGGGCAAGGCGCTGGGTGTGTCGGTCAGCGATTTGCTGGGTGGTCAGGTGCGGGACAAGATCCGGGTTTATTCGTGGATCGGTGGTGATCGCCCGGCGGACACTGCTCGCGCCGCGAAAGAAGCGGTCAGCCGTGGTTTCACTGCGGTGAAAATGAACGGCACCGAAGAGCTGCAATTCCTCGATTCCTTCGAGAAAGTCGACCTGGCGCTGGCCAACGTTGCCGCCGTGCGCGATGCGGTCGGCCCGAATGTCGGCATCGGCGTGGACTTCCATGGTCGGGTGCACAAGCCGATGGCCAAGGTGCTGATGAAGGAACTCGACCCGTACAAACTGATGTTCATCGAAGAGCCGGTGCTCAGTGAAAACTACGAAGCCCTGAAAGAACTGGCGCCGCTGACCAGCACGCCGATTGCCCTTGGCGAGCGGTTGTTCTCGCGCTGGGATTTCAAGCGTGTGCTCAGCGAAGGCTACGTCGACATCATCCAGCCCGATGCGTCCCACGCGGGCGGTATCACCGAAACCCGCAAGATCGCCAACATGGCCGAAGCCTACGACGTGGCGCTGGCGCTGCATTGCCCGCTGGGCCCGATTGCCCTGGCGGCGTGCCTGCAACTGGACGCGGTTTGCTACAACGCGTTCATTCAGGAACAGAGCCTGGGCATCCATTACAACGAGAGCAATGACCTGCTCGATTATGTGAAAGATCCGCGGGTGTTCGACTACGACAAAGGCTTCGTGAAGATCCCCAATGGCCCGGGCCTGGGGATCGAGATCAACGAGGAGTACGTGATCGAACGCGCGGCGGTCGGCCACCGCTGGCGCAACCCGATCTGGCGCCATGCCGATGGCAGTTTTGCCGAATGGTGATACTCAAGCGGTGATCGTTCCCACGCTCTGCGTGGGAATGCCTCACCGGACGCTCTGCGTCCGCTCTTGGGACGCAGAGCGTCCCTGCCTGCATTCCCACGCAGAGCGTAGGAACGATCAACCACTACGACCTCAATAACCATAAGAAGAGGCACCCCCCATGCAACCGCAAACCCTCACCGGGCAGGCGTCGTTGGTGACGCCCAGTCGCAAGCGTTTTTTCATCATGGTCCTGTTGTTCATCACGGTGGTGATCAACTACCTGGACCGCAGCAACCTGTCCATTGCCGCCCCGGCGCTGACCAGCGATTTGGGCATCGATCCGATCCATGTCGGGCTGATTTTTTCCGCGTTTGGCTGGACCTACGCCGCCATGCAGATCCCCGGCGGCTGGCTGGTGGACCGGGTGCCGCCGCGCATTCTCTATAGCGTCGCATTGCTGCTGTGGTCGCTGGCCACGGTGATGCTCGGCTTCGCCGCCAGCTTCATTGCGCTGTTCGTGCTGCGCATGGCGGTCGGTGCACTGGAAGCGCCGGCGTACCCGATCAACAGCCGCGTAGTGACAACCTGGTTCCCCGAGCGCGAACGCGCCACGGCCATCGGTTTCTACACCTCCGGGCAGTTCGTCGGCCTGGCGTTCCTGACGCCGGTACTCGCCTGGCTGCAACACCAATATGGCTGGCACATGGTGTTTGTCAGCACCGGTGCGGTGGGCATCCTGTGGGCGGTGATCTGGTACGCGGTGTATCGCGAACCACGGGATTTCAAGGGCGCCAATGACGCGGAAATCGAGCTGATCCGCGAGGGCGGCGGGTTGGTGGATATTCAGGCCGAAGCCGCCAGGGCCAAGGCGAAATTCAGCTGGATCGACCTCGGGATTGTCCTGAGCAAACGCAAGTTGTGGGGCATTTACCTCGGCCAGTTTTGCCTCAATTCGACGTTGTGGTTTTTCCTGACGTGGTTCCCGACTTATCTGGTGAAGTATCGCGGCATGGACTTCATCAAGTCTGGCTTGCTGGCGTCGCTACCGTTTCTGGCGGCCTTCGTCGGCGTGCTGTGTTCGGGGTTCTTCTCGGACTTTTTGATTCGTCGCGGCTGCACGGTGGGCTTTGCTCGCAAGTTACCGATCATCGGTGGCTTGCTGATTTCCACCTCGATCATCGGCGCCAACTTCGTCGAGTCGACGCCACTGGTGATTGCCTTTCTCGCGCTGGCCTTCTTCGGCAACGGTCTGGCCTCGATCACCTGGTCGCTGGTGTCGACCCTGGCCCCGGCACGCTTGCTCGGACTGACCGGTGGGGTGTTCAATTTCATCGGTAACCTGGCGGCGATTACCACGCCAATCGTCATCGGTTTCCTCGCCTCCGGTGATTCGTTTGCCCCGGCGATCACCTATGTCTCTGTTCTGGCGTTGCTGGGTGCGCTGTCCTACGTGTTGCTGGTGGGCAAGGTCGAGCGTATCAAGTTGTAGTCGCAGCCGTCGGGCGACCATAATGCCGCCCGTTCTCTCGCTCAACGGTAAAGGCTGGATATGCAGGAAGACGCCCCAAAAATCGCCAAGGACGCCGCGCCGACCGGCACCCAGACACTGCTTCGTGGCTTGGGTGTGGTGCAGGCGGTGGCCAGTGGCGCCCGCGATCTCAAGGAAATCGCCCGGCTGATCGGCACGACGCGCAGCACCACCCATCGTCTGGCCAGTTGCCTGGTGGACGAGCGTTATCTGCGGGTGGTGCCGCAAGTCGGCTATCTGTTGGGGCCGAAACTGATCGAGCTGGGTTTTCAGGCGCGCGAAGAGCTGCCGTTGGTGACGCTGGCCGGGCCGTATCTGGATGAGTTGTCGGCGTTGACCGGCGACACCATTCACCTGGCGATTCGCGAAGGCGACGAAGTGCTGTACCTGCACAAGAATCCGGGGCGCAACGGCCCGGAAATGCGTTCGCGGGTCGGCCATCGCATGCCGTTGGCGCGTACCGGGATTGGTAAGGCGCTGATGCTTGATGACTCGCAGGAAGAATGGCAACGGCTGTATGAAATCAGCTTGCCGGTGGGCGGGAAAAATCAGTTCTGGCCGCAGCACCCGGAGCAATCCTGGGAGCAGTTTCAGCAGCGCATGACCGAGTACGTGGCCGGCGGTTACGCCTTCGACCTGGAAGACAACGAACCGTCGATCCGCTGCGTGGCGGCGCCGATCCGCGATGCCAGCAAGCGCATTGTCGCCGGTATCAGCATCGCCAGCACCGTGCCGTACATGCCGCTGGAAAAAATGGCCGAGCTGATTCCCCTGATCAAAGGGGTCACAGCCCGGCTGTCAGCGGAATTGGGCCTGAAGGTTTAGAGTTTCAGCGTCGCCATGTCGATCACGAAGCGGTACTTCACGTCACCGGCGATCATGCGGGTGTAAGCCTCGTTGATCTGGCGGATGTCGAGCATTTCGATGTCACAGGTGATGCCGTGCTCGGCGCAGAAATCCAGCACTTCCTGGGTTTCGGCAATGCCGCCGATCAACGAACCTGCCAACACGCGACGGCTCATCACCAGGTTGCCCGCATGCAACGGCGGATCGACCGGCTCGATCAAGCCCACCAGAATGTGCACGCCGTCGAAACGCAGCGTATCGAGGTAGGGATTGAGGTCGTGCTGCACCGGAATGGTGTCCAGCAGGAAGTCGAAATGTCCTGCGGCGGCCTTCATCTGTTGCGCGTCGGTGGATACGATCACGTGGTCCGCGCCCTGACGACGAGCTTCTTCAGCCTTGCTCGCCGAGCGGGTGAACAACGTCACTTCAGCGCCCATCGCCTTGGCGAACTTGATGCCCATGTGGCCGAGGCCACCCATGCCGAGAATTCCGACCTTGTCGCCGGCCTTGACGCCGTAGTGCTTGAGCGGCGAGTAGGTGGTGATGCCGGCACACAGAATCGGCGCGGCGCTGGCCAGGTCGAGTTTCTCCGGGATACGTACGACAAAGTGCTCGCTGACCACGATGCTGTCGGAGTAGCCGCCCATGGTGTTGCTGCCATCGACCCGGTCCGGGGTGGCATACGTCAGGGTCGGACCTTCGAGGCAGTATTGCTCCAGATCGGCCTGGCAGGCTTCGCAATGGCGGCACGAGTCGACCATGCAACCGACGCCGACCAGATCGCCGACTTTGTGTTTAGTAACGTTCGCGCCGACGGCGGTCACTTTGCCGACGATCTCATGGCCGGGCATCAGCGGGTAAACCGCAATGCCCCACTCGTTGCGCGCCTGGTGGATGTCGGAATGGCAGACGCCGCAGTAGAGAATCTCGATTGCCACATCGTCGGCTCGTGGGCTGCGGCGCTCGAATTTCATCGGGGCGAGGGGCGTGGTGGACGACTGAGCGGCGTATCCGATGGCGGTGTACATGGTGAACCTCGCAAAAGCAGTGACAGGTGAGGCGAGCCATTCTGGGCACCGTACGGGTGACCGGCCATGGCGATTCCTCCGGGTGTCATGCCTAATCCTCCGGCATGCGCCTTCGTTGGGTCGCATTGGCGTTCAGACCTGCGATGATGTTTTCATCCCTTTTTTCGCGACTTTTTTTGTGACTTCTTTTGTGAAGAGCTCCCCCATGTTGTTGACCCGTCATCTCGATGCCAATGCCACGCTGGTTTCGCTGATCCAGCCGTTGACCACACGCGATGGTTTCGCGCCTACCGCGTTGCCGGGCGTGCAGATTTTGCGGGCCAGTTGTGATTTGGCCCGTGGCCCGCAAATCTACGAGCCAAGCTTGGTCATCATCGCCCAGGGCAGCAAATTGGCGTATCTGGGGCCGCGTACTCTGGAATACGGCGCCGGGCATTATTTGATTCAGGCGCTGCCGGTGCCGTTCGAATGCGAGACGTTTTCGGCTCCGGATGGCCCGATGCTGGGCGTTTCCATCGCCATTGACCGGGTGTTGCTCGGTGAGTTGGTGCTGGCCATGAGGCTGGCGCCGGGGCGTTATATCGAGGCGCAGACGCCAGAGTCCATGACTTCGGCGGTGCTTGATGATGCGATGCGTGGTTGTGTTGAACGGTTGTTGCGTTGCCTGCACGATCCGCTGGAGTGTCAAGTCATGGGGCAGGCGCGATTGCGTGAATTGTTGTTCGTCGCCTTGCGTGGGCCGCAAGCCGATGTATTGCGGGCGCTGGTGGAGCAACAGGGGCAGTTCGCCCGGATCGCGGCCTCGTTGAGCCATCTGCATGCGCATTACACCGAGCCGCTGAACGTCGAGACCCTGGCCAGTTGCGCGAACATGAGTGCGTCGACGTTTCATGAGCATTTCAAGCGCAGCACCTTGTTGTCGCCGGTGCAGTATCTGAAGCGTTTGCGTTTGCTCAAGGCCCGGCAGTTGTTGCTGGGCGAAGGACTGGGCGTGGCCCAGGTGGCGCATCGGGTGGGGTATCAGAGCACGTCGCAATTCAGCCGTGAGTACAAGCGCTACTTCGAGCGTAATCCGGGGGATGAGCGCGTTGCCTGATCCATAGGGCTTTGTGGTGACGCTTGAATTGCGGGCAACAAAAAGGCCCCCGTTCAGGGAGCCTTGTTGTTCAAGCGATCGACTTACATGTTCGGGTAAGTCGGGCCGCCGGCACCTTCCGGTGCCACCCAGGTGATGTTCTGTGCAGGGTCCTTGATGTCGCAGGTCTTGCAGTGAACGCAGTTCTGGGCGTTGATCTGGAAGCGTTTCTCGCCGTTTTCCTGGGTGACGACTTCATACACGCCGGCCGGGCAGTAACGCTGGGCAGGTTCATCGTACAGCGGCAGGTTCTTGCTGATCGGGATGCTCGCGTCGGCCAACTTCAGGTGGCACGGCTGCTCTTCTTCGTGGTTGGTACCGGAGATGAACACCGAGCTGAGCTTGTCGAAGCTGATCTTGCCGTCCGGTTTCGGGTAGTCGATCTTCTTGCAGTCGACCGCCAGTTTCAGGCACGCGTAATCCGGCTTGGTGTCGTGCAGGGTGAACGGCAGTTTGCCGCCGAAGATGTTCTGGTCGATCCAGTTGAAACCGCCGCCGACGATGGCGCCGAACTTGTGGATCGCCGGGCCGAAGTTGCGGCTGGCGAACAGTTCGTCGTAGAGCCAGCTCTTCTTGAAGGCGTCGACGTAAGTGGTCAGCTCTTGCGTGCCGTCCAGGTCGGCGAACAAGGCATCGGCCACGGCGTCAGCGGCAAGCATGCCGGACTTCATCGCGGTGTGGCTGCCTTTGATCTTGGCGAAGTTCAGGGTGCCGAGGTCGCAACCGATCAGCGCGCCGCCCTTGAAAACCATTTTCGGCAGCGAGTTCAGGCCGCCTTTGCAGATGGCACGGGCACCGTAGCTGACGCGCTTGCCGCCTTCCAGGTATTGCTTGAGCACCGGGTGATGCTTGAGGCGCTGGAACTCGTCGAACGGTGACAGGAAGGTGTTGCTGTAGGAAAGATCGACGATCAGACCGACCACCACCTGGTTGTTTTCCAGATGATAGAGGAACGAACCACCGGTGTTCTCGGTGCCCATGATGTCCAGCGGCCAGCCGGCGGTGTGGACCACCAGGCCTGGCTGGTGCTTGGCCGGGTCGATTTCCCAGATTTCTTTCAGGCCGATGCCGTAATGCTGGGCGTCGGCTTCGCTGTCGAGGTTGAAACGCTTGATCAGCTGCTTACCGATGTGGCCGCGGCAACCTTCGGCGAACAGCGTGTACTTGGCGCGCAGTTCCATGCCTGGGGTGTACAGGCCTTCTTTCGGATTGCCTTCGCGGTCAACACCCAGATCGCCGGTGATGATCCCGCGAACCACTCCGTTCTCGTCGAACAGCGCTTCCTGAGCGGCGAAGCCCGGGTAGATTTCCACGCCCAGGTTTTCGGCCTGCTGGGCCAGCCAGCGGCACAGATTGCCTAGGGAGATGATGTAGTTACCTTCGTTGTGCATGGTCTTGGGCACAAAGAGGTCTGGAATCTTCTGCGCGCTGTCAGCGTTCTTCAGAACGAAGATGTCATCGCGGGTGACCGGCGTGTTCAGCGGCGCGCCGAGTTCTTTCCAGTCCGGGAACAATTCGTTCAGGGCCCGTGGTTCGAACACGGCACCGGACAGGATGTGAGCGCCGACTTCGGAGCCTTTTTCGACCACGCAGACGCTGATTTCCTTACCGGCTTCGGCGGCCTTCTGCTTCAAACGGCAGGCGGCGGACAGGCCAGCGGGGCCGGCACCGACGATGACCACGTCGAATTCCATGTATTCGCGTTCCACAGGCTATCTCCTACTCAAGGCTCAACAGTTTTTTTTCTAATTGGAGGTTGGGTGTCGCATCCATGAATTCCCCACAACGCGGGGAAGAGGACAATCGATGAACCACCTTTCTCTCTGGGTGGCGCATTATATCTACACCACTCTTAGCGTCCAATACAAACGTTTGTTTGAATCGGCTCAAAGCCAGATAAATCAAAGTCACGCGGCTTATGACTGGCCATTTTGCCGTATTGACCGGAATAGGTGTTCCGGTCAAGATACGGGCGGTTTTGCGCTCGCCGTAGGCTGATTGTTGGTTCCAAGAGCACCTCTAAAGACAGGGCGATGGCAGTACCAGGTGATGCGTTGTGCAGGTTTTGCACGCAGTTTACACGCCGCGATAATGAATGACTCGTCGGTCACCACTGACGAACGGTCATCAGCCTCGTGAGCAAGGTTCACCCGATACACCTGCCAGCGTTTTTAGAGGTGCCCTTGTGCCCCATGTGCATCAACCGCCAGGTTCGCCTAGGCGACTTTCTTTTCACCGGAGAGTAACGAGGAATCCATGAAGGTTCTTGTAGCTGTCAAACGCGTTGTGGATTACAACGTCAAGGTTCGCGTCAAGGCGGACAATTCCGGCGTCGACCTCGCTAACGTCAAGATGTCGATGAACCCGTTCTGCGAAATCGCAGTGGAAGAAGCCGTACGTCTGAAAGAGAAAGGCGTTGCGACTGAAATCGTCGTCGTTTCCATCGGCCCGTCCACCGCTCAAGAGCAACTGCGCACCGCGCTGGCTCTGGGTGCCGACCGCGCCATCCTCGTCGAATCCGCTGAAGATCTGACTTCCCTGGCCGTGGCTAAACTGCTCAAGGCGGTGGTCGACAAGGAACAGCCTCAGCTGGTGATCCTCGGCAAACAAGCCATCGACAGCGACAACAACCAGACTGGCCAGATGCTCGCAGCATTGAGCGGCTACGGTCAGGGCACATTCGCATCCAAAGTCGAAGTCAGCGGCGACAGCGTTGCCGTGACTCGCGAAATCGACGGCGGCGCGCAGACGGTTTCCCTGAAGCTGCCGGCCATCGTCACCACCGACCTGCGTTTGAACGAGCCGCGCTACGCGTCCCTGCCAAACATCATGAAAGCCAAGAAGAAGCCTCTCGAAGTGCTGACTCCAGACGCTTTGGGCGTTTCCACCGCCTCCACCAACAAGACCGTGAAAGTCGAAGCGCCGGCTGCACGCAGCGCGGGTATCAAGGTCAAGTCGGTGGCTGAACTGGTCGAGAAACTGAAAAACGAAGCGAAGGTAATCTAAATGACTATCTTGGTTATTGCTGAACACGACAACAAAGTGCTGGCTCCGGCCACGCTGAACACCGTGGCTGCCGCTGCCAAAATCGGTGGCGACATTCACGTTCTGGTTGCAGGCCAGGGCGCTGGCGCCGTGGCTGACGCCGCAGCGAAAATCGCTGGCGTGGCGAAAGTGTTGGTGGCCGATAATGCCGCCTACGCGCATCAACTGCCGGAAAACGTTGCTCCACTGGTAGCCGAGCTGGGCGCTGGTTACAGCCACATCCTGGCCGCCGCCACTTCCAACGGCAAAAACATCCTGCCGCGCGTTGCCGCTCAGCTGGACGTTGACCAGATCTCCGAGATCATCTCGGTCGAAAGCGCCGACACCTTCAAGCGCCCGATCTACGCCGGTAACGCCATCGCCACCGTTCAATCGAACGCTGCGGTCAAAGTGATCACCGTGCGTGCTACCGGTTTCGACCCGGTGGCTGCCGAAGGTGGTTCGGCTGCCGTTGAAGCCGTTGCCGCTGCTCACGACGCCGGCACTTCCAGCTTCGTCAACGAAGAATTGGCCAAGTCCGATCGTCCGGAACTGACCGCTGCCAAGATCGTCGTTTCCGGCGGCCGCGGCATGCAGAACGGCGACAACTTCAAACACCTGTACGCCCTGGCCGACAAGCTGGGCGCAGCCGTGGGTGCTTCCCGCGCCGCGGTCGACGCAGGTTTCGTACCCAACGACATGCAGGTCGGTCAGACCGGTAAGATCGTTGCGCCACAGCTGTACATCGCCGTCGGTATCTCCGGCGCGATCCAGCACCTGGCCGGCATGAAAGACTCCAAGGTGATCGTTGCGATCAACAAGGACGAAGAAGCGCCGATCTTCCAGGTGGCCGATTACGGCTTGGTGGCAGACCTGTTCGAAGCCATCCCCGAGTTCGAGAAGCTGGTCTAATCCGGCGGCTTGACTTATAAAGAGCCCGGCCTTTTGGTCGGGCTTTTTTTTGTGCTTTGTAGGAGCTGTCGAGTGAAACGAGGCTGCGATCTTTTGATCTTTCGCTTGGGATTCAAGTGGAGCTGAAAAGATCGCAGCCTCGTTTCACTCGACAGCTCCTACAGTTGGCATATCCGGGATTGAGAGGAGTGTTTGGCCATGGATCTGCGCCTTGTATGGGGTTTGCTGGGATTATCGCTATTGCCAGGGCTGTCGTTTGCCGCGGGCAAGTGCGAGCGCCTGATCGTGACCGGCAGCCCGGACGCACCGCCGTACCTGTGGCAAGACCCGCAAAACCCCAAGCACCTGATCGGCGCCAGTGCTGATCTGTTGCAGCAAGTGGCGGGGGAGTTGGGCATCAAGGTTGAGCTGCTGTACGCCGGCAAACGCTCCCAAGCCCTGGATGAAGTGCGCAGCGGGCGCATGGACATGCTGGCCGATGCGCCCTTGGCGGTAAATGAGCTGGAAAATCTGGATTACATCCATCCAGCGCTGCTGGAAAACGACTATCTGGTCTGGACTCGCAACGACTCGCTATTGGTCTACAACGAAGCGCAGGACCTTCACGGTCATCCCGGCGCGTTGTCGGAAAAGGCTCGAGTGACCTCTTCATTCGGCACTTTCGCCGAGCAGCAATTGACCCTCGTGCGCACACCCAATCTGACTCAGGCCTTTCAGAAATTGCTGCTGGGCGAGGTGGAATTTGTCCTCGCCGGCCGTTACTCGGGCATGGCCATGGTGCAAACGCTGGGGATGGCCAATGACTTGATGGCCCACCCACAACCCATCGACAAACCCGGCCTGTACCTCGCGGTTTCCCATAACTCCGCCTGCAACGATCCTTGGTTGCGCGGACAGCTGGCCAAAAAGATGACAGAATTGCCCGCGTCCGGACTGACGGAAGCTGCGTTGCTGCGCAATATCGAGCGTTGGAAAGTGCAAGGCTCACAACAGCAGCCACAACCTGTCAGTACCCCAAAACAGTAGGGATTTTTAGTGAATATTCGACCTCTTTTCGCTGCCCTGGCCGTTCTGGCTCTGGCGGGTTGTGCAGCCGATCCGGCGCCGAATGAACAAATACGCCTGACCGAACAGGCCCTCGAACAAGCCAAGGCCGTGGGCGCTACCGCCGAGGAAGTGCCGGAGCTGAAACTGGCCCAGGACAAGTTCAACCGTGCCAAGGGCAACATGGCCGACCAGTCCTTCAAGAATGCGCGTATGCGGGCCGAGCAGGCCGAGCTGGACGCGCGCCTGGCCGAAGCCCGGGTCCTGACCCACAAGAGCGAGGAGCAGTTGAGCGTGCTCAATACCCGCATCACCCGCCTGCGCAAGCAACTGGGAGATGCCCAATGAACCTCAAGACCCAAGTACTCGGCGGCTTGATCCTGGCCGGCTGCGCAAGCCTCTATGGCTGCGCCGGTCAACACAGTGAAGCCGCGTTGCAGCAGGCCGGCACCGACTTCCAGAAGGTCAAGGAAGACTCCAACGTGCTGCGCATTGCGCCCAAAGACGTGATCCGTGCCGGCGAGTCCCTGGCCCGCGCCGATCGTCTGTCCAGCTACTGGGGCAGTGGTTCTGACGTGGTGCATTACGCCTACCTGAGCCAGCGCTACAGCGAAATCGCCCGGGAACACACCAATCAAGTGCTCAACGAAGAGCGTGCAGCGAAGCTCGAACTCGAGCGTCAGCGCCTGCAACTGGCACTGCGTGAGTCCAAATTGCTCAGCGTGCAGCAACAGGGCAAGTGGCTCGAAGAGCAGATCGTGGCGTTGGCGACCACCCAGACCGACCGTGGTCTGGTGATGACCCTGGGTGATGTGTTGTTCGACACCGGTGAAGCGGAACTGAAGAGCTCGGCGAACCGTGTGGTGCTGAAGATCGTCCAGTTCCTGCAACTCAACCCCAAGCGCGTGGTGCGGATTGAAGGCTACACCGACAGCACTGGCGGTAAACAGGAAAACCTCAAGCTGTCCCGCGACCGTGCGCAATCGGTGGCCGACGTGCTGACGGATCTGGGCATCGACGACAAACGCATCCAGGTCGAAGGTTACGGCGATGAATACCCGGTGGACGCCAACGCTTCCGAGCGCGGTCGTGCCCAGAACCGTCGTGTGGAGATTGTATTCTCCGACGAAAAAGGCCAGCTCGGCGCCGCCCGCTGAGGGCTGCGTCACTGGAAAGCCCGGCCTGTTCAGCAGCGCCGGGTTTTTTTGCGCCTGTTGAATGCGTCGTAAAACAGTACAGATTTTGCTGACACCGCACTGTATGGTCGACTATTGTGGCAACTGTCCCAGTACACTTCTAAACTGTTCCGGTATTGTTTCACACAAGAATAAAATGCCCGTGAAATCGAGTGCTGCGTCATGACCAATCTCTTGCTCTATCAACGTATTGCTCAGCAACTGGCCGAAGACATCCGCCGCGGTGTCTATCAGCCAGGAGAGCGCGTGCCTTCAGTGCGCAAGATGAGCTCGCAGCTCAACGTCAGCCATGCGACGGTGTTGCAGGCCTACGCCAACCTTGAAGATCAAGGGCTGATCCGTGCCCGGCCGCAATCCGGTTACTACGTGCACCAGACGCCCGCCCTGACGGCACCGACCCCGGACATCGCCCGGGTCGAGCGCCCAGGCCTGGTCACCCGCAGCAGCATCATTCAGCAAGTCCTGGTCGAATCCCGCCGCGAAGGCGTATTCCCGTTGGGCGCGGCTGTACCGAGTGTCGATTATCTGCCGGTGCGGGCACTGCATCAGCAACTGGCCAAAGTCACCCGTTTCCATAGTCCGCGGGCGTTCAGCTACATGTTCAGCCCTGGTTTCGAGCCGTTGCGTCGGCAAGTGGCGATCCGCATGCGCGATGCCGGCGTGGTGGTTGATCCGTCGGAAGTGGTGATCACCCACGGCTGCGTCGATGCGTTGCAGATGTCTCTGCGCGTATTGACCCGGCCGGGCGATCTGATCGCCGCCGAGTCGCCGACCTATTACGGTTTGCTGCAACTGGCCGACCTGCTGGGGCTGAAAGTCATCGAGATCCCCAGCGATCCGGCCACCGGCATGAGCCTCGAAGCCTTGCAACTGGCGGCTAACCAGTGGTCGATCAAGGCACTGGTGCTGACCACGCGCCTGAGCAATCCCTTGGGCGGCACCATGCCCGAAGAGCGGCAGAAACAACTGCTGCGCCTGGCTTCGGATTTCGATATTCAAGTCGTTGAAGACGATATTTACGGCGAACTGATGTTCGAGCAGGGCCGCACCAAATCGCTCAAGGCCTATGACCGGCTGGATCGGGTGATTTATTGCTCCAGCTTCTCCAAAACCCTGTCGCCCGGCGTGCGGATCGGCTGGATGATTGCCGGCAAGTACCAGTCGGAAATCCAGCGCCTGCAGACGTTCAGCACGCATTCGGCCTGCAGCGTCACGCAAATGGGCATTGCGGCCTATCTGGAGAACGGCGGTTACGACCGGCATTTGCGTTACATCCGTCAGGAGTACCGCAAGAACCTCAGCGCTTTCCAGTTGGCAGTGCAGCAATACTTCCCGGAAGGCACACAGATGACCCGGCCTACCGGCGGTTTCATTCTGTGGGTCAGTCTGCCGGGGCGGGTCAATACGCAAGAGTTGCATGTGCGTGCGTTGCAGCAGGGCATCAGCATTGCGCCGGGGCTTATTTTCAGTAACACCGAGCAATTCAATCACTGCATTCGCCTGAACTGCGGCATCCCCTGGAACCGCGAGGCCGAGCGTGCATTGATGACGCTGGGGCTGCTGGCGACACAACTGTGTCAGGAGACAACGAGCGGTTATTGACTTGCCGGGCAGTTATGAACGGCCCGCTTGTCTTGTCGCCTCCAACAGGCGAGCATATGACTTTCTGCCGTTCGTGCCGTTGGGTCCATGAAACCGATTTTTCCTGCCGCCTGGTTATTGATCTGCCTGTTGATGACTTGTCATGCGGAAGGTGTCATGGCGGCTTCCGTTCAGGAAAAACCGACAGCCGCCGCAACCGCGAAAAAACCGGTGGCGGTCAAAAAAACCGCTCCGGCCACAAAGAAGGCTGCACCGGTCAAAAAGCGTTCTCCCATTGCTTCCAAGTCGAAACCGGCCAGTGAAGTGCTGAAAACCAAACTCCCTCCCGCCAATCTCGACTTGAGCTTGCCCAAGGATAAGGTCGACGAATTGAAACCGATCGGCACGGTACCGTTGCCTCGACACGATGCGGTGTTGCCGCAAATGTTCGGTGAAAAGAGCAGTCCGTTCCAGCTCAACGGTCGCCTGATCAGCAACGAAATGCAGCTGCAACGGCGCAATGAAGAGCGCCGGGAAGTTGAAGGCGCGGCGCTGGAGTTCGAGTTCAAGCAGTAATTTCCCCCTATTCGTGACCCCTGAAACAGACGCTTTGTCGGAGACTGGTCAGTCACGTTCGTTTGAGCGTAAAAACCCGGGCCCAGGTAATTTAAAACGACTGTTTTAGCCGTTACTCTGTGCCACGTCCCTTAAACACATTGCTCGTCGCGAGGAGCTTGTCGTCATGAGATGCCGTGAAGGCTGTGGCGCCTGTTGCATTGCCCCTTCCATCAGTTCGCCGATTCCCGGCATGCCCAATGGCAAAGCCGCCGGAGAACGATGCGTACAACTGTCTGCCGATAACCTGTGCAGCATTTTCGGCAAGCCGGAACGCCCCGCGGTGTGTTCGGCATTTGAGGCCGATGTCGAGGTTTGCGGAAGCAGCCGCGACGAAGCGATCAAATTGCTGGGCTGGTGGGAGCAAATGACGGCCGCGTGATGTGTTCAACGAACGGAACTTCAACAATAAGGAATAAGACTATGGGTTCGCTGCATCGTATCGCTGTGCTGTGTGGTTTGACGGTTTTGCTGGCCTCCACGGCCCAGGCCGAAGACTGGAAAACCGCCAAGGACGAGGACGGCATCAAGGTGTCCTTGAGTGAGGTGACCGGTTCCCAATACAAGGCTTACCGTGGTGTAACGATCATGAAGACCACCATGGCCAAACTGCGTGCACTGCAGGAAGACGTTCCGGGAGCCTGCGCCTGGATTCACGAGTGCAAGGTCCAGAAGCTGCTCAAGCATGAAGGCAACCAGAGCTGGACTTACACTCAGTTCAATACACCGTGGCCGGTGACTTCTCGCGATTCGGTATTGCATGTCACCACCGTTGACGGCGCCGATGGCAGCCTGACCCGCGAGCTGGAAGGGCAGCCGAAGTACCTTCCGGAAGAAAAAGGTTTTGTACGGGTTGCCCAGGTCAAGGGTTTCTGGAAGTTCGTGCCCAAAGGCGATCAAGTCGAAGTGACGTATCAGGTCCACACCGATCCAGGCGGCAGCGTGCCGTCGTGGTTGGCCAACAAGTTCGTGGTCGATGCGCCGTTCAATACTCTCAAAGCCCTGAAAGAACGCGCCGAGAAGTAACCGCGTATCCAGTTGATACGACCTGTTGAACAACGCCCCGATTTGATCGGGGCGTTTGCGTTTTTTACCAAGGGTTGGCTTTATTTTGTTTCCGGATATGCGTTGGACGAAATTTTCACAAAGTCTCCAAGACAATTCGCTCTCGCCTCAACGAGTCAACCCCGCAACTTTGCGCCACGCCTCTTGTCCCAGAGCGCTACAAGCGACAGTTGGGCTGCCGGACAGTAATCAATGGCAATGCCGCGGTTGATCGTGCAACATTTGCGCACCGCGCACGCCCCGGGGCCGAGGATGGCCAACAGAGGGCAAGGCGCCGCTGTATTTTTGAAACTTCAACTTCCAATGGGTCCTAAAACGACATGGCAAACCCGGACGCCCTGAATCAGCAGCGAGCTTCTAGTCGCCTGCTGCAACCGACCGTCAAATCGCATCTGGCCTACACGCTGTTGTGCGCCCTGATCATGATGGTCATGTTCAGCCTGCTGCGCGTCGCGCTGCTGGTCTACAACCGCTCGATGATCCTCGACACACCGGCTTCGACTTTCCTGGAAGCGTTCGCCAACGGCCTGCGTTTCGACTTGCGCCTGGTGGTTTACCTCAGCGTCCCGCTGCTGCTGGCCCTGTTCAGCGCCCGGGCCATGGCGGCCCGCGGGTTCTTCCGGCTCTGGTTGACCGTTGCCTCGAGTATCGCGCTGTTCCTCGGCCTGATGGAGATGGACTTTTACCGCGAGTTCCACCAGCGCCTCAACGGCCTGGTCTTCCAGTATGTGAAAGAAGACCCGAAAACCGTGATGAGCATGCTCTGGTACGGTTTCCCGGTAGTTCGCTATCTGTTGGCCTGGGCCGTGGGCACGTTGATTCTGACCCTGGCGTTCAAGGGCGCCGACCGCGCCACGCGTCCTCGCGGGCCGTTCAGCGGTGGCAGCATTGGCACGCGCCAGGTCGCTCCGTGGTATGTGCGCGGCGTAGTGTTCGTGGTCTGCCTGATGGTCTGTGTGGTCGCGGCGCGTGGCACCCTGCGCCAGGGCCCGCCGCTGCGTTGGGGTGATGTTTACACCACCGACTCGAACTTCGCCAACCAGTTGGGCCTCAACGGCACGCTGTCGCTGATCGCGGCGGCCAAGAGCCGGATGTCCGAAGATCGCGACAATATCTGGAAGGCAACGCTGCCACAGCCGCAAGCTCAGCAAATCGTGCGTGACATGTTGGTGATGCCGGACGAAAAACTGGTGGATGCCGATATCGCAGCGGTGCGTCGCGATTACATGCCGCCGGCCGACAAGACCCTTCCGATCAAGAACGTCGTCGTGATCCTGATGGAAAGCATGGCCGGTCACTCGGTGGGGGCCTTGGGCGCACCGGGCAACATCACGCCGTATCTCGACAAACTGTCGAAAGAAGGCCTGCTGTTCGATCGCTTCTTCTCCAACGGGACGCATACCCACCAGGGTATGTTCGCCACCATGGCCTGCTTCCCGAACCTGCCGGGTTTCGAATACCTGATGCAGACCCCGGAAGGCAGCCACAAGTTGTCCGGCCTGCCGCAGCTGCTCAGCGCACGTGATTACGGCGACGTGTATGTCTACAACGGCGATTTCGCCTGGGACAACCAGTCGGGTTTCTTCAGCAACCAGGGCATGACCAACTTCATTGGTCGTAACGACTTCGTGAACCCGGTGTTCTCCGACCCGACCTGGGGCGTATCCGACCAGGATATGTTCGACCGTGGTCTGGTAGAGCTCAAGGCGCGGGAAAACGGCAAGCCGTTCTATGCGTTGCTGCAAACCCTGTCCAACCACACGCCATATGCCTTGCCGACACCATTGCCGGTTGAACCTGTAACCGATCGCGGCAGCCTGAACGAGCATTTGACCGCCATGCGTTACGCGGACTGGGCAGTGGGTCAATTCTTTGAAAAGGCCCGCAAGGAGCCGTACTTCAAGGAAACCCTGTTTGTCATCGTTGGCGACCATGGTTTTGGCAACGAGCGTCAGATCACCGAAATGGACCTGGG
This sequence comes from Pseudomonas sp. GM18, assembly GCF_000282195.1. GTDB lineage: Bacteria > Pseudomonadota > Gammaproteobacteria > Pseudomonadales > Pseudomonadaceae > Aquipseudomonas. The sequence continues at coordinate 54,845 of NZ_AKJT01000131.1, forward strand.
CCGCTTCAACGTGCCGATGTTGATGATCGCACCGGGCATCCAGGAAAAGTTCGGCCAGCGTGACCACACCGTGGGCACCCAGATCGACATCGTGCCGACCATCATGGGCCGTATTGGTGGCGAAGTACGTCATCAGTGTTGGGGACGCGACCTGCTCAATCTGCCTGAAGGCGACACCGGTTTTGGCGTGATCAAGCCGTCGGGTAGCGAGCAGACCACCGCCATCGTCACGGCTGACCAGATCCTGGTGCTGCCGAAAGAAAAGGAAATGGCGCCGAAGATGTACCAGTACGAACTGGGTGCGACGCCTCACGCCGAGATCGTTCCGGATGCACCGCGTACAGCTGAGCTGAAGCTCAAGCTCGAAGCGTTCCTGCAAACGGCGACCAAGAGCCTGCTCGATAACACCGCCGGTGTGGTTAACGGCAAACCGGACTAAGTTTTTCCGGAATACAAAAGAGGCCCTTCACAGGGCCTCTTTTTTTTGCCGGTAAAATCTTCATATCTTGCCAAGCAACAGCAGGATCAATAGCACCACCAACACCGTGCCGATGATACCGGACGGGCCGTAACCCCAACTTCTGGAGTGCGGGAAGACCGGCAAACCACCTATCAGCAACAGGATAAGAAGAACGATAAGAATTGTGCCCATGTCTATTTCCTTGCTGGAAGCATTGTGGATTTGACTTGGCGTTTCAGCCGTTCAGCTGGACTGTATTAATCCGCGCTGCTTACAAAATCCGACTCGCGGCAATGAAAAATAATTCCAGGTTTTTTTAATGTTTTTGGACGGTACGCTTATTTCTTTGACAGCGTTTCGACGTTGAAACAACCGGACCGCGCCGTGGTTCATCGCTGGCCATTCAGCACTCTGATGGAGCGTGGGTCGCGCATTATCCTTCGCTACACTCGGTGCATCTTCCCCGGAACAACAAGGCTGTTTGCTATGCAAAATCGCATGATGATCACTGGCGCGGGCTCAGGCCTGGGTCGCGAAATCGCGCTGCGCTGGGCGCGTGAAGGCTGGCAACTGGCCTTGTCGGATGTCAGTGAGCCCGGCCTGCAGGAAACCCTCAAGTTGGTGCGCGCAGCCGGCGGTGACGGCTTCATTCAGCGCTGCGATGTGCGCGACTACAGTCAGTTGACCGCCTTCGCCCAAGCCTGCGAAGAGAAACTCGGCGGTATCGATGTCATTGTCAACAATGCCGGTGTGGCCTCGGGCGGGTTCTTCAGTGAACTGTCGCTGGAGGACTGGGATTGGCAAATCGCGATCAACCTGATGGGCGTGGTCAAGGGCTGCAAGGCCTTCCTGCCGCTGCTGGAGAAAAGCAAAGGCAAGATCATCAACATCGCCTCGATGGCGGCGCTGATGCAAGGCCCGGCCATGAGCAACTACAACGTGGCCAAGGCGGGTGTGGTGGCATTGTCCGAAAGTCTGCTGATTGAACTGGCCCACGAGGAAGTCAGCGTGCATGTAGTTTGCCCGTCGTTCTTCCAGACCAATCTGCTGGACTCCTTCCGTGGCCCGACCCCGGCCATGAAAGCCCAGGTTGGCAAATTGCTGGAAAGCTCGCCGATCACCGCTGCTGATATTGCCGACTACATCTATCGGCAGGTCGCCGCCGGCGAATTCTTGATTTTGCCTCACGAGCAGGGCCGCATGGCCTGGGCGATCAAACAGAAAGACCCGCAATTGCTCTACAACGAAATGACTGTGATGGCCGACAAAATGCGCGCCAAGGCCAAACAAAACGCAGGCTGAACTTGCCCGTGCGCAACACCGTCGCTAGGGTGGCCGCAATCGGTCATCCTCACGAGACGTTTGCATGCTCAATTACCTGTGGTTTTTCCTCGCCGCGCTGTTCGAAATCGCCGGCTGCTTCGCTTTCTGGATGTGGCTGCGCCAGGGTAAAAGCGTGTTGTGGATCATCCCGGCCTTGCTCAGCCTGACGTTGTTTGCGCTACTGCTGACCCGGGTCGAAGCGAGCTATGCCGGCCGCGCCTATGCCGCTTACGGTGGCATTTACATCATCGCGTCGATTGGCTGGTTGGCGGTGGTTGAGCGGATTCGTCCACTGGGCTCGGACTGGATTGGCGTAGCGCTGTGTGTGCTTGGGGCGAGTGTCATTCTGTTCGGTCCGCGGTTCTCCGCTTCCTGAAGGATCGGTCCTTCATTCAAGCGGTTTGTCGGACACGTCCGTCAGGGTGATGCAGCCTGCATTGTAGGGCGGGACTGTTTTGCGGCCGTTGCATTGAAGACCCGCTCTGCACCGGGCATCTTCAGGGACCGGTAACCCTGAAGGATGAATGCCATGCTTGTACTCAGTCGCGTTGTGGGCGAATTGATATCCATTGGTGACAACATTTCCGTGCGGGTGCTCGCCGTCAACGGAAGCAGTGTGCGCTTCGGTGTTGAAGCGCCACAGCAAGTCAACGTACACCGCGCCGAAGTCTACGAGCGCATCCAGATCAAACAGGCAAAAGCCAAAGTTCGTTGACTCAGTCGAACAGGTGCTTGGGCACGTCGTGCTTGAGCATCAACTGGCATTGCTCGCTTTCCGGATCGAAGACGATCAGCGCCTGGCCCTTGGTCAATGCCTGACGGACACGCAACACACGGGTTTCCAGCGGCGTGTCATCGCCGTTGTCCGTGCCGTCACGGGTCACGAAATCCTCGATCAGGCGGGTCAGGGTGTCGACTTCAAGTTGGTCGTGGGGGATCAGCATAAGGCACCTCGGTTAAACATTGGCGCGATGCTACGGCGAATGACAGGTTGCGGCTAGCCTGAGCTCATCTGTCGCCTGCACCCGGGTATCGCTCAGACTTTTCCGCGGATCAACTGGCGCAAGGCAAAACGGTTGGGATGGCAGGCTTCGGCCACCGCTTTGGGCAAGGGCAGCGGCTCGTTCTCAAGCCATGCCGCCAACAGCTCGCCAGACAATGGCGCGGTGATCAAACCGCGAGAACCATGACCGCTGTTGACGTAAAACCCATCAAGCCACGGGCAGGGCACATCGGGCACTTGCCGGGCATCTTTGCTCAGCGCGGCATAGGCATTGGCGAAGCTGGCCTGGTCGGCCAGTGGTCCGACGATCGGCAGGTAATCGGGACTGGTGCAGCGGAATGCCGCGCGTCCTTCAAGCTGCTGCGGGTCCAGGTCTTGAACATGCAGACGGGTGACCAGGTCGGTGGAGATTTCTTCGAGCAACGCCAGGTTGCCGAGGTGCTCGGCAACGGTCGGGGCCAGATCATCGCTCTTGAAATCGAAGCTGGCGCCAAGCGTGTGTTCGCCCAGACGTGCGGGTGCCACATAGCCTTCGGCGCAGACGACGGTCGCCAGGCTCTGGCTTTCGGGGGTTTGCGCCAGTCGGGTAATTTGGCCGCGAATGCGTTTGAGGGGCAACTCGGCGCTCTGGGGAAAACGCTTGATCTCGGCGGCGCCGGCCAGAATCACCACGGGCGCGCTGGCCAGCAGTGCATCGCCGTCCCAGGCCTGCCATTGATCCTCCACCTTGCGCAGTTCCACCACCTCGCGATGGGGCAGCCACTGAATGCTCGTTGAAGACGCTTGCCACTGGCACAACGCGGGTGGATGAACCCAGCCACCTTCAGGGAAGAACAGGCCGCCGTGCTCCAGTACGATGCCGGCTCGGGCCTGTGCTTGCGGTTGATCGAGCAGGTGCGCCAGGTCTGGCGAAAAGGCCGCAGCCAATTGCACTTGACGCTCGGCTTCCTTGGCATTGAAGGCCAGTTGCAAGACCCCGCAATCGTCCCAGTCGACGCCGCGCTGCAACTGTTCCAGCAGACGCCGGGTGTAACCAAAACCGCTGACGATCAATTGCGACAACGCCGTGCCATGCGCAGAAAGCTTGAGGTACAGCACGCCTTGAGGATTGCCCGAGGCTTCCTGCGCCAGTGCTTCGTGGCGCTCCAAAAGGCTCACTTGCCAACCCCGCGCGGCGAGGCTGGCGGCACTGGCACAACCGGCCAGCCCGGCGCCGATCACCAGGGCGCGGCGTTCGCCGGTCAGCGGGGTCGGGCGAGCGAACCACGGTTTTGTCGCGGCAGGAGGTGCGGTCTCTTCAGGCCAGCCGAGGAAGGTGCCCCGCAGGATCTCCCATTTGTGGCCGATGCCTGGCGTGCGCTTCATTTTGAAGCCCGCCGCGTTCAGCAGGCGGCGCACCCAACCGGTGCTGGTGAAGGTGCTGATGGTCGAGCCGGGTGCCGCCAGACGGGCCAGTTCGGCAAACAGTTCGGCGGTCCACATGTCGGGGTTTTTCGCCGGGGCGAAACCGTCGAGGAACCAGGCGTCGATCTGCGCGTCCAGTTGCGGCAACTGCTCCAGCACATCGCCGATCAGCAAGGTCAGGGTGACGCGGCCGTTGCCCAGCACCAGCCGCTGAAAGCCCTGATGGATCGCCACGTATTGCGCCAGCAGTTGATCGGCGAACGGCTTGAGCTCCGGCCATAACGCCAGGGCCCGTTGCAGGTCGGGGGCGCTCAGCGGGTACTTTTCGACACTGACAAAATGCAGCCGCGCACCGGCCACCGCGTGCTGTTCGAACAACTGCCAGGCACAGAGGAAATTCAGCCCGGTGCCGAAACCGGTCTCGCCAATCACCAGTCGCCCACTTGCCGGCAATGCGGCGAAGCGGTCACGCAAATCGTTTTGCTCCAGAAACACGTAGCGGGTTTCTTCAAGGCCCGACTGGTCGGAAAAATACACATCATCGAACACCCGCGAGCGCGGGCGACCTTGGTCGTCCCAGTCAAGCTGGGCGTGGGGCAATACAGGTTTCATGGCAGGCTCGGCAACGGCAAGGTGGCCATTCTAGCCGATCGCCGTGGCGGTGCTTGATCCATGGCAAAAGGCACGTTCGACCTGTCGCTGAAATTCTGCTACAGGGCTGCGATCTTTTGGCCATTTTTGCATCACCGCACACCTGCTAGTCTTGCTCAATCCTGGAAGGAGCGCGCTCATGTTCGAATCCGCCGAAATCGGTCATGTCATCGACAAAGAAACCTATGAAGCCGAACTGCCGGCGTTGCGTGAGGCCTTGCTCGAAGCGCAGTTCGAACTTCGGCAGCAACACCGTTTTCCAGTGATCATTTTGATCAACGGCATCGAAGGGGCCGGCAAGGGCGAGACGGTCAAGTTGCTCAACGAATGGATGGACCCACGCTCGATCGAGGTTCGTACGTTCGACCAGCAGACCGACGAAGAGCTGGCGCGACCGCCCGCCTGGCGTTACTGGCGGATGTTCCCGGCCAAGGGGCGCATGGGGATTTTTTTCGGCAACTGGTACAGCCAGATGCTGCAAGGAAGGGTTCATGGCGTGCTCAAGGACCCGCGACTCGATCAAGCCATCAACGGCGCCGAGCGGCTGGAGAAGATGTTGTGCGACGAAGGCGCGCTGATCTTCAAGTTCTGGTTTCACCTCTCCAAGAAACAAATGAAAGCGCGGCTCAAGGCGCTGGCCGATGACCCGCTGCACAGCTGGCGCATCAGCCCGCTGGACTGGCAGCAATCCGAGACCTACGACAAGTTCGTGAAGTACGGCGAACGGGTGCTGCGCCGTACAAGCCGCGACTATGCGCCGTGGCATGTGATTGCCGGCGTGGACGCGCGTTATCGGAGCCTGGCGGTCGGCAAGATCTTGCTCGAAGGCCTGCAAAGCGCGCTGAAGCGACCCAGGATTCATCCGGACAAAGTCAGTGCCGCGCCCTTGTCCCCCAGCGTCGACCAGGTCAACTTGCTCGACAGCCTCGATCTGACCCTGCACCTGGACAAGGACGATTACGAAGAACAGCTGATTACCGAACAGGCACGATTTTCCGGGCTGATGCGCGACAAACGCATGCGTCGCCACGCGTTGATCGCGGTGTTCGAAGGTAACGACGCGGCAGGCAAGGGCGGGGCGATCCGGCGGGTGGCCGCGGCGCTCGATCCACGCCAGTACAACATTGTGCCAATCGCCGCACCCACCGAAGAAGAACGGGCGCAGCCGTATCTGTGGCGGTTCTGGCGGCATATTCCGGCGCGAGGAAAATTCACCGTGTTCGACCGTTCCTGGTATGGCCGGGTGCTGGTGGAACGCATCGAAGGTTTTTGCAGCAAGGCGGACTGGTTACGCGCCTACGGTGAGATCAACGACTTCGAAGAACAGATCGCCGATGCCGGGGTGATCGTGGTCAAGTTCTGGCTGGCCATCGACAAACAGACTCAACTGGAGCGTTTCCAGGAGCGCGAAGAGATCCCCTTCAAGCGCTTCAAGATCACTGAAGACGACTGGCGCAATCGTGACAAGTGGGACGATTACCGCGCCGCCGTCGGCGATATGGTCGACCGCACCAGCACTGAGGTATCGCCCTGGACATTGGTAGAAGCCAACGACAAGCGCTGGGCGCGGGTCAAGGTTCTTCGCACCCTCAATGAAGCGTTGGAGGAGGCGTTCGAAAAGTCCGACAAACGCGAGAAGAAACTGCAAAAGCGCAAGCGCTGAGCCGATGGTTACGCATACGCCGGGTGAATGATTGTCGCGGTCAGTCATAGGGTGGACTTATGCTCGGTCCAACTCCTGACTGACAACAACAATGAGGTGCATGCCATGCGTGAAGTGGTGATCGTCGACAGCGTACGGACCGGCCTGGCCAAATCCTTTCGCGGCAAGTTCAACCAGACCCGTCCGGACGACATGGCGGCCCATTGTGTCAACGCGCTGCTCATGCGCAATGACGTCGACCCGGCCAGCGTCGAGGATTGCATCGTTGGCGCCGGCTCCAACGAAGGCGCCCAGGGCTACAACATCGGTCGCAACGTCGCGGTGCTGTCGCACTTGGGCATCGGCACGGCTGGCATGACCCTTAACCGCTTCTGTTCGTCGGGCTTGCAGGCTATCGCGATTGCCGCCAATCAGATCGCTTCGGGGTGCAGCGACATCATCGTCGCCGGCGGTGTCGAGTCGATCAGCCTGACCATGAAAAGCGTCAACACCGACAACCTGATCAACCCGCTGCTGAAAGAGCAGGTGCCAGGTATCTATTTCCCCATGGGCCAGACCGCCGAGATCGTCGCGCGTCGTTACAGCGTCAGCCGCGAAGAGCAGGATCTATACGCCCTGCAAAGTCAGCAACGTACGGCGATGGCGCAAGCCGCCGGGTTGTTCAACGATGAAATCGTGCCGATGGCGGTGAAGTATCGCGTTGAAGACAAGGCCACCGGCCAGGTGCAGATCCTCGACGGCATTGTCGATCACGACGACTGCAACCGCCCTGACACCACCCTGCAAAGCCTGGCCGGGTTGAAACCGGTGTTTGCCGAAGATGGCTCGGTGACTGCCGGCAACTCGTCGCAGCTGTCTGACGGCGCTTCGATGACGCTGGTGATGAGCCTGGAAAAAGCCCTGGCGCTGGGGCTCAAGCCCAAAGCCTTCTTTCGCGGTTTCGCCGTGGCCGGGTGCCAGCCGGACGAGATGGGCATCGGCCCGGTGTTCTCGGTGCCGAAGTTGCTCAAGGCCAAAGGGTTGCAGATGGCCGACATTGACCTGTGGGAACTCAACGAAGCGTTCGCCTCGCAATGCCTGTACAGCCGCGACCGGCTGGAGATCGATAACGACAAATACAACGTCAATGGCGGCTCGATTTCCATCGGCCACCCGTTCGGCATGACCGGTTCGCGTCAGGTCGGGCACATCGTGCGCGAGTTGCAGCGGCGTAACCTGCGTTACGGCATCGTTACCATGTGCGTGGGGGGCGGGATGGGGGCTACGGGGTTGTTTGAGGCGGTGCGTTAAACCCCGGAAGATTTGTTGTCTGATTAACCGCTATCGCGAGCAGGCTCGCACACATTGGATCTATGTCACTCAAGATCCTTGTGGGAGCGAGCCTGCTCACGATGAGGGCGCCACGGTTTACCGTTGCATCCGCAAAACCTGCATCCGCTCGATATAGGCCTGAATCTCTTTCTCGGCCGTCGCCGCATTATCGAACGGCCCCTCCAGGGTCTGTTCCCGGGTGGTGAAATACAACTCCCCATTGACACGACACAACCGGTCACAGCGAAAGTGCGTGGCGGGGGCGGTGTCCTGGGCGCGCATGCCGTACATGGCTTTCTCCTGTGGAATGCTGCCTGTTGGTGGTTTCAATGAGCTTATGCATGAACCCGTTGCAGCGCCCGGCCAGCTGATCGACGGCATTGCGCCAAATTATTGGTGCGACCTGCACAGTTTCATTTGCGGCCCGTCGGCAACTGTCCCTGTGTCGCGCTCCGGCCTGAGCCTAGAATGAGCGTTCTTGCCAATGGGGCTTCGGGGGCAGCATGCATATTTCATCGGGTCGCTGGGTGTACGGTTTATTCCTGGCCTTGCTGACCGCGTTGCTGTGGGGAATCCTGCCGATCAAACTCAAGCAAGTGCTGCTGGTGATGGACCCGATGACGGTGACCTGGTTTCGCCTGATGGTGTCCGGCGGTTGCCTGTTCATTTATCTGGCGGCGACCAAACGCCTGCCGAGTCGCAAAGACCTCGGCCCGAGGGGTGGCTGGCTGGTGTTGATGGCGGTACTCGGGCTGGTCGGCAACTACGTGCTGTACCTGATGGGCCTGAACCTGCTCAGCCCCGGCACCGCGCAATTGGTGGTGCAGATGGGCCCGATCATGTTGCTGATCGCCAGCCTGTTCGTGTTCAAGGAGCGGTTCAGCGTGGGGCAGGGGATTGGCCTGTTGGTGCTGTTGATCGGCTTTGCGCTGTTCTTCAATCAGCGCTTGAGTGAGTTGCTCACCTCGCTGACCGATTACACCGCGGGTGTGCTGATGGTGCTGTTGGCATCCACGGTCTGGACCTTTTATGCCTTGGGCCAGAAGCAGTTGCTCACGGTGTGGAATTCGTTGCAGGTGATGATGGTGATTTACCTGTTCTGCGCACTGTTGCTGACGCCGTGGGTGCATCCGCTGCAAGCGTTGCAACTGAGCCCTCTGCAAGGCTGGCTGCTGCTGGCGTGCTGTTTGAACACCCTGATCGCGTATGGCGCCTTCGCCGAAGCCCTGGCCCATTGGGAAGCTTCGCGGGTCAGCGCGACGCTGGCGATCACGCCGCTGGTGACCTTTGCCGCGGTGGCCGTGGCCGCGTGGTTATGGCCGGAGTATGTGCATGCCGAGCAGATCAATGGTCTGGGTTATGGCGGGGCGGTGCTGGTGGTGCTTGGGTCGGCGCTGGTGGCGTTGGGGCCATCGTTGATGGCGGGGCTTCGTGCCAGAAAGACCAAAATGGCGGTTGAATGATCGTTCCCACGCGCAGCAAAGGAATGCAGCCCGGGACGCTCCGCGTCCCAAGAGCGGACGCAAAGCGTCCATTGAGGCATTCCCACGCAGAG
>NZ_AKJT01000132.1 GCF_000282195.1 Pseudomonas sp. GM18
AAGCTCGACAGCTGCTACGGCGGACGCAGCCTCGCAGACTCGGCAGCTGCTACAACGAGTGTGTCGCCTGTTTGATGTGAGCTGCAAAGCCCGACTGATCCGCAGCAATCTCATCGCGTAACGTGAGTTGCGGAATGTCATACGCCCCTGAATTCTGCGGTCGGAAAGCAATCGGAGCAGTCTTCCCGAGATCATCGAACCGTTGGCCGAGCGCCTCACAGGTCGTTGCAAATCTCGCCTCATCCATTCGGCCGGTCCGATAGATCACGAACGGTGGCAGCACGTCGAAGCCGGGGTAAAACAGTACGCCATGGTGAATGGGGAATAGCACATCGTCGATGGGCCCATTGATGCCCCGTGGGCTGTAATGCGATTCCCATCCGCCCGCAGTGACGATCAGCATCGCCCGTTTGCCCGCCAGCGTGCCTTCCCCGTAGCGGTCGCCCCAGCGCGCATCGGAGTGTTCCCCCACGCCATAGGCAAAACCATAGGCGTAGACGCGTTCCACCCAGCCTTTGAGGATCGCCGGCATCGAGAACCACCACAGCGGAAACTGCAGAATGACGGTATCCGCCCAGAGCAGTTTCTCCTGTTCGAGGGCGATGTCCTGTCGTTGCCGGCCTTCTTCAAAGGCGCGCTTGGAATCCAGCGAAGGATCGAACCGTGCGTGGGCTGGCCGGCCGGGACTGTCATCGGCATCCAGCGAGGCTTTCCAGTCCATCGCGTACAAATCGGAGACCTGCACCCGGTGGCCGGCAGCCTCCAGGCGTTTGACGGCAAAGTCCTTGAGCGAACCGTTCAATGATTTGGGTTCGGGATGGGCATAAACGAGCAGAACATTCATCGCTGAGTCTCCGGTATCAGAAGCCAGCAGAATCGGACTTTGCCAGGTATATTGGAAATGAATAACCAATATGCCAGGTATTGCCATGAATAATCTGCGACGTCTGGACATCAACCTGCTGCTGACCCTTGATGTCTTGCTCTCGGAGCACAACGTAACCCGTGCGGCGCAACGCCTGAATTTGTCTCAACCGTCGGTGAGTGTTCATCTCGCCAAATTGAGGGACATCTTCAGCGATCCGCTGTTACTGCCAGGGCCACGGGGCATGCGGCCCACGGCCCGCGCCGATGAGTTGCGCGAGCCGTTGCGTCTGGCCCTGGAAGCCCTGGAGCGCGCGGTGTCGCCCGCCAGCCCTTTCAACCCGGCCGAGGCGCGGCAGACGTGGAACGTCATGGCGTCTGATTATGGCGAGTCGACCATCATCTTGCCCGCGTTGGCCGGGCTGCGCTCGGCAGCACCCGGCACGCGTTTGGCGCTGTTTGACCTGGTGCCGTCACAGCTGGCCAGGCAAGCGGAGCAGGGCGCAATCGATCTGGCGTTTCATACCAGCGAGGACTCTCCCCTTGGCTTACGGCGTCGAACGTTGTTTACCGAACGGTATGTGTTGGTGGGACGTGCCGGCCATCCGCGGTTGAAAAAGCGGCCGACCCTTGCGCAATTCTGTGAGCTCGACCAGGTGATCGTGTCGCCGGATGGCGGGGGCTTCCAGGGTGTCACCGACAAGGCGCTTGCCAAGGTGGGCGTGACGCGCCGCGTGGTGCTGTCGGTGCCGCATTTCCTGTTTGTCCGGTCGGTGGTGGAGAGCACCGACATGGTCGCGATGCTGCCGTCGCGGCTGGTTCGCGATGGGCGTGGGCTGGAAGTGGTCGAGCCACCGCTTGAAGTTCCGGGTTACGAGATGTCGATGCTCTGGGCCGAGCGCTGCCACCGCGACCCTGGGCATCAATGGTTGCGTGATTTCATTGTGAGTGCCTTGTGATTGCTATCAGTTAAACGCAATCAATGTGGGAGCGCCTTGTGTTGATTGAGGTGATTGGCTAATCTCGCATAAACACGCAAAAACAGGCATAACCATGCACGTCGAGCATTCCTCCGCTGAACTCCCCCAACTTCGCCGCCAAAAAATCCTGCTGATCCTCGAACGTGACGGCAAGGTCATGGCTTCCGAGCTGAGCCTGCATTTCGCCGTATCCGAAGACACCATTCGCCGTGACCTGTCGGAGCTGGCCAGCGCCGGGCTGGTGCAGCGGGTGCATGGCGGGGCGCTGCCGCGGCCCAAGGACACGGGCAAGGATTACTTCACCCGGGTCAGCGAAACCGACGAGGTGAAAACCCGGCTGGCGCAGCTCGCCGCGCGCCGGGTCAAAGACGGCCAGATCGTGATGTTCGATTCCGGGAGCACCACGCTGCAGATCGCACGCTCGCTGCCCGCTGACATTGTCATCACGGCTGTCACTGCGTCGCCGATGATCGCGATCACCTTGGCCGAATATAAAGGCATCACGGTGATTGTCGCCGGTGGTCAGCTCAATCCCGCGACTATGTCCTCCAGCGGCCATGAAACTTTGCGGCTGATCGAGGGCATCAAGGCCGACCTGGTGTTCACCGGGGTCTGTGCCATTCATCCGGAAGTCGGCCTCAGCTCGCTGCATTTCGATGAGGTGCCGGTGAAACAGGCGATGCTCGCCAGCGCCTCCCACGTGATTGCCGTGACCACCGCAGACAAACTGGGGGCGGTGGAGCCCTTTGTGGTTGCGCCTTGTGCCCGTGTGCATACGCTGATCACCGAGCGTCACGTGGCCTCGGGCAATCTCGAGGATTATCAAAAACTGGGGATCGAGGTGGTGCAGGCAGACGCCTGAGCGTCATCGCGCCCGGCGCTGCATGGGTTACGCTGATAGCAACGACGGGAGGAATGCAGTTATGACTGAGCGCCATATAACCCACTCGGAAACGCTGTCGAACGGATGCACGATTGAGGTTAAAGCCGAGATATTGAGAGATGGTTCGCTGAAGATGTTCATGGGGGTCTATTGGCCGGACGGCTCGGCCATCGTCGAGGACAAACACCCCTCGCCGCATCTGCTGGACATGGAAGCGGCGATGGAGTGGGCCATCGAAAAAGCCAAAACCATCGGTAACAGCCAGAGAACGCTTTAAGGCCCGGCGATAACGGAATCATTGATCGGCTGGAAGGTCGTAACTATGGGTTTGAACGCACTGCGATCGATTCGCCGCTAGCGTCACCTCATCCCCGTAGTTCTGACCTTTTAGGACGTTAAAATAATGAAGCGCACCGCGATAATGACCCTGGCCATTGCAAGTACTCTCCTGCTGGGAGGTTGCTTTCCTTACTGGGAAGAGGGAGACAGGTACGATCGGGATCACCGTGAATACCGTCGCGACCATGACCGTGGCTATTATTACCGTGATGATCGAGGGTATGACCGGGATTACGATCGTCGTGATGATCGCCGTCGGCACCGCGACCATGACGACCGAGACGACGATTGACCTGTCCATGCCCAGTTTCAGAGCGGCCATCACCGCTCTGATCTCCTGAGGAATAACCATGCGAAGGCTGACTGGGCATCTTGTTGCACCCCTCACTCAATGGCTGATGGCGTCGGGCATCGGCCTGACCGCCGTGGTGTTCAATGCACAGGCACAAATCCCACCTCAAGCCACTCAGGAAATAAACAGCTTGCTGGACTTTGTCGAGCACAGTGAATGCCGGTTTGTGCGTAACGGGAGCGAATACCAAGGCCCTCAGGCCCGGGCGCATCTGGAGAAGAAGCTGGAGTACCTTGAAGAACAGGACAGGGTGAACAGCGCCGAAGACTTCATTGAGCTGGCGGCCACTCAAAGCAGCACGAGTGGCCGAGCCTATGAAGTGCGCTGTCCGGCAGGCATACAACCGGCCAGTCTCTGGTTGAAGACCGAGCTACAGCGGCAACGGCAACTTCATTGATTGTCTTGTCGGGCACTAGCGCAGCGCCCGGTACAATCAAGCAGCGGCCTTCACGGCGTACCGAACATCGCCGTCCAATAGATTCCCGCATCACTCTTCGGGTCCACCGCGTAGGCTGCACCCAGTTCGCGAAACTGCGGGTTCATCAGGTTGGCGCAATGGCCCGGGCTGGCCAGCCAGCCATCCACTACCTTACGCACGGTGTCTTGCCCGGCGGCGATGTTTTCACCGACCTGCTGACCGGCGTAACCCGCCAGTTCAGCCCGATCACCCGGCGTGCGGCCGTCGCGGTCCTTGTGATCGAAAAAATTATGGTTGGCCATGGCCCGGCTGTGGCCCTCGGCGGCTGATCCGAGCGTGGCGTTCCAGGCCAGCGGCGTGGTGGCGGCGAAGGATTGGGCGCCACACTGGCGCGCTTGCGTGCGGGCGCTGTTCATCGCTTCGAGCAGTTTCTGGCCCTCCGCCTGCCAGTCGCCCAGCCGCCCGGACAACAGGGGACGCGCCAGCACGATGCGCCACTCTCGGCCCTCCCGGCTAACGCCGACGTCGACAAATTGCGGGTCCAGCACCACCCGGCAGAAGCTCTCCTGAATCGCCTTCATCGCGGCGGGCGCATCACGCGGACCGGACAAACTGATCGCCTGCACGTTAACCATCGGATAAGCCGCGCGGGCCAGTGCCTGCTGCAGGTCACCGATGCTGTTGGCGGACAGCACCAGACGCGGATCGCTGGCCAGCGGTGGCAACTCCGACGACGCCTGACCGGCACAGCGTTGTACCTGGCTGCGGTAAACGTTGATCGACTCGACCAGCTGTTGTTCATCGGCCGCCGACGCGATGACGCTGAACACCAACCCGCATGACAACACGCCAAGATGCAAAACGGATGACAGGCTGCGCATGAAAATCTCCCTTGAACGGACTGCGCTCATGATGCGCGATGTCACCCCTCTTTATGCAATGCCTTTTCGCGCCCCAAATGCAGTTTATTGCCTGCCTGTTGGTATGAATTCCGGCTACTACAATCAATCCAGGTCTGCGATCGTTTCGTTGCTCACGCCGGTTTCAATCAGAAGGGTCGGAACATGCGATTTAAAGGGGTAGCCACCTGTTTCGCAATCGTCCTTCTGTGCGGTCAGGTGTGGGCGACTGACCAGGAGCAAAAAAAGGAAGTGGCCGAAGAGAAGGCGCAGGTCCTGGAGCAGAAAGCAGCAGAGAAGGGCAGCGAAGTTCCGGTGCCCAAATCCGAGGTCATTACCCCCTCCGAGGTGCAGGCGGTCGATCCGGCTGGTGCCGCGCCGCTGGACGATGCCATTACGTGCCTTGCACGCAGTATTTACTGGGAAGCCAAAGGGGTAGCTGCTGCCGACATGGAAGGCGTCGCCAGCGTGGTCATGAACCGGCTGGGCCACGAAGGTTTTCCGGATACGGTGTGCGCCGTGGTCAAGCAAGGTTCCGAAAAGCATGCCTGCCAGTTTTCCTGGTGGTGCGACGGGCGTGCGGATCAGGTAAAGGAAGACGACGAATATGCCATCGCCAAGGAGATCGCGCGCAAGGCACTCAACAAGCAACTCACGGACCGCACCCAGGGTGCCTTGTATTTCCACGACAGAACGGTGAAACCCGACTGGGCGAAGGAGTACATCAAGACAGGCGAGACCTCGAAGTTTCTGTTCTATAAGCCTGGTGGCGGAACGGCAAAGTAGGTGCGAATCGCTTCGCACCACCTGGCCCGTCCGTTATTGACCGCGAATGTAACGGGTGGGAAACGCCACGGTGATGGTCAGCCCCTCGCGCTTCCAGTCTCGGCGGATTTCGCCGTGAAGCTGGCCATGCACAGTCGCTTTTGCGAGAAGTGTGCCGAAACCGGTGCTGTCGGGTTCCCGGTCAATGAGCGGCCCATTCCTTTCGCTCCAGACAACGGTGAACACCTCCTCACTCTCGCTGCAGGAAATATCCAAAAGCCCTTCAGGCAAAGAGAGCGCCCCATATTTCGCGGCGTTGGTTGCAAACTCATGCAACAGCAGGGCGAAGCTGGTGACTGACGCACCGTCAATCGTTATGTCGGGGCCGGTCACGAAAGCGCGTGACTGGCTGTTGTCATCGCCACCGGCATAAGGCGCGAGAATGGTTTGAATGAGGGCATGCAATGTCGTTGGCTGCTCGTTACTCAAACCGTGCGGTATGGTCAGGGTATGGGCTCGCGCCAATGCGTTCAGCCTTGCGCAAACGGCGGAGGCGAGTTCACCTGAGGTCGTTGCTGAACGGGCGCTCAGTGAGACCACGCTGTTCGCCAGGGTGAACAGGTTTTTCACCCGGTGATCCATCTCTCTGATGAGCAGGCTCTTTTGTTCTTCCGCCTGTCGGCGCTCGGTGATATCGCGAGCGATTTTGGCCGCTCCGACGATACGGCCTTGCCGATTTCTGATGGGGGAGACGGCGAGAGAGATCTCGACAAGGCTGCCGTCTTTGCGCCGCCGGAGGGTTTCATAGTGTTCGATGCGCTCGCCTCGACGAATGCGCGCCAAAATGCCGGGTTCCTCATCCTGCCGATTCAGGGGCGTGAGTATGTCGATGGGTTGGCCGACGGCTTCTTCGGCTGTGTAACCGAAGAGTCGCTGGGCGCCAGCGTTCCAGTTGGTAATCGTGCCGTTCAGGTCTTTGGCGATGATTGCATCGGCGGACGATTCGACCAGTGCGTCATGGATCAGCGCGGCTTCATCGGCGATGGTCTGGTCGGTCAGATCGATCAGCATGTTAACGGCGCCTATCAGGCCGCCTGCTGCATCGAAGATCGGCGAGGGGCACGCCAGAAAACGAACGCGTGTGCCATCCGGACGCTCGGCGATGGCTTCAAGCCCTCGGACAGGACGTTGTTCCTTTAATGCCATGGCCATGGGGCATTCATCGTGGGGCAGCGGCGTGCCGTCAGGCCAATAGAGCTTCCAGGAGCCGCAGAAGGTGCTTTCCCCAAGCGTCGGGCTCACTCCCCACAGCGCCACCGCTGCATGGTTGTAAAAGGTGATCAGACCCTTTGCATCGGTTGTGTAGATCGCCTCGGGCAGTGCCTCAAGGACATCACTCAATCCCAGGTCGTGAAGGGATGGGGAGGTTTGCTCGCTACCTTCTGAGGACATACAGGTAGGTCCAATAGCGGTGTCGTCCTCATAGATAGGTCCTTGGCTCATTCGCTAGCTCCATGCTGGTGGTGCCTTGGCACTCGATTCAGGTGATTCGGGTTGAAAATACAGGATATAGAGATGTGGTCAGGTCCCGGAAAGAACCTTGGCTCCAATTAAGGACTATTTTTGGTCGCACACAAGAAATTTGATCGAAATTCGCCCGCTGATGCCCGTACATTTTTACGGTTTCTTTACGGTAGGTATTTTCCCTCGCGACGATACTTGCCGCGTTTTTTTGATCGTCGACAGGCCTGCAAAACTCGCCAGGTCGCCTTAACGAACGGCATGACACCCCATGGACTAATCTCATTATCAAACTGTGGGGTTTCATGGCTGAGTCCAAACATTTACCGGCTGACCTCGCAAACCCTCTTGCTCGAAGGTGGCATGCCATTTCTTTCCTTCCATTTCAGAGAAGCTACCCGTGAGCGAAACAGCGATCCCCTCCCATGAAGACTCCCACGGCAAAACATCAGCAGTGGGCTTGCTCGTTGCCGCGGTCGGCGTGGTTTATGGGGACATTGGCACCAGCCCGCTGTACACCCTCAAGGAAGTGTTCGCCGGTCACTATGGCGTCCAGGCCAATCACGACGGTGTGCTGGGTGTTCTGTCGTTGATTTTCTGGTCGCTGATCTGGGTCGTCTCGATCAAGTACGTGCTGTTTATCCTGCGCGCCGACAACCAGGGCGAGGGCGGCATCATGGCCTTGACGGCACTGGCACGGCGGGCCTCGGCGCCGTATCCGGAAATGAGCAGGGTCCTGGTGTTGCTCGGGCTGTTTGGCGCGGCACTGTTTTACGGGGACAGCATGATCACCCCGGCCATCTCGGTGCTCTCTGCGGTTGAAGGGCTGCAGCTTGCGTTCGAAGGTATCGGGCATTGGGTCGTGCCGCTGTCCGTTATCGTGCTGGTAGCCCTTTTCCTGATCCAGAAACATGGCACGGCGCGTATCGGCATCCTGTTCGGCCCGGTCATGGTGCTGTGGTTCGGGGTGTTAGGCGCCCTCGGCATTTACGGCATCCTGCAACGGCCGGAAGTCCTGCAGGCGCTCAATCCTGCGTGGGCCGTGAATTTTTTCGTGGTTCATCCGGGCATTGGCGTCGCCATTCTGGGCGCCGTGGTGTTGGCGTTGACCGGTGCTGAAGCGCTGTATGCCGACATGGGCCATTTTGGTCGCAAACCGATTGCCCGTGCCTGGTTCATCCTCGTGCTGCCCGGCCTGGTACTCAACTACTTTGGCCAGGGCGCGTTGATCCTCGGGAGCCCGGAAGCGGTACGCAACCCGTTCTATCTATTGGCACCCGACTGGGCGCTGCTGCCGATGGTCGCGCTGTCGACACTGGCCACCATCATCGCCTCCCAGGCGGTGATTTCCGGGGCGTTCTCACTGACCCGCCAGGCCATTCAGTTGGGTTACGTGCCGCGTATGTTTATCCAGCACACCTCCAGTCAGGAGCAGGGGCAGATTTACATCGGCATTGTGAACTGGGCGCTGATGGTCGGCGTCGTGTTGCTGGTCATCGGCTTTGAGTCGTCCAGTGCGCTGGCAGCGGCGTATGGCGTGGCAGTGACGGGGACCATGTTGATTACGACCATTCTGTCTTCGGCCGTGGTTTTGCTGCTGTGGAAAACACCGCGTTGGCTGGCGATTCCGATGCTGTTGGGTTTTCTCATGGTCGACAGCCTGTATTTCGCCGCCAACGCGACGAAGATCTTCCAGGGCGGTGCGTTCCCGGTGATTGCCGGTATTGCCCTGTTAATTTTGATGACCACCTGGAAACGCGGCCGAAAGATCATTGTCGAGCGACTGGACGAAACCGCTCTGCCGCTGCCGTTGTTCATCAGCAGCATCGGCGCGCAACCCCCCCATCGGGTGCAAGGTACCGCGGTATTTCTGACGGCCAGATCCGATGCTGTCCCCCATGCCCTGTTGCACAACCTGTTGCATAACCAGGTGCTACACGAGCAGGTGGTGTTTCTCACCGTGATCTCTGAAGACCGCCCGCGTGTGCCTGCGGATCAGCGATTCGAGGCCGAGTCCTATGGCGAAGGGTTCTTCCGGGTCAGTCTGCACTTTGGTTTTATAGAAGAGCCCGATGTGCCTCTGGCGTTGAGCCTGTGCCATTTGAAAGAGCTGGATTTCAGCCCGATGCGCACCACGTATTTCCTCAGCCGCGAGACGGTTATCCCGACCAAGCGTATCGGCATGGCCCGTTGGCGCGAGACTCTGTTCGCGTTCTTGCTGAAGAACGCTAACAGCAACCTCAAATACTTCAATTTGCCGCTCAATCGTGTGATCGAGCTGGGTACGCAGGTTGAGATGTAGCCATTCATCCATGCGGGAGCGGGTTTGCCCGCTCCATAGGTTCCTCCGACTTTAGCCTTGCAGCGCTTCCATCAGTACCTGCACCAACTGACCACCTTGCGGCGTAGCCCAACTCCCGGCGAGTTCTGCGATCAGTTGGTTGGTGGTGGTCAGCGTCACGCCGCCCTTATCCATCCGCCGCAGGGCGATGTCATCGGCCATCACACTCGGTGAACCGCCACCGTCGGCCACCACCTGAACGTCATACCCTTCGCGCACCAGACTCAGCGCCGGATAAACCGTGCACACGTCATTGGTGACACCGGCAATGATCAGCTTTTTACGGCCGGTGGCTTTGACGGCGGCAGCGAAGTTTTCATCGTCCATGGCGTTGACGATGCCCAGGCGTTTGACGCGGGAAGCGAACTCGGCAGGCAGGATCTGCTCCAGTTCACTCAGCAGCGGCCCCTGCGCGTATTCTTCCATGCTGGAGGTCAGCACCACCGGAAGTTTCAGAATGCTGGCCGCTTTGGCGAGCATCAGCGCGTTGCGTTTCAGTTCTTCGAACGGGATGGATTTCACCCAGCCCATCGTTCCCACCTGGTGATCGATCAACAGCAGGGCGGCATTGTCGGCACTGAATTTTTCATACGTCATGATGATTCTCCTGGCAGTAGGGTTGCGGCATGGGGCTATCATTGATCAATCCGAATACGGGATAAACCGGGTAAAATTGAAATGACTGATCCACTGGTGGAGCAATAGCTTTGGAGTTTCTCAACGACATGGCGCTGTTTGTCGAGGTTGTGAAGGCGCGCAGTTTCCGCCGTGCAGCCGAGGCGATGGGCATGCCGAACTCGACGCTGTCGCGCCGGATAAGTGGCCTGGAGAAGGAAATCGGGCTCAGGCTTTTGCATCGCACCACGCGCAAGATCGAGCTGACCGAAGCAGGGCAGTTGTACTTCGATCGCTGCAAACGCATCGTCGAAGAAGCCCGGCTCGCGCACGAGCAGCTCGGCGAAATGCTGGCCCGGCCCAGCGGTGTGCTGCGGGCCTCGCTGCCGGTGGATTTCGCCAATATCTACCTGGCGCCGCTGATAGCGGAGTTTGCCCGGCTGTATCCCGGCATCAGCTTCGAGTTCGATCTGACCCCGCGTCAGGTCGATCTGGTGAGTGAGCCGATTGATGTGGTCATCCGCATGGGCGAGCCCGCGAGTTCGAACCTGATCGCCCGCAAGCTCGCCAGTTTGCGCCGCGGTCTTTACGCCTCACCCCGTTATCTCGAACAGTACGGTGACCCTGTTCAGCCCTCGGACCTGACGCACCACCAATGCCTGCGTCTGCGCGGAACCCGTGCCGAACGCTGGATGCTCTCCAGCAGTGAAGGGGAGGTGGACGTTGAGGTGGGCGGTCGATTCGAGCTCAACAGCGTGGGAATGATTCGACGTCTGGCGACGCTGGATCAGGGGGTCGCGTTACTGGCCGAAGGCATCGTTTTGCAAGACCTCGCCGATGGCACGCTGCGCAGAGTCTTGCCGCAGTGGCAGGCTTCGCCCATCTCGGTTTACGCCCTCACCGAGACGCGGCTGTTACCGGCGAAAACCCAACGGTTTATCGAGTTCCTGCGTGAGAAATTGCAGGATGCTTAGCGGGTGGTGACTGCCTTTCATCGCTTGCGGCAAATATCATGTGAATTCGCGATGACAATTCTGCCGGGCTTCTATACTGAATCTCGCAGAGGCGCGCGTCACCGTAAATCAGCGGGCCTCGTGAGCGCAGTTCAGCCCTTAACATGAAGTCGCGAACTGCAAAGGATTGCAATCGGTGTGACGACACAGTCGCCACCCCAGCGAAATGTTGCAAGGGAGGGTGCGTTCATGAGTACGGCTCGACAAGATGTCGCGACACTCGGTTCCGGATGGAACAAGGTTCTGCTCAACTATGCGCTGGCAATGCGTGAGCTGGACAAGCTGCCGATAACCGATCGCAACAGTTGGAAATTCCTGGGCGCCATCCACGGGTTCGATCGGCAATTGTGGATTGACGAGAACGTCCTGGGTGAAGACGACCCGGTTCCCAAGGATCTGACCAACTATACCTACGGCAGTCAGTGCCAGCACGGCAGCTGGTATTTCCTTTCCTGGCACCGCGGTTATGTGTATGCATTCGAGGCGATCGTCGCCGCAAAAGTGAAGGAACTGACCGGTGACGATTGGGCGCTGCCGTACTGGAACTACCTCAATAGCAGCAACCCTGATGCGCGGCGTGTTCCGGATGCTTTCCTGGTGGAAACCTTGCCCGACGGCAGCCCGAACCCGCTCAGCAAATATCCCCGTCGACAAGGACTTACCAGGCTGCGGCCAGGCCCACGGGATGCGTTCAGCCTCGCTGCGATGGAGGAGAACGATTTCCAGGTCGGCAATGATGGCAGCATCGGATTCGGCGGCGGAGTCACCGGCGATTTCGTTCAGTTCGCTCGCTGGACCGGCGATCTGGAGAACAACCCGCACAATACGGTCCATCGTCTCATCGGCGGTGACCAGGGATTCATGGCCAATCCGTATCTCGCGGGCCTGGACCCGATCTTCTGGTTGCACCATTGCAACATCGACCGGCTCTGGGAAGCGTGGATGAGCACGCCGGGCAAGACGATGGTTCGCGACCCGCGCTGGCTCAACGGCCCGGCTGACCGTACCTTCATCATGCCGGTGCCTGGCGGCGGCGTTGCTGGAATGAAGTTCTCCGGCCGCGACACACTGAAGGATGGCAAATTGCACCGTAGCTATGCGGACTTGAGCATCGGCACCGGTGTAACACCTGGAGCAGAGGCTGTGGCACGGGTCAAAATGGGTGCGCCGGATCAACAAAGCATCGAGCCAATCGGTGCCAATGCGGCGGCGGTCAGGGTTGGCGGGGCGCCGGTGCGCACGCAGGTCGACCTCGACCAGCAAGCCACCACCGCCGGCATCGCCGCGATGGGCGCGATGGAGCCGGGCAAGGAGGTGACCCGCCTTTACCTTGCGCTTGAATCGGTGCGCGGCTCCGCGCCTTCGCCTCTGCTGGAGGTGTACGTCAATCTGCCGGAAGGCGTCGATCCGCAACTCCACCCTGAGTGCCATGCCGGCAGCCTGACGCTGTTCGGCCTGAACGTCGCCTCGCGGCCAGACGGCGGCCATGGCGGTAACGGGCTTGGCTACACGATCGACATTACCGACCTGGCCCAACGGCTGACGGATGCTGGCGACTTCGATCCGAATCATCTGCGTGTGACCCTCGTTCCGGGCGAGCAGATATCGGAAGCCAAGCCTGTGACCGTGGACCGAATCAGCGTTCTCAAGCGAAGTGGCGTCGTGAGCTGAGTACGCTCTCATGCAGCCAGGTTCGGTACTGCGCAGCTTCACCCAGGCGCCTTGGCCGTTGCTGTTCGCAACGGCTGGGCTCGGCCTGGCCCTGAGCATTTACAACGTCGGGCACGCTGCGTATCCGACCTTCTGCAGCTCGCTGGCGGGGCTGTCTATCGTCACGCTCTGGCCCACCGCGCTGGAGGCCGAGTTCGCCCTGAATCCACTGAACCGCCTGCTGGCTGACTGGGCGCTGATGCTTGTCGCGATGATGCCACCGCTGCTGGCGATGCCACTCATGCATGTCTGGCGCTCCAGCCTGCCACGCAGACGCCTGCGCGCGTCAGTCGGGTTCTTGCTCGGTTACGGTGCGCTATGGATGGCCGCCGGACCGATCCTGACTGTCCTCGCGCTGTTGTTGCAGCTCAGCGTCGCAGAGGCTGCCCTTGCCGGGGCACTGCTGATTGCGATGCTGTGGAGTGCCAGTCCGTGGCACCGCGCGGCGCTCAATCGCGGTCACCGGATGCGGCGGATCGGTCTGTTCGGTTGGGCTGCCGACAGGGATTGCCTGATCTTCGGCATGACGCATGGGCTCTGGTGCATTGCGTCGTGCTGGGCGTGGATGTTGCTGCCACTGCTTGGCGGGGCGTGGCACATCCCGATCATGTTGTTTGCAGGCGCGATGATGCTGGCTGAGCGTCTGACTCCTGCTGATCGTTTCCCCCGACTTGATCTCGTCTCTGTCCTCACGGCGCGAAAGGCGGCGCGCCCGCATGACTAGGCGGGCCTGTCTGGCGATCGGGGTCAGCACGCTGACTCCGACCTCAAACCAGACGTTGCGCTTCGCGTACCTGGACGGAGCCGTGCTCGCCGCCCGTTCAATCGGCGACTGGGCGCTCCGCTCGGGCTTCGGCTCCGGCAACGTAAGAATCGTCGACGACGGTCTCGCTGGCGACATTCCAGTCACCCGTGAACGGGTGCAGCAAGCGGTCGATGAACTGTTTCCGAGCGGCGCCGAGGTGGTCGAGCAGTTGATCCTGGCGTTTTGCGGTCATGGCCTCACCGATGCGAATATCGGCTCGATCTCGTGGCTGTTCAGCGATTCCCTGCGCTTGAAGTACCGTGTGCTGGCCGACTTGTTCTACACCGAACTGTTACTGCATGGCGTGCAGCGCATCACGCTGATTACTGATGCCTGCCGCGAAGCGCCGAAGAATATCGACCTGATGCGCCTCGATGCCGTGCGCGGGATCGTCGTGCAGGGCACACAAGTTGATAGCCCCAGGTTTGATCGCCTGGCCTCCTGCCAGGACGGACAACTCGGCTATATGGTGTCTGATCCGATGTCCGGCGCTCCCGGCAAGTGTGTGTTTTCTGGCGTGATCGCCGACGCGCTCTGGGGCATCGAGCCGGCCGCCATCATCGATGGTGTGATCACCACGGAGACACTGGGCAAATGCGTGCGGTCGCGCACCACCGAGCGCGCGAAAGAGTATCGCCTGAAGCTCAACCCGCAGTGTCTGGTCGACCCGGAACCGGCCGTGCTCTATAACACCGCAATTCCACTACAAGGCGCCGCCGAATTACAGCCCTGGCCACGTACGGGAAATGCCACCACCCTGGGCGCCGTCGAAGCGGCTGGTGCACCGGGGGCTGCCGAGCAAATTCTTGAGCGGGTGCATACCGACACGGACTTTCGCGAGCAAATCCTCGGCACCGGTTTTGGCTTCAAGGGGCGCGATCTGGCGGTGCCAGCCGACCACTTCATCACCATCCCCGAGGACAGTAAGGATCTACTCCAGGATTTGTTCGAACTGCGGCACCAGACCACTCGCACGCCTGAAAAAACGCAAAAGGCACAGGCACTGGTTCAGCGGCTGGAGGCCGATGCGGCTGCTGATGTGCGCAAGACTGCGGCTGGAGAGGTTCGGCGCAGGCTGGAGCAGGTCAACGATCCTGGCCGGGCGAACGTCATCGTCTGGGGCAATCCAGCGAGGCTTTTGTCCCGGGAACCGATCGAGCGACTAGACCCAACGCCGGGGTTCGAGACCTTCCGCATCAAGGGCGATCCGCAGGGGATGCCGGTGTTGGTCGAGTTGGCCGATGGCACATTTACACCGGTCGTTCCGTACGATGACCTGTACGCCGTCGTGGCACCCAGCACCGCCGGCGACGTTTTCCAGGCCTACGGCATGCGCAATGCCCCCGAGAACTATCAAGGGATGCTCGGCGCAATCGACGACTTCGCCGCCGGCCGGCTCCAAGCCGACAGCATCGACCGACTCGCCGCAGACCTGCGGAACCAAAAGCACGCGGATCCCATGCTGGGTGTGATCTGTGCCTACCTGTATCGCGCCGTTGCCGACTACGACAGCATCCGTCGCATGGCGTATTTCTATGTTATCCATGACCAACCGGTGCCCTTTGACATTGCGCTACTCGGCGCGATGCAAGTGACCGTCGAGGCGAATGGTGCTCTGCAGCTGCACGTGCCGACTGTAAAAGCGCGCCAACCCCGACCGGATGCGCCCGCGCTTCCTGACTACGCCATGCAAGCGACCCCGGCCGTGCAGGCCTGGATCGGTGGGCGATGCCCGTGGCTGGGATTGGGTTGGGACTACGTCAAAGACCCGCGCCCGGAATGGGCTGTGCTCGTCGAAGGACTTGCCGATTATGTTGGGATGGTTCGTCGTAGTGGGGCGACGGTGTTGCCTGATAAGGCTGCGTATGGGCTTGCGGCGGTTTGGAAACTTCAGTTGCGTTGAGATGGTTTTGGTGAGTTTCCTTAGGGGGGCTATGTTGTGTTTTTAACTTCGGGTTTGTGATCTTCGCGAGGTGCACCGAGGGTTGCCGTAGTATGAGGTCAGGTACCCGAGTCGGATACGTGCCCCACTTGAGTTCTCACCCTAAACAACCGGTCGGCTATCTGTCGACCGCGCTCCAGCCCCTCCGTCGTCAACCAGATCGATTTGTTCTTGCTCACCGGATTACTGATGAAACCTTGTTCATGCAATCGGTTCATGGTCTCGAAGTCGAATCCTTTCCAGGCATTGCCGTTGTCAAAACTGAAGGTTGCCAACAGGGCAAGCACGGCTTCTTCAATCAGTTTGCCGTCGTATTCCATGATCGTTGCTCCGCTCGTATTCAACAGGTATCGTCGAGTTTATGCCCATTAAGCGATCCATGAACCCCACATTTTAACGGTAGGGGTCTATGTCGAGAAAGCGGACGTTCAACCTTCTCACTAAAGACCGCGAAAAGAGTTAACAATGAAATTTATGCCCGTCGGTTCCAATATGGGCTTTAATGTCCGTGCTCACTATGCAGCCACGTTAGCTTCGACTCCGTACGAAGGTGGATTCGCCTGACGGCGGGTTCAGGCTGCCATGCATTTGTCTAATCAAGGAAGAAACGACATTGAAAATAGCTTTCGGCGTCCTGCTGTTCACCTGCCTGACTTCTATCGCACTCGCTGACGAGAACCCTGTCGGCTTCCAATCTTCCACGCTGCCGGACCCGCACAGTGACCGCTCACTGGAGATGGTCGTTTGGTATCCCAGTGCAACTACCGCCGCCACGCAATTGATCGGCGATGATGCGGTGTTTGTCGGTGCTTCTGCCGTTCGTAACGCGCCGCCAGCTGCTGGCAAGCATCCATTGCTGGTGCTCTCCCACGGATACAGGGGGAACTGGAGCAACCAGATCTGGCTTGCCAGTGCTCTGGCCCATAGGGGTTACATCGTCGCCGCAATCAATCACCCTGGCTCCACCACTCATGACCGTAGCCCTCAAGCAGCGGCACAGTTATGGCAGCGGCCCGTTGATGTGCGCCGAGCCATTGATGGGGTCACGACTCAACCTGAAAAATTCGGTTTGGTCGCCAATGACCGTATTGCAGTAGTGGGCCATTCACTCGGCGGCTGGACCGCCCTGGAGATCGCCGGTGCTCGTTTCGATCCAGACCGCTTCGCCCGTGACTGCAATGCTCACCCGCAGTTAGCAAGTTGCGCCGTCTATGGAATCATGAACCCTGCAAGTACCTCAGAATCAAAGGCCACGTTGGCCGCCGATTTGCGCGATAAACGCGTCACTGCTGTGGTTACATTGGACATTGGCCTTTCGCGGGGTATGACCGATGAAAGCCTGGCGGCGCTGCCGGTACCAACGCTGGTGATCGCTGCCGGCGTACCGTCGCACGACCTTCCTGCTGAACTGGAGTCTGCCAACCTGGCCAAACGCTTGCCTGCGGCGTCAAGCCGTTACGTCGAAATCAGCGACGCAAGCCATTTCAGCTTCTTGTCGATGTGCAAACCTGGCGCGGAGGTAATGCTCGAAGAAGATGTACCAGGCGATGGCATCATTTGCCGGGATGGCGACAGCGGTCGCTCACGTGGGGTGATTCAACAGCAAGTCACATCGCTGATAGCAGAGTTTCTTCAGGCATCCTACAAAGAAGCAAGTTTGTAAACTCGTGGTACGGGAACTGCTGCAGCTCAACAAAAAAACCGCTGTAGCAGTTTTGGCGCCCGCGCAATCTGTCAGATCGGTTGGGCAGGAATGAGCGCTCTGGGTTGGAAGCTATCAGCCGCGAGGGTTACGTAAATCAGCTCTCAGCGGAAATGATTGAGTCCTGACTGGCTTCAGCTGCCAGCTTCAATCGGTCAGCTTTACTAATGTATTTAGTCTTGCTTTTCGGTGCCAATTTGGCACTGGCCTTTTTGGCGTTAGCCTTTAACAGCTGATTTATTTTTTTACGACGATTCATATTTTTTGCTCGGTTTGTCAGTGCTTGAATGATACCAGCTTAAAATTTCAGGAAAAAATGATACTGGTTGCGCTGACCTGCGGATTCCACGCCGTCCGCAGTGGCTGTAGCTGCGGGAACTTCAGGGTACAGGCCAGGTCAATGGGGGCCCTGTATCGCAGATACCGAGCAGCGCTGGTGGCCTGTTTTATGACAGTGCCGTCCGAGATCAGCCGAGTCCGCCCCTGATGCCAGCTAAAAATTTTCTACCGGGTCTCATCCTGGCGTTCTGCGCCGTCGCGTCGCTTTGTTCGGTTGCTGCCGAGCGAAGGGCGACTTCGCAAAGTAACAGCGCATCAACCACCCTGATCGAAACCGCCTCGCGGCAGTATGGAAATGGCCAGTTGGACCAAGCCGCTGCCACGCTGGAGCGTGCCCTGCATATCCAGCCGAACAATCCAGCGACACTGCATTATCTCGGTGTGTTGCGTCTTCAGCAGGGGCAGTACCAGCAGGCTGAAACGTTGGCGGTGCGCTCGAACATGAGGGTTGGCAGCAACGTAGCGTTACGCAACCGCAACTTCCAATTGATCCAGGCGGCGCAGCAGGCCAACGCTTCGAGCACCTCACCCAACGCCAAAGAGGACCAGGTTGCAGTACAGAAGGGGCTCGAGGAGGAGGCTCAAAGGCTCCGCGAAGCAGAAATGGCCGCCGCTGAACAAGCCGCTCCGGATACTGGGCGCGATGCTGGCAACTTCGCTCGCGCAATGCCCGAAGGAAAATTGCAATCGGCTTCCGTCGAGCCAGCGCCCACGTACGATGAAGTTGAGATTCCCCGCGGTCATTGGCCGCCTCCGGGTAAATGCCGAATCTGGTTTCCTGATCGCCCGCCCGGGCATCAGCCCCCACCCGGCAAATGCAAGAAGCTACGGCATCGGGTTCCGTTGGGAGCCTATCTGGTACACGGATGAGTTTCTGAGTGTCTTCTGGCGGGTCGGCGACGGTCCAGCTTCGACCGTCGCGTCACATCAATTGTCAGACTTCCGTCTGTTCCGCCATTCCCAAGGCATCATCGACCTCTATTCCCAGGCTAGCGACGATAGTAGCGGTGATCGTCCTCGTAGCGGTGCCGCATGGGCCGATCATCGTGGCGCTCCCAATAACGATGGCGTTCAGCTTCTCGACGGGCTTGCTCTCTGCGCCACTGTTCTCTACGCCATTCGTCTCGGCGCCAATCGTCTCTACGATCGTGCCAACGGCCGTCATGCCAGTATCGGTCGTCATGGGCCAGCAAGGGGCCTGGCTGTTTGCCAGCCATACTGGCCAAGGTTGGCCAAGGGTTGCTGGCGGCCTCGACCGGAGCCTGAACGGCTGCCACTTCAGTTGCGAAAACAGGGGTTGAGGTCTTCATTTGTGTTGCTGATGCGGAGCCCACTGCCGCGAGCGCGAACAGGCCGAAGAGCACCATCCGTGGGTCATGGAATTTCATGAGCGAAGACAACCTCTGATTGACAATGGACGTGTGGCCATCTGACTGCGGGAAGCCTGCGAGGTCGCGCTTACCGAGGATGTGCCTGTCCACATAGACCTATAAATAGAGAAAAGTTCTAGGACACCGCCGCTTAAATAGTCGACGACCTCATTGTTCGGCCTCTTTGAGGTTTGCTCGCTGGGTGTCTGTATATGGCCGAAATCGGACGTCAGTATGGTTAGAATCAGTGGCGCCCTCTATCGTTCAGGGCACAGAATTCGATGAGCAGACTTTCAACGCTGATTGCGGAAGCTTGGTCAGGGCTTACCTTGCTCAAGGTGCCCCCGCATAAACTACTTAGAGTGGGCATGTAAATCGTTGGTTTTTAAAACAACGAGCGGCAGCACTCGAAACTGGTGATATCGGCCACCGACCGTTTACGAACGGGCGATGGTGTCGAAATCACCTATCGAGGTGTACGGAATAAGTTGACCACTACAAACAAACTATACTCACTCCATATTATGAAAGTAATGTCTGCTCAGGGCCTGAGCTATCTTTTCATCCCACTCATTTTCAGGGACTTCGTCCTTCTTTAGCTTCCTCTTAAGTAATGCAGTAATAGCAGCCTGACGTCGCAAATTCTCTTTTGCGACCTCATCCTTCCCTTTGTATTTTTTCCAATTACTCTTATCAATTCTAATCGCCTCCCTATGAACCTCCATCTTCGCTTTTATTATTGAGGCTAACGGCTCAACATAAGACGCAGTTGGGGCAAATTTAGAAGCCTGCAATATAAAATTGTGTAAAATTTCAGGGCTTCGAAAGTCGCACTTTATTGGGCCCAAAGAATTCTTCAGTTTTTTATCAAGAGCATTCCCATCCCAAGCACTATCCTCTAATGTGATTGTATCTTTCTCGGCATCAAATGGAACGACGTCCGTTGCATCTCCTCCGTTCCTATCAACAATAGCATCCCATAGGGTGACATTAGGGAACCTCTCCTTATCTATGTGCGAGGTTTGAGCAAGAAGAGAAAAAATCGATGCTGGATTAGTCGCAACGTTAGATTTAACTATGCAATACCACTGAATTCTATGGGAATATTCACCATGAACCTCAAACACACCTGGATCCCGCCAGTGGAGTCTGTTTTTAGTTACCTTTGCAAAAACCTCCTTACTAGCGAATCCAGTCAAAATTTGTACTTTTCGGCTTCCAGGAATGCTGAAAGAATTCAAGCTCTCCAAAGTCGTAAATGTCTCCTCAAGAACCCGCTTGGACTTTTTCTTCAGCTCTCCCGTGTACTCTGCATGCTTGGCATAATAATTCGCCACAACCTCATCAATTCTTAGATTTAAATCTATTGTGTTGATTGTGTCCTCCGACATCTCAACTAATGTCGAAGCGCGCTTGCGTAAATCCTCGTTAAGTAGGTTTAGCATTGCTAGAAATTCATTAGGGCTATTTAAGAATTTAGCAATCTTGCAAATATCATTAAGATCCTCATGATCGCCAAAGTTATCTTTAATCTCTTTCTTGATTGTTTCTATCGTCGGCATCGGCCACCCCTCCCTGTTTAGCAACAGCGCACGGCATGAAAATTCCGTTGAGAATAGCTCTAAAATCTAACTATGGAGCGAATCCGCATCGGCTTCGCCCATGCCAATCAACCTGTGCCGAAAATAGGTCAACTCAGGAGCATTCCGCTGTGCACGATCCTTCAGGTCGAATTGGTGTACACGAGCGATGTGAGAGAGGTGGCCGGTGAAGCCGACCACAATCGCCCTTGGCTTTGAGACGGCGAGCGGTGCACAGAGTGATAGCTGACTGTCCACTTCTGGCCGATAGCTGCCCGCTACGAAGCACAGCTATCGGCCCAAGATCCAAAACGCGGTCAGCACAACGACTTCTGGTAATAGAGCCGGGTATGTCCCGGTGGATAGTCTGCCAGGCGTCCGAATTCGGAGTAACCAAGTTTTTGATAAAAACCGGGAGCCTGAAAGCTGAAGGTCTCCAGCCAGATACCAATGCAGTGTTTTTTCTGCGCAACTTCTTCAGCCATGCGCATTAGCCGTTCTCCGATACCCTGACCACGCATTGACTCGGGAACGCTGACAAGATCGATGAGTAGCCATCGATAAGAGACCTTGCCGTACAGCCCACCAATAACTTCGTTACTGTCAGCGTCTCGTAGCAACAGAGCAAAAGCTTCATAGGCGTCGTCCCCACCGTTGGCCAGGTTATGGGCCAGCAGTGGGGTCAAAATGCCTAGTCGCTCTGCTTCAGTCGCATTTTCCAAAAGCTGGATTTCTACAGACATGGCGCTCTCCCTGAGCAGTGAGTAACTGGGTCAACAAAGTATGATTCTTAAGTTCTGCGCGTGGAGCAATACTCCACAATGAGTTGAGTGACCGCTGCCACAATCGCCTGATCCGCTTCAGGAGCGCTAAACAACCGAAACTGCGCATCCGGCAAGTCCGGCAACCCTTGTTCTGCGCCAAGAACCGCCAGTCCTTGACCCAACTGACTGACTGGCATGGGCGCTACTGCGAAGCCAGCAAGCGCCGCTGCTCGCAATCCGGCCGTGCTGCTGCACAACATCGCCGTTCGTTGGGCGATCCCCGCCCGAGCCAGCTGCGTCAGGGCCACTTCGCGATAAGGGCATGGCTCGGGGAACAGGGCCAGCGGCAACGGCGTCGGCAACTGGGTGACGGGTTGCGCCGACCAGGCCCACACCAGCGGTTCTTGCCACAGCAGCAGCCCCGCGTCGCTGGTTTCGCACAGAGAACCGATGACCAGTTCCAGATGCCCTTGCTTCATCAAGGCCAGCAACGTGCCCGGAATGCCCACTTGCACGTCGATCTCCATCCCCGGGTACTGCGCCGCGAAATCCTGAAAAATCCGCATTAATCGCGATTCGACAAAGTCTTCGGATACCCCGATCCGCAGTCGCCCGTGAAACGGCGTGCGTGTCAGTTCTGCCCAGGCATCACGGTTCAGCGCGAGGATCGTGCGCGCAAAAGCCACCAGGCGTTCGCCATCGGGCGTCAGTTGCTGGGAACGGGTGGTACGCCTCAGCAGGGGTTTACCAATCTGTTCTTCCAGTCGCCGCACGTGCCCACTGACCGCGGATTGGGTCAGGTGCAGCTTCTCGGCTGCACGGCTGAAGCCTTCTTCATCGACGACCGTGACAAATGTCTTGAGCAGCAGAGCATCGAACATAGTTTGATATGTGATTAATAGCTGATTTATTTGCGATTTATATTCTAAATAAGACTATGTTGCAATGTTCGCCGCCCCCATCTCCCACTACCCGAGGCGTGCCATGATTACTCTTCTGCATATCGAATGTTCCCCGCGCAAACAGCGCTCGGCCTCCCTTGAAGTCGCCCGCAGCTTCATTGCGCGCTACCAGGAAAACACCCCGGACACCGAAATCATCACCCTCGACCTTTGGAACATGGCGTTGCCGGAGTTCAATGATCAGGCCATGGAGGCCAAATACGCCGGGCTCAATGGCACGCCCTTGACTCCGGTACAACAAGACGCCTGGAACACCTTGAAAGATCTGGCCGCGCACCTGCACAGCGCGGATGTGCTGGTGATGTCTGTACCACTGTGGAATTTCAGCATCCCGTACAAGCTCAAGCACTTCATCGACCTGGTGTCGCAGAAAGACATCCTGTTCAGCTTCGACCCCGAGCGCGGTCTGGAAGGCATGCTGCACAACAAAACCGCCGTGGTGATGTACGCCCGCGGCCTGGATTTTTCGGCGCAGTCGATCACCCCGGCAGAGCGCTTCGACTTCCAGAAGCCCTACGTCGAAGCCTGGCTGAAATTTATCGGCGTGACGGATGTGCATTCGGTGATTGTGGAGAAAACCATCCTGGGGGAAGACGTTGACCTCAGCGCGCGTGAGGCCGCGACTCAGCAGGCCAGGGGATTGGCAGATAGCCTTGGTCGCTGACGCTTCCACTGCACCGTAGGTTATTCAACGCCCAATGGGATATTCAAACCCTGCTTCACGGTGCTCATCGAAACAAGGGTTTTGAATCGTTTGACGTTGTTGTTCTCAAAGAACAGCTCGCGGGTCAGGTCGGTGTACTGCTGCATGCTCCTGACCGCGAGGATCAGCACAAAGTCCCACTCGCCCGCGACGTAGTAGCACTGCTGCACTTGAGGGCACGCGGCAAAGCTTTGCTTCATGGCATCCAGTAAATCTATCCGCTCGCTCTCGACCTCGACCTCAGCAATGATCGTCAGCGGATGCCCCATGGCCGCTGGCTCGATCACCGCGATGGTCTTCTTGATAACGCCCTCGTCATGCAGGCGTTTCAGACGGCGGTTGACTGCCGCGGAAGACAACGAAACCCGCTTGCCCAGCTCAATCTGAGAGAGCGTTGCATCTTGCTGTATTTCAATCAGCAACTTGATGTCGAACTCGTCGAGCGTCATTTCTGCATCCCGGTAATTTTATTTCGATAAATCGCCAAAATTTGCAATAGAAGTGCGTATACGCTACGAAATTGTCAATTTTTGGAGCATCTCATTGAATTAATATTTACGAAAGCCCGCCAAGGGTATCCCGCCTCACGGAGAAGTTTGATGAGTGTTGCAAGCGCCAATCTCGGATTGAACCTGGACGGGCCAAAGCTCCTGGAGCAACTCGCGACCCTGGGCCAAATCGGTGTCGACCTCAAGGACGGAGGGCGTACCCGAATTGCACTGACTGATGCCGAGAGGGAGGGCCGTGATCAGCTTGTCTGCTGGATGAATGAGTTGAGCCTGGACGTCAAAGTCGATCGCATCGGCAATGTGTTTGGAACCCTCCGGTCAAGCACCGATGACGGCACGGAGGCGCCTTTCATGATGGGCTCGCACATCGACACCGTGACAAACGCCGGCGCTTTGGACGGGTGTTATGGGGTTCTCGCGGGGCTCGCCGTCATGCGTGCTTTCCGTGCTGCTGGCGTAACGCCTGAGCGCTCAATCACGGTCGGCGCGTTCACCAATGAAGAGGGTGTGCGTTATCAGCCGGACATGATGGGCTCGCTGGTTTTTGCCGGTGGCATGAGTGTCGACGAAGCGCTCAATACCCTGGGGACGGACGGAACCCGTCTTGGCGATGAGCTCTCTCGTATTGGTTACGCCGGGGATTTGGAACCAGGCGCGCTGATACCGCACGAATATGTGGAGCTGCATATCGAGCAGGGGCCGATCCTGGAAGCCGAGTCAACGCTGATCGGCGTGGTCGAAAATCTCCAGGGGATTTCGTGGCAGCAGGTGACGATTCAGGGCAACGCAAACCACGCGGGCACTACACCCACTCATTTGCGTCACGATGCCGGTTATTGCGCAAGCGCGGTGGTGAATCACTTGCGTGAGATCGCCACTGATTCAGGTGGTACTACCTTGGCGACCGTTGGCTGCATGCAATTTGAACCCAATGTGATTAACGTCATTCCTCGCAAATCGACGTTTACGGTCGACCTGCGTGATCCCGACGAGGCCCGTTTGCAAGCGGCTGAGACACGCTTGTCCCGATTCCTCACCAACATCGCAGAGCGTGAGGGCGTACGGGTTTCTACCGAGCAGCTGGTGAGATTTCAGCCGGTCGTGTTCGATCCCGAATTGGCGCAGGTCATCGAAGACAGCGCCAAGCGTTTCGGCTTCACCCACCGACGCATGACTTCCGGGGCGGGGCACGATGCTCAGATGATCGCGCGCGTTGCGCCATCCGCGATGATCTTTGTGCCAAGCAAGGGCGGCATCAGCCATAACCCTCGGGAGCACACCGATGATGATCAACTGATCAAGGGCGCTCAGGTGCTGCTGGACGTGGTTGCTCGACGACTCGCTACAACCCGATAGCTTTCCCGCTGCAACACACGGCGCCTGGGTTTCAAGACCCGGCGGTGGTATCTCTTTGCCTGACATTGGAGGTTTTATGCTTTTTTCCAACCCGCACGCCACACGCGAAGCGTATCCAGAGTCACTTCAACACATCATGTGCATCAAGCAGGCTGACGAGAGTCGTCGCTGGCTTTCGACATGGAATCAGCTCAGCGCTACAGCGACGCCGCTGTGGGATCTTGTTGATTTGGCGAAGCAGCTTAATGTCGGGCAAATCTGCGTGAAAGATGAGTCGGTTCGCTCACCGCTGGGTAGCTTCAAGGCGCTGGGGGCGCCGATTGCCCTGGTGCGGTTGATTTTGCGATTGTTCCCGCAAAAGAACTTTAATCCTCAGGCGTTGCTCGCGGGTGAGTACCGGGACCAGCTCGGTTCCTTTACGGCGATCAGTGCAACCGACGGTAACCATGGACGTGCACTGGCGGCTGCGGCACAAAGCGTTGGCTGCCGGTGCGTTATCGTCCTTCACGCCAACGTGAGTGTTGAGCGCGAGCAAGCCATTGCCGCGTATGGTGCAGAGATTGTCCGCATTACTGGCAACTACGACGAGTCGGTTGAACGTGCCGCGACGTTGGCCAGAGAGAACCAGTGGCACGTTGTCTCCGATACCTCGTACGAAGGCTACGAAGTCATCCCGCGCGATGTTATGCAAGGCTACGGCACGATCGCCGCCGAAATCATCGAGGTGTCAGAAACGTCGCGGCACGCAGGGCATCCGTTCACGCACCTCTTTGTGCAAGGCGGAGTAGGGGGCCTGGCAGCAGGTTTGGTCAGTTACTTCTGGGAGCGCTATGGCGCCGATCGCCCGATCGTGGTGATGGTTGAGCCGGTCCAGGCCGATTGCCTTTATCAAAGCGCGCTGAAGGGGCGGGCTGCCCATGCGACTGGCTCCGTGGATTCCGTCATGGCAGGTTTGGCCTGTGGCGAAACGTCACCGCTTGCATGGAAATTCCTGAGTGAGAGCGTTGACCATTTCATGCTCATCAATGACAGCGATGCGGTAGGTGCAATGCGGCTGCTCGCTGCGGGCTCGGGTAATGATGTTCCTGTTGTCGGAGGAGAATCCGGCGTCGCCGGGCTCGCTGGTTTGATCAATCTCGTGGGTGTTCCTGCCCATGCCGAAAAGGTCGGCCTGAACAAGAACTCGAGAGTGCTCGTCATCAACACCGAGGGGGCTACCGCGCCATCTGTTTATGAAGAGCTGGTCGGCGAGTCGGCTGAGTCAGTGCAACAGCGCCAGCAGGCCTGGTTGCGAATCCATAAGCCTTGCTAGCTCCTGGCACGGGTAAAAAACTCAGCGCTGTTTAGATCGATTATTTCTTTCGGTTCTTTATATAGCGCTGGGTCGAATATCCATAACCGATAAAACCATGTCTTCGCTTTGATTTTGTATGCGATCAATACCATAGGGGCGCTATAGCAGACAGCGGCGCCCCCGCCACGGCACTAAAGCGGTTTAAACATCAGATTCTGCTGCTCGGCCATCATCTTGTCGTCCCTACGCCAGTCCTTAGAATCCGTCTCCATCAGCTTCGTCCAACTATCGAATCGCTTAGGGAGTTACACCATGATGAACGCCATGCAGATGCCAATGCCGATGATGAACGCCAACATGCCGATGATGCCTATGATGGGCATGCCGATGATGATGGCGACCATGAGCTGCGAAATGATGGGCGACGGCATGATGTGCAAAATGATGCCAGCCGCTGGCATGGACATGGCGATGTTCAAGAACAGCGCTGAAATGATGCAGATGATGATGAACTGCGGCATGCCGATGATGATGCACTGCGGCAACATGAGCATGATGTGCATGTCCCAGGTGAGCATGGCCATGCCGATGATGAACATGATGATGCCGATGATGGGCATGCCGATGCCGTCGATGAAGTGCGTGATGGAATGCACCATGATGGCCGACGGCATGATGTGCAAAATCATGCCGATGGCCGGCATGAACATGGACATGATGAAAAGCTGCTGCGCCCTGATGATGAAAATGATGAACGATTGCAGCATGCCGATGATGATGAGCTGCAACGGCATGCCAATGATGTGCTGCACCTGCTGATCCCTGGCAGCAGACATTAAAAAGCCCCCGCGACCTTAGGGTTGCGGGGGCTTTTTCATTCCGGCAGACACCGAGGATTCCCTGTGGAAGCGGGCTTCTTTAGTCCAGGCGTTCCGGGTAGGTCACCACCAGATAAGCCACTGCCTCACTGTCGGCAGGGTTGCGATAGCGGTGGGGCTGGTCGGCGTAGAACAGGATCGAGTCGCCGGTGGACAGCAGGTAGCGTTCATCGTTGACGCTGATTTCCAGTACGCCCTGTGACACCACCAGGTTCTCCTGCACTCCCGGGCCATGCCCCTCGGAGTGGTCTTCGCCCAACGGGCTCAAACGCAGTTCGTAAAATTCCGATTGGCGTGCCACGTCGAACGGAAACAGCGCGCGGCTGACGAAGGCGCCACTGGCGCTGACCAGGCGTTTGCTCTGGTTCGCCGACAGCACGGCCACACCTTCGAAAGCCCGGTGCTCGAGAAACGCTGCCACCGAAACCTTCAAGCCTTTGGCAATTTTGCACAGCACTTTGATCGACGGCACGCTGCGTCCGGATTCGATCTGCGCCAGCATCGCCCGACTCACACCGCATTGCCGGGCCAGGGCATCGAGGGACAGATGACGCTTGCCCCGCAGGCGTTGCAGGTTCTGTGCGACCCGCTCGCAGATCGGATCTTCTTCCAGTGGTTCGAGGTTATTCAAGTCCGTCACGGGTTCGCCTGCGCTCACCAGAAAGCGCGAGGGTTGCTGCGCGTTCATGCGTGACGGGTCTCGGTCGACTGGGCGGCCTGGATCCACTGAAAGCCCTGCAGGCCGGCGTTGCGTGCATACATTTCCCACATGGCCCGTGCCCGTTGCTGAGCCTGTTTGCGTTTGCGGTAGCTGGCGAAGTCGATGAGGTTGTCAGTCGGATTCATGGGGCACTTCACTGTGGTGATGAATGACGGGATGGGCTGAGAGTACGCGGATATGTTTATAACGATAAATACTGATTTTGTATTTATTAATGCTCTTTTGTTCTTATGAGCGGCCGCGTCAAAGTCCCCGGCTGCTCCTGATCAACTCATAGGCCCGACGCACCAGCGGGTTCACGGTGTTGGGCCGGATCCACAAGTGGTAGGTCACGTCCGGCAGCCGTGGCAGGCCATCGTTTTCGCCGAGCACGCGCATGTCCGGGCCGAGCATTTCCATGCTTCTGGGCGTGACACCCAGCCCGGCACGCGTCGCGGCCTTGATGCCGATCAGGTTCGACGCCAGATACGCCTGGCGCCATGGAATATTCGCGCGCTCCAGCGCCTCCAGGGCGTAGCGACGATAGATACTTGGTTCATCCACCAGAATCAGCGGCAAGGGTTCTTCCGGCGTATGAATGTACTGTGCCGAGCAGATCCACCACACCGGTGAGGTACGCAAGGCGAAGCCTTCGAGGCTCGGGTCTTCGCGGGTGGAAATCACCATGTCGACCTTGCCCCGGTGCAGGTCATCCATCAGAAACGGGCTGCGGCCGACATCGATCTCCAGGCGCAAGCGCGGGGCCGAGCGGGCGATGTGGCTGAGGATCGGCGGCAGGATGGTGTCGGCGATGTCATGGGGTGAGCCGATCCGCAGCACACCGCTCAAGTTGCTTTCGCGCAGGGAATTCAACGCATCGTCGTTGAGCGAGAGCATCTGCCGCGCATGACGCAACAGCTGCAAACCGGCTTCGGTCAGTTGCTTCTGACGCCCGCGCTTCTCGAACAGATTCACCCCCACTTGTTGTTCCAGGCGTTGCATGTGCTGGGTGACCGACGATTGCGTGCGGGCCAGTTGCGCGCCGGCCTCGGCGAAGCTGTGGTGATCGACCACGGCAATGAAGGTGCGCAGTAATTCGAGATCGAGGGTAGGTGAGGTCGACATGGCCATTTCCGGGGCTGTTTTTATATCAAGGCTGCAAACATAAACATTACAGTTGTTTATGTGTTTTTGGCGATATTTTAGTGTTCAGGTCGAGAGTGTCAGTAAATGCGGGCGTCGTGAAGATTGTTACTTAGAGAAAACACGGCAAGTTATAACGATATTAGATATTTGAATTTCCGTTACTTCAGAACTGTACCTAGGATGCCGCCTCATCAGGTCGGGGAACGCCGATCATTCATGAGGGGAAATCCATGTTGCTTGAGCGCTCACCTGTAAAACGCTGGTTGCCTGTAATGCTGGGCGCCTTGATCTCATTGGCCGCCAGTGCCGGGGCTCAGGCGGATGCCACCCTGGACAAGATCCAGCAACGCCATGTGCTGACGGTGGGGGTCGTACTGTCCGGCGGCCCCTTCGGCAGTATCGATCCGGGTACTCAGAAACCACGGGGCTTGAATGTCGACCTCGCTCAGGAACTGGGCCGGCAGTTGGGCGCCGAGGTGCAACTGGAGCCGGTATTGCCGGCCAACCGCGTGCAGTTTTTGCAGCAGGGCAAAGTGGATTTGCTGATCGCCAACATGGAATGGACCGCCGAGCGCGGTGAGATCCTCGGTTTTGTGCCGACGCCGTTCTACCGTGTCGGCGGTACCGCGGCGCTGCTCAAGGACAGCAAAATCGCCCGCTGGGAAGACCTCAAAGGTCAGCCCGTCTGCACCTCCCAGGGCAGCAGCTACATCAAGCCGCTCACCGAGTTGGGCGTCGAGATCAAGGCGTTCAAGAGCTCGTCGGAATCCTTGCTCGCGCTGCGTGGCAACAACTGCGTCGCGGCAGTGCATGACGCCACGCTGATCAACCCGTTGATCGCCGACAACGCCGAATGGCAGGGCTATCGCGCGCTGAGTCCGGAACTCAACCCGGCCCCTTCGGTGATCTGGACCCGACCTGGCGAACGCGATACCCAGGCCCGGCTCGACCCCATCGTCAAGGAACTGCACCGCAGCGGCTGGCTGATCGACGCCCAGACCCGCAACCGCATCACGCCCGCGTCACCGGCCCTGGTGGAATTGCAGAAACAGTTCCAGGCCAACGGCGCCTGAGCGGTTCACCTCATCGTTTTCAATAGACCGCCGACGGATTCGGCGGTCGTTCAAGGTAGTCGTGCATGAACCGATATTTTTCCGCTAGAAGCCTGGCCACGCTGTGCCTGGCAGGATGCGCCGTGCTGGGCGCCAGCCTCGCTCAGGCCGATGCCACGCTGGACAAGATCGAACAACGCCACGCAATCAGCGTCGGGGTGATGCTCAGTGGTCCGCCGTTCGGCACCCTCGACCCCAAGACCGGCGAACACCTGGGGTACAACGTCGAACTGGCCAAGGGCATCGCCAAGGCGCTGGGTGTCGAGGCCCAGACTGTTTCGGTGCTGGCACCCAACCGGGTGCAGTTCCTGCAACAGGGCAAGGTCGACATCCTGATCGCCAATATGCAGTTCACCGAAGAACGCGCCGAGATTCTCGATTACGTGCCCACGCCCTATGAAGAAGTCGGCGGCGCCGCGTTGATTCGCAAGGGTGCGGGCATCACCCAGTGGAGCGACCTCAAGGACAAGCCGGTGTGCGTGTCCCAGGGCAGCAACTTCATCAAGCCATTGCAGGAAACCTACGGTGCGCAAATCAAGGCGTTCCGCAGCCAGTCCGAATCGCTGTTGTCGCTGCGCGGCAATGGTTGCGTGGCGGCGGTGCATGTCAGCCCGACCATGCATACCTTGTTGAGCGATGCCGAGTGGGCCGGGTATGAAATCCCGCTGCCGGGGGATTTGATCCCGTCGAATTCGGTGATCTGGATACGCAAGGGTGAGCATGATACCCAAGCGAAACTGGATGCCATCGTGCGCGACTGGCACCGCAGCGGCTGGCTGATCGAACTGGGCGAACGCACCGGCATGGCACCGTCGCAAGCCTTGCGTGACCTGCACGAGCAATACCGCAACGCGGCACCGCTGGCAGTGCGGTCATGAGTCGACCGTTGTTCGTGGCCTTGCAGCAACTGCTCGGCGCCCGTCATGTGCAGACCAGCGAAGAGGCCGCGCCGTACCTGACCGACAAGCAGGGCCGTTACGTGGGGCAGGTGATTGCCGCCGTGCATCCGGCAAGCACCGAAGAAGTCGCGGCGGTGGTTCGTGCGTGCGTGGCCTGCGATACGCCGGTGGTGGTGCAGGGCGGCAACACCGGGCTGATGGGCGGCGCGACCCCGGACGCCAGTGGCCGCGCGGTGTTGCTACTGCTCGACCGGATGAACCGCGTGCGGGCGGTGGACACCGACAACGACACCCTGACCGTCGAGGCCGGCTGCATTCTGCACACTATTCAGGACGTTGCCCGCGATGCCGGGCGCCTGTTTCCGCTGAGCCTGGGCGCCGAAGGCAGCTGCACGATTGGCGGCAATCTGGGCACCAATGCCGGTGGCACGGCGGTGCTGCGTTATGGCAATACCCGCGAATTGACCCTCGGTCTGGAAGTGGTCACCGCCCAGGGTGAAATCTGGAATGGCCTGCGCGGTTTGCGCAAGGACAACACCGGCTACGACTTGCGCGACCTGTTCATCGGCAGCGAAGGCACCCTCGGCATTATCACCGCCGCCACCCTGAAACTGTTCCCGTTGCCCAAGGCCCAGGCCACGGCGTTGCTGGCCTTCGGCTCGCTGGCCCAGGCAGTGACATTCCTGTCCCATGCCCGCGCCGGTTTCGGTGCCAGCCTCACCGCGTTCGAACTGCTCAGTGCCGAGTGCCTGACGTTGCTGCGCGAGCAATTTCCCGAAGGCCCGCAACCCTTTCCCGGTGCCAGCCAGCCTTGGTTCGCACTGTTGGAATTGTCCGATAACCACAGCGAAAGCCATGCCCGCGAAGCGTTTGAACAGGTTCTGGGCGAGGCCTTCGAGCAGAACCTGCTGGCCGATGCGCTGATCGCCGAAAGCCTCGCCCAGAGCCAGGCGTTTTGGCTGTTGCGCGAGAACATGAGCGAGGCGCAGAAGCGTGCCGGTCGCAACATGAAGCACGACATCTCGGTGCCGATTTCCCAGGTCGTGGCATTTGTCGCCCATACCGATGCGCTGTTGCAGCGCCATTTC
Source organism: Pseudomonas sp. GM18 (assembly GCF_000282195.1). GTDB lineage: Bacteria > Pseudomonadota > Gammaproteobacteria > Pseudomonadales > Pseudomonadaceae > Aquipseudomonas. The sequence continues at coordinate 31,850 of NZ_AKJT01000132.1, forward strand.
CCCGGTGTGCGGCATTACACCTTCGGCCATCTGGGCGACGGTAACCTGCATTACAACGTCGCCCATCCGCACAACTCAACGGTCGAGGCACACATGGCCCATTACGCAGCACTCAGCCAACTGGTGCACGACAGCGCCCACGCTCACGGCGGCTCCATCAGCGCCGAACACGGTGTCGGCCAGCGCAAACGGGGCATGCTCGGGCGCTACAAAAGCCCGGTGGAACTCGACCTGATGCGCCGGATCAAGCAAGCGCTGGACCCGAACAATCTGCTGAACCCCGGCAAGGTGTTGGAGGGGATTGGGTCATGACTTTTCGCCTGTCCAAACGCGTACAGCGCGTCTCGCTGTCGGCCAATGCCGCCGCGAAATCTCAAGCCACGGCATTGCGCGAGGCCGGTCGCGACATCCTCGACCTGACCACCGGCGAACCGGATTTCGACACCCCGGAGCACATCAAGCAGGCCGCTTATGCCGCCATCGCCGCCGGTGCCACCAAGTACACGCCGACACCGGGCGTGAAGGCCTTGCGCATCGCGGTGCAACGCAAACTCCAGCAGGAAAACCAGCTGGACTATCCGCTGGAATCGATCGTGATTGCCAACGGTGCCAAACAGATCATCTTCAATGCCTTCGCCGCCACCCTCGACGACGGCGATCAGGTGCTGGTGCCAACGCCGTACTGGCCGTCGTTCCCCGACAGCGTGCGCTTCAATGGCGGCGAGCCGGTGTTTATCGAATGTGGATTGGAGCAAGGCTGCAAGCTGACGGCCGAACGATTGGAGCAACGGATTGGCGAACGGACTCGCTGGCTGATCCTCAACGGCCCCGGCAACCCCAGCGGCGCGGTGTACAGCACGGCCGAGCTGCGCGCCCTGGCCGAGGTGTTGCGGCGCCATCCCCACGTGCTGATTCTGCTGGATGAGCTCTACGAGCATATCCGTTTCGACGGTTTGCCTGCCCAGAGCCTGCTCAACGTTGCGCCGGATTTGCAGGCGCGCTGCCTGCTGGTGGGCGGCGTGTCCAAGACCTACGCCATGACCGGTTGGCGCATCGGTTTCGGCGCCGGGCCACAAGCGCTGACCCAGGCCATGACCGTGGTGCAATCGCAATCCGCCTCGGGCGCTTCCTCGGTCGGACAAGCCGCCGCGTTGGCCGCATTCGAAGGTGGACTGGATTTCTTGCGGTCGCAGGTCGCGGCCTATCAGCAGCGCCGGGATTCACTGGTCAGCGCCTTACGCGAAGTGGACGGTCTTGAAGTGCTCGAACCTCAAGGTGGTTTCTTCGTGTTTGTGCGCTGCGCCGGGTTGTTGGGGCGCTATCGCCCGGACGGTCTACGTCTGCAAAGCGATGCCGACGTCGTCGCGTATTTGCTGGAAGAGGGCGTGGCCGGCGTGGCGGGCAGCGCTTATGGCTTGTCGCCGTGGTTTCGCCTGTCCATTGCCACGGCGACCGACACCGTAGTCGAAGCCGGACGCCGCATCGCTCAAGCCTGCAGGCAATTGCGGGGCGAACCATGAGTCATTTGTTGGAACTATTCGTCCACTGGGCCGCCGGGTTCGGCCTGAACTACGGATTTCTGCTGGACGCTTATCAGCGCGGAACCCTGGAGCAGGGCGCGCTGACCACGGTGCTGCTGTGCCTGTTCACCATCGTTGGCAGCCTGCTGGCGGGTGTCGGTTTGGCGGCAATGTTGACCTCGGGCAAACCCTGGCTGGCAAAACCTGCGCGGGTGTTTGTCGAAGTCACCCGCAACACGCCGACGCTGGTGCAGCTGTATTGCGCATTTCTGGTGCTGAACATGCTGCTGACCCAGGCCGTCGGCACGGCCAACCCGCTGACGCCGTTTGCCTGGGTGGTGATCGTGATTTCGCTGCACAAGGGCGCGTTCCATGCCGAAGCCTTGCGCGCCGGCATCGAAGCCGTGCCGGCGGTGACGATGGAGGCGGCCAGTTCGCTGGCGTTCAGCAGCCGCCAGTTGCTGTGGAATGTACAACTGCCGCTGGCCTTGCGGTTTGCCTTGCCGTCGCTGATCAACAACCTGATCGACCTGGTAAAAATGACCGCCGTCGCCTCGGCCATCGCCGTCGGCGATATCACCTACGCAGCGATCATGATCTGGACCCAGAGCGATAACGTGTTGGAGCTGATGATTTTGATCCTGACGTTTTTCGGCCTGCTGAGTTTTACCGTCAATTGTGTGGGGCGCCTGCTCGAAGCGCGCCTGAGGATGCCCGGCTATGGCCATTGAATCGTCCGTCACCGCGCCGTTGGCCTGGCCGCGTCGGCATGTCGGCAAGTTGCTGCTGTTGGCGGGGGCCGTGCTCTGGCTGGTGTATTTCGCGCCGCACAGCCCGGTACTCAAGGCTTTGCTGCAATGGTCGCCGGCCTTGGTCGTCGGGTTTGGCCAGAACATTCTGATCAGTCTGGTGGCGATCGGGCTGGGCTCGTTGCTGGGGTTGTTGGTCGGTGCCCTGGCGTTGTCGCCGTTGTGGCTGCTGCGCCTGCCGGCGCGGATTTGGGTGCAGATTTTTCGCAACGCGCCGTGGCTGGTGCTGATCTATTTCACCACCTATGTGTTCCCGTTCGAGATCCACATCGGCAGCACTTATGTCTCGTTCCCGGACTGGGTCAAGGTCACCCTCGGCCTGGCGTTGCCGGCGAGCGCCAACGTCGCCGAAATCTTCCGTGGCGCGGTCGGCTCGATTCCCAGCACCCAATGGGAAGCGGCGCGGTCCCTGGCCTTCACTCGCGGGCAGATTTTCCGTTCGATCATCCTGCCGCAGTGCTTCAAGCGCATGTTGCCGCCGTGGATGAACCTCTACGCGGTGATCACCATGGGCACCGCACTGGCGTCTTTGGTGGGCGTGCATGACGTGATCGACACCGCGCAAATCGCCAGCAACACGGTGAACCTCACCGGCTTCACCGTGGTGATTTACCTGAGCCTGCTGGTGCTGTTCTTTGCTTACTGCTACCCGATTTCCCGACTCACCCAACGCCTGGAGCGACGTTATGCCTTCTACTGAAACCGTCGCCGAGCCCCTGGTCAGCCTGCGCGATCTGCACCTGTCATTTGGCAGCAACCCGGTGCTCAAGGGCATCGACCTCGAGGTGCATCGCGGCCAGGCCGTGTCGATCATCGGCCCGTCCGGATCCGGCAAATCGACCATCCTGCGTTGTATCACCGGGCTGTTGCAGCCCCAGCGCGGGAGCATTCGCGTCGGTTCCACCGAGGTTCACACCCTGGCCCAGGAAGCCCAGCGCATCGAGTTGCGCAAGCGTGTGGGGTTTGTGTTCCAGCAGTACAACCTGTTCCCGCATTTGTCGGTGCTGGAGAACCTGGTGATCGCCCCGCGCAAAGTCCTGGGGCGCAATCGCGCCGAGGCCGAGAAAGACGCCCGCACCTTGCTGGCCAAGGTGCGCATGGAGCACAAGGCCGATGCTTATCCGGGGCAACTCTCCGGCGGTCAGCAACAGCGGGTGGCGATTGCCCGTGCGTTGGCGATGCGTCCGGAATTGATTCTGTTCGATGAGGTGACCTCGGCCCTCGACCCGGAAACCGTTGGCGAGGTGCTGACGGTGATTCGCGAGCTGACCGAAGAGGGCATGACCTGCGTGCTGGTGACCCACGAAATGCGCTTCGCCGAAGAGATCAGCGACATCGTCTACTTCACCGAAAACGGCGTGATCGTCGAGCACGGCAGTGCCGCGCAGATTTTCCAGCATCCCACCAGCGAGCGCACTCAAGCATTTTTGCGCCACGCCTTGGGCGATCCGGGACGCCGTCCCCGTGTCGCCAACGATCCGTATCTGTTGAGTAACCTGAGCCGCTACAGCCTGTCTGTCTAATACCGAGGAGTCTGTTCATGAGTACCGATAACCGTGCCGCCGTCATCGAGGATTTCCTCAAGAAAATCCGCGTTATCCATCAGCGTGGCGTCGACCGTGCCGCGTTGACGGAGATCGTCGCCTTGCTCGAAACCCTGGCCGAGCGCCGTGATCTGTTCAATTTCGACGCGTTCCCGGCACCCGTGCCGGGGCAGGGCAGCACCGCGTTCCGCTACCGCCTCAACGACGATGGCGACACACCGACGCTGTACCTCAACTCATTGCTGCCGGGTAAAAGTACGATCCCGCACAACCACGAAACCTGGGCAATCATCAGCGCCATCGAAGGCCAGGAAATCAACTACGTCTACACCCGTGATGACGAGGGCCGCGAGCCTGGGTTCACCACGTTGCACCTGGCAAAGGAAGTGATCGTGCAACCCGGCACGTCGATCTCGTTTCTCGGAGAAGACCTGCATGGCATCCGTGTCGAAGGCGAGCAGCCGACCCTGCATTTCCACCTGTATGGCTTGCCGCTGGAATCGCTCAACGGCCGTTACGGGGTCGAGGCCGACGGGCGCATTCTCAATTACAACGCCTCGCAAATGGCGCCGTCGATCAAGGCCTATGCATGATCGATCTGTACTACTGGCCCACTGGCAATGGCTTGAAGATCGGCATCTTGCTCGAAGAACTGGAGCTTGAGTACCGCGTGCTGCCGATCAACATTCGCGAGGGGCAGCAGAAGCAGGCGGCGTTCCAGCGCATCAGCGCCAATGGCCGGATTCCGGCGATTGTCGACCATGCCCCGCAGGGGTTGGGCGAGCCGCTGAGCCTGTTCGAGTCCGGTGCCATTCTCAATTACCTGGCCGACAAGACCGGGCGCTTTTTGCCACCCACCGGCAGTGCCGAGCGGCAAAAGGTTCAGGAATGGTTGTTCTGGCAAGTGGGGCATATCACCCCGTACCTGAGCCAGTTGCAGGTGTTCAAGGAGAAAGCGCCGGAGCCGATTCCGTTTGCTTTGGACCTGCTCCATGCCGAGGCGACGCGCTTGTACGGCGTGCTGGAAACACGCTTGTCTGAGGTGCCGTTTGTCGCAGGCGAGTATTCCATCGCCGACATGGCGATCTTTCCGTGGATCCAGCCGCTGCGACAGGGCCAGGACCTGACGAACTATCCGCACATTAATAGCTGGCGTGAACGTCTCAAGGCACGCCCGGCCGTCCGGCGCGCTTATGCCAAAGGCCGGGAAGTCGCGGCCAACGAGCGCTCGCTGGCGCTTCAATAATCCGATTATGCAAACGGGACTCTCATGAGCCAGACCGTAACTCCAGGGCAACTGCAGCAATGGCTGTTCGATGGGCAGGAAATTGCCCTGTTTGATGTGCGTGAGCATGGCCAATATGGCGAGGCTCACCTGTTTCACGGGGTGAACCTGCCCTACAGTCGCCTGGAGCTGGAGGTCCGACGCCTGGCGCCGAATCCTCAGGTGCGGCTGGTGATCTATGACCAGAACGGCGGGGACGTCGCGTTGCGTTCTGCTCGGCGTTTGCAGGCGCTGGGGTACAGCCGCGTGCATATTCTCGACGGCGGTGCCGATGCCTGGCAGGCGGCAGGTCTGCAACTGTTCGCGGGTGTACATGTGCCGTCCAAGGCCTTTGGCGAGTTGGTGGAAGAGGCCAGTGATACGCCGCATGTCACCGCCAGGCAGTTAGCCGAATGGCAAGCCCGGGGCGAGCCGCTGGTGGTGCTGGACGGTCGGCCGTTCGACGAATACCGCAAGATGACCATCCCCGGTTCTGTCTGCTGCCCGAATGGCGAACTGGGCTATCGCGTACAGGATCTGGTGCCGGACGACAGCACGCCGATCGTGGTCAATTGCGCCGGTCGAACCCGCAGCATCATCGGCGCCCAGACCCTGATCAATCTGGGGTTGAAGAACCCGGTCTACGCCCTGGAGAACGGTACGCAGGGCTGGTACCTGGAAGACCTTCAGCTGGAGCATGGCAGTACCCGCCGCTATGCCGATGAGGTGTCATCGAAGACGTTGCCGCAACAGCGACTCGCCGCGGCACAACTGGCCGAACGGGCCGGGGTGAAAACCGTTGCGGCGGCGCAGGTCGAGCAGTGGGCCGGGGAGGCCGCACGCAGTTTGTTTCTGTGCGATGTGCGCACTATCGAGGAGTTTGTCGCCGGCAGTCTGTCGGGTGCTCAACACACGCCGGGTGGGCAGTTGATTCAGTCTACCGACCTGTATATCGGCGTACGCCAGGCGCGGTTGGTGCTGATCGACAGCGATGGCATACGGGCACCGATCGTTGCCAGTTGGCTTCGGCAGTTGGGGCATGAGGCTTATGTGCTGGAGGGTGGGGCGAGCAGCGGTCTGGCATTGCCCGCGCTTGAGGTATCCGCACACGAAGCGTTGCCCGTGATCACTGCGCAGGCCCTGGACGATGCGTTGAAGGATGACGCGGTGGCATTGATTGATCTGCGCCCGAGCATGACCTACCGCAAAGGTCATATCGCCGGCTCGCGCTGGTCGATTCGTTCGTTGCTGGCAAGTGAAGTGGCCGGTGAACAGCGGCCGCTGGTGTTGCTGGCCGATGACCCGCTGCTGGCCGCTTTCGCGGCGCTGGAATTGCCCGATGTTCAGCGTGCGCAAACCCGGTTGTTGAGCGGCGGTGTCGACGCTTGGCGCGCGGCGGGGTTTGCGCTGCAAGAGGATGCCAACACACCGCCCGATCACCGATGCATCGATTTTCTGTTCTTTACCCATGATCGCCACGCCGGCAACAAAGACGCGGCGCGTCAGTACCTGGCGTGGGAAATCGGCCTGTTGGCGCAAATGAGCGCAGACGAAATCGCCAGCCTCAAACCGCTGCGCGCGCCGTCTCAAGCGACTCGTGAAGCGCGGGTGCGTACCCGTCTGATTCATGCGGCGCGTACCGAAAAGGGCAGTGGCAGTCGGGGTGTCAACGTGCCGGTCACTCGTTTGAGCACGGTGCTGTTCGACAACCTGGCGCAAATGCGCGACGCCCGCGCTCGCCGTGATCGCGAACGGGTGCTGAGCTATGGCGCCCGGGGTAATCCGACGGCTTTTGCCCTGGAAGATCTGGTGACGGAACTGGAAGGCGGTTATCGCACCCGCCTGTTCGGCACCGGACTGGCGGCGGTGGCGCAGACATTCCTGGCCTACCTGCGGCCCGGCGATCATGTGCTGATCACTGACGCGGTGTATGCGCCCGTGCGGCGTCTGGCCCGGGAGCTGCTTGAGCCGTTCGGCATCCAGGTCAATTACTTCGCGCCTGACGGCAGCGGGCTGCAAGCGCAACTGCAAGCCAACACCAAAATGGTCTACACCGAAGTGCCCGGCTCGCTGCTGTATGAACTCTGTGACCTGCCGGCCATCGCCGCACTGTGCAAACCGCGGGGCATCCTGTTGGCCGTCGATAACACCTGGGGCTCGGGCTACCTGTACCGGCCGCTGACCCTGGGCGCGGACATCTCGATCATGGCGTTGACCAAGTACCTGTGCGGCCACAGCGATGTGGTCATGGGCAGCGTATGCACCCGACAAGAGGTCTGGCAGCCGCTGGCGTCCATGAGCGACACCTTTGGCATCGCCGTCAGCCCCGACGACGCCTGGCTGGTGCTGCGCGGCGCCCGAACCCTGGCGCCGCGCCTGGAGGTGCACGAACGCCAGGCCCTGGACATCGCTCATTGGCTACAAGCGCAACCGCAGGTGAAACGGGTGTTCCATCCGGCGTTGCCCGATCACCCCCATCATGCACTGTGGCGGCGGGACTTCACGGGCAGCAACGGTTTGCTGTCGTTCGAACTGCGCGATGCCGACGCCACGTACGTAGAGCGTTTCATCGATGCGTTGCAGGTGTTTGGTCTGGGCGCGTCCTGGGGCGGCTATGAAAGCCTGATCACCGTCGCCGACACCCAGGATCGCAACAGTGCGACAGATCGCGCATTGAACCCGGTGCTGCGGTTGCACATTGGCCTGGAAGATGTCGATGCATTGACCGAGGATTTGCAACGCGGGTTCGCCGCTATCGCGGACTAGGGATTGCGCTAATGCCGGTAAGTCGCAACGCGACCTGTAGCAGCTGTCGAGCTTGCGAGGCTGCGTTCGGCTGCGAAGCAGTCGTCAAACCAGAGCTTGCGGTGTGTCAGGCGAATCGCGTTAGCCGGATTCACGACTGCTGCGCAGCCGAACGCAGCCTCGCAAGCTCGACAGCTGCTACAAAGAGTGCGCTGCGGCTTAATTTGCCGGCATTAGGACTTGCGCAACAGGAGCAACGCCAGCGCCGCAGCCGCCAGCACCGCACCAGCAATGAAGGTGCTGGCGGAACCCGAGGTTTCCCACAGTGCGCCGGCCAGTACGCTGGCGATCAACAGGCACACGCCGCTGATCAGATTGAACAGGCCGAACGCCGTGCCCCTGAGATGTTCGGGTGCGGTGTCGGCGATCAGCGTCGCGAGAATGCCCTGGCTGAAACCCATGTGCAGGCCCCACAGGGCCACGCCCGCCAGCATGGTCATGATTGAATCCGCTTGCGCCAACAGCAGGTCCGCCAGGATCAGCAACCCCATGCCGACACACAGCAACTTGGTGCGGCTGATCCGGTCGGACAACCAGCCCGCCGGGTAGGCGGACACCGCATACAGCAGCGCCATGACCACCATCACCATCGGCACCCAAGTGGCCGTCAGGCCTGTTTGTTGCGCTTTCAAGACCAGAAAGGCCTCGCTGAAACGGGCCAGCGTGAAGAGCCCGCCGACGATTACCACCCACCAATAGCCGCGGGAGAACTCCCGCAGCACCTTCCAGTGGATGGGCGAGCGAAAGGCGTGTTCGCCGGTGACAGCGGTCGGCTCTTTCACGCCACCGACAATCAGCGCCACCGATATCACCGCCGGGATCACCGCAAACCACAGCACCAGATGGATTTGCCCGAGCCAGAGCATCAGCATGATCGCCAGAACCGGACCCAGAATCGCTCCCACGGTGTCCATCGACTGGCGCAGGCCAAAGCAGGCGCCACGGATTTCGGCGGGGGCGACATCGGCGACCAGCGCATCGCGCGGTGCGCCACGAATGCCTTTGCCGATGCGATCCAGAAAACGCGCGGTAAACACCAGGTCTACCGACTGCGCGAGAGGGAAGAGCGGTTTCGACAACGCCGCCAGACCGTAGCCCATCAACAGCAGGCCTTTACGCCGGCCGATAAAGTCGCTGATGGCGCCGGAGAATATCTTGACCAGCATCGCAGTCGCCTCGGCGATGCCTTCGATCACCCCGACGGTCAAGGCGCTGGCACCCAGGGTGGTGACCAGAAACACCGGCAGCAGGCTGTGTACCAGCTCGGAGGACAGGTCCATGAACAGGCTGACAAAACCCAGGGCCCAGACTGTTCGTGGGATGCGCAGTGGCGTGGATTGGGCGCTTGCGAGGTTTTTATTCACATCAAGTCCTCATCTGAACACCGGGCGCTGGTGGGCTGTCGCAGCCTGCGTGTGTTTGATTGTGTGCCAAAAGTCTACCGATGTATCGCGAGGCTGTGCTTGCACCGTGCGATATGTTTTTCACCCAGCTGTCATTGTAAGCAACGATTCCTCTGGCTAGACTTCGGCCCATGAAACGTTATTTGCGGTGTTGTCTCATTTTCCTGATGTGCTTCGCGCTTCCGCTGAGTGGAATGGCGGGCATTCAGGCACCCACGGAACCTTGCCCGATGAAAACCACGGGCATGGCGATGATGGGCGACATGGACAAAGACTGCTGCCAGGACATGAGCACCCCCTCCGAGCACGGCAAAGCCTGTAAGCCCGGTCAGGAGTGCAAGACCGGTGGCATGCTGCAAGTCAGCATCGCCAAACCTCCAGTCACCTTGTTCAACCCCGTCGTAGCCACGGTTTTTGTAGACGCACTGCCTGTCCAGACCCCGTCCGGGGTATGGCGACCCCCTCGCTTCTGATTCCTGTTCCACGCTGAGCCCCATTCCGCCGTCGCGGGATGGCGTTGCTGTGCGCCTTTGAACGCGCGCAGTGGATCATCACAGGAATTGTGAACATGAACTCCATGTGCTTTCGCACAGGGTGGCCGCTAGCGGCTGCCCTGGCGGCAAGCGTGCTGGCCTTGCCGTGCGTTGCTGCCCCATTGACGCTAGACGAAGCCCTGCGGCTGGCTGACGACAACGCGCCGTCCCTCACAGCCCAGGCCGAAAAACTCCAGGCGGCCAGAAGTGCTGCCATTCCTGCCGGCGAGTTGCCCGACCCCAAGCTGGTGCTGGGGGTACAGAACTTTCCGGTGGGCGGTCCCGATCGCGGGACGCTGGATCACGATTTCATGACCATGCAAACGGTCGGTGTGATGCAGGAAATGCCCAATGGTGACAAGCGTCGGGCGCGCACTGAAGTTGCCGAGGCCGCGGTTGAACTGGCCGCTGCGCAAGGGCGTGTCGAACGCCTGAATGTACGGCAGGCCACGGCGCTGGCCTGGATCGGCAGTTATTCGGTGGAGCTGAAACAGACTCTGTTCCAGGCGTTTTACCGTGAGAATCGGTTGTTGGCTGACACCGTTCGTGCGCAGATCGCCAGCGGTCGGGCTCAGCCTGCCGATGCGGTGACTCCGAAGCAGGAAGCGGCGCAACTGGAAGAGCAACAAGACCAATTACTGCTTCAGCGCGCGCAAGCCCGCGCGGCACTCAAGCGCTGGATTGGCCATGCCGCCAATGAACAACCGGTCGGAAACTGGCCGCAATGGCCCATCGACACGTCGGGCTACGTCCACAAGCTTGAACATCACCCCTCATTGGCGGCGTTTGCGCCAACGACCCGTGAGGCGCAGGCCAAAGTCCGTGAAGCTGAGGCTGACAAACGGTCCGACTGGAGTTGGGAAGTCGATTATCAGCGGCGCGGTCGGGAGTTTGGCGACATGGTCAGCGTGCAATTCACCTTTGATCTGCCGCTGTTCCCCGACACCCGGCAGAACCCGAAGATCGCGGCAAAGCGTGCTGAATTGAATCAGCTGGAGGCCGAGCGCGAAGCCCTGACCCGTGAGCACACCCAGCAACTGGAAGAACAACTGGCCGACTATCAACGGCTCGACCGCGCTGTGCGGCGTTATCAGGAGAGCCTGTTGCCGCTGGCCAAAGAAAAGGTCGAGTTGCTCATGGCCAGTTACCGGGCGGGTAAAGCTGACTTGTCGGCCGTCGTCGCCGCCCGGCGTGAATTGATCGACGCCCGCCTGAAACAGATCGATGTCAACGAACAGAAAGCGCTGACCAGTGCTCGGCTGTATTTCGCTTATGGGGAGGCAGGTCAATGAGCATTCAGCGTTTCAAAGGTGTTCTGTGGGTCGCTGGCGCACTGGCGCTGGGCGGTGTCTGCGGTTACTGGCTTGCCCATAAAGCGGAGCCCGTCGTTCAAGGCGCCATGACCCAGGACGAGCGCAAGGCCTTGTATTGGTACGACCCGATGTACCCGCAGCAAAAGTTCGACAAGCCCGGCAAGTCGCCTTTCATGGACATGGAACTGGTGCCACGCTACGCCGACGGTGCCCAGGACACCGCCGCTGTGCAGGTCGACGCGAGCGTGACGCAGAACCTGGGCGTTCGTCTGGCTAGCGTAACCCGTGGCGTTCAGGCTTCCAGCCTCGAAGCGGCAGGCGTGCTGACCTACAACGAACGGGATGTCGCGGTGATCCAGGCACGCACGCCGGGTTTTGTCGAACGGGTCTATGCCCGTGCGCCGGGCGATGTACTCAAGGCCGGCGCGCCATTGGCGGACATTCTGCTGCCTGAATGGGCCGCGGCCCAGGAAGAGTTCCTGGCACTCAAACACACGGGCGATGCCGGCCTGTTGGCGGCGGCCCGTCAACGCCTGCGTCTGACCGGAATGCCGGCGGCGTTGATCGCTCAGGTTGAGCGCAGCGGCAAGGTGCAGGCAAACCAGACCATCAGCACCCCTATTGCCGGCGTGTTGCAGGAGTTGAACGTACGTGCCGGCATGACCCTGGCCGTCGGCGAGACGCTGGCCAGGGTCAACGGCCTTGATCGTGTGTGGCTGGCGGTGGCCGTGCCGGAGTCGGCAGCCGGGGCAGTTCAGGTCGGTCAGACGGTAGAGGCCAGGCTGGCTACGTTCCCGGACGCAATCCTTCACGGTACGGTCAGTGCGATCCTGCCGCAAACCAGCGCGGACAGCCGAACCGTCAGCGTGCGGGTTGAATTGCCCAATCCTGACGGCCGCTTGCGCCCCGGCCTCACGGTGCAGGTGCGATTGAACCGGTCGACTGAGCAAAGCGTGTTGTGGGTGCCGAGCGAGGCGTTGATTCGCACTGGTCGGCGCGTGTTGGTGATGCTTGCCGAAGACGGCGGGCGCTATCGCCCGGTAGAGGTGCGGGCAGGCCAGGAAAACGATGGACAAACGGCAATTCTGAACGGTCTGGAGGAGGGGCAGCAGGTGGTGAGTTCGGGCCAGTTCTTGCTCGACTCGGAAGCCAGCCTCAAAGGGCTGACTGTTCAGCCCCTGGAGCAAACCGGAGTCCAGCCATGATTGCCGCGCTGATTCGCTGGTCCGTGGCCAATCGTTTCCTGGTGCTGCTGGCGACCGTGTTTGTCACGGCCTGGGGCGTCTGGTCAGTTCAAAGTACCGCCATCGATGCACTGCCGGATCTCTCTGATGTTCAAGTGATCATCCGTACGCCCTATGCAGGCCAGGCACCGCAGATTGTCGAGAACCAGGTGACCTATCCGCTGGCAACCACCATGTTGTCGGTACCCGGTGCGAAGACGGTTCGCGGCTATTCCTTTTTCGGCGACAGCTTTGTCTACGTGTTGTTCGAGGATGGAACCGATTTGTATTGGGCGCGCTCGCGGGTGCTGGAGTACCTGAGCCAGGTCCAGAGTCGCCTGCCGGCCAGCGCCAAACCGGCCTTGGGGCCGGATGCCACCGGGGTTGGCTGGATCTATCAGTACGCCCTGGTGGATCGCAGCGGCGGGCATGACCTCGCGCAACTGCGGGCCCTGCAGGACTGGTTCCTCAAGTTCGAACTCAAGACCCTGCCCAACGTTGCCGAAGTGGCCAGCGTGGGCGGGATGGTCAAGCAATATCAGGTTCAGCTCGATCCGCTGAGAATGGCCAGCCTGGGGATCACGCAGGCCCAGGTTACCGAGGCAATCGGCAAGGCCAATCAGGAAACCGGCGGTGCTGTGCTGGAGATGGCGGAAACCGAATTTATCGTGCGCGCTTCGGGCTATCTGAAGACACTCGATGACTTCCGTGCCATCCCCCTCAAGCTCGGCGTGGGCAGCGTGCCCGTCACCCTCGGCGATGTGGCGACGATTCAACTGGGGCCGGAGATGCGTCGTGGTATCACTGAACTCGACGGCGAAGGCGAGACCGTGGGCGGCGTGGTGATTTTGCGCAGCGGCAAGAATGCCCGCGAAACCATTGCGGCGGTCAAAACGAAGCTCGATGAATTGAAACGCAGCTTGCCGCCCGGTGTGGAGATTGTCACCACCTATGACCGTAGCAAGTTGATCGATCGAGCCGTGGAGAACCTCACCCACAAGTTGATCGAGGAGTTCATCGTCGTCTCGCTGGTCTGCGGGATTTTCCTCTGGCATCTACGCTCGGCGCTGGTGGCAATCATCTCTTTGCCGATTGGGGTGTTGATTGCGTTTATCGTCATGCGTCATCAAGGGATCAACGCCAACATCATGTCCCTGGGCGGGATCGCGATTGCCATCGGCGCCATGGTCGATGCCGCGGTGGTGATGATCGAGAACGCCCACAAGAAGATCGAGGCCTGGCACGTCGCTCATCCGTCGGAGGTGCTTAAAGGTGAACGTCACTGGCAAGTGATGATCGATGCGGCGGTGGAGGTGGGGCCGGCGCTGTTCTTTTGCCTGTTGATCATCACGTTGTCGTTTATTCCGGTGTTTACTCTGGAGGCTCAGGAAGGGCGTTTGTTCGGGCCACTGGCGTTCACCAAAACCTACGCCATGGCCGCCGCGGCAGGGCTGTCGGTGACGCTGGTGCCGGTGTTGATGGGCTACTGGATTCGCGGGCGGATCCCTGACGAACGACAGAACCCGCTGAATCGCTGGTTGATCAGGCTCTATCAACCGTTGCTGGACGCAGTGCTGCGTCGGCCGAAAATCACCCTGTTGGCCGCGTTGCTGATCTTTGTCAGCGCGTTGTGGCCAATGTCTCGCTTAGGGGGCGAGTTCCTGCCGCCGCTGGATGAAGGTGATCTGCTTTACATGCCCTCGGCACTGCCGGGATTGTCTGCACAGAAAGCGGCGCAGTTGCTGCAACAGACGGACCGGCTGATCAAAACCGTGCCGGAAGTCGAACACGTTTTCGGCAAGGCCGGCCGTGCCGAAACCGCCACCGACCCGGCACCGTTGGAGATGTTCGAAACCACCATTGCGTTCAAGCCACATGAACAATGGCGCCCAGGAATGACCCAGGAAAAACTGGTGGAAGAACTGGATCGAGTGGTCCGTGTCCCGGGGCTGACCAATATCTGGATTCCGCCGATCCGCAACCGTATCGATATGCTCGCCACCGGTATCAAAAGCCCGATCGGGATCAAGGTTTCCGGTAGTGATCTGGCACAAATCGACATGGCCACGCAGGGTGTCGAGCGCGCTGCCAAGGGCGTACCAGGCGTCAGTTCCGCGCTGGCCGAACGTTTGACTGGCGGGCGTTATATCGATGTGGACATTGACCGTAAGGCTGCCGCTCGTTACGGACTCAATATTGCCGATGTGCAATCGATCGTGGCCGGTGCCATTGGCGGCGAAAACGTTGGCGAAACCATCGAGGGGCGCGCGCGTTTTCCGATCAATGTGCGTTATCCCCGCGAGTGGCGCGATTCTCTCGGCGCTCTGGAGCAACTGCCGATCTACACGCCGCTGGGAAGCCAGATCACTCTCGGCACGGTGGCCAAGGTCAAGGTGACGGATGGCCCGCCAATGCTCAAGAGCGAGAACGCCCGACCCTCCGGCTGGGTGTACATCGACGTACGTGGACGGGACATTGCCTCAGTGGTCGCCGACCTGCGTCGGGTGGTCAATGAGCAGGTCAAATTGCAACCCGGCATGAGCCTCAGCTATTCCGGGCAGTTCGAGTTCCTCGAACGGGCCAACGCGCGACTCAAGCTGGTAGTGCCTGCCACGCTGCTGATCATTTTTGTGCTGCTTTACCTGACGTTCGCGCGCTTCGACGAAGCCTTGCTGATTATGGCAACACTGCCTTTTGCCCTTGCGGGTGGGGCGTGGTTTCTCTATGGGCTCGGCTTCAATCTGTCGGTGGCCACGGGTGTCGGCTTCATTGCGCTGGCCGGCGTGTCTGCCGAGTTTGGCGTGATCATGCTGCTCTATCTGAAGAACGCCTGGGCCGAGCGTGAAGACGCTGGCGATTGCACGGAGCGCGGGCTGGTCGCCGCGATTCGCGAGGGGGCGGTACAGCGCGTCCGACCCAAGGCCATGACGGTGGCGGTGATCATTGCCGGTCTGTTACCGATCCTGCTGGGCGGCGGCACCGGCAGTGAAGTCATGAGCCGCATCGCCGCGCCGATGGTCGGCGGAATGATCACCGCGCCCCTGCTTTCTCTGTTTGTCATCCCGGCGGCATATCGCTTGATGCGCCGCCGTCAGCTCCAGCTTGAACCCCATCACACTCAAGGAAAAATCCAATGAAACTGACTCTGATCACAACGGCAAGCACCTTGGTCGCGCTTTCTTTTTCTGCCCACGCAGCGCAGATGCCGGATATGAAGATGGACGATATGAACATGGACGGTACAGCGACGAAGCAGCAGGCAGCGCAGGCGCCAGCGGCTAAAGCGACGGGAACGGTCAAAGCCATCGACAATGCGAAACATACGCTGACCATTGCTCACGGTGCTGTACCAGCAGTGCAATGGCCGCCGATGACCATGGGGTTTCGGGCCACAGCGGAGCAACTGGCCTCGGTGAAGGTCGGGGACCAGGTGAACTTCGAATTTCAGCTTGAGGGCGCGACCGCTACGATCACATCGATTGAAGCCGTGAAATAGCGCTCAGCGCTCCCGGCGGCACGAATGCGATTCGGCCGCCGGGTCGCTTGGTTTAGAGGTTCTGGCTGAGAAAGAGCAACGTATTGCCATGCGCCTCGACTGCCGCCCGCTGGTTGTAGCTGTCACGGTGTGAGCAGTTGAAGCCATGTTCGGCCCCCGGATACACCTCGATATCCACGTCGTCGTTGAACTCGAAACGCTCGGCGATTTGCTTCACGGCGTCGATGGGGATGTGGCTGTCCTGTTCGCCGAAGTGCATCAGCAGCGGCACCTTGATCTCACCAGCCCGATCCAGTTGGTTCTGAATGCCGCCGCCGTAATAGGCGATCGCCACATCCACGAAACCGTTGGCCGCGGTGTTGTACGACAGCATGCCACCGAAGCAGAAACCGATGGACGCGATCCTGCCGTCCAGTCCCGTATGCGTCTTCAGGGTGTCGATGGCCAGTTTGATGTCGGCCTGGGCTTTGGCGGTGTCGGTGGCAATCATTAACTCGACGGCGCGTTTCCAGCCGGCTTCGTCGTAGCCCAGTTCGATACGGTGGCCGTGGCGCCAGAACAGATCCGGTGCCAGCACCAGATAGCCGTCGGCGGCGTATTGTTCGGCAACCGAGCGGATGTGTTCGTTGACCCCGAAGATTTCCTGAATCAGCACGATCCCCGGCCCTTTACGGGTGTGGGGGATGGCCAGGTAAGCGCCGAAGGTGCCTTCGGGGCTGCTGATTTCGATCCATTGGCTGGTTACGCTCATGATGGCTCCTTTACACAAGTTGGATGGGGGTATCGAGACGCTGGCGTATCAGCGGTGACTGCGCCGCCAGAAGAGTCGAACCAACAACGCGTCCATGCTGAGTTTGCCGGCCCCCGAGAACAACAACGGCATGAGGGCTACGAGGTAGATCAACGGCAGTTTGAAGTTGCCGTGGCCCTTGTTGCTGATGGCATAACCCTGGGCAAGTTCACTCAATGTAGACCAATCGGCCGGCCAGTGGACGGCAGCGGTCGCAACGACCGTGACCACCACCAGAATAATCGCCGAGAGCCGTGTCCCGAGGCCTGCCAGCAGGGTGAGGGCACAGATCAGCTCGGCCCACATCGCCAGTTCCCAGTTCAGCGTGGCGGGAACGTGGTTGAAGGGAAACGGGAAGCGGTCCTGGATGTCGGCGAACCAGTTCTGGCCGTTCCATTTTTCCAGCCCTGATTCGAAAAACTCCCAGGCCAGAAACAGCCGCAGGCTGAGGGGCGTGATCCAGTTGCCGACGCGGTCGAGGTTCAGGTGCAGGCCTTTGACGGCTGATGAGAGAGAGGTGTTCATGGGGTTGGTCTCCGGGCATTCATTGACAACACTCCTGAGCAAGGGCCGACCCGGTTTACCGGTGGTCAGCGGACGGCAGAAGTGTTGCAATCAGCTGTATTGGCGATATGTCTGAAAGGTCGCCCGGTGCAAGTTGCTGTATCCCGGGTCGCGACAGATACATTCGCGTACAAAACTGTGATTCAGCGCCGATCAGCGGCGTCTAGCGACAGTGTCCCCGCAATCCCATGGGGCGAGACTTCGGAACCCGGCATGCAAGCGCTGTTGAACGAGATCCTTGAGGCAGTCCGACCGTTGATCGGTCAGGGCAAAGTGGCTGACTACATTCCCGCCCTCGGCACGGTACCGGCCAATCAATTGGGCATTGCCGTGTATGGCAATGACGGCGAGTTGTTTTGCGCGGGGGACGCCGACACGCCGTTCTCGGTGCAGAGTATTTCCAAGGTGTTCAGCCTGGTGCAGGCCATCGAACACTCCGGCGAAGCGATTTGGGAACGCCTGGGCCACGAGCCGTCAGGCCAGCCGTTCAACTCGCTGGTGCAGCTGGAGTTCGAGCGCGGGCGCCCGCGCAATCCCTTCATCAACGCCGGTGCGCTGGTGATCTGCGACATCAATCAATCGCGCTTTGCCGCGCCGGCGTTGTCGATGCGTGATTTTGTCCGGCGCTTGTCCGGCAACCCGAACATCATGGTGGACGGCAAGGTCGCCGAGTCCGAATACCAGCACCGCGCGCGCAACGCGGCCATGGCTTACCTGATGCAGTCGTTCGGCAACTTTCATAACGATGTCGAAGCGGTGCTGCGTAGCTACTTCAGCCATTGCGCGCTGCGCATGAGTTGCGTGGACCTGGCCCGGGCGTTCTGTTTCCTGGCCAACGACGGTTACTGCAAACACAGCGGCGCACAGATCCTCAGCGCCCGCCAGACCCAACAAGTCAACTCGATCATGGCCACCAGCGGGCTGTACGACGAAGCGGGCAACTTTGCCTATCGCGTCGGTCTGCCGGGCAAGAGTGGCGTGGGCGGGGGCATCGTCGCGGTGGTGCCGGGGCAATTCACGGTGTGCGTCTGGTCCCCGGAATTGAACGCCGCGGGCAACTCGCTCGCTGGCATGGCGGCGCTGGAGTTATTGAGTCAGCGGATTGGCTGGTCGGTGTTCTAGAGCAGTGTGGGCGGGCGTCGATAATGACGCTGCGGAAAATTTGCTATACATTTTCCGACCGCCCCCTGCATGGTGAAACCGCTTCATGTCTCTTGCGCTCGAACGTCTAGTCGCTGGCACGCCGATCCCTTTTGCCGGTAATCGTGTCACTGTCGTCAGCCCCGAACTGGCGGCGCGCTTTCAGCCCGGCGACCATCTGCTGGTGGAGCAGGTCAGCGGCGAGTTGTTGCTGATCCCGGTGGCGGATCAACAGGCGGCAGCGGTCGCCATCGAACGCGCCGAAGCAGCGTTCACCGCGATGTCGAGTGTTTCGGATCACGCTATCAGCGAGTTCTTCGATCGCTTTGCACAACGCCTGGAAACCCCGGAATGCTGGGCCTTGATTGCGGCCGCCAACCTGGCCGACATCGAGCGGGCCAAGGCGCGCGGGCGTTCCACCACGCGGTTGCTGGCCGATGAGCGCATGCGTGGCGACATGATTGCTGGCCTGCGGGCCTGGCGCGATGCACCAGCCACCCGCGGCCAGGTCGTGAGTTGCGTCGAGCACGACGGCTGGAAAGTCGAGCAGGTGGTTTCGCCGTTGGGCATCGTCGCTTTTGTGTTCGAAGGCCGGCCGAATGTCTTCGCCGACGCCGCTGGTGTATTGCGTACCGGTAACACTGCGGTGCTGCGTATTGGCAGCGACGCGTTGGGCACCGCCCAGGCCATCGTCACCCATGCCTTGAATCCGGCACTGGTCGATGCCGGGTTGCCGAGCGGTGCGGTGTCGCTGGTCGAAAGCGTCAACCACGCGGCTGGCTGGGCGATGTTCGCCGACCGGCGCCTGTCGCTGGCCGTGGCCCGTGGTTCGGGGCGTGCGGTCAGCCAGTTGGGCAGCATCGCGCAACAGGCTGGCACCGCCGTCAGCCTGCACGGCACCGGCGGCGCCTGGCTGATCGCGAACAAAGATGCCGATGCCCAGCGCTTAGCCGCCGTGGTGCGCAACTCGCTGGACCGCAAAGTCTGCAACACCCTGAACGTTTGCCTGATCCACCGCGACCGCGCCGCCGAACTGGTGCCGCTGTTTCTCGATGCACTGCAACAGGCCGGCACCGCGCGGGGTCAGGGCTGCAAGTTGCATATCGTCGAGGGTAGCGAGCAGCATTTGCCGAGCGATTGGCGCACCGCGAGCGTCGAGGTGTACCGCGCCGAAGGCTATCAGACCGAAGCACAGGCCGAACTGCTGCCCGAGGACCAATTGGGTCGTGAGTGGGAGTGGGAAGAAACCCCGGAAGTCAGCCTGAAGATCGTCGACGATCTGGATCAGGCCATTGCCTTGTTCAACCGCTACAGCCCGCAATTCACCGTGTCGCTGATCAGTGAAGATGCGCAGGCGCAGGCGCGTTTCTACAACGCGGTCAACGCGCCTTTTGTCGGCAACGGGATTACCCGCTGGGTCGACGGACAGTACGCGCTGAACAAGCCGGAGTTGGGGCTTTCGAACTGGGAGAGCGGTCGCTTGTTTGCGCGCAGTGCGATTCTCTCGGGAGATGGCGTGTTCACGATCCGCAGCCGCATGACCCAGACGGATCTGTCGGTCAAACGCTGAGACGCGCAAAACCTGTAGGATCGCCGCACCGCACGCTCCCACAGGGTTTTCGTCTCTCATTAGGAGCAGCCCCCGGCCGCAGGCAACGGTACGCACTATACTTATTGTGTGTCCGTGTCTGCACGGGGACGGACAGCGCATCTGATTACGTGTGAGAGGATTGCGCCATGAAACTTCATTCTTTCCAACATTACTCCCATGGCCTGGAAACGGTTGTTCACGACACGTGGATTACCACCCGGGTGAAGTCGGCCCTGGCATTGGCCGAAACCACTCTTGGCCTGAATGTCCATGTCAAAACCCATGCGGGCACGGTGGCATTGAGCGGTCGCGTCAACACCCATAAACAGTGCGAACAGGCTGTTGCACTGGCCCGTACGGTTCCTGGTGTCGTGAACATCGATGCCAGCGAATTGCTCACTCACGTGTTCACGCCAGGGCATCTTCCAGAAGCGCCCAATGCTGAAGACACGCCAGAGCGTCGGTCGGACGACAAATGACAGCCTTGTGAGTATCGCATTGGCGGTTATAACGCTGCGCCAAACCTGGCGCAGCTTGTGCGGTCGACACCTTCAGGCGGCTTCGACGGTTTTGCCGTGCACGGCGCAAGTGCCCGGGTATTCGGCCAGCGACACGAAACTGTGACTGCCGGCATCCAGGGCATCAACCGAGCCGGTTTCGATGTCATAGACCCAGCCATGCAGGTTCAACAGGCCTTTTTCCTGGGCCAGGCGCACGCTCGGGTGGGTCTGGATATTCGCCAGTTGGGCGATGACGTTTTCCCGCACCATCGAACTGACCTTGGCCGCGTCGCTGGCATGAGGGCGGGATTCGTTGATCACCTTGGCCGACTCGGCGTGCTGCAGCCAGCCGCTGACGGCGGGCAGGTGATCCATGCATTTGCACTGGGCAATGGCGGTCATGGCGCCACAGTCAGAATGCCCGCAGATCACGACGTCCGTCACGCCCAGTACCGCGACTGCATATTCCACCGTGGCCGAGACACCGCCTGGGTGCGGGCTGTAAGAGGGCACGATATTGCCGGCATTGCGCACCACGAACAGTTCGCCGGGCTCCTGCTGGGTCAGCAGTTCCGGCACTACGCGGCTGTCGGAACAGGTGATGAACAAGGTGCCGGGATGCTGGGTGGTCGCCAGGTGTTTGAACAGGTCGGTACGTTGCGGGAACGCTTCTTTCTGGAACTTCAATAAACCTTCGATGAGCGCTTTCATGGCGGACTTCCTTGCAATGAATGAGGGGGCGTAGCAGCTGCCGAGCCTGCGAGGCTGCGTTCG
>NZ_AKJT01000133.1 GCF_000282195.1 Pseudomonas sp. GM18
TTGAAGGGGTGAAGGACCTTCACGACGAGAACCACTCCAAGAGCGACAGCGACCTCGCCTGGTTCGAGGCCAAAGGCAGTGGTCGCACTGATGAAACCCTGCGTCAGAGCGAACTGGTCGCCCAAGGTCGGCTGGTCATTAAGGCTGCTGGCCAGATCAGCATCGACATCAAACAAGTCGACCAGCAAAGCGTCAGCCAGACCATTGACGCCATGGTGAAAGCCGACCCGGCCCTTGCCTGGATGAAAGAGGCTGAGGCTCGAGGCGACATCGACTGGCGTCAGGTGAAGGAGATTCACGAGAGCTTCAAGTACGACAACTCTGGGCTTGGGGCCGGGGCGAAGATCGCCATTGCCATCTTGATGTCTTTCATCATGGGCCCGGCGGGGCTAGGTCTGGTGGGCGGTGGCGCCGGGGGCGTTTTTGTCACCAGCCTGGCGACCACCGCTGTTACCAGCACCATCAGCAACAAAGGCAATCTGGGCGCGGCGTTCAAAGAAACATTTAGCGCTGACAGCCTGAAAAGTGCCGCCATTGCTGGGTTCACTGCGGGCATGCTCGATTACGCGGACACTAATTGGTTTGCCGGGGCGGCGGAAGGTGCAAAGTCCGCGAACATTCTTACCAGCACCAATTTCGCCGACATTGCGGCACGAGTAGCTGGCCGTGCGGTGATTTCCAGCAGCATCTCAACCGCGATTGGTGGCGGCAACTTTGGCGATAACCTCGGTGCGGCGCTGCTGGGCGAAGCTGGCAATGTGGCCATGGCGACCGGGTTTAACTGGATTGGCGACATTACGATCAAGTTCCCGGAAGGCAGTCTTGAGAAAGTCGTTGCTCATGCGTTGATGGGCGGCTTGTTATCGAAGGCGATGGGGGGCGATTTTGCCACCGGCGCAGTGGCTGCTGGGCTCAACGAAGCGATGATGAATCAGCTGATCAGTCTTGCGAATGGCAATGATCAGTTGCAAGTAATGATGTCGCAGCTGACGGGGCTTGTGGCCGCTGCGGCAGTGGATGGGGATCTTCAGCATGGAGCCAGCATTGCGGGGAATGCCACTACCTACAACTATCTCTATCACCGCGAGGTGAAAGAAATGCTGGCGGAAATGGACAGCAAGGAGACCGAGGAAGAGAAGCGAGCTGTAAGAGATCGATACGCCGCCCTCGACAGCCAACGAGAGGCGGAGCGTGAAGAGCTTTGCAAGCGATCCCCCCAAATCTGTCAAACAATTGCACATGGTCTGGTGGATGACGATCAGAAACTGACTGCGCTGATTGAGCAGCTGAGAACTGAAGGTAAAGGGGGGGCAGCGCACTTAGTAGGTCATATACAGGAAGGGAATCTAAGCTCTGCAGGGGCCATGGCGGCTGATGTGAGTTCTTCGAACGGTAGTGCCCTGACTAGGGTTGCTGCAGATTTTGTAAAAATGGGCATTGGAATTATTCCTGGTCTAGGAGCTGGAAAGGGGACAACTACACCGAAAGAGATTGGGACCATTACGACAAGAACAACAAAAAATGAAACCCGCCTAGGTGGTCAACCAGGGGAACCTGGTGTAAAAATAGTATTCAAGGATGGCACCGAATTTGATATGACACGAACTAGAGTTAAAGAGACTGAGAGCAATCCTTATGTTCCAGGTCGCACTAGACCAGTAAAATTTGACGATGCTGTGAATAAGCAAGGTGATAAGCGAGCTCCGACAAAAGCAGAGTTGGAATGGTTTGATAGTATTAAATGGGACTGATGAGATGATTGACTCAAAAACTGGTGAGCGAATTTTGGTCCAATTGGATGAGGTTTATGGTCCTTATATTCGCGTGTCAACATTTCAAGATGGCGGCGCCTTGGAAGAAGTTTTAGATGAGATTTATTATGTGCTTTATTGGAAGGGAACCCCTGAGGATCTCAAAGATTTTGGCGGTAATGAGTACTACTTTGGTGGTGCTGCTGATCCGGTAAAATTGCAAATTATTCTGGATGCCATTGAGTTTCACTGACGGCGGGTGGCCGTAACGGGGCGGATTTATTTGCTGGAGGTTTGGTAAACGGGGACAGACCACGTTTTTCTTGAAGAGAGAGCAGTGCTCCTTCGATTTAAATGTGGCCTGTCCCAGATTTCCCACATATATTAATTCGGTTAGAAGATCGTGGCTGATGATGGAACGTAAAATCTACGATCTGTTGAATAGCGTGCCGAATCATGCGGACTATGCCGTTGACGCCGGAGACCTTGATTTGGAAGATGTTCCTGAGGAAAGAATCAATGCTGTAAGGGATTTGTTGTCTCATACGGATGATGACACGGAACGCTTTTTGGCTGCCAAGTTGCTGACAAGTTGGGGGGTGCATGAAGGTCTGCTTGCACTGGAACAGTGCATGGATAATTACAAAAGTATTGAGGGCTCCTACCCTCATCGGTTACGTGGTTATGATGATACCTATCATCAAGTACTGATGACTGTCATCAGGTATTTTTCAAACTCGGCTGACAGTGGTCGTGCGCAAGAGGCGAGAGCTCAAGTTTATGCTCCCTTGTCCAAGATAATAATATTGTCTGGTTACATGTCGTTTGAAATAGCCAATGTTTTTGATTTTGTTGAGCGAGAAAGTTTTTTTGAATACGTGCCTCTTATAAAACAGCATCTTGTTTCAATAATTGATAATCCTGCGATGCATCGCTGGAAAATTACGGATGCTATTGATTTTTTGCTGAAGGTGGATGAGCCGTTCGTGCTGTCACTCCTGAAGGAAAAAGGTAAAACTGTCGATGACTTCAACGGGAAGTTTGACTGATATATTAGAAAAGGGGACGGATTCTGAGGGATCCCCGCAAATCTGCCCCAACACTTGCGCCTGTTGACATACCTTGGCTCGCACGCGTGCTCAAGCCTCTCCAAGGTTTTTCGAGCGAACGTAAAGGGGACGAATTTATTTACTGCCTTTGCCCAAAAAATAAATCTATCCCTGAGAAATCCCCGATTTTGTCGTACGACAAATCGAAGAACCGAGACTGTCAGGTTTTTTGTATAAACCATATAAAACGGGCGACCTACAGGTCGCCCGTTTTATTCACTCCGCAGCCTGCGCCCGCAACCGCCGACCAATCACATCCATCAAATCACAACCATCCCGCACGCGCCACTTACCTCCTGTGGGAATTTGCTCGCGATAGCGGTGTAGGTTGCGGTCTATCCCCCATGGCAGCAACTAGCTGATGCCTTGTCTTCATACCGATCGTGATGCCTCACCCATTCCATGATTTCCTCTTCATTACGGCCCTTCGGCGTGAGGTCGAGGTAGTTGTAGGCGCCGACCAACAGGTCCAGGCCTCTCGCATAGGTGGAATAGGTGTGGAAAATCTCCCCCACTTCGTTGCGATAAAACACGCTGAGCCCAGGGAGTTCTTCCTCGGCGCCGTCGGTTTTTTCGTAGTTGTAGGTAGCTTTTCCGGCGGCAACGTCTTCGGCCCGGGCGCAGACGCCGAAGTCGTAGTTGAAGTCGCAGCCTTCAGATGAAACCCAGTCGAATTTCCAGCCCATGCGTTGTTTGAACGGTTGGAATTCGGCGAACGGTGCGTGGGAAACCGCGACCACGGCGATGTCGTGGTGGGCCAGGTGTTGGTTGGCGCCGTCGATGTGGTCGGAGAGGAACGAGCAGCCGGGGCAGCCTTCGTCCCAGCCGTCGGCGAACATGAAGTGGTAGACGATCAACTGGCTGCGGCCGCCGAACAGATCGGCCAGGCTCAGTTCGCCGTTGGGGCCTTGGAAGCGGTAGGGTTTATCGATTTTCACCCAAGGCAGGGCGCGGCGTTCGGCGCTGAGTTTGTCTCGTTCTTTGGTGAAGGCTTTTTCGTGGGCCAAGTGTTGTTTGCGGGTCGCGAGCCATTCTTCCCGGGATACGACCGGATGATTCTGAATGTTCATGCTGATTTCTCCTGCTTGCTGTGGCGAAAGTCGATCCGCGCAGAGGGGTAAACCGTCTTACACAGCCTAGTCGTTTGGCCTGCGCTCAAATCGACAGGCCGCCGGTCGGTAAGGCGAAATACCTCGCCTGAACGGCTGCCCTCCCTGTCGGTCACAACCTATGAAGGCCATTTCACTCTCGGGCTTGGAGGTTGAACAGGATGACGACTTATAACTGGGATTTGATGGAGCGCTTGCTGCATGAAGCGCAGAACAGTGCCGGCCACAGTTTCACTCCACGGCCCTATGCCGAGCAGTATGCGGCGGAGAAAGCCGCTGCGGGTGAGGCGATTGAGAACCTGGATTACCTGAAAACGGTCGCTGGTGAGTACGAAAAGTTACTGTTGCTAAGGGGTTATATCGAGCCTCGCCCGGAGGACCAGGGCGGTAATGGCGCAAACTACATCTTGACGCTTCGGGGCTCGAGTTTGTTGAGCTTGATTGATAGCAGCATTCCGGGGAATGAGCATCCGCGCCAGGTGCTGGATGGGCAGGAAGATGCGCTGGATGAATTGACGTTTGATGAAGTGGCGTCGAGGGCGCAGATTGCCTGACGATCGCGTTTACCCCCTGAGGGGGCGGGCAAGCCCGCTCCCTCATTGGATTGTGGTTGTCCGTTTAATCCTGCCGCGCCGCTTTCAGGCATTTCAAATCAGTGAAGTCCTTGCGCACCCCTTCAATCTTCTTCAGCAACTGTTCACGCTGAACCGGCGTGCTCTCGGCCATCAAGTCCACCAGCAAGGCCCGAGCCTGGGTTTCAGCGTTGGTGTAGGCCTCACGATATTCAGGCGTCCATAAACGCTCGCGATTCACCAGAAGTGTCTCGATTTTCTGTGGGAAATCCGGACTCTGCCGTTGTGCAACTGCCGCGCTGAATTGCTGTTGCCAATGGGCGCGGTTGGCCGCCCATTGTTTGTTCTTGTCACCCAGGGCATTCGCCCACGCCAATACCCGTTGCTGTTGGGTTGGAGTGAGCGGGCCGAGCCAGTCATTCAGGCGTTTTTCCATGCGCTTGCTCCGCTCTTTGATCTGTAGTTCGAGAGACGGCTTGAGGTATTCCTCCTGGCGTTTGCGCTGGTCCTTGGCGAAGGCGTCGTTCATTTCCGCGACTTGCTTGTCATCCAGCCCCTGCAACAGCTCGATGGCCGACGGGGTGATTTCCCGGGCGGTTTCGGCGATGGCCTGTTTGGCTTCCTGGGTGCGGGTTTGCAGTGCGGCGTCGGTGATTTGGTTGTTCACGACCATGGCCTGTAAACGATCAAGCCAGTCGAGGTAGCCGGGCAGTTGCGTGGTGCAGTGCCAGATCAGGTGTTCCTTGAGGCGCTCGTTGAACCAGTCCTTTTGCTCGCGGTTCATGTCCAGGTATTCGCTGAGCGTCCAGGGAATGATCACGTCGAGGTTGCGGTAAGCCAGGCCCACGCGGCTGCACGCGGCAACGGTGAGACTGAGGGTGATGATGACGCCGATCTGTTTCAACCAGTGCGACATGGCGAATCCTTGCGAAGACCTGGCTTCTTATTGGGTTCTCTTATGTGATCGCGGGACGAGCCCGGCAGTTCAGCCGATTAATAGAAGGCGCGTACGGCCTTGGGGGTGACCAGGCCATCGCACTCGCTATTGTGGCCGGAATAGGCGGAGCAATTGCTGCCGCTGAGGCTTGAGTCACTGTAGATCAAGTCCAGGTCACTTGCGCATGGGC
Source organism: Pseudomonas sp. GM18 (assembly GCF_000282195.1). Classification (GTDB taxonomy): domain Bacteria; phylum Pseudomonadota; class Gammaproteobacteria; order Pseudomonadales; family Pseudomonadaceae; genus Aquipseudomonas. The sequence goes on from NZ_AKJT01000133.1 coordinate 5,669, forward strand.
GACCGAACTTGTTGAAGTTTTGATTTGTTGTATGGGGGTATTGCTGGAGGGTTCCAGTCCAGGCGCTTCGAAGCTCAAAGCGCTTAGGGACCAGTTAAAGCGGGGGAATTACTTTTTGCCCAGCGTGATCTGCTTGGACGGGCCGAACGTCTGGCCGCTGACGCCTTTGGCAATTTGCTGGATCTCGCCACCGGACTTGAGGAATGCAGCGATCTGGTCGTTGATCGACTCGCTGGTTTCAACGGCTGGAGCTGGCTTTGCTTTGCTGTTGGATGCTTTTACGCGCATGGCGGCCATTAACCTGTAGAAATTAACTTGGCCAGGCATCGTACAGGAAATACTTGACAATTGCTTGGTAAATATCCTCCTGAAATACACGGGGCAGGTGCATGGGGTATCGCAAGTTATTATTTCGAATGTTCCCCTAAGCTGCTGTTTTAACTAAAAACCTCACTCGAGAAATAGCGTTTTCCGGATGGGCTGATCAGGGCGCGGACCACCCGAACGGCCTGACGAGTGGCCACGCGTACGCGGCAAACCCCAGGAAAATTAAGGCCTGCCGCGGATTTTCTCACACCACCGGGCTGGCCGCCGAACGCTGCCCGCAAAACCGGGTAGAATGCCGCCCACGCAATGAGGGTATTGGACATGGCTTTAGTCGGGCGCTACAACAGTTTGCAAGTGGTTAAACACACTAACTTCGGTTTATATCTGGACGGTGGGGCGGATGGCGAAATCCTTCTGCCTAATCGTTATATCCCCAAAGATATTCCCAGCGAAGATGAAGATTGGCTCAACGTTTTTATTTATCTGGACAGTGACGACAAACTTATCGCCACCACCGAAAAACCGAAAGTTCAGGTCGGTGAATTCGCCAGTTTGAAAGTCGTTGAAGTCAACAGCATCGGCGTGTTCCTGGATTGGGGGTTGCCGAAGGATCTGCTGCTGCCGTATTCCGAAGAAAAGCGCCAGATGACCGCCGGCGAGTATGTCGTGGTGCACGTCTACCTCGACAAACACACCCGGCGCATCACCGCGACGGCGCGTCTGGACCGTTACCTGGACAAGACGCCGGCCAACTACACCCCAGGCCAGGAAGTTGATTTGCTGGTGGCCGAAGCGACCGATATGGGCTTCAAGGCAATCATCAACAACAAGCACTGGGGCCTGATCCACAAGAACGAAATCTTCAAGTTCATGCGCGCCGGTAAAGAAGAGAAGGGCTTTATCAAAGAAGTCCGTGCCGACGGCAAGATCAGCCTGAGCCTGCAACCGGTGGGCGAAGCCGCCGCCACCAGTCTGAACTCGAAGATTCTCGCCAAGTTGCGCGACAACAACGGCACCCTGCCAGTCAGCGACAAGAGCGACCCGACACTGATCAGCAGTATGTTCGGCGTCAGCAAGGGCAACTTCAAAAAGGCCATCGGTGCGTTGTACAAGAACGGCCAGATCGTCATTCACGCTGATCGTATCGAACTCAGCTGATCTTACGCCGGCCCCTGTAGGAGCTGCCGCGGCCCGAGCCTTCGGCAGCTCCTACGACGAATCTCATGTGCGAGCGAGCCTGCTCGCGATCGACTGCGCAGCAATCACTCATTTCTTTGTATACATAACGCCCTGCACCGTTTGCAGGCGCGGACGCCCTGTTCATGGGCATTATCACCCCCTCTACGACTTGAAGGCTGTGCTCTGAACAGGGTCGAAAGCCAGATTTGTCACACCTTTAGATCGTATGGCACGCATTCTGCGTAGCAACTCGTATACAAACCATGCCAGCTCCCGTACGCAGTGTGGTCGCCGCATCAATCTCGGGGGCCGCGTCTGTACTTTCGAGGAGCCCCGCGATGACCGAACAATTGCCCAATGGCTACAGCCCACGCCTGTATAACCAGGACCTGGGGCCGCTGCCGCAGAAATGGAATTGGTACAACATCTTCGCCTTCTGGATGAGCGACGTGCATAGCGTCGGCGGCTATGTGTTCGCCGCCAGCCTGTTTGCGCTTGGGCTGGCCAGTTGGCAGGTGTTGATTGCCTTGCTCGGCGGGATTTGCATCGTGCAGTTGATCGCCAACCTGGTGGCCAAGCCGAGTCAGCAAGCGGCGGTGCCATACCCGGTGATCTGCCGACTGGCGTTCGGGGTGTTCGGGGCGAATATTCCTGCGGTCATCCGCGGCCTGATTGCGGTGGCCTGGTACGGGATTCAGACGTACCTGGCGTCCAGTGCACTAATCATCGTCGTGCTACGGTTTTTTCCTGCGATGGCGACCTACGCCGAGCCGCACTTTGCCGGTTTGTCCTACCTCGGCTGGTTCGGCTTCCTCAGCCTGTGGTTCGTCCAGGCGCTGGTGTTCTGGACCGGCATGGAGTCGATCCGCCGCTTCATCGACTGGGCCGGCCCCGTGGTGTACGGCGTGATGTTCCTGCTCGCCGGCTGGATCGTTTGGCAGGCTGGCTGGAGCAATATCAGCTTCACCTTGGCGGAAAAATCCCTGTCTGGCTGGGAAGCTTTCGGCCAGGTGATCGTGGCAACGGCATTGGTGGTGTCGTACTTTTCCGGTCCGACCCTGAACTTCGGTGATTTCAGTCGCTACTGCCGCAGCATGAATGACGTGCGTCGCGGCAATTTCTGGGGGCTGCCGGTAAACTTTCTGGCGTTCTCGCTGGTGACCGTGGTGATCGTTTCCGGCACCTTGCCGGTGTTCGGTGAGATGCTTCACGACCCGATCGCTACTGTGGCGCGCATCGACAACAGCGTGGCGGTACTGCTCGGCGCCTTTGCCTTCGTCACCGCGACCATCGGCATCAACATCGTCGCCAACTTCGTATCCCCGGCGTTCGACTTCGCCAACGTCGCCCCGAGCAAAATCAGTTGGCGTGCGGGTGGCATGATCGCCGCCGTGGCATCGATCTTCATTACCCCGTGGAACCTGTTCAACAACCCCGAAGTGATTCATTACACCCTCGATGTGCTGGCGGCGTTCATCGGCCCGCTGTTCGGGATTCTGCTGGTGGATTACTACCTGATCAAAAAGCAGCAGATCGACGTCGATGCGCTGTTCAATGACGGCCCGAGCGGGCGTTATTACTACAGCGGCGGGATCAACTGGACGGCGGTCAAGGCGTTGATTCCTGCCACCCTGATGGGCGTTGCGATCACTTTCATCCCGGTGTTGCAGCCGATGGCCAACTTCGCCTGGTTCACCGGCTGCTTCCTCGGCGGCGTCCTGTACTTCGCACTGGCCAGGCGCGAGCAGGCACAACAATCGGCGGCGCTGGCTATGGCGGGATGACGCAAGCGGCGATTTAAAGGTCTTTTGCAGGCACCTTTTTCTGTCCGTCTGGTTAATAATCGACAGCATAATTTTTCGCCCCGGCGCCCTCTGTTCAGCATGAAGGCCGGGGCTTTGCTATTACTGTCGAGTCACTGCCATGGATTGTGTTGTCGAGGTGTTCCGGTGAGCGCCACCCGGCGTAGCGCCGATGGGTTTGCCCTGCAAGTGATGGTCGGGCTGTGCCTGATCTGGGGTGTGCAGCAGGTGATGATCAAATGGGCGGCGCCCGACATCGCACCGGTCATGCAGGCGGCGGGGCGGTCGGGTATTTCCGCCTTGCTCGTAGGATTGTTGATCTGCTGGAAGGGTGGTTGGGATCAGGTCGGCGCTACCTGGCGCGGCGGTTTGCTGGCTGGCGCGCTGTTTGGCCTGGAGTTCTTCTTCATTGCCGAAGGTCTGCAACTGACCACGGCGGCGCACATGTCGGTGTTTCTCTACACCGCGCCGATCTTTACCGCGTTGGGCGTGCATTGGCTGCTGCCGAGTGAGCGTTTAAGACCGGTGCAGTGGCTGGGGATTTTTCTCGCCTTCGTCGGTATTGCCATTGCGTTTGCCGGTGGTGTGTCCTGGGACAACCTCGACCACCGCATGTTGATGGGCGATGCCCTGGGTGTGCTGGCCGGCGCGTCGTGGGGCGCGACCACTGTGGTGGTGCGCGCCTCGCGTCTGTCGGAAGCGCCAGTGACCCTGACGTTGTTTTATCAACTGATCGTCGGCTTCGTCGGCCTGCTGCTGATCGCGATCCTCAGCGGTCAGGTCACCCATGTCAGCCTGACCACGGTGGCGGTGGCCAGCGTGCTGTTTCAGGGATTGGTGGTGTCGTTCTTCAGTTACCTGACGTGGTTCTGGTTGCTGCGCCGTTATCTGGCGGCGAACCTCGCGGTGTTTTCGTTCATGACGCCGTTGTTCGGCGTCACGTTCGGCGTGGTGTTGCTGGGCGAAGAGCTGAGCCTGAACTTTGTGATCGGTGCGGTGCTGGTTTTGCTCGGGATCACTTTTGTGAGCGCAGAGCAGTGGGTGCGCCGTCGTTTGCGCAAAGCACTTGGGCAACCCTGACCGGGCGCAGCAACAAGCCTGCGGCAATGATAAAACCGCCGCCGGCGATCACCAGCGCGGGTTGCAAGCCACCGCTGAAATGGCTGCTCAACGCGGCCAGTAACGGCCCGCTGAGCTGACCCACGGCGAAGCACGCGGTCAGCAGCCCGGCGTTGCGCTGGGTGGCGTGGGGCGCCAGTTCCCGGGAGCGCTGCATCACCAGTTGCATACAGGCCAGGAACGGCCCGCCACACAGGATCACCCCCAGCGCCAGGCCGGCACCGCTGCCCAACAGGCAAGCAAACACACCGGCGGCCTGTAGCCATAGCGTCGCCATCAGCCAATGACGAGTTGCGTTCGGGTTGTGCCGACGCAGGCTCACCAACATGACCCCGGTCGCCGCCGCCAGACCAAAGCACGGCCAGAACAGATCGGCTTGCCATTGCCCATGGAACTGCGCGCTGGCCATTTGTGAGAGGAAAGTGGCCGGGATAATGTAGCCCAAACCGTACAACCCATAGATCACCGGCAAACGTCCGACGCCTTGGGCGGCCGACGTGGTGGCAAGCGGTGTCGCTGTAGAAGGGGCAACCGGTTGCGGCAGGAACGGCAGAATCCCCAGCAGCATCACCAGCCCGACAGCGGCATATACCAACCACAAGGTCGCGGACGTCTGACCCAGCAGGTTCGAGCCCAAGGCCAACAACCCTGTCAGAAAAATCCCCAGACCCGGTCCGGCAAACACCAGGGCGCCGAGCCGCGGACGACCGGCCGCCGCTGCCAGCGGTTGGCTCAACGCGGTAATCATCACCAGTACCCAGGCGCTGGCCACACCCGTGCCGAAGCGCAGCGCCAGATGCGACAAGAATCCGTTGGCCCAGAACGAGGCCAGGGTCAGCAGCACACACAACCACAAACCGCCGAGCAGGCGCCTGCGAACCTGATCGGGACGACGGGCGAACATCGCGTCCACCGCGCCGACGAAGTAGCCGAGGTAGTTGGCGGCGGCAATCAGACCGGCGGCGGTCAGGTCGATCTGACCCTCGCTGAGCAAGTGCGGCAGTTGCGGGGTGAGGGCGAAACGCCCGATGCCCATGGCCATCATCAATGCAATAAAGCTGGCGGTTAAGCGAATCAGAGGGGACATGGTCTGAGTTCCGTTTCGAGGATCAATGACCGTCAGGCTAGGACTGATTGACTTTCTTTAAAAATGAATAATAGTGAGAAACTTGTTCTGATTTGGAGAATGGCGTGGAATTCAGCCAATTGCGGATTTTCCAGGCGGTGGCGGAGGAGGGCTCCATCACCCGTGCGGCTGAACGCCTGCATCGCGTGCCCTCCAACCTGTCGACTCGGCTTAAACAGCTCGAAGAGCAACTCGGTGTCGAATTGTTCGTACGCGAGCGTCAGCGTTTGCAGTTGTCACCTGCGGGAAAAGTCCTGCTGGACTACACCGCCAAGCTGTTCGCCTTGCACGACGAAGCCCACGCGGCGGTGCAGGGCGGGCAACCAGCCGGGGATTTTGTACTGGGCACTATGTACAGCACCGCCGCGATTCACTTGCCAGAGTTGTTGGCGCGTTATCACCGGCGCTACCCGGCGGTGAACCTGCAAGTGCAGTCGGGGCCCAGCGGCGAATTGCTTGAAGGGCTGCTCACCGGGCGCCTCGATGCGGCGCTGGTGGACGGCCCGCTGGAACTGGCCGGGCTCGACGGCGTGCCGTTGTGCGACGAACGGTTGGTGTTGATCAGCGAGGCCGATCATCCGCCGGTGCGCAGTGCGCTGGATGTCGAAGGGCGTTCGGTGTTCACGTTTCGCCAGGGCTGCTCCTACCGGATGCGCCTGGAAGCCTGGTTTGCCCATGACCATGCGGCGATGGGCCGGGCCATGGAGATCGAGTCTTATCCGGGAATGCTGGCCTGCGTGATTGCCGGCTCTGGCGTGGCACTGATGTCGGAGTCGATGCTCGCCAGCCTGCCGGGGCGCGAAAGCGTGGCGGTGCACCCGCTGGCCGAGCCGTTCGCCAGCGCGACCACCTGGCTGATGTGGCGCAAAGGCATGGTCGGGGCCAATCTGAATGCGTGGATCGAGCAGCAGCAGGCGGTGTATCCGTCGGCAGCGATTCAGGCCCAGGCAATTGCTTGAACCAACGTCCAAGAATTTGGATCAATTTAGTAACAGATCATTGCGATCTTGAGCGAGCATTGCGTAGGACTTCGGACTATTATCAGTGCGAAGGGGCTACAGAACTTCGGCCGCTCGGCACGACCCTGAAGGGGGGCATCATGAAAGAGAAAATCCAAAACTGGCTGCATGACCTGGGTGTCGCACTCGGTTTGATTGAACCGCCTCTACAACCGGTGCCAATTCGCACTGACGACGAACAACGTCGCCGCCAGCAGCGCCGCCGGTAAAACGCGACGCAGCCTTTGTAGCAGCTGCCGAAGGCTGCGTTCGGCTGCGCAGCAGTCGTAGGTAGGGTCAGCTGCGAACCGCGTGTTCCGATTTTGCGACGGCTTCGCCGCCGAACGCAGCCTGCGGCAGCTGCTACATGGGTTCGTGTGAACTCAATACCGCCCGATCTCAATCAAAAACCGGATCAAATCATTCGCCGTCCTGGCAGTCTTGAGCATCCGGTCTTCTTCGGCGGTGAACGCCGTCAATCCCAACTGATCCTCCAGACGGAAGATCAACTCTTCAATATCCTCTTTATCCAACCCCAATTGCACCAGGCTGGTGTTGTCGTCGAAGTCATCCTGATTTTCCAGCAGGCGGCGAATGCGATGATGCACGGCGGCACGAACGGCGGCTCTTGTCATGAGGTCCTTCTTCGAGAACGTTATGAGGTCCCTGAAGCTGAGTACAGCAGGCTTCAGGCGTGTCGGCGCTGCCACTCGTCAATCACCTCGAACCACTGATCACGGCTGACGATCTTCATAAACAGTTTCCTTCAGACGAAAAAAACGGGTGTGGCAAGTGGGCGCGTCCTCCCTTATTTCCTGCGCGGCGCAGGAAATAAGGGAGGACACGCCCGTGCCACACCCGTCGAAGAAAGCATCAAGTCGTTATGGAAATCTTAGGCAGCGCTCGCCACCACGGCCGGGCGGCGGGACAGCAGGCTGACCACCACGAAACTCACCAGGCCCACGCCGAGGCTGTAGTAGATCGGGGTGTTGGCGTCCATACCGTCCTTGATCATGAACAACAGTGCAGTGGCAAAGCCCAGGCCCATGCTGGCGATGGCGCCGGCGGTGGTTGCGCGTTTCCAGAAGATCGCACCGATCAGCGGGATCAGCATGCCGCCCACCAACAGGTTGTAGGCCAGGGTCAGAGCGCTGATCACGTCATGTACGACCAGAGCGATGCCGAGTACGACGATGCCGGTCAACAGGGTGAACAGGCGGTTCATGCCCAGGCTCGACTGTTTGCCTCCACGCAGTTTCGGCAGCAGGTCTTCGGTCAGTGTGGTGGCAGCGGCGAGCAGGCCGGCGCTGGCGGTGGACATCATGGCCGCCAGCGCCGCGGCGATCACCAGACCACGGATACCGTCCGGCAGGGACAGTTTGACGATGGCGGCGAAAGCGTTGTTGACGTTGTCCAGGTCCGGGATCAGCACGTGAGCGGCCATGCCGATCAGGGCGCAGGCCAGGCCGTAAAGGATGCAGTAGAAGCCTGCGAAGGTACCGGCGACTTGAGCCACTTTGGCGCTCTTGACGGTGAACACACGCTGCCAGATGTCTTGGCCGATCAGGATCCCGAAGAAGTAGATCATGAAGTAGGTGATGATGGTGTCCCAGCCAATCGTGGTGAAGCTGAAGGCAGTGGCCGGCAGTTTCAACACCAATTCATCCCAGCCGCCAACGCGGTACAGGCAGATTGGCAACAGGATGAACATCAGGCCCACGGTCTTGATCACGAACTGGACGATGTCGGTCAGGGTCAGGGACCACATGCCGCCGATCGCAGAGTAGATCACAACCACGCCACCGCCGAGCAATACCGAGACCCAGAACGGCAGGCCGAACAGCACTTGCAGCACGGTGCCGATTGCCAGGATCGAAACTACGCCGATCATCAGCGCATACGCCAGCATGATCACCGCGCTCGCGGAGCGGGCCATCGGGTTGTAGCGTTTTTCCAGCACTTGGGTAACGGTGTAGATTTTCAGTTTCAGCAGCGGTTTGGCGAGGAACAGGTTCAGCGCCACGATCCCGCAGCCGAGTGCCGCGCACAGCCAGAAACCGGAGATGCCATGGACGTAACCCAGGCGCACGGTGCCGACGGTGGACGCGCCGCCCAGAACGGTGGCGGCCATGGTGCCCATGTACATGCTCGGGCCGAGGTTGCGACCGGCGACCAAAAAGTCTTCGTTGGTCTTGGCCTTGCGCATGCCGTAATAGCCGAGCATCAGCATCGCGGCGGCGTAGATGAGTACGACGAATAAATCCAAAGCCATGATGGCGTGTCTCCGATTGTCTTTTTTATGGTGAGGCGAAAATCAATCCCTGTGGGGAACATCATTTCCTGTGGGAGCGAGGCTTGCCCGCGAAGGGAGCGCCACGGTCTATCAGGCAGACCGCGTTATCGTTCTTCGCGGGCAAGTCGGATCGCCGCATCGCTCGCTCCTACAGGTGATGCGTTGACCATAGGTAATGCGTTGAATCAGGCGGCTTGTCGCATCGCCGGTTTACCGAGCGAATCCGTGCCCTTGCTGCGTGCATCGTTGGGGCCGAACACCGTGGCCGATTCAGGGAACAGGCTCAGCAACGTCAGGTACACCAGAGACGCCAGGCCGAGGGTGACCGGCAGGCTGATGTCGATGCCGCCCGCCAGATCGCCCAGTACGCCCACGAACTGCCCCGGCAGGTTCACGAAGCACAAACCGACCGCTGCACTCGGGATCCAGGCCCCCAGGCCACGCCAGTTCCAGCCGTGGGTGAACCAGTAGCGGCCACCTTTTTCGCCACGGGTGAACACTTGCAGGTCATCCGGGCAGTAGAAGCCGCGACGCACCAGCAGGCCGATGATCATGATCACCATCCACGGAGTGGTGCAGGTGATGATCAGCACGGCGAAGGTCGACACGCTCTGCACCAGGTTCGCCGCAAAGCGCCCGATGAAGATGAAGGCAATCGACATCACGCCGATCAGCAGCGTGGCCTTGACCCGCGACAGCACCCGTGGAAACACGCTGGACATGTCCAGCCCGGTGCCATACAGCGACGTGGTGCCGGTGGACATGCCGCCGATCACCGCAATCAGGCACACCGGCAGGAAGAACCAGCTCGGCGATACCGCCAGCAGGCCGCCGACGTAGTTGTTGGCCGCGATGTAGTCCGGCGCCTTGATCGCCACGATGGTGGCGGTGGCGAGGCCGAACAGGAACGGGATGAAGGTGGCGATCTGCGAGATCACTACGGCGGCCATGATCCGGCGCTTGGAGGTGTCACGCGGGATGTAGCGCGACCAGTCGCCGAGGAACGCTCCGAAGGAAATCGGGTTGCTCATCGCTACCAGTGCAGCGCCGATGAACGCCGCCCAGAAACCCGGTTGCCCCATGCTGACGCTGCCGGCGTAGTTCACATCAAAAGGACCGGCGAAGGCGAAGACGCCCAGCAGGAACAAGAGGCTGGCGCTCCACACGGCGATCTTGTTGACCCACAGCAGGAAGCGGAAGCCGTAGATGCACACTGTCAGCACCAGGATCGCGAACAGACCGTAGGCCAGGCCCAGGGTCAGGTCGGTTTCCGGCAGGCCGATCAGGCGTTTCGCACCGCCGATCAACGCATCACCCGAGCTCCATACCGAGAGCGAGAAGAAGGCGATGGCGGTCAGCAGCGACAGGAACGAACCGACGATTCGCCCGTGCACGCCGAAGTGCGCACCGGACGACACGGCGTTGTTGGTGCCATTGATCGGCCCGAACAGGCCCATCGGTGCAAGGATCAGCGAGCCCAGCAACACGCCCAGCACAATCGCCCAGACGCCCGCCTGAAAAGACAGGCCGAACAGTACCGGGAAACTGCCGAGCACGGCGGTGGCGAAGGTGTTGGAACCGCCGAAGATCATCCGGAACAAGTCCGTCGGGCCTGCGGTGCGTTCGTTGTCCGGGATCTGCTCGACCCCGTAGGTTTCAATGTGCGTAAGGCTTTGGTCTTTGTTGTTGTTATTCATGATCTGCTCCGATCATAAAGGCGCGCTCATCGTGTGTGAGCGTCACCTGTTTGGCTAAGGGGTTGGCAGCCCTTCCGGCATTGCGGACAAATGTTCGTGGCAGGCCAGCCATAGGCCTTGTTGTTCTTGGCCAGACGCCTGTTTCTTGAAAACAATCGTCTCGCGTTCCTGGCTGAAGTGTTGCTCCCCTTGCATGCGCAGCTCGGTGGCCACGTCATGGATGAAAATCGCCACGTCACCCTGCAGGCTGACGAAGGCGTTGCTCGAGATGCACGACAGCACCTCGAAGCCGTCCTCGGCACGCCAGCTGTCCCACAATGCCTGGTAGGCATCGCGCGACAGCAGGGGTTGCTCGAGGGTGTAGAACACGAAGCTGGCATCAACGCTGAATGCGCCGAAGTAGGCTTCGCGATCGTTTCGGGCAAAGGCCGACACCAGATCGGCGGCAGCATTGAGTACCTGATCACGTTCGTTCATGACCGATCCTCAGCGATGGACCACGCCTGGTAGTACGCAGAGCATTTCGTACAACAGATTGGCGCCCAGCAGCGAGGTGTTGCCGGTGGTGTCGTACGCTGGCGAGACTTCTACCAAATCGCAGCCGACCAGGTCGAGGCCTTGGCAGCCGCGCACGATTTCAATCGCCTGAATGGTCGTCAGACCGCCGATTTCCGGGGTGCCGGTACCAGGTGCCCAGGCCGGATCGATGCCGTCGATATCGAAACTCAGGTACACCGGACCGTCGCCGACTTTCTCGCGAACTTCGGCCATCAGCGGCGCCAGGGATTTGTGCCAGCATTCTTCAGCCTGAACCACACGGAAGCCTTGATTGCGGCTCCAGTTGAAGTCATCAGCGGTGTAACCCTGAGCCCGCAGGCCAATTTGCACTACGCGGTCGCAATCCAGAAGACCTTCTTCTACAGCGCGACGGAAGGTGGTGCCGTGGGCGATTTTCTCGCCGAACATGTGATCGTTTACATCGGCGTGAGCGTCGATGTGCACCAGGCCGACCTTGCCGTGCTTTTTATGGATGGCACGCAGGATCGGCAAGGTGATGGTGTGGTCGCCGCCCAGGGTCAGGGGGATCACATCGTGTTCGAGGATATTGTCGTAGGCCTCTTCGATGATCCGCACGGCGTCCAGCAGATTGAAGGTGTTGATCGCCACGTCACCGATGTCGGCAACCGACAGCGAGTCGAACGGCGCAGCGCCGGTGGCCATGTTGTACGGGCGGATCATCACCGATTCAGCGCGGATTTCACGCGGCCCGAAGCGGGTGCCGGGGCGCAGGGACGTGCCGATGTCCAGCGGGATACCGATAAAGGCAGCGTCCAGGCCGGCAGCGGATGGCAAATGGGGGAGTCGCAGCATGGTGGCGATGCCGCCGAAGCGCGGCATTTCATTGCCGCCCAGTGGTTGGTGAAGAATCTTGTCCACGGGTAAGGCCTCATCGTCGTTGTTTTATTTATGCAGGTAAGCCGCTCGGGGAGAGACGGGCACCGCTGTGGGCCGATTCTGCGAAATGTAGTGGCCGGGAAGAATCGCTACGGGCAAATACTTAGTTCAGATTTTTCTAAACTAATGGCGATGGCGACGATAGACTGACGAGGATTTATGTAGCAGCTGCCGAGCCTGCGAGGCTGCGTTCGGCGGCGTAGCCGTCGTAAATCAGCTATCGCGTTGCGTCAGGAAAACCTTGCATACCG
>NZ_AKJT01000134.1 GCF_000282195.1 Pseudomonas sp. GM18
CGTAGGCGTTGTAGCTGAACCCGCGCATGGCCCCGGTGGGCAACGTCGTCTGGATCAGTCGGCCGACGGCATCCCATTGGTACTGGGTAACCGCACCGTGTTCATCCTGACGGGTAATCTGCCGCCCCAGCGCATCGTAGGCAAAGCGCCGCTGACCACCGTCCGGTAAGGTCTCTTCGAGCAACTGCCCCAAGGCATTCCAGACGAACAGATGGCGACTGGTGTCCGGGTAGCGGACCGACAGCAGCCGGCCTTGTTCGTCGTAGTAATAGTGAGTGACCTGGCCGTCGGGATCGGTCGCTTCGGTGACGCTCCCTTGAGCATTGCGCTGATACCGCCACGCCGCTTGGCCGCGATAGCGCGCATGCAGGAAGCCGTTGCGGTATTCGTAGGCCGTCGGCTCGTCTTGCGGCGGAATCAGCGCCACCAACCGTCCGACGTCGTCGTAGCGGTATTCGGTGACAGCCCCCAACGGATCCTGCTCGGCCACCAGCTGCCCGCTGTCGTCGTAGGTTTTGAGCAGCTCACCGCCGTCCAGCCCGATCCGGCGCACCAGCCGCGCCCGATCATCGTGGACGTAAACCTCTTCACTGCCATCGATGTTCCGGACGGTGACGCTGCCCTGGTCATCCCAGACATAGCGCGCGTCCATCTGCGCAAACGACGCCCAATGCCGGACGCAGCGTGCTGCCTTGCCGGACCGTTCCCACTCCCAGAAGAAACTCGCACCACCGGCCAGTTGCCGCTGCAGAATCACGTGCCGGTCGTCGTAGTCGTAACGCTCGCTTTCCCCGGCGGCATTGGTCGCTTCGATCAAGCGCTGGCGGGCGTCGTAGCGGTAGAAAACCAGCGTTTGCTCTGTACGCCAGGTTTCACCCAAGTCATCGCTGGGGCAAAACGACTGGTATTCGACGGCAACCAGGTGCCTGCGCTCGTAGCGCAACAGCAAGGCACGACCGGCACCGTTGTCGAGGCGTTGAATGCGCTCCTGGCGGTCGCGAGTGATGCGCAGGCGGTTGTTGTAGGTGTCACTGATCGCCGTCAGCCGACCGCTATGAAAGTGGTAGAACCGGCTCGTCTCGCCGGCCAGCGCGAGAATCAATTCCTCCGGCTCGTCCCCGAGGTAAATCGCCGCTCGCGACAGACTGTTATGAATCGCCGGGCGCTCGACGCTCGGCAACGGAAACGTCGTACGACGGTTTTCGTGGTCGATCCAGACGACCTGTTCGGCGCCCAGCTCCAACCGCTGCGCCAGCGAATGACTCCAGCCCCAGCCCAACCCGCAATCGATGTCCACCGCGCTGGAGCGGTACAATCGGGTGAAGACAAACGGCAGCAGCCCGTCCAGCGAACCGTCGGTCAGGGTCAGCAGTTCTTCGCCGGTAACCATCGACACCGGACAGCCGTTGGTCGCGGTTTTGTCGACTGAGTCGGCACTGTCGCCATTGGGGTTTTTCGCTTGATTCGGTGCATCGTGGTGAGGTTCGTGACGGCCCAGCCGGGTCATGACTGCAGACTTGTCCCGAGCAATGGCGAGCGGATTGTTCACCTGCACAACCGGTGCGTTGCCGGGACTGATTTGTAGCGGAACTGTCGGTGCAGGTTTCAGCGGTGTATTGCGCGCGCTGACCACGAGCGGTTTGAGGATGCCAGCGTGGGCTGTCAGATCGGATTTGGCCGTCAGTTCGGCCAGTCGCAAACTGGCCGCCGCCAACCACTGCCGGGCCCGCTGGGACTTGATCTTGTCCAGCACTTTGGCGCTCATGCCGAGCTTCAGGCCTGTAGGACCTGTGAGACGCACCAGCAGGAAACTGATCAATATTTCCGTACGAACTTGTGCCACGACTTCGGCGATGTACTGCGGCGGCAACATCCTCAGCCAACTGGTGAAGGCTGCGAGATGGATGAACATCAACGGCTCATCGCTCAACATCAGCAACACATTGGCAATGGTTTCAGTCGAAGCATTCAGCAGCGTCTCAAGTTCACCTTGTGTCAGGTACTCAAGGAGTTTTTCGCTGCTGCCTTGCAGGTCCGCCACCAGGGCATAGACCTGCTTCACGTCATCCCACAAGCCGTGCAGCGAACGCTCGAAACCGTGCCAGTCAGCCTGTTGCAGCAGGCCGTAGCGTTGGGTGAAACCTGCTTTGGAAAAATCTGCCCATAAAGGCTCGAATTCGCTCGTCCATTCGTTGCGCAACCAGCCTTCCAGCTCGCCGATCACGCCCTGATAGGAGGCGTAGAGCGCTTTGACGTGTTCAGTGGTGACATTGGGAAAGAAGGTGATGCGATAGCGATGACCGCGCCAGCATTCGGGGATTTCGAGAATACCGCTGGGGCCGATGGTGGCGTGGACGGGCTCACCGAACGTCAGTTCACCATTGCGCTGCGAGATAACCGGCTCGAGCATCACCGGCGTATCGCCGATAGGCACGAAACGCGCGGCTTCAAACATATGCACCAGGGTCAACGGACCGCTGGCGGGGCACATGGCGAGTGTCGAACTGACAGGCGCGGTGGAGTCCTTCGGTGCGCTGAGCCGGACTTCGTTGCCGACCTTGAACACTTGCTCGACGTTCAGCGCTCCTGCGGTCCAGAAGTTTTCCGCCCAGGCCTCGTAGTCGTTGAGGCAGAGTCGGAAATCACCGAGCAGCGCTTCGATGTTCGGCTGCTCGGGGTTCATGGCGGCGACCACCAACAGACCGATGGCGTTGTTCAAGGCCAGGACCTTGTCAGGTTCGAACATTCGCAGTCCCTCGCGCTGATCAATTTGGAGCGAGAGACTTTGCGGGGGATCAAAAAGGAAAGAAGTCGGGAAAGGAGGTGTTTGGTGTAGGGGAAATCGCTAAATCATCGCGGACCCCTCGGTAAAGGATTTTGTATCCGCCAGGCATTGCCCGTTGCTCTCGACCAATCGCGCTCGCTATGCTGCTGAACCCTTTAATCCATCACGGATTCGGCCATACCTGAGCCGCCCTGGGATGTCATGAGAAAACGGATCAGATGCGATGAGTGCACCCTTGGATGAGTTCGGTCCGATCAAGGCCGTGATTTTCGATATGGACGGTTTGCTGCTGGACACCGAGGGCATTTACACCGAGGTCACGTCCATCATTGCCGAGCGCTACGGGCGGACCTTCGACTGGAGCGTCAAACAGAACATCATCGGGCGTGGAGCGGGTGATCTGGCGCGCTATGTGGTCGAGGCGCTGGACCTGCCGATCACCGCCGAAGAGTTCCTGGTGATCCGCGAGCCGCTGATGCGCGAACGTTTTCCGACAGCGCTGGCGATGCCCGGCGCAGAGGAGCTGGTTCGGCACTTGAAGGCCAACAACATTCCTATCGCGGTGGGCACCAGTTCCTCGCGTCAGTCGTTTGGTCAGAAAACCACCTTGCACCGCGACTGGTTCGCGCTGTTCGACTTCATCGTCACCGCTGACGACCCGGAAGTAGGTGCGGCGAAACCGGCGCCGGATATTTTCCTGACGGCGGCGCGACGCCTTGGGGTCGCGCCCCGGGATTGCCTGGTGTTCGAGGATTCGCCGTTCGGCGTCACTGCGGCGAAAGCTGCAGGGATGACCGCCATTGCGGTCCCGGATGCGGCGATGGCCGACGAAAAATACGCACACGCCGACGGCATTCTTCGTACGTTGAAGGCGTTCAAGCCCAGCGCATGTGGCTTGCCGGCGCTTGAATGGGCGTGATCATTCGATAATCTCTGACACAAAAAAACGCCGGCAATCGATTGCCGGCGTTTTTGTTTCAGTCGAGCGGGGTATCAGGCGCCGAAACCACCGTCGATGGTCAGGCTGGCACCGGTGATGTAGCCAGCTTCGGGACCTGCGAGGTAAGCGACGAAGCTGGCGATTTCTTCCACGTTGCCGTAACGACCCACGGCCATCAGCGGGATCAGGCTATCAGCGAAGTCGCCGTTGGCGGGGTTCATGTCAGTGTCGACCGGGCCCGGTTGCACGTTGTTGATGGTGATACCCCGCGGGCCGAGGTCGCGAGCCAGGCCTTTGGTCAGGCCGACCAGCGCCGATTTGCTCATGGCGTACGGGCCACCACCGGCGAAAGGCATGCGCTCGGCATTGGTGCTGCCGATGTTGATGATGCGACCGCCTTCGGTCATGTGTCGGGCAGCTTCCTGGGAGGCGATGAATACGCTGCGGACGTTGATGGCCAGGGTCTGGTCGAAGTCTTCGAGTTTGAAGTCTTCCAGCGGTGCGACGGCCAGTACGCCTGCGTTGTTGACCAGGATGTCCAGGCGACCGAAGGCTTCGACGGTGGCGTTGACGGCATTGCGAATGGCGACGGCATCAGCGCTGTCGGCCTTGATGGCCAGGGCTTTGCCGCCGGCGGAGATGATGCTGTTTTGCAGGTCTTCGGCTTTGGCGGTAGAGCTGACATAGGTGAAGGCGACGGTTGCGCCTTCTGCGGCCAGGCGTTTGACGATGGCAGCACCGATGCCGCGTGAACCGCCTTGAATCAAAGCTACTTTACCGCTGAGGTGTTGAGTGGTCATGTCGATCTCCAGAAGTTCAAGGCGGGTTGCCTTGTTGTCTGAGTCGAGTATCGGCTTCGCATTACCCTGCGGGTAGACCGTGATTGCTATAGTCTGTGTAAACCAGAAGTTTATAGTGACGCTTATGGAAACCTTCAGCAGTATCGAATGCTTCGTGCGCAGCGCCGAGGTCGGCAGCTTCGCCGAAGCTGCGCGGCGCTTGAGCCTGACACCGGCGGCGGTGGGCAAGAGTGTCGCCAAGCTGGAGGCGCGACTCGGTGTGCGGTTGTTCCAGCGCAGCACGCGTAGCCTGACGCTGACCGAGGCCGGCCAGCTGTTTCTCGGCGAAGTCAGCGCCAGCCTGCACACGATCCAGAATGCCGTGGCCAACCTGGCCAGTGCCGAAGGACGTCCGGCGGGAACGCTGAAGGTCAGCATGGGCACGGTGTTCGGGCGCTTGTACATCGTGCCGTTGCTTGGAGAGTTTTTGCGGCGCTTTCCGGCGATCAACCCGGACTGGCATTTCGACAACCGTCAGGTCGACCTGATCGGCCAGGGGTTCGATGCGGCGATTGGTGGCGGATTCGAACTGCCTCAGGGCGTGGTGGCGCGCAAGCTGACGCCTGCCCATCGGGTGCTGGTGGCTTCGGCGGAGTATCTTGCGGGCCGGGAGGCGATCGTCGAGCCCCACGACCTCAAGCGCCATGATGGCATCCTGATACGGTCGCCGCAGACGGGGCGCGTGCGTTCCTGGCAGTTGACCAGTCGCACCCGGCAACACAGCCCGTTGATGCTCAAGCCGCGGATGACCATGAGCGATTCGGAGGCTGCCTGCGCCACGGCGGCCCAAGGGTTGGGCATTGCGTTAGTGAGCATGCCGTTTGCCGTGGGCTATCTGGACGCCGGGACCTTGCAGCGGGTGCTGCCCGACTGGTACGTCGACGATGGCAACATCTCCATCTATTACGCCGAGCACAAACTGCTTCCGGGCAAGACCCGGGCGTTTGTCGATTTCATCATTGAACAGTTTGCCGAGCAGGGGTTGGGGCAGCGGTTTAGTGCGCTTTGAACCTGGCTTAAGACCGAGGTGGGGCCATCGCGGGCAAGCCACGCTCCCACAGAATGATGCGAATCCCTGTGGGAGCGTGGCTTGCCCGCGAAGAACGATAACGCGGTCTAGCGCCCAAACCGTCCAGGCCAACCAATAATGGTCTTCGGCCGAGGCGTCGCATACGTCCGCACTTTCGACGTCGATAACCCCAACCGCACCAGCGATTCGGCAATGGTCACCGCCGCCGTCACGCCATCCACCACCGGTACGCCGGTGCGCTGACGAATCTGTTCATCCAGCCCGGCCATGCCGCCACAGCCCAGGCAAATCACCTCGGCCTTGTCTTCGCTCACCGCCAATTCCGCCTGGCGGACAATCGCCTCCAGCGCACGTTCTGGATCGGACTCCAGCTCCAGCACCGCCAGCCCGCTGGCCCGCACCGACGCGCAGCGGTCCCAGAGCCCGGAGAGCTTGAGGCGATCCTCAATCAGCGGCACGGTCCGGTCCAGGGTGGTGACCACCGAATAGGCATGGCCGAGGAACATCGCGGTGCTGGCACCGGCATCGGTGATGTCCACCACCGGCACGTTGAGCAGCTCCTGCAAACCTTCGCGGCCGTGCTCGCCATAGCCGGCCTGGATCACCGCATCGAAGGGCTGATCATAGGACATGACCCGGTCCATCACGGCGATGGCGGCCAGGTAGCTTTCGAAATTGCCTTCAATCGAGTCGGCGCCGAAATGCGGGGTCAGGCCGATGATTTCCGTGCCGGGCGCGGCCACGGACTGCGCTTGACGGGCGATGGCCTGGGTAATGGATTCGGTGGTGTTGACGTTGACCACGAGAATTCGCATGGGAGGTCCTTTTAGCGAGGTGGTTTTGCGGCCCGATGTCCCCGGGCCGCCAAGAGGATTAATGGCTGACGTTATCGACTGCGATGGCTTCACCGCTGACATCGGCGTAGTAAGGCTGCCGTTTGGCGATGATCAAGTAGAGCATCCCTGCAATCCCGGCGCCAATCAGCCAGGAGAACGGCGAGACGCTGTCGAAACCTGGTACCAGGGCCAGGACAATGGCGATCAAGGCTGCCGGAATGAACGCCGCCACGGCGCGCAAATTGACCCCACGGCTGTAGTAATAATCGCCAGCGGGATCTTCGCTGTACAACTGCGGCACGTTGATCCGGCCTTTTCGTACCTGCCAGTAGTCGACCATGATCACCCCGTACAACGGGCCGAGCAGGGCGCCGAGGCCGGACAGGAAATAGACGATTACCAGCGGGCTGTTGTAGAGGTTCCAGGGCAGGATCAGCACCGCGATGGTCGCGCTGATCAGCCCGGCGCGGCGGAAGGTCAGGTACTTGGGCGCCAGGTTGCTCAGTACAAAGGCGGGGGCCACGAAGTTGGCCATGATGTTCACCGCCACGGTGACAATCAGGAACGCCAGGCAACCGAGTACCAGAAAGAAGGTATTGGGAATCGACGCGATGATCTCGGTCGGGCTTTCGATGATCCGGCCATTGATCTGAAATTGCGCACCGCACAGTAGGACGGTGATCCCGGCGAATACCAGAATGTTGACAGGCAGGCCCCAGAAATTTCCGACCCGGATGGTCTTGCGGCAGGGGGAAGAACGGGCGAAGTCGCAGAAATTCAGGATCAGCGTGCCGTAGATCGATAGCCACAAGGCGCCGCCGGCAAAGATATTGCGCCACATCTCACCACCACTCAGCGGCTCGCGAATCGACCAGGCGATGGTGGCGTTGGCCTGGAAGTACATCCAGCCGGCGAGGGCGGCGACGGTCAACAAAATCACCGGGCCGGCAAACGCCTCGTAGCGTCGCACCATTTCCATGCCATAGGCCAGGATCGCCAACTGCACGAACCAGATCGCCACGAAACACACCCAGCCCAGGCTCGACAGCCCGAGTATCGAATTGTGGTCGTAATCGGCGAGTCCGGGATGCACCGCCGTCAGCAATACGCGAAAGACCACTGACGCCAGGTACGTCTGAATTCCGAACCAGGCAATGGCGATAACGGCGCGAATCAATGCAGGAATCTGCGCTCCATGGATGCCGAAACTGATCCGGCTGATCACCGGAAACGGCACCCCGGTTTTCTGGCCCATGTAACCGGAAAGGTTCATGAAGCAATACACCAGCGCCGCACCGATTCCCAAGGACAGCAGAATCTGCCAACCGCTCAGGCCCAGTGCATACAGGCCAATGGCAAAGGAGTAGTTGGCAATGTTGTGCACATCGTTTGTCCACAGGGCAAAGATGCTGTAACGACCCCAGCGCCGACCTTCGGCCTTGGTCGGCGCGAGGTCTTTGTTGTGCAGGCGGGGGCTGAGCACGACGGGTGGTTGAAACGTTTGATCGTGAATCACAGAGGTGGAAAGGGGGGAGGGCAGATCCAGCGCAATATTGTTATTGGGGAGGCTAGTACGCATTCCGGCAGGCTCCTGAAGCTCGTTGCCGCGATGACTGTGCATGAGCGTGGGCTCGACAAATCTTCGTCGCGGGCGGGAGAGCATCATTGGTTACGGGGCATCTGCAGCCTGTACGGGATAGGGCGCTTCAGGCTTGCGGATCTAAAGTGTGTGTATGTTTTTGTATTTATTGTATACAAAACATGTGTTCACTTAAGCCAGATTTGTGCCAGTCGGTGATCTATAAAATTTAACGCTAATTTCGTTTTGTTATTGATTGAAGATAAGTAGTTGAAACAAAGACGATATAAATTGACCGATTGAACAGGTATTTATTTTGGACGGGGTATTGTCGGAGTGGTCGACTGAGGAAGTCAGGACAGGGGGATGTAACTTTTGGGGGCGCTGAAACTAAAAGTGCACACAGATATGGCACTTATGGTGACATTTCTGTGTACACATTTTTAAGATCAAAAGATCGCAGCCTGCAATCTTTTAAGCTTTGGACTTGCTGATGATGTTCCCGGCATGCAGCCCGCATTCTTTCTGCGTGGCTTCTTCCCACCACCAACGACCTTCGCGCTCATGCTGGTTCGGCAGCACCGGACGGGTGCAAGGCTCGCAACCAATACTGATGAACCCGCGCTCATGCAGGCTGTTGTACGGCAGTTCCAGCATGCGGATGTAACCCCAGATCTCTTCGCTGGTCATCTGCGCCAGCGGGTTGAACTTGTAGAGGGTACGTTCCGGTGTGGAAAACGCGGTGTCGATTTCCAGCACCGCGACGGCGCTGCGGGTGCCCGGGCTCTGGTCCCGACGCTGGCCGGTGGCCCAGGCAGTCACGCCGGACAGTTTGCGACGCAGCGGCTCGATCTTGCGAATGCCGCAGCACTCGCCATGGCCATCCTTGTAGAAACTGAACAGGCCTTTTTCCTTCACGAAAGGTTCGAGCTTGCTGTAGTCCGGCGACACCACTTCGATATCGATCTTGTAGTGCTCACGCACCTGTTCGATGAAGCGGTAGGTCTCGGGATGCAAGCGGCCGGTGTCGAGGCTGAACACTTTGACGTTCTTGTTCAGCTTCCAGGCCATGTCCACCAGCACCACATCCTCGGCGCCGCTGAAAGATATCCACAGGTCATCGCCGAACTCGGCGAACGCGAGTTTCAGGATGTCCTGGGCGGATTTGTTGGCATAGGTCGTGGCGAGTTCCACGACATCGAACGATGGGCTCATCAGGGCGGCTTCCTACAGGTCGGTGGCGCTGGGCGCTCTATATGTGCCGATGGTAACAAAATCCTGCGGCGGCTGGTGGGCCCTCTGCGTTGCGCAGAGGGGGGCGAGTCGCTAGAGTTCGGCAGTCCTTTTGCTCGCTCTACTCATAAACAATACCAATGGGAGTGTCTTGTGGAAATTGCCTGTCTGGATCTTGAAGGTGTGCTGGTCCCGGAAATCTGGATCGCCTTTGCCGAAAAAACCGGAATTGAGTCCCTCAGGGCCACCACTCGGGACATTCCCGACTACGACGTGTTGATGAAGCAGCGCCTGCGGATTCTCGACGAGCACGGCCTGAAGCTTTCCGATATCCAGGAAGTGATCGCCACGCTCAAGCCTCTGGAAGGCGCGAGCGAATTTGTCGACTGGCTGCGTGAGCGCTTTCAGGTGGTGATTCTGTCGGACACCTTTTACGAATTTTCCCAGCCGCTGATGCGTCAACTGGGCTTCCCGACTTTGCTTTGTCATCGTCTGATTACTGACGATGCCGGTCGGGTTACGGGCTATCAGTTGCGTCAGAAAGATCCCAAGCGTCAGTCGGTTTTGGCGTTCAAGAGCCTCTACTACCGAGTGATCGCGGCGGGTGATTCCTACAACGACACCACGATGCTGGGCGAGGCGGACGCCGGGATTCTGTTCCATGCGCCGGACAATGTGATTCGCGAGTTCCCACAGTTCCCGGCGGTGCACAGCTTTGCCGAGTTGAAGCAGGAGTTCATCAAGGCTTCGAACCGCAATCTGAGTCTGTAAACCCGATCCCAGTAGGCGCTGCCGCAGGCTGCGATCTTTTGATCTCTGATCATTCCCACGCTCCGCGTGGGAATGCCTCAATGGACGCTCTGCGTCCGCTTTGGGACGCGGAGCGTCCCGGGCTGCATTCCCACGC
>NZ_AKJT01000135.1 GCF_000282195.1 Pseudomonas sp. GM18
CCCCAGCGGCTGCCACAGGTAATGCCAGTCCCAACTGGCGGTCGGGAAGCCATGGATCAGCAACAGCGGCTCGCCCTGCCCCGCAGCCCAATAGCGGATGGTCTGACCGCGGAAGACGAACGTCTGGCCGCGTTTACGCCAGACACACAGCGGAATTTCGGCGAGTGCCATTTAGAGTTTATAACCCGGGTCTTGTTTATCGAGTTTGCGCAGCAGCGCCGGCCAGGCCAGCGCACCACCCATCCCTTGAGCACTTTTGGTAACGCCGGCGATCATCGCCTTGGCGCCCGCCAGAATCTGCGGTTCGATGGCGATCAGCTCCGCGCCACCGTTCTGCGCCAGCACCTGAATCTCGCAGGCGCGCTGGAAGGTAAACATCATCAGGAACGTGTCGGCGATGGTGCCGCCACAGGTCAGCAGACCGTGGTTGTGCAGCATCAGAAAATTGTTCTCACCCAGGTCGGCTTGCAGCCGCGCCTTCTCTTCATGGTTCAGCGCCACGCCTTCGTAGGCGTGATAAGCCAGGCTGGACAGGACGAACAATGACTGCTGACTGATCGGCAAAATGCCCTGTTTCTGCGCCGATACCGCCACCCCCGCCGCCGTGTGGGTGTGCAGTACACACACGACGTCATGCCGGACTTCATGCACCGCGCTGTGGATGGTGTAGCCCGCCGGGTTGATTTCGTAGGGGCTGTCCATCAACTTGTTACCGGCCTGATCGACCTTGACCAGGCTCGACGCGGTCATTTCATGGAACATCAGCCCGAACGGGTTGATCAGGAAATCTTCAGTGCCCGGCACCTTGGCCGAAATGTGCGTGAAGATCAGATCGTCCCAGCCGTGGAGGGCGACCAGACGATAACAGGCAGCCAGGTCGACGCGGGTCTGCCACTCGGCAGCACTGACTTTACCTTTGACACTGTGTGGCGACTGGACGGGGGCTACATTCACGGCAAGGATTCCCGTTTTTCTGTTCTTATTGTTTTACTGACGTTACAGCAGTCTAGTCAGCCTCCAGACTTCGGGTAGTTGCATTGGCAGCCAGCTTGATGGCCGAGTGAGTCAGTGCGTGGGTGAGCCTGGATCCATGTCAGAGCACTGCCGCCAGTAAAGGCCGGTCAGCCCCGAAGAACGCTGACCAAGTCCGCCAGCCAAGGCTCGGCGTCGGTTTCCGGCGTGACGGTTTCGCTGGCGTCCAGACGCAGCATCGGCAGGACTTCACGCAGGCCCAATTCGCTGAACAGCTCACGCATTTGCTCACCGCCGCCGCAAAACGTATCGCCATAACTCGAGTCGCCCAGCCCGATAACGGCACCCGGCAAGCCACGCCAGGCGGCGGGCAATTGATCGCGGATCATCGAATACAGCGGTTGCAGGTTGTCCGGCAACTCGCCCATGCCGGTGGTCGAGGTCACCGCCAGAAATGCATCCGGGCCAAAAGCCTGAACATCGGCAAGTGTCGCGCGCGGGTTGTGCCAGGTTTCAAAACCGGCGGCGTTTAAAATTTTTGCTGCGTGGCGGGCGACTTCTTCAGCCGTGCCGTACACCGAGCCGGAAAGGATGGCGACTTTCATCAATCTGATCCTGAAGCTGAGTAAAAGGCCGAGATATTAACAGCACAGCCCTCATTGATCTTTTAGAATGCAACGTACCCGTCAATACGCAAAGGACTCTGCGATGATCAATGCCTCACTGCTGCAAAGGGTGATCGACGCGTCCAGCGACGGCATCGTGATTGCTGAAAAAGAAGATGAGCAGGACGCGACGAACGGCTCAAACCAATCCGCGAATTAATGGTCATTTACTACAATCACCGATGACTTTGTAATTATTTCTTTCGAGCAAATCATGCAGCGCGACGCACTCCTGACCCAGGATGAGCTGGACTTTATCCAGACCATGCAACACAACCCGCAACTCAATGTGCGGGATGCGACGTCGAGTTTGCTCGTCAACGGCGGCTCGCAGATCCGTGATTTGCTCACACGCCTGGCCGCTCATGAGCAAGTCACCATCCAGGCCACTTTCGAAAATCAGCAAATGACCTTCCCGCTGCACCTGGTGGAAGATGAGTTTCACGCCATGCATCTACGCCTCGGCGTCCCCAGTATTTATGAAGACGGCCCGATGATCCGGCCATGGCGCCTGCCGCTCGAAGAGCCAGTGGCGCTGGAAAATGCCAAGGGGCAACCCGGCACGATGTGGGTGCACGAAATATCGTTCAAAGGGGTTTTGCTGGAAGTTCGTAACAAGACCAAAGCGCCAAAGCACTTCGCGTTGTGGTTCAGCCCGTCAGGCTATGAGCGGATTGCGTTGCGCGGCACCCTGGAGCGTGAGACCGAGCAAGGTTTCTACGCCTACGAGTTGAGCCAGAGTGACAAGGACGAAACCGAGCGTCTGCGTCAGTACATTCTTCAGCAACATCGCCTGACCCATCCTGCTTTGCATATTTGAATCTCAGGTATCCAGGTTTCCCGCCAGGAACTGTTTCAGACGCTGGCGCATCCCCCCCCCTCGTTTCCAAGGCAACCCACTGACGACCCGGCCAGACTCTCTTGCGCCAGGTCGGACGCATCCCCGGCCAGAAACAGCTGACAATCCAGCCCCATGGCCAGACGGTTCAAACGTCGAGGCAGTTCGGCAGCCGGCGCGTGATTGGAAATCAGCACCAGTGCACTGGGCTTGATCTTCTCACAGACCAGGATCAACTCGTCGAAGGGCTGCCCGATCGCCAACAACTGAATAGCCGAATCGATGCTGCTCAGATACAACGCCGTGACCAATACTTCGAGTTCACGGCATTGGTCGGCCAAGGCGCAGACAATCACTCGTCGCGGCTGCATGACACGCACCAGCAACAGGCGTTGCAATACTCGAGAACGCAGAAAGCCATCCAGAAAAAGCCACTCGCTGATCTGACCGAACGCATCATGGCGGTGTAGCAATAGCTTCCAGATCGGAATCAGGATGTCCTGGAATACAACCATCAGCGGATAACTGGAAAAAATCTGACCGTAGATGTGCTCCAGTTGTACTTCGTCAAAAACACTCACCGCCGCGTTGACCTGCTGCTGCCATTGGCCGTAGTCGGCTTGAACGAATTCGTCGGGAATGATCCGCTCCAGCACCTGGAGCGGTTCGGTCTTGGCCAGTATCTTGCCAACCTTGCTGACCGCGACACCGCGCTCGATCCAGCCGAGGATGCTGCGAACTCGCTCGATATCGATCATCGAATACAAACGGTGCCCGCTTTCGGTGCGGGAGGGCTGTATCAGCCCGTAGCGTCGCTCCCAGGCTCTTAGCGTGACCGGGTTGACCCCTGTCATGCGCGCGACCTCACGAATCGGGAACAGCTCTTCTCGAATCAGAGAGGTGCCGGAGGTCAAGCCAGGTGCGCGGTCGGTCAGCACAGGCATCTTCAAATCTACGTCCATGTATATATTTGAATACATTCTAACTCTCCCGCCCCGGTAGCATTCAACACGAAGTTGAAAGAAGTTGGTACTGACGTCCATGACGTAATCAGGAATAATCCTTGCTTGTCCCGAGACGCAGCCCACCACCCCGGCGCTGTGTCTGGCGAAGCTCTTATCCGGAGCGACGCGTTTGCCCTACGGAGATACACAATGTCTACTTCCCCCGTCACGCTGATGGTTGCGCGTCGCGTCGCCGATGGGCGTTATCAGGACCTGATGGCCTGGTTGCGCGAAGGCGAACAACTGGCCACCGACTTCCCCGGTTACCTCGGCTCTGGCGTGCTCGCTCCGCCACCCGACGATGACGAATTCCAGATTATTTTCCGCTTCGCCGACGAGCAGACGCTGCACGCCTGGGAGCATTCCGCGTCGCGTACCGCCTGGCTGGGCCGCGGCAGCAATCTGTTTGCCCACCCTTCGGAACATCGGGTCAGTGGCATCGATGGCTGGTTCGGTGCTGTCGGGCAACGTCCGCCACGCTGGAAGCAGGCTGTGGCGATCTGGCTGGCGTTCTTTCCGGTGTCCCTGCTGTTCAATTTTGTGCTGGGGCCGTTATTGGCCGAAACAGGATTGCTGGCCCGCGTGTTCGTCAGCACCTTGTGCCTGACGCCGTTGATGGTCTATTTCTTCATTCCACTGTCGACCCATCTGCTGGCCGGCTGGCTGCACACCGCACCGCAACGACCGTTGCCTGCGGAACCCTCTACTCAAAATCGCTAAAAGATCGCAGGCTGCGCCAGCACCTGCATAAGCGCCAAGACTCCACGCCCCCGTAGGAGCTGGCGCAGCCTGCGATCTTTTCGGGACAAGGCACGGCCGGTCGCTGGTATAGTTTTGCTCTAACCGCGACGCGAGCCGTTCATGACCTCTTCCGCAGCCCCCATCCTCATCACCGGTGCCGGCCAGCGTGTCGGCCTGCACTGTGCGCAGCGTTTGCTCGAAGACGGCCATCCGGTCATTTTCAGTTACCGCAGCGAACGCCCCGGCGTAAAGACCCTTCGCGACCTGGGAGCGACCGCGGTGTTCGCGGACTTTTCCAGCGAGGCCGGAATTCTCGCGTTCATCGGCGAACTGAAGAACCACACCGACAGCCTGCGGGCGATAGTCCACAACGCCTCCGAATGGCTGGCCGAAACCCCGGGCGCAGAAGTCGAAGCCTTCACCCGCATGTTCAGCGTGCATATGTTGGCGCCCTATCTGATTAACCTGCACTGTGCCGATTTGCTCAGACACTCAAGCCCCGCCGATATCGTGCACATCAGCGATGATGTGACCCGCAAGGGCAGCAGCAAGCACATCGGCTACTGCGCCAGCAAAGCCGGGCTCGACAGCCTGACCCTGTCCTTTGCCGCCAAGTACGCGCCAGACATCAAGGTCAACGGTATCGCGCCAGCCCTGCTACTGTTCAATCCCGACGACGACGCGGCGTACCGCGCCAGGGTCCTGGCCAAGTCCGCACTGGGCATCGAGCCTGGCAGTGAAGTGATTTACCAGAGCCTGCGCTATTTGCTCGACAACCCTTATGTCACCGGCACGACCCTGACCGTCAACGGCGGACGGCACGTCAAATAAGCCGCCCCCGCGAGGATGTCCCCATGACGTTATCCCTGCCCCAAAACTTTCGCGAGATCCTAATCGGCCTCGGTGAAAACCCCGATCGCGAAGGGCTGCAAGACACTCCGATGCGCGCCGCCAAGGCGATGCAATACCTGTGTCATGGTTACGAACAGAGTGTCGAAGAGATCGTCAACGGCGCGCTGTTCGCCTCCGACAACGATGAAATGATCATTGTCGACAACATCGAGTTGTACTCGCTGTGTGAACATCACATGCTGCCCTTCATCGGCAAGGCGCATGTGGCTTATATTCCAACGGGCAAGGTGCTGGGCCTGTCGAAGATTGCACGGCTTGTGGATATGTTCGCCCGCCGCCTGCAAATCCAGGAGAACCTCACCCGGCAAATCGCCGAAGCCGTGCAGCAAGTGACCGATGCCGCTGGTGTCGCGGTGGTCATCGAAGCCCAGCACATGTGCATGATGATGCGCGGCGTCGAGAAACAGAATTCGACCATGAACACCTCGGTGATGCTCGGCGCCTTCCGCGAGTCGAGCAACACCCGCCAGGAGTTCCTGCAATTGATTGGACGGAGCAAGTAGCAATGCCACAACTTCAACCAGGAATGGCACGCATCCGGGTCAAGGACCTGTGTTTGCGGACTTTCATCGGGATCAACGAGGACGAAATCCTCAACAAGCAGGATGTGCTGATCAACCTGACCATCCTGTATGCCGCCCAGGACGCCGTGCGTGACAACGACATCGATCACGCTTTGAACTACCGCACCATCACCAAGGCGATCATTGCCCACGTGGAAGGCAATCGCTTTGCCCTGCTCGAGCGCCTGACCCAGGAGTTGCTGGACCTGATCATGGCCAACGAGTCGGTGCTGTACGCCGAAGTCGAAGTCGACAAGCCCCACGCGTTGCGCTTCGCCGAGTCGGTGTCGATTACCCTGGCCGCGAGCCGCTGACCGCGTCTGGCGCATCGCTCGCCAGGCTTTTATCATCCACGCCACGATTTGATTGCACAGAGCCCATCATGAACGATCAACAACGCCTGGAACTTGAAGCCGCCGCCTTTCGCCGGCTGGTTGCCCACCTGGACAGCCGCAAGGACGTGCAGAACATCGACCTGATGAACCTCTCGGGTTTCTGCCGTAACTGCCTGTCCAAGTGGTACAAGGCCGCCGCCGACGAACGCCAGATCGACGTCAGCCTCGATGAAGCCCGCGAAGTGGTTTACGGCATGCCGTACGCCGAGTGGAAAGCCCTATACCAGAAAGAAGCCAGCGCCGACCAACAAGCGGCGTTCGCCAAAGGAAAACCCAATGAGTGATTTGAACACCCTGCGCGCCAGCCTCAACAGCGGCGAACACGTTTTCGCCGACACCCTGGCATTCATTGCCGCCGGTTATGACTACCAGCCCCAGGCTTTCAACAACGGCGGCGTGGAAAACGCAGCCGGGCAGAACGAAGGCTCGTGCAAGACACTGGGCCTGGCGCTGCTGGAAGGTCTGAGCGATGAAGAAGCGCTGTTGGCATTCGGTGAGCATTACCGTTCGGTGGTGGCGACGCCCGAAGGCAGCGACCATGGCAATATCCGGGCGCTGATTGCCCATGGCTTGGCCGGTGTGAAGTTCGTTCAGCAGCCGCTGACTCGTCGCTGATTAAAGCCCGCAAAAAACGCTCCGTTTAACACTGAAGCTGTGGCGAGGGAGCTTGCTCCCGCTGGGTCGCGTAGCGGCCCTAAAAAAAGGACCGCTGCGCAGTCCAGCGGGAGCAAGCTCCCTCGCCACAGGTTATGCTTTGCCTACCCTGGCTCTTATCTGATACGCATTCGAATACATCCCGACTTTTAAGATTGACCCGGTAACTTTATTTCGTTTGCCGGACACCTCTGCTCGCGGCTTAGATAAAAAGAAGCATCCCTTCTTCAGAGTCAGCCATCCATGCGTAGCGAAACCATCAGCCAGTCGATCTCCATCGTTCACCCCGTCAGCCTCAGCCACGGCAAAAATGCCGAGGTCTGGGACACCGACGGCAAACGCTACATCGACTTTGTCGGGGGAATCGGCGTACTGAACCTCGGTCATTGCCATCCGCGCATTGTCGAGGCCATTCGCGAACAAGCCACCCGCCTGACCCACTACGCGTTCAACGCAGCGCCCCACGTGCCTTACCTCGAACTCATGGAGCGCCTGGCCGCGTTTATTCCGGTGGATTACCCGGTCAGTGGCATGCTCACCAACAGCGGCGCGGAAGCGGCGGAAAACGCCCTGAAGATCGTCCGTGGCGCCACCGGCCGCACCGCGGTCATTGCCTTTGACGGCGCCTTCCACGGCCGCACGCTGGCCACCCTCAACCTCAACGGCAAAGTCGCCCCCTACAAGCAGAAAGTCGGCGTGCTGCCGGGGCCGGTGTATCACCTGCCCTTCCCCAGCAAAGACAATGACGTGACCTGCGCCGAGGCCCTGAAGGCCATGGATCGGCTGTTCAGCGTCGAGATCGACGTGAATGACGTGGCCTGTTTTATCGTCGAACCGGTACAGGGCGAAGGCGGTTTTCTGGCGATGGACGTGGAGTTCGCCCAGGCGCTGCGGCGATTCTGTGATGACAAAGGCATTTTGCTCATCGCCGATGAAATCCAGTCCGGCTTCGGCCGCACCGGCCAGCGGTTTGCGTTCTCGCGACTGGGCATTGAGCCGGACCTGATCCTGCTGGGCAAAAGCATTGCCGGCGGCGTACCGCTGGGTGCGGTTGTCGGGCGCAAGTCGCTAGTCGA
Organism: Pseudomonas sp. GM18; assembly: GCF_000282195.1. Classification (GTDB taxonomy): domain Bacteria; phylum Pseudomonadota; class Gammaproteobacteria; order Pseudomonadales; family Pseudomonadaceae; genus Aquipseudomonas. The sequence goes on from NZ_AKJT01000135.1 coordinate 7,821, forward strand.
CAACTTGCCCAAGGGCGGACTGGGCGGCACCTACTCAGGCAATCCCATCGCCTGCGCCGCCGCGTTGGCGACCCTGGACGAAATGAGTGATGCACATCTGCACGCTTGGGGCTCGCAGCAGGAAGAAGCGATTGTCAGCCGCTACGAATCTTGGCGAGCACGCGGACTGTCACCCTATCTGGGCCGTTTGACCGGCGTGGGTGCGATGCGCGGCATCGAGTTGATCAATGCCGACGGCACACCGGCGTCGGCACAACTGACACAACTGCTGGCCGTGGCGCGAGAGTCGGGCTTGCTGCTGATGCCCAGCGGCAAGTCGCGCCACATTATTCGGCTGCTGGCGCCATTAACCACTGAGGCCGCCGTGCTGGAGGAAGGGCTGGATATTCTTGAGGCGTGCCTTGCGAAATTGTCCTGAGGCAGAATCGTCTGCCCACAAAAAAACCGGCCAAGGCCGGTTTTTTGCTTTCTACGGAATCAGAACGAAGCGTTCTGCAGGCCGTCGAGGTAACGCTCGGTGTCCAGGGCCGCCATGCAACCGGCGCCGGCCGAGGTGATGGCCTGACGGTAAACGTGGTCAGCCACGTCACCGGCAGCGAAGATGCCTTCAACGCTGGTGGCAGTAGCGTTGCCATCACGGCCGCCCTGTACAACCAGGTAGCCATCTTTCAACGTCAGCTGACCTTCGAACAACGAAGTGTTCGGGGTGTGGCCGATGGCGATAAACACGCCGTCGACTTTGATTTCGTCGAAGCTGCCATCGTTGTTCTTCAGGCGAGCACCGGTCACGCCCATGTTGTCGCCCAGCACTTCGTCCAGGGTCGCGTTCAGCTTCAGGATGATCTTGCCCTCGGCAACCCGGGCATTGAGCTTGTCGATCAGGATCTTCTCGGCGCGGAAGGTTTCGCGACGGTGAATCAGGGTCACGGTGCTGGCAATGTTGGCCAGGTACAGCGCTTCTTCGACAGCGGTGTTACCGCCACCGACCACCGCCACTGGCTTGTTGCGATAGAAGAAACCGTCGCAGGTTGCGCAGGCCGAAACGCCTTTGCCCATGAACGTTTCTTCCGACGGCAGGCCCAGGTAACGAGCGCTGGCACCGGTGGCGATGATCAGTGCATCGCAGGTGTAAGTCGCGCTGTCGCCAATCAGGGTGTACGGCTTGGCAGCGAAGTCCACGGCATTGATGTGATCAAACACGATTTCGGTTTCAAAGCGCTCGGCGTGCTCTTTCATGCGTTCCATCAGCGCCGGGCCGGTCAGGCCGTGGACGTCGCCCGGCCAGTTGTCGACTTCGGTGGTGGTGGTCAGTTGACCGCCGGCCTGCATGCCGGTGATCAACAGTGGCTTGAGATTGGCACGGGCGGCATAGACCGCGGCGCTGTAACCGGCAGGGCCGGAACCGAGAATAATCACTCGCGAATGACGAACTTCAGACATGACCTGCTCCTGTTGACCGGCCCGAAACACTGGGCGCGGAACGCCGGATTGCCGGCGGGAATAAAAAAGGACCGTTGAAAGCACTTGGGGAAGGCTTGGGCTCGACAGTCCTGTAAAAAGAATGGGTGCAGCGTATCGAGGGGGCGAAGATTAAGGAAATACGGTTTAACAATCCAGCTCATAGGCGGTCTCTATGTCGTTGCCGTGAATGCATAGACGCCTTTGTTACAGTTAATGTCGATGCCGCTACCGCGCTTTCGCCTGTCAGGCAAAGCCGGTAAGGTCGGCGCGTTTACCTCTGCTAGGAGCACGTTATGCCCGCCCCTGTTCTGTCCGGCCCACAATATTTGCGCGAGGGCCTCAAATTGGTCCTGAGCCCAAGTCTGCGTCTGTTCGTGTTGTTGCCGCTGGCGATCAACCTGGTGCTGTTCGTCGGATTGATCTATCTGGCCGGCCATCAGTTCAGCCTCTGGGTCGATACGTTGATGCCGTCCCTGCCCGATTGGCTGGGTTTCCTCAGCTACATCCTCTGGCCGCTATTCGTGGTGCTGGTGGTACTGATGGTGTTCTTTACCTTCACGATGCTCGCCAACGTCATCGCCGCGCCGTTCAACGGCTTCCTGGCGGAGAAAGTCGAAGTGGTGGTGCGCGGCACCGACGATTTCCCGGCCTTCAGCTGGGGTGAACTGATCGCCATGATCCCCCGCACCCTGACCCGGGAAATGCGCAAGCTCGGCTACTTCCTGCCACGGGCCATCGGGCTGTTCATCCTGTCATTCATCCCGGTGGTCAACATCATCGCCGCACCGCTGTGGCTGCTGTTCGGGGTGTGGATGATGGCGATCCAGTACATCGACTACCCGGCGGACAACCACAAACTGGGCTGGAACGAGATGCTCGCCTGGCTGCGCAAGAAGCGCTGGCAGAGTATGAGCTTCGGCGGGATCGTTTATCTGGTGCTGCTGATTCCGGTGGTGAACATTCTGATGATGCCGGCGGCCGTGGCCGGGGCGACGCTGTTCTGGGTGCGTGAGCGTGGCGCGGAGAATCTGGTGGCAGAGCGCCGTTAATCGCGTCACATATCCATCATCCCACCGTCACAATGACGACATGGCCTCAGCCGACACTGAGGTCATGACGACAGCTCTGCATATCACCCTGATCACCGAAACCTTCCCCCCGGAAATCAACGGCGTGGCCAATACCCTTGGCCGCTTGTTCGACGGTTTGCGCGCGCGCGGGCATCAGGTGGAGTTGATACGGCCACGTCAGGGTGGCGACCCGCTCATGGGTAGCAACGATGAGTTGCTGCTGTGTCGGGGCTGGCCGCTGCCGGGTTATCCCGGCCTGCAATGGGGTCAGTCGTCGATGCACAAGTTGCTGCGGCGCTGGAAGCGCCATCGCCCGGATGTGTTGTACATCGCCACCGAAGGACCGCTGGGGTTGTCGGCGTTACGCGCGGCACGGCGTTTGGGGATTTCGGTGGTCAGCGGGTTTCATACCAATTTTCAGCAGTACTCCAGCCAGTACGGGCTCGGGTTGCTGACGCGTTTGCTGACCCACTACCTGCGCTGGTTTCACAATCGCTCGACCCTGACCCTGGTGCCCAGCGCCAGCCAGCGACTGGAGCTGGAGCGCCGCAGTTTCGAGCGTCTGGCGTTACTCTCTCGAGGCGTCGACAGCCAGTTGTTTCATCCGGTCAAACGACTGAAACCGCTGCGTGAGCAATGGGGACTGGCCGAGGATGACATCGCCTTCATCCACGTAGGACGCCTGGCCCAGGAGAAGAATCTTGGCCTGCTCAAGCGCAGTTTCGACACGCTGAAAGCTACTTATCCACAGCGGAACATGAAATTGATTGTGGTCGGTGACGGCCCGCAACGATCGGTGCTGGAGCAGGAATTGCCCGAAGCGATTTTCTGCGGCTCACAACGCGGCGAAGCCTTGGCCAGTCACTATGCGTCGGGAGATGTGTTTCTGTTTCCGAGCCTGACCGAAACCTTTGGCAATGTGGTGCTTGAAGCATTGGCTTCGGGGTTGGGGGTTGTGGCGTACGATCAGGCTGCGGCGGCTCAGCATATTCGCCATGGCTACAACGGCGTATTGGCCATGCCCGGGGATGAACAGGCGTTCTGCGATGCGGCACGCTGGCTGCTGGAGGAGCGCGAAACCTTGCGCTGCGTGCGGCTCAATGCCCGCCAGCATGCAAGCCGTCAGGGCTGGGCGGCGATTATCGAGCAGTTCGAGGGGCAGTTGCGGGGGGCTTGTGTGCGGGGGCACCCCCTACCCGATGCAGCGTTGTTGCCTTAAAAGCTTCGCGGGCTTGCCTCGCGCCTGTAGGAGCGAGGCTTGCCCGCGAAGAGGCCTTTCCAGTCGCCGCTTACACCAGCGTCATCAACGCCTCACGGCTGAACGGCAGGATGTCCTGCTCACGACCGTCACGCACTTTCTGCGCCCAGTCCGGGTCCACCAGCAACGCACGCCCCACTGCAACCAGATCGAATTCATCGTTGTTCAAACGCTCCAGCAGTTTTTCCAGGCTGGCCGGTTGCGCGATCTTGTCGGTGTTGACCATGAATTGCAGGAACTCACCGTCCAGGCCGACGCTGCCAACGGTGATGGTCGGTTTGCCGGTGAGCTTGCGGGTCCAGCCGGCCAGGTTCAGTTCGGAACCGTCGAACTCCGGCTCCCAGAAACGCCGCGTCGAGCAGTGGAAAATATCCACGCCGGCATCGGACAACGGCTCGAGGAATTCGCCCAACGCCTCGGGTGTCTGCACCAGACGTGCGGTGTAGTCCTGCTGCTTCCACTGGGAGAAACGGAAGATGATCGGGAATTCCTCGCCGACCGCTGCGCGTACCGCCTGAATCAGTTCGATGGCGAAGCGCGAACGGTTGGCCAGGTTGCCACCGTATTCGTCGGTGCGCTGGTTGCTGCCTTCCCAGAAGAACTGATCCACCAGATAACCGTGGGCGCCGTGGATTTCCACGCCGTCCATGCCGATGCTCTGGGCATCTTTGGCGGCCTGGGCGAACGCGGCGATCACCTCCTGGATGTCCTGGCGGGTCATGCCGTGAACCACGACCTGTCCGTCTTTCAACTTTTCCGACGGACCATAACCCGGCACGCTGGCATCCGGTTCGGTGCCGATACGACGCACGCTGCCCACATGCCACAGTTGCGGAACGATCTTGCCGCCTTCGGCATGCACCGCGTCGACGACTTTCTTCCAGCCGGCCAGCGCAGCTTCACCGTAGAAGTGCGGCACGTTCGGGTAGCCGTTGGAGGCCTTGTGACCGACGGTGGTGCCTTCGGTGATGATCAGGCCAACTCCGGCGGCGGCGCGGCGACGGTAGTATTCGATCACTTTGGAGTTGGGCACGCCGCCCGGCGAAAACGAGCGGGTCATCGGTGCCATGACGACTCGGGTCGGCAATTCGAGAGCGCCGAGGTGAAAAGGCTTGAACAGGGCTTTGACAGGCATGGGACGCTCCACGGGACATAGACTTTATGACGTTGATAATATGGAGCGTATCCAGCCTTGAACAGCACTATTGATTTGAGTGATTAAGAGTCAAAAGACAGAAAGCAAAAGATCGTCCGAAGGCTCGGGCCGCGTTCGGACGATCTTTTGATCTTGATTTTGCGGAATTCAGCTCAACGCTTTTTCGATAGCCTGGACGACAGAAGGATCATCCGGCGCCGTACGCGGCGAGAACCGCGCCAATACGCGACCGTCCTTGCCCAACAGGAATTTTTCGAAGTTCCAGGTGATATCGCCCGGGAATTCCGCGCCCTCGCCCGCCAGCAGGCGGTACAGCTGATGACGATCGTGACCGTTGACTTCCAGCTTGCTGGACAACGGAAAGCTCACGCCATAGTTGAGGCTGCAAAACTCCTGTATCTCCTGCTCGGTGCCCGGTTCCTGCCCGGCAAACTGGTTGCACGGCAAGCCCAGCACACTGAAACCCTTGCCCTTGTATTGCTGGTAGAGGTTTTCCAGAGCAGCGTACTGTGGGGTCAAGCCACATTTGGAGGCGACGTTGACCACCAGCACGACGTGCCCTTTGAAGGGCGCCAGAGGTAACTCCTTGCCATCCAAAGCTTTCAATGTAAGGTCGTGAAAAGCACTCATGACGGACTCCAAATTTCCCGTGTTCTTCTCGAAACAGCCACTTGGTCATGTCGCCAAGGACAGCCGCGGACTAAAAAGGCGCCCTCGGGCGCCTCTCCAGTTCTCGAAAGCTTAGCGCAGAAAATCAGTGGTGATGGCCACCTTCGCCATGGACGTGACCATGAGCGATTTCTTCCTGGCTGGCATCACGGATGGCAACGATCTTGACCTGGAAATTCAGGCGCTGACCGGCCAACGGGTGGTTGCCGTCGACGGTGACATCGTCGCCGTCCAGATCGCGAATGGTGACGATCTGCATCTGGCCGTCCGGAGCGGAAGCGTGGAACTGCATGCCCACTTCCAGTTCGTCGACGCCTTCGAACATGCTGCGGCTCAGGGTGCTGACCAGTTCGGCAGCGTATTCGCCGTAGGCATCTTCAGGTTCTACGGCAACAGTCAGTTCGTCACCGACTGCTTTGCCTTCCAGCGCCTTTTCCAGGCCCGGGATGATGTTACCTGCGCCTTGCAGGTAGACCAGCGGCGCGCCGCCGGCGGAGCTGTCGATGACCTCACCAGCGTCGTTGGTCAGGGTATAGTCGATGGAGACAGCCTTATTGGCGGCGATCAGCATGGGGCGAGACCTTTTGCATAAGAAAGATGAATGTCCAAGTTTAGCGAAGCAATCGCCCGAAAGCGAACACAACCCGGACAGACGGGGTGCAATGAAAGCGTCGACCATCACAGGTTTTCATCAGGACGAGGACGGGCACTGGGTGGCCGAGCTGTCCTGCGGCCATACCCAACACTTGCGGCACCAGCCACCGTGGCAATCCCGGGCCTGGGTGCTGGACCCTTTGCGGCGCAATGAAAAAATAGGCCAGCCCTTTGATTGCGGTTGGTGCGCACAGGGCTCGGTTAGCGATAACCTTGACCACTGAATATCGGTAGAGCGCCAGCCATAGGCGTTCACCATTGCCATGCACCCTTAGAGAATCCGCATGCAAACTTTTTTTATCGCGCCCACCGATTTTGGTGTGGGTCTGACCTCCATCAGCCTCGGGCTGGTGCGTACCCTCGAGCGGGCCGGCCTCAAAGTCGGCTTTTTCAAACCGATTGCCCAGCCACACCCGGGCGACACCGGCCCTGAACGTTCCACCGAACTGGTGGCCCGCACCCACGGTTTGAAACCGCCTCAACCGTTGGGCCTGGCCCATGTCGAGCGGATGCTCGGCGACGGTCAGCTGGACGAATTGCTCGAAGAAATCATCACCCTTTACCAGCAAGCCGCTGTCGGCAAGGACGTGCTGATTGTCGAAGGCATGGTCCCGACCCGCAGCGCCAGCTACGCCGCGCGGGTCAACCTGCACTTGGCCAAGAGCCTCGACGCCGACGTGATCCTGGTTTCGGCGCCGGAAAACGAAGTACTGACCGAGTTGTCCGGCCGGGTGGAATTGCAGGCGCAATTGTTCGGCGGGCCGAAAGACCCGAAAGTGCTGGGCGTGATCCTCAACAAGGTCAAGACCGACGAAAGCATGGACGCCTTCGCTTCGCGCCTGAAGGAGCACTCGCCGTTGCTGCGCAGCGGCGACTTCCGTCTGCTCGGTTGCATCCCGTTTCAACCGGAACTGAACGCACCGCGCACCCGCGACGTGGCCGATCTGATGGGCGCCCAGGTGCTCAACGCCGGCGACTACGAAACCCGGCGCATGACCAATATCATTATCTGCGCCCGCACCATGCGCAACACCGTGGAGTTGCTCAAGCCCGGCGTGCTGGTGGTGACCCCTGGCGATCGCGACGACATCATCCTCGCAGTCAGCCTCGCGGCGATCAACGGCGTGCCCCTGGCCGGCCTGTTGCTGACCAGCGACACCCTGCCCGACCCGCGCATCATGGAGCTGTGCCGTGGCGCCTTGCAGGCCGGCCTACCGGTGTTGTCGGTGAGCACCGGTTCCTACGACACCGCCAACCAGCTGAACGGCTTGAACAAGGAAATCCCGATCGACGATCGCGAGCGCGCGGAGATCATCACCGACTTCGTCGCCGGCCATCTGGACGCCAACTGGCTGCACCAGCGCTGCGGTACGCCACGGGAAATGCGCCTGTCGCCAGCGGTATTCCGCTATCAACTGATCCAGCGCGCCCAGGCCGCCAACAAGCGCATCGTGTTGCCTGAAGGCAGCGAGCCGTTGACCGTGCAAGCCGCCGCGATCTGCCAGGCCCGGGGCATTGCCCGTTGTGTATTGCTGGCAAAACCGGCGGACGTCGAAGCGGTCGCCCGCGCCCAGGGCATCGAGTTGCCGCCGGGGCTGGAAATCCTCGATCCGGACCTGATTCGTGAGCGTTACATCGAGCCAATGGTCGCGTTGCGCAAGACCAAAAGCCTCAACGCGCCGATGGCCGAGCAGCAACTGGAAGACACCGTGGTGATCGGCACCATGATGCTGGCGCTGGATGAAGTCGACGGGCTGGTGTCCGGGGTCATTCACTCCACCGCCAACACCATCCGTCCGGCCCTGCAGCTTATTAAAACGGCGCCGGGCTGCACCCTGGTGTCGTCGGTGTTCTTCATGCTGTTTCCCGAAGAGGTGCTGGTCTACGGCGACTGCGTGATGAACCCGCATCCGAGCGCCAGCGAACTGGCCGAGATCGCCTTGCAAAGCGCCGATTCGGCAGCGGCGTTCGGCATTACTCCACGGGTGGCGATGCTCAGCTACTCCAGCGGTGAATCGGCCAGCGGCGAAGAAGTCGAGAAGGTTCGCGAGGCCACCTTGCTCGCCCACGAACAGCAAAACTCACTGTTGATCGACGGCCCGTTGCAATACGACGCCGCCGCCAACGAAACCGTGGCCCGGCAACTGGCGCCGAACAGTCAGGTGGCCGGTCGTGCCACAGTGTTCGTGTTCCCTGACCTGAACACCGGTAATACCACCCACAAAGCCGTGCAACGCAGCGCCGACTGCGTCAGCCTCGGGCCAATGCTGCAAGGCCTGCGCAAACCGGTGAACGACCTGCCGCGTGGTGCGCAAGTCGACGACATCGTGTACACCATCGCGTTGACCGCGATTCAAGCGGCCAACCGACCTATGGATGTTTAAATGCTGGATTTTCTACCTGCACCCGTGCGCGGCGTGATCGCCTCGCTGCTGTTGGCACTGAATACGATTCTGCTCTGCTCGTTTCTGTTCTGTGTGGCGCTGTTCAAAGTGTTGCCGTTCGCCCTCACCCAACGTTTCGCGCGCTGGCTGATGAGTCATACCCACGAAGCGTGGATCAGTAACAACAAAGGCTGGATGAATCTGGTTTGCCGCACACGCTGGCACCTCAGCGGTTTTCAAGGCCTGGACTATCGGCACTCCTATCTGATCACCAGCAACCACCAGAGCTGGGTCGACATCATGGTGTTGCAGTACGTGCTCAACCGTCGCATCCGCCCGCTGAAGTTCTTCCTCAAACAGGAACTGATCTGGGTGCCGGTGATTGGCCTGGCATGGTGGGCGCTGGGTTTTCCATTCATGAAGCGTTACTCCAAGGCCTATCTGGAAAAACATCCGGAGAAGAAAGGCAAAGACCTGGAGACCACCCGCAATACCTGCGACAAGTTCCGCAATAACCCGGTGGGGATTTTCAACTTCGTCGAAGGCACGCGCTTCACCGAGGGCAAGCACGCCCAGCAGAGTTCACCGTTCCGCTACCTGCTCAAGCCGAAAGCGGGCGGCATTGCATTCGTACTGGATGCCATGGGCGACCAGCTGGAAGCGATCGTCAACGTGACCATCCACTACCCGGCCGGGCGTCCGGGTTATTGGGATTTGCTCTGCGGTAATGTGAAAGACGTGGTGGTGCACTTTCAGGAGCTGAAGATTCCACCGCAGTTCGTCGGCAAGAACTACGACCAGGACGGGGTGTATCGACTGGAGTTTCAGGGCTGGATCAATCAGCTGTGGAATGACAAGGATGCGTTGTTGGGGCAGATGCATCGGGAGTATCCGGCCAAGGTTTGAGGTGCTTGTACCGGCCTCTTAACTGATCGTTCCCACGCTCTGCGTGGGAATGCATCCTGTGACGCTCTGCGTCACGCTTGCGAAGGGACGCGGAGCGTCCCGGGCGGCATTCCCACG
>NZ_AKJT01000136.1 GCF_000282195.1 Pseudomonas sp. GM18
GCGGCAACAACGGTGGCCCGCCGCTGCCGGAACCGGCCTTGGGCACGCTGGTCGGGGTGATCTGCGGGTACGGCGTCGGGGTGGCGGTGCCGGGTGAACCGGGTATCGGCGAGGGGCTGGTGGGGATGGTTTGCAGCTGCTGGGCCTGCACTGCAGTTATCGAGAGCGCGGCCAGGGCAATGACCGTTAGAATGGTGCGCTTCATCAATGGCTCCGTTGGCCTTGTGGTCATTTGCAGGCTACTCCCAACTGCGCTCGTTTGCCTTCTTCCGTCTGTCAATTTCTCCCCAAGAGAGCCTCATGAAACGTTTCGTTCTGCTCGACACCACCCCCATTCCTGAAAACGGCGGTGCCCTGTGCCTGTTCGAATACGGCGAGGATTTCGTCATCAAGATTCAGGGCGGCGATGGCGGGCAGTTGATGAACACCCGCATGCACGGCTCCGAAGATGCCCTGGCGGAAATCCCCTGCCGCAAGGTCGCCGGCCGGCCGAATTCGCGGGTATTGATCGGCGGCCTGGGCATGGGCTTCACCCTCGCCTCAGCGCTCAAGCATTTGGGCAAGACGGCTGAAGTGGTGGTCGCCGAACTGGTGCCCGGCGTGGTGGAGTGGAACCGTGGGCCGCTGGGCGAAAAAGCCGGCAACCCGCTGCTCGATCCGCGTACGGTGATCCGTATGGAAGACGTGGCCAAGGTGCTGCAAGCCGAGCCGCAGGGTTTCGACGCAATCATGCTCGACGTCGACAACGGCCCCGAAGGCCTGACCCAGAAAGCCAACAGCTGGCTCTACTCCGCCGGTGGCCTGAGCGCTTGCGCCAAGGCCCTGCGACCGAAGGGTGTGCTGGCGGTGTGGTCGGCCAGCGCTGACCGGCAGTTTTCCGACAAGCTGAAAAAGGCCGGTTTCAAGGCCGAGGAAGTGCAAGTCTTCGCCCACGGCAACAAAGGCACCCGCCATACCATCTGGATTGCCGAGAAGCTCAAGGGCTAGGCTAAACTTCAACACATAACCGTCATTAGTCTTTTACAAAGGTGAACCCATGAGTTCGTCAACGCCTCCAACCAACACCTCAAAGTTGGACCGTATCCTTGCCGACAACCAGCGCGACAAGGAAATGGGTTACCGCGACAAGGCCCTGAAGATGTACCCGCACGTGTGCGGCCGCTGCGCCCGTGAGTTCTCCGGCAAGCGCCTGAGCGAACTGACCGTGCACCACCGCGACCACAACCACGACAACAACCCGCAGGACGGTTCGAACTGGGAACTGTTGTGCCTGTATTGCCATGACAACGAGCATTCGCGTTACACCGATCAGCAGTATTTCGACGAAGGCTCGCTGAGTACGCCGAAGATTGCCAAGGCGACGCATAACCCGTTTGCGGCGTTGGCCGGATTAATGAAGAAAGAAGATTAAAAGCAAAAGATCGCAGCCTTGCTGATCGTTCCCACGCTCTGCGTGGGAATGCATCCCGTGACGCTCTGCGTCACATTCGAAAGCGGAACGCGGAGCGTCCCTGGCGGCATCCCCACGCAGAGCGTGGGAACGATCATCTCCAAACTGAACACCCTCCCCCCAATCCCCGTATAATCGCGCTTTTTTCCCGAAGGCACCCCGCTCGTGGCAGACAAACGGTACAGCTGCATTGGTTTGTATAACCCCAAATCACCGGAGAACGTCGGTTCGGTGATGCGCGCCGCCGGTTGCTATGGCGTGGCGTCGGTGTTTTACACCGGCAAGCGCTATGAACGCGCCGCTGATTTCGTCACCGACACCAAGAAAGTCCACTACGACATTCCGCTGATCGGCATCGACGACCTGAAGAAAATCCTGCCGCTGGGCTGTGTACCGGTCGCCGTGGAACTGGTCGACGGCGCCCGCTCGCTGCCGGAATACACGCACCCGGATCGCGCGCTCTACATCTTCGGCCCCGAAGACGGCTCGCTGGATAAAGAAATCCGCGACTGGTGCGAAGACGTGGTCTACATCCCGACCACCGGCTGCATGAACCTGGCGGCCACGGTTAACGTGGTGCTGTACGACCGCATGGCCAAGGGCAACAACACCCGCTCGGGCCCGAAATTCCGCTGAATCACCGCATATCCGATGGAACGAGCCGACCGCCTCGGCAGTCAGCTTGATTATCCATTCTTGAAGCCTGGAGACAGATCATGAGCGACCTCAAACGCGTAGAGCGCATCGAATCCACCCCGTTCCAGACTCAGCCCGCACAGAACGTCCAGGGTTGGGAGCGCATCGGTTCGCTGGCCGGTGGCGCGGTGATGGTCGGCAAAGGCCTGCGGCGCGGTGGTATGTTCGGGTTGATTCAAGTGGCGATTGGCGGCGTGGCGCTGGCGCGGGGTATTACCGGGCACAGTTCGGCGAAAAGCTTTCTGGAGAAGAGCCGTCAGGATATGGATAACGTGCGGGAGAAAATCGAGCGTACCGGGAAAGAGTTGAGTCGGTTGAAGGCCAATGCCGAGGCGGCGACCGTGACGGGCAATGATTCTTTGAAGTCGCCCAAAACCGGGGTTTAACCTTTTAAGGTCAAAAGATCGTCCGAAGGCTCGGGCCGCGATCGGACGATCTTTTGACTTTCTATTGCAACAACCCGCTATCGAGCACCTTGGAAGACTCGCCAATCACGCTCTCACTGAGCTGAACGAATGCCTTGGTATCGACACTCTCCAAACGCATCGCCCCGCGCAACACATCATCCAGCGAACGCTTGTTGCGGGTCTTCAGGCGAATCTCGCGATCCAGTTCCTGCAGCAACACCACCGCTTTGGCCACCTGCGCCGGGTTGATCTGCTCCCCACGCAAGGTCGTGACCTTCTGGCTGTCCTTGGCCAACTTGCCCTGCAGGCTCTCATACCGCTCATCACTCATGCCACCCGCGCGGCGCACCAGTTCGATGGCGTAATACTCGGCAAACCCTTCGCTGATCCAGTCGCTGCGCTGGCTGTCGTTGATCCGCCCGAACACCTGAGCCACTTCACGCATCAAGGCACTGGTGCCGCTTTCGCTGACCAGCGGCAGGCGGCTATTGAGGTAGATCGATTCCCGCGCGGCCAGGCTGCCACGCCACATCGGGTCATTGGCGCCGACGATCAGCAGTTTGCTGGGGTGACGCGGAAAAACTTCCTGCACTTGCGGCCACACGAACGTCAGCAGCGTCAGCACATCCATGCGGCGCATGCCCTGACCTTGAGGCGAGGCCACGGTGACTTCGGTTTCCCCCAGCCGCGTGCGTCGGCTGCCGAGGTTACCCGCGAGCATCCAACCGGTAGGACGGTCGAACAGGCGCGAGACGTTATCGATGCGGAACTTGTTCTTGCCGATCCGCGGCCAGGCGGTTTCGACGCTTTTCCAACCCGTGGGCAATTCGAATTCCAGGCGTGACACCAGCTCGATACCGTCCTGCTGATCGAGTTTCGCCGCAGGCACCAGGTCATCGCCACGCATCAGCGCCCAGTTTGGTGTCATGCGCGTGTCGAAGCTGCCGCTCTTGCGCCCATGGCTGATGCGCACGCGGTAGGTCAGGCTGGCCTTGTCGGCGGCCGGGCGCCAGACACCACGGGCCTGCGTGCCCGGTGTGAGCTGCCACTGGCCGTCGGCCTTGAAATCGCTGTAGTGACTGCCATCGCCCAAATCGAAATCCAGACTGCGCACCGCCGAGCCTTGGGCCAGGGTCAGGCGCACTTCGGCCTGATCGCTTTGCGGCAACAGGCGTACGTGATAATCCAGATCGACTTTCTTCGCCGCCCACACGGGCGAACTCAGGGCCAGCAGCCCGACAGCCAACGCCCGCAGCACTCCCACCGCCATACACACTCCTTGGTGAAACGCTAAAACGGCGGACGCTTAACCCGCGCGAAAAATCAGATGATCTTCCCAATCGTCTTCGGCCACGCTGCCTTCGGCGAGCATGCGCCCGGACTGGGAGATACGTTCGTGATGCACCGCATCACGATCACCGCACACCAGGTGATGCCAGAGTGGCAGATCCTTGCCTTCACTGACCAGTCGATAACCGCAGGTCGGCGGCAACCATTTGAACTCATCGGCCTTGCCCGGTGTGAGCTGGATGCAATCGGGCACAAAGTCGCGACGGTTGGGGTAATCGGTGCACTGACAGGTTTTGAGGTCCAGCAGCTTGCAGGCGATACGCGTGTAGTAGACAGCGTTGTCGTCTTCGTCCTCGAGCTTTTGCAGGCAGCACAGGCCACAGCCATCGCACAGCGATTCCCATTCCTCTTGATCGAGTTGATCGAGGGTTTTGCGTATCCAGAACGGTTCGACTTTGGCGGCCATGGCTCAAGCATCAACATCAGGTGGTGAAAAGGCCGCCAGTCTAGTGCCAAGGCACCGGCGGGCCAAGCATTGGCGACTGCCGGTACGACGGCACTTGTCAGTTTTTGCGCCACCCAGTAGCTTTGCCAGTCGCAAGGAGCCCTACCCAAGTGCCATTAACGCTCAACCGCGTTGCATTCAGGTGAACTGCCGGCTCAAAAAAACCTGGCGCTCAGCTCAACTGTTCCCGCCGGTTTTTCGACGACCCTCACTTTCAAACGTAAAGGAATCTCTTGATGAGTGCCAATCCACGCGTTGCCGATTACGCCATTCACCCTCAGTTCACCGATCGCTGGTCGCCCCGCGCCTTCACCGGCGAAACCATCCCCGAAGAGACCCTGCTGAGCTTCTTCGAAGCTGCCCGCTGGGCGCCATCGGCGTACAACTCGCAGCCTTGGCGATTTCTCTATGCGCGTCGCGATACGCCGAACTGGGAGCGTTACCTGGGCCTGCTGAACGAGTTCAACCGCAGCTGGGCGCAGCACGCCTCGGCGCTGGTGATCGTGATCTCGAAAACCACCTTCGTGGCGCCTGGCGCCAGCGAAGAAACTCCGGCGCTGTGGCACACCTTCGACACCGGTTCGGCCTGGGGCCACCTGGCGCTGCAAGCGAGCATCAGCGGCTGGCACACCCACGGCATGGCCGGTTTCGATCAGGAGTTGACCCGCAAGGAGCTGAACATTCCTGAGGGCTATGCGCTGCACGCCGCCGTGGCGATCGGCAAGCTGGGCGACAAGGCGACACTGGCCGAGTACCTGCAAGCGCGCGAAGAGCCAAGCCCGCGTCGTCCGCTGAGCGAGTTGGCGGCTGAAGGTAATTTCACCCTGTAAAAGCAAAAGATCGCAGCCTGATCGTTCCCACGCTCTGCGTGGGAATGCATCCCGTGACGCTCTGCGTCACATCCGAAGCGGAACGCGGAGCGTCCCTGGCGGCATTCCCACGCAGAGCGTGGGAACGATCATTGGCGTGAATTCAATACCCGCGCGCGAAATCCACTTCCCCACGCAACGCTTCGCCCGCCTGATACGCCCGCAGGTTCTCGACAAACAGCTTCACCATCGCCGGTGGCGAGGTCGGCGCCGAACTGTGGCCGGTCAGCAGCAGACCCCACGCGGTCCAGAACGGATGGCGTTGCGGCAGCGGCTCCTGACGGCAGACGTCGATCACGGCTCCCGCCAGATGCCCTTCCTTCAGAGCTTCCACCAGGTCCGCATCGACCACCGCAACGCCGCGCCCGACGTTGATGAACAACCCGGTTGCCTTGAACTGCTTGAACAGCGCGGCGTTATACAGGTCGTGTGTATTCGGGGTGTTCGGCAGCAGATTGATCACGTAATCCGCCTCACCGACCAGACGCGGCAAATCGCTCAACGCGCCGACTTCGACAAAGGGCGCCTGCTCCCGGGCGGTGCTGGCGATGCCGTATAACTCGACGCCAAACGGCAGCAGAAACTGCGCCACTGTCTGACCGATGTCACCGGTGCCGACAATCAGCACCTTGCATCCAGCCAGGCTTTGCCCCTGGCGATTGTCCCATTTGCGCTCGACCTGGCTGACCAGCCGCGCCAGTACTTCGCGCTCGTGGCCGAGCATGTAAGTCAGCACGTATTCAGCCATGACCTGACCGAAAATCCCTACTGCGCGAGTCAGCCGATAGTGCCGTGGCAAGCCATCGGCCAGTAGCGGCGTGATACCGGCCCAGGTCGACTGCAGCCATGCAGGCGTATGACCCTGACGCAACAGCGTCGCCAGCAGGTCCGGCTGACCGAGCCAGACCTGGCAGTCCGCGGCCTGACGGGCCAGTTCGGCGGAGTCGCCGCTGGTCAATACTTCCAGGTCAGGCGCTGCCTGACGCAACAGTTGGGCATACACAGGGTGGTCGTGTTCAGCAATCAGAACGCGCATGTTTCAAACCTTTCAAAAACAGTGCAGACGGCCGCCGACGGAGGATCACTCCATCGTCACGGCCATCGCCAAAATCATTCCAGTGTTTCATAAGGCTCTGAACAGAGCCTGTCTACCGATTACATCGGGTCGTTGCGGCGCAACAATTCTTCGGGCAAGTGTTCGATGTACTCGTCCTCGGCCGGTGGCATTTGCAGGTGGTAGCCCTGCTTGTCGAGGTTCTCCAGTACGACAGCAATGTCTTCGCGCGACAGCTTGCGCTCGGGGGTCAACACCAGGTCGAAAGCATGGATGGCTTTGCCGAAAGCCGCCATCAGGGGTTCAGGCACGCGCTCCAGTGCATCGCTTTTGAGCACATAGAGGTACATCTCGTTTTTCTTCGAGCTTCGATAAATGGAGCAAATACGTTTCAAGGCTGTTCTCCGGCGGTGGCCAGGCTGTCGAGCAGCGCCTGGCCCATCAATTCGCGGCGCCAGCCACGCAGCGAATCAGGCAATTGGTAAGGACCATTGGGGAAGCCGCTCTTGAGCAGCGCTTCCAGGGTTTTCTTGCGCAGCATCAGCTCCGGCGCGATGTTCAGTCGCTCGGCTTCGGCCTGGCCGATGGCGCGCAGCTGTTTGACCAGCGCGGCGGCTTCCACCGGCAATGGCTCCGGCACCGCTGGCGGCCACTGATCAGGCGACACACTGCCAGAGCGCTTGATCAGATCAAGCAAAAATTCGCCATCCTGACGCACGGTGCGCGGGTGCATGTCTTCGATTTTCGCCAGTGCGCCGAGGTTGTCCGGTTGGGTGCGCGCCAGCGGCCACAGGGAGTGCTCACGAACGATGCGGTTGCGCGGCAGATCACGGGCGCGGGCTTCACGCTCGCGCCAGGCGCAGAGCTCACGCAACACGGCGAGTTGGGCGCGGGACAGCTTCCAGGCCAGTTTGGCGTCGCGATAGACCTCGTACGGGTCGACCTCACGCCGCAGATTGGCGACCAGCTCTGCGCCGTCTTCCAGGACCCAGGCGTATTTTTCGTCAGAAAGCTTCGGACGCAGCTGTACGAAAACCTCCGCCAGATGCACGGCATCTTCGGCGGCGTAGCTGATCTGGGTGTCGGACAGTGGACGTTGCAGCCAGTCGGAACGGGTCTCGCCCTTCGGCAGGTCGATGCCGAGCACGTCCTGCACCAACCGCGAATAGCCCATGGAGAAACCCAGGTTCAGATAAGCGGCGGCCAGTTGGGTGTCGAACAGCGGCGCCGGCAGGCTGCCGGTCAGGCGCAGCAGGACTTCGAGGTCTTCGCTGCACGCATGCACGACCTTGACCACGGCCGGGTTTTCCAGCAACGCGGCCAGAGGCTGCCAGTTGTCGATGGTCAGTGGGTCAATCAGGTAAGCGCGTACGCCATCGCCGATCTGCAGCAGGCCTGCGATCGGGTAAAAGGTGTCGACCCGCATGAATTCGGTGTCGAGGGCAACGAATGGCAGCTGCTGCCACTCGGTGCAAAACTGACCGAGGCTATCGTTGTCGCGAATCCAGTGAATATCGATGGCCACACGGCTCTCCCTTGAAGAATGGCGCGCAGTATATATCGCCCCCGGCGATTTCCGCGCATCCACTGAACAAGAGCTTTAGCGAAAATACCTGCCGGACAGCAAGAATTGTCTGACAGGTGGAGATCAGGGGGCGTTCTCAATTAGTTTCCCCGCCGCGTTGTCGCCTTAAAGCGGGCCAGGCAAGGCGCAGGCCGCTGGGAATGGTTGTTCCCTTTCCAAGGCCTGCAACGCAGCCTGGCCCGCTTTA
>NZ_AKJT01000137.1 GCF_000282195.1 Pseudomonas sp. GM18
TGGCAGCCGACACAACCGTTGGCGATGTAAATGTCGCGGCCTTCCAGTTCAAGGGCGGTACGAGGCTTCATGCCCTCGACCGGCTTGTTGGTAACGTCCTGGAAAAACAGCGGAACGATCTGGGTCAGGCCGCCGATGCTGACGGCGATAACCATGAAGAAGGCCAGCAGGCCAATATTCTTCTCGACTGCTTCATGCTTCATCAGTGAGCTCCAACTACAGCAATCTTGGCGGCGGCTTCAGCTTCAGCCGGGTCCGAGGCGCGAACGGTACGGAACACGTTGTAGGCCATCAACAGCATGCCGCTGGCAAAGAACGCGCCGCCCAGGGCACGAACGATGAAACCAGGGTGGCTGGCTTGCAGCGCTTCCACGAACGAGTAGGTGAGGGTGCCGTCATCGTTGATTGCACGCCACATCAGGCCCTGGGTGATGCCGTTGACCCACATCGACGCGATGTACAGCACGGTACCGATGGTCGCGAGCCAGAAGTGGGCGTTGATCAGGCCGGTGCTGTGCATCTGCGCACGGCCGAACAGTTTCGGAATCATGTGGTAGATCGCGCCGATCGAGATCATCGCTACCCAGCCCAACGCGCCAGCGTGTACGTGGCCGATGGTCCAGTCGGTGTAGTGCGAGAGCGAGTTGACGGTCTTGATGGCCATCATCGGGCCTTCGAAGGTCGACATGCCGTAGAACGCCAGCGACACGACCAGGAAGCGCAGGATCGGGTCGGTGCGCAGCTTATGCCATGCGCCCGACAGGGTCATCATGCCGTTGATCATGCCGCCCCAGCTCGGAGCCAGCAGGATGATCGACATCGCCATGCCCAGGGACTGAGCCCAGTCTGGCAGTGCGGTGTAGTGCAGGTGGTGCGGGCCGGCCCAGATGTACAGGGTGATCAGCGCCCAGAAGTGCACGATCGACAAACGATAGGAGTAGATCGGACGCTCGGCCTGCTTCGGCACGAAGTAATACATCATCCCCAGGAAGCCGGTGGTCAGGAAGAAGCCCACGGCGTTGTGGCCATACCACCACTGGATCATCGCGTCGGTCGCACCCGCGTAGGCCGAGTAGGACTTGAACAGGCTGACCGGCAGCGACATGTGGTTGACGATGTGCAGCATCGCGGTCACGACGATGAAGGCACCGTAGAACCAGTTACCGACATAGATGTGCTTGGTCTTGCGCTTGACGATGGTGCCGAAGAACACCAGACCGTAGGTGACCCAGACGATGGCCAGCAGAATAGCCAGGGGCCATTCCAGTTCCGCGTATTCCTTGGTGGTGGTGAAACCCATCGGCAAGGTCACGATCGCGCCGACGATCACCGCTTGCCAACCCCAGAAGGTGAAGGCCGCGAGGCTGTCGGAAATCAGTCGCGTTTGGCAGGTTCGCTGCACGACGTAATAGGAAGTGGCAAACAGAGCACAACCACCGAAGGCGAAAATCACCAGGTTGGTGTGCAACGGGCGTAAGCGTCCAAAAGTCGTCCACGGCAGACCGAAATTCAATTCCGGCCATACGAGCTGTGAGGCGATGAAGACACCAAGCCCCATGCCAAGGATCCCCCAGACCACCGTCATGATGGCGAACTGGCGGACTACCTTATAGTTATAAGCAGTCGGACTGATTGCTGTGCTCATTCTAAGGTTCCACGGTTTGGGTGTTTTATTAGGATTAAAAATCGGCCGCAAGTATGGAGAAAGCAGGGGGTCATTGCAACGCGCCATGACCTGGGTCAATGCTTTCAAAAGCTGATTCTGCGGCCTTTCCATGCGCCGTGTAAGGACAAAATTGCCCTCTGACAAAATGTCGCAGCGGATGAAAAAGGCGAGGGGCTCAGGTCAGTTGTAACTGCGTGTGTTCAAACGCAATGATCGAGGGACAGACGGCAATTTGCGCGACAGCCGGTATCTACCAGCCTTTGCGGCCTGTCATCGAGCAGAATCGTCGAACACATCGGGTAAAAATCGACCTGGAACCGACTCATGCCAGTCCGCACCGAGGAAGCTTAGACCCGAATCTGGTGAACCGAAAGGAAGGGGAATCAGAGGGTGCGACAATGGGTCGCAAAGAGACAGGGAACTGCCGCATTGCGCAGAATGCGGCAGCAGAGCGGTCAAAAATTATTCGCTTTTGCCTTGTGCCTGCAAACGCTCGGTGCTGACTCCGTGGGACAAGCTGTACACATAAGCGGCTAGCAATTGCACCTTGTCGTTGCCCAGCAGTTCGTTTTGCGCCGGCATATGGCCCTGGCGGCCATGGCGAATAGTCTGTTGCAATTGCGCCAGGCTAGTACCGTAGATAAAACCGGCCGGGTGCGTCAGATTCGGCGCACCCATGGCTTCAGTGCCCTGGCCGTTTGCCCCATGACAGGCTACGCAGGTGGTGCTGAACAATTGCTGTCCGGCTTGCACGTCGGCACCACTGTCGGCCGGCAGCGGCAGGCCGGCCAATTCGTGACGCACGTACGCGGCGACGTTTTTCACGCCCGCGTCCCCGAGGATTTCACCCCACGCCGGCATCGCGGCCATGCGACCGCCCATGATCGTGGTTTTGATCGTCTCGGCGCTCCCGCCCCAGCGCCAATCGCTGTCGGCCAGGTTGGGGAAGCCGAACGCGCCCTTGGCATCCGAACCGTGGCACACCGAGCAGTTGGAGGCGAACAGGCGGCCGCCCATTTTCAGCGCTTGCGGGTCTTTCGCCACTTCTTCGACCGGCATTGCCGCAAATTTGGCGAAGATCGGCCCGAATTTGGCGTCCGCCTTGTTCATCTCCTTTTCCCATTCATGGACACCAGTCCAGCCGTTTTCATAACCGGGCAGGATGCCTTTCCAGTTGCCCAGGCCCGGATAAAGAATCAGGTAGCCGACCGAGAACACCAGGGTGCCGGCGAACAGCATGAACCACCACTGCGGCAGCGGGTTGTCGTACTCCTCGATGCCGTCGAAGCTGTGGCCCATGGTCTGGTCGACGCTGCCCTTGGTTTCGCCCCGGCGGGTGCCGATCAGCAGCCAGGTCAGGCCGATCAGGCTGCCGATGGTCAGTACGCAGATCCACGTACTCCAGAAGGTGGTCATGGCCGGGTACTCCTTGTTGTTGCAGATTCTTGGGTAGTGTCTTGTTGCGGCTCGTCGGCAAACGGCAGCAGGCGCGCTTCGGCGAATTGCGAGTTGCGCTTGCTGTTGAACACCCACAGCGTCAGGCCGACGAAGGCCACGAACACCACGACCGTGCCCAGGCCGCGGATCATTCCGCTGCTCATTTCGCTACTTATTCCAAAGAACATGGCCATGACTCACCTCTTGCTCTTGATGGCAGTGCCGAGCACTTGCAGGTAGGCGACCAGCGCGTCCATTTCGGTCTTGCCCTTGAGCGAAGCGACTGAGCCTGCAATGTCTTCGTCGGTGTACGGAACGCCGAGGGTGCGCATGGCGCGGATCTTGGTTTCGGTGTGGCTGCTGTCGAGCGGGTTGGCCACCAGCCATGGATACGCCGGCATCTTCGATTCCGGCACCACGTTGCGCGGGTTGTACAAGTGCGCGCGGTGCCAGTCTTCGGAGTAGCGCCCGCCGACTCGCGCCAGGTCCGGCCCGGTGCGCTTGGAGCCCCAGAGGAACGGGTGATCCCAGACACTTTCCCCGGCCACCGAGTAATGGCCGTAGCGTTCGGTCTCGGCGCGGAACGGGCGGATCATCTGCGAGTGGCAACCGACGCAGCCTTCGCGGATGTAAATGTCACGACCTTCCAGTTGCAATGCGGTGTAGGGCTTCATGCCTTCCACCGGTTTGTTGGTCACGTCCTGGAAGAACAGCGGGACGATCTGGGTCAGGCCGCCGATGCTCACGGCGAACACCATCAGCAACATCAGCAGGCCGACGTTTTTCTCGATTGTTTCGTGTTTCATGGCGGACTCCTCAGGCGATCTGCGCGGCAGCGACGGCTTCGGCAGGCTGCGAGGCCCGCACGGTGCGCCAGGTGTTGTAAGCCATCAGCAACATGCCGCTGAGGAAGATCGCGCCGCCCACCAGTCGCACGATGAAGCCAGGGTGGCTTGCCACCAGGGTTTCGACGAAGGAGTAGGTCAGCGTGCCGTCTTCGTTGACTGCGCGCCACATCAGGCCCTGGGCGATGCCGTTGACCCACATCGAGGCGATGTACAGCACGGTGCCGATGGTGGCGAGCCAGAAGTGCGCGTTGATCAGGCCGATGCTGTGCATCTGCTCACGGCCGAAGACTTTCGGGATCATGTGATACAGCGCGCCGATGGAAATCATCGCCACCCAGCCGAGCGCGCCGGCGTGAACGTGGCCGATGGTCCAGTCGGTGTAGTGGGAAAGGGCATTGACCGTTTTGATCGCCATCATCGGCCCTTCGAAGGTCGACATGCCGTAGAACGCCAGGGACACCACGAGGAAACGCAGGATCGGGTCGCTGCGCAACTTATGCCAGGCGCCCGACAGGGTCATCATGCCGTTGATCATCCCGCCCCAGCTCGGCGCCAGCAGGATCAGCGACATCACCATGCCCAGCGACTGTGCCCAGTCCGGCAGCGCGGTGTAGTGCAAGTGGTGGGGACCGGCCCAGATGTACAGGGTGATCAGCGCCCAGAAGTGCACGATCGACAAGCGATAGGAATACACCGGGCGCTCGGCCTGTTTCGGCACGAAGTAGTACATCATCCCGAGGAAACCGGCGGTGAGGAAAAAGCCCACGGCGTTGTGGCCGTACCACCACTGCACCATGGCATCGGTCGCACCGGAGTACAGCGAGTAGGACTTGGTCAGGCTCACCGGCAATTCCAGGTTGTTGACGATGTGCAGGATCGCCACGGTGATGATGAATCCACCGAAGAACCAGTTGCCGACATAGATGTGTTTGGTCTTGCGCTGCATGATCGTGCCGAAGAACACGATGGCGTAGGCCACCCAGACGATGGTGATCAGGATGTCGATCGGCCATTCCAGTTCGGCGTATTCCTTGGAACTGGTGTACCCCAGCGGCAGGCTGATGGCCGCCAACAGGATCACCAGTTGCCAGCCCCAGAAGCAGAACGCGGCGATTTTCGGCGCAAACAGCCGAGTCTGGCAGGTGCGCTGTACCGAGTAGAACGAACTGGCGAACAGGGCGCAGCCGCCGAAGGCGAAGATCACCGCGTTGGTGTGCAACGGGCGCAACCGGCCGAAACTGGTCCATGGCAGATTGAAGTTGAGTTCGGGCCAAACCAACTGGGCGGCGAGAAAAACCCCGAGCCCCATGCCGACGATGCCCCACACCACCGTCATAATGGCGAATTGGCGGACCACCTTGTAGTTGTAGGCGGTACTGATAGAAGTGTTCATGGTTCCCCATCCACGGTTCAGCCGAAGTGAGGGCCTGTCTTTGCGAGTAAGCCGCAAGGCAGACGCTCCCTTCGCCTGGAGTTATAGGCAGACTAAAAGCGAGGCAAGCATGGACAAACAGCACAAGGCCAGTATTGACGGGGATCAATGGGCGCAGTGCATGCGGGATCACGGATGGCTGTGGAATGCCGCCTCGGTGCCGGCCTCGGCGACGCTGATCCTCGCCCATGGCGCGGGTGCGCCGATGGACAGCGGCTGGATGAACGACATGGCTGCGCGCCTTGCCGCGCAAGGCGTCAACGTGTTGCGCTTCGAGTTTCCCTACATGGCGCAACGGCGAGTGGACGGCGGCAAGCGCCCACCGAATCCAGCACCGAAGTTGCTGGAATGCTGGCGCGAGGTGTACGCCGTGGTGCGACGCCATGTCACTGGGCGTCTGGCCATTGGCGGCAAGTCCATGGGGGGGCGGATGGCCAGTCTGCTCGCCGATGAGCTCGGCGCCGATGCGTTGGTATGCCTGGGTTATCCGTTTTATGCGGTTGGGAAGCCAGAGAAGCCTCGGGTTGAGCATTTGGCTTCTTTGCAGACTCGGACGTTGATTGTTCAAGGGGAGCGGGATGCGCTGGGGAATCGCGAGGCGGTCGAAGGGTATTCGTTATCGCCGGGGATTGAGGTGTTTTGGTTGGGGGCGGGGGATCATGATTTGAAGCCGTTGAAGGCTTCGGGGTTTACCCATGAGCAGCATTTGGACGCGACAGCGAAGAAGGTCGCCGGATTTCTGTGAGAAGCAAGATCAAAAGATCGTCCGAACGCGGCCCGAGCCTTCGACAGCTCCTACAGGGTGTACGCCGTTCGAATGTAGGAGCTGGCGCAGCCTGCGATCTTTTGACTTTGATGTCCGCGCAAGCAAGATCAAAAGATCGTCCGAACGCGGCCCGAGCCTTCGGCAGCTCCTACAGGGTGTACGCCGTTCAAATGTAGGAGCTGGCGCAGCCTGCGATCTTTTGACTTTAAGGTTATCGATTAAACCGCTCCACTGGCATCCATGGCTACTTTCTAATAGGTAGCTTGCCAGTGATCACAAATTTATCGAACGCTTTTTGCCCATCACGCGCGGCTTGCTGAACATCAAGGAACGTCAGTTCATCGCGAACGACCTTTTTGTCGGGCTTGCCGATCTTTCTAGTGGTGGCCATCGGAGCCTCCGAAGGAGATGTATTCATGCTGACCAGCTTAAGTGATTGAGTTTTTACCGGCAAACAATAGAGTCGGACTCTGAGGTGGACAAGTCGGGGGATTCTGGGCCGGTTGTAGGCAGGGGCGCATAGATGTGTAATCTGAGGCGGCGGTCTCGCGGCACCAGACCTTTCAGAATGACAATAAAAAACCCGGAAGCTTTCGCTGTCCGGGTTTTTTGTTTTTCGACCACGATCAGCGGTTAAACCGCTCCACCAACGAATACTGTGTATTCGCGGTCTTGGTCAGTTCTTCACTCAGCAGCGCCGAGTTCTGTGCCTGTTCCGAGGTCTGGTCTGCCAGTTGTGAGATGTTGCTGATGTTGCGGCTGATTTCTTCGGCCACCGAACTTTGCTCTTCGGTCGCGGCAGCGATTTGGGTGGTCATGTCAGTGATGTGGGCCACCGCTTCGCTAATTCCCACCAGTGCCTGATCCGCCTCCAGCACCCGCGCCACGCCTTCTTCGGCCTGGCGATGCCCGGCTTCCATGGTTTGCACCGCGGTGCTGGCGGTTTGTTGCAGCTTGGCGATCAGGGCATGGATCTGTCCGGTGGATTCGCTGGTACGTTGCGCCAATTGGCGCACTTCATCGGCCACCACCGCAAAACCACGGCCCATCTCACCGGCACGCGCGGCCTCAATGGCGGCGTTCAAGGCCAGCAGGTTGGTCTGGTCGGCGATGCCTTTGATCACGTCGACCACGCCGCCGATTTCGTCGCTGTCCTTGGCCAGTTGCGTAACGGTCAGGCCGGTTTCACCCACCACCACCGACAGGCGCTGAATGGCTTCGCGGGTTTCGCCTGCGATGTCGCGACCGCGACCGGTCAGGCGATTGGCTTCCTGAGTGGCGTCGGCGGTGCGCTGCACGTGACTGGCGACTTCCTGAGTGGTGGCGGCCATCTGATTAACGGCGGTCGCCACTTGCTCGGTTTCGACGCGCTGACGTTCCAGGCCGGTGGAGCTGTTGTGGGCCAGGGTGTCGGACTGTTTCGCTTGCTCGGTCAGGTGCTCGGCGGTGTCCTGCAGACGGGTCAGGCAGGTTTTCAGGCGTGCTTCCTGGCTGAGGATCGACATCTCCAGGCGCGCCTGGGCGCCACGGCTGTCGGTGTACATCTGCGCGATCAACGGGTCGGACGTGGTCTGTTCGGCCAGGCGCAGCAAACGCTTGATGCCGCGCTGTTGCCAGCCCAAGCCCATCAAGCCCAACGGCACCGAAAGACCGGCGGCCAGGGCGAAGCCCCATTGCGACGTCAGGGTGGCGCCTATCATGAAGCTCAGCTGGCTGACCAGAATGAACGGCAGCCAGTCCTGAAGCACCGGCAACCACTTATCTGTTTGAGGAACGGCTGACTTGCCCTGGTTGATGCGTTGGTAGAGCGCTTCGGCACGGCGGATCTGCTCGGCGGTGGGTTTGACCCGCACCGACTCGTAACCGATCACCTGATTGCCGTCGAACACCGGTGTGACATAGGCGTTAACCCAATAGTGGTCACCGGTCTTGCAGCGATTCTTGACAATGCCCATCCATGGCAAGCCTTGTTTCAGTGTGTCCCACATGTGCGCAAACACCGCAGCCGGGACGTCGGGGTGACGAACCAGATTATGCGGCGCACGGATCAGTTCCTCACGAGAAAACCCGCTGATTTCGATGAAAGCATCGTTGCAGTAGGTGATCACGCCCTTGGCATCGGTGGTGGAAATCAACCGTTGCTGAGCCGGGAAGGTCCGTTCGCGTTGTGTAATGGGCTGGTTGTTACGCATGGCTTTTTCAATCCGCAAGGCTTTGAAGGGATATCGGCATCCTCAGGAATTTATTGAGGTTTTTTTTCAATAATCAGTGGCGCGTCGTAAAACGACCGGTGCGTCATCCCGCGAGCATCGGATACGTGAACAAGCCGAAATGCAGCAGATTCAAACCAAAATGGGTGGCGATGGCCGCAGCTAACCCGCCGAATCGGTAGGCCAGGCCGTAGCCGATCCCCGCCAGGCTCGCCAGTAACACCCATTGCCAGCCAGCGCCGAGATGAACGAGGCCAAACAGCATTGATGCGAGCAGCAAGGCAAGATTTTCGCCATAAGGCAGGTGTTTGAACTGCCGGCTCAGACCGCCCTGGATGTAGCCGCGAAACAGCGCTTCTTCCACCAGCGTCACCAGCAACAGATTGTTCAGCATCCACAGCCAGACCTGATCCGGCCATTTCGGTGCCCAACTGATCACCCCCAGCAACAGCGCACCACCCAGAGCCAGTACGGCACTCACGGTCAGGGCGAGGGCGGTGGCATACACGGACAGGCGCAGGGAGCGCCGACCGATGATCCACGGACAAACCAGCAACAGCCAGAAGCCGATCAGGGGTTTGTCCAGATTCAGGTACATGGCGAACCGCACGGCATCGTCGGTGAAACGCTGGGGATCGATGGCTCGACCGTTGTAGAAACCGGGAAGCCAGTGTGTCGCCAGCGCCACCGCCAGGACGATGAACAAGCCGTGGCCGAGGTAGCGGCCGAGGGGAATCTGTTGTTGGCGAACGGCGAAACCGGCGATCAGCAGTAACCCGAAAGAAATGGCAGCCAGCCAGCCGAGATGGCCGTAGATCAATGCCAGGCAGTAGCCAAGGGAGAGAAGTGCCAGATGGATCCATGGCAGAGCGATCATTTGAAGTCCTTGAGAGCGGAGGTGCCTGTTTGGCGCACGCGATTATAGAGGCGTACGCCGCCCAAACAAAAACACCGCCCGAAGGCGGTGTCGTTGTCGGCTGGCTGTTACGAGGCAATCAACTGCCGCAACACGTAATGCAAGATCCCTCCGGCCTTGAAGTACTCCACTTCGTTCAGGGTATCGATCCGGCACAACACTTCGACCTTTTCCTGGCTGCCGCCTTCACGGGTGATGACCAGTGTCAGGTTCATCCGCGGAGTCAGCTCGACGCCCGTCAGTCCAAGGATGTCCAGGGTTTCCTTGCCGGTGAGGTTCAGGCTCTTGCGGTTCTGATCCAGCTTGAACTGCAATGGCAACACACCCATGCCCACCAGATTTGAACGGTGAATCCGCTCGAAGCTTTCAGCAATGACGGCTTTGACCCCCAACAGGTTGGTGCCCTTGGCTGCCCAGTCGCGGCTCGATCCGGTGCCGTATTCTTGCCCGGCGATCACCACCAGCGGCGTGCCCGATGCCTGGTAACGCATGGCCGCGTCGTAGATCGGCAGCTTTTCCCCGGTCGGAATGTAAATCGTGTTGCCGCCTTCTTCACCGCCGAGCATTTCGTTGCGAATGCGGATGTTGGCGAAGGTGCCGCGCATCATCACTTCGTGGTTACCGCGACGTGAGCCGTAGGAGTTGAAGTCCCGCGGTTCCACCCCTTGCTCGCGCAGGTAGCGACCGGCAGGGCTGTCGGTCTTGATGTTGCCGGCCGGGGAGATGTGGTCGGTGGTCACCGAATCGCCGAGCAGCGCGAGGACTTTCGCCCCTTCGACATCCTTGACCACCGGCGCAGGGCCGCCAATGTCATCGAAGAAGGGCGGATGCTGGATATAGGTCGAGTCGTTGTTCCAGACATAAGTCGCCGCTTGTGGCACTTCGATCGCCTGCCACTGCTCGTCACCGGCGAACACTTCGGCGTACTCCTTGTGGAACATCGCGGTGTTCACTTGCGTCACCGCGTCGGCGATTTCCTTGGTGCTCGGCCAAATGTCTCGCAGATAAACCGGGTGGCCGTCCTTGTCGTGACCCAAGGGCTCGCTGCTGATGTCGATGCGCACCGTGCCGGCCAATGCATAGGCGACGACCAGGGGCGGGGAGGCCAGCCAGTTGGTTTTCACCAGCGGATGCACACGACCTTCAAAGTTGCGGTTGCCCGAGAGCACGGAGGCGACGGTCAGGTCGGCTTTCTGGATGGCTTTTTCAATCGGCTCCGGCAACGGTCCGGAGTTACCGATGCAGGTGGTGCAGCCATAACCCACCAAGGCAAAACCGAGTTGATCGAGGTAGTGGGTCAGGCCGGCTGCCTTGTAGTAGTCGGTGACCACTTTCGAGCCGGGGGCCAGCGAACTCTTGACCCACGGTTTGCGCTTGAGGCCTTTCTCTATGGCTTTCTTCGCCAACAGACCCGCAGCCATCATCACGCTGGGGTTGGAGGTGTTGGTGCAGGAGGTGATCGCGGCAATCACCACCGCACCGTTTTTCAGCCGATGAGTGCGACCTTCGTGGTCATAGTCCATCTCACCGATCAGATCGGCGTTGCCTACAGCGACGCCACCGCCGCCCTCGCTTTCGAGGCGACCTTCTTCCTTGCTGGTGGGTTTGATTTGCAGGCCGAGAAAGTCAGTGAACGCTTGCGCGACATTCGGCAACGAGACGCGGTCTTGTGGGCGCTTCGGCCCGGCGAGACTGGCTTCGACGCTGCCCATGTCCAGGGCCAGGCTGTCGGTGAACACCGGCTCCTTGCCGGGCAGGCGCCACAGGCCTTGAGTCTTGCTGTAGGCCTCCACCAGTTTCACGGTTTGTGCGGTGCGACCGGACAGGCGCAAGTATTCCAGGGTCACCTCGTCCACCGGGAAGAAACCGCAGGTGGCGCCGTATTCCGGAGCCATGTTGGCAATGGTTGCGCGGTCGGCCAGCGGCAGATCGGCGAGGCCGTCGCCGTAGAACTCGACGAATTTGCCGACCACGCCTTTCTTGCGCAGCATCTGGGTGACGGTCAGCACCAGATCGGTGGCGGTGATGCCTTCCTTGAGCTTGCCGTTGAGTTTGAAGCCGATCACTTCCGGAATCAGCATCGACACCGGTTGGCCCAGCATCGCCGCTTCCGCTTCGATCCCGCCGACGCCCCAGCCGAGTACGCCGAGGCCGTTGATCATGGTGGTGTGGGAATCAGTGCCGACCAGGGTATCGGGGAAGGCATAGGTGCGGCCGTCCTCATCCTTGGTCCAGACGGTGCGACCCAGGTATTCAAGGTTGACCTGGTGACAGATGCCGGTGCCGGGCGGCACCACGCTGAAGTTGTCGAAGGCGCTCTGGCCCCAGCGCAAGAAGGCGTAACGCTCATGGTTGCGCTGCATTTCGATGTCGACGTTCTGTTCGAAGGCACTTGAGCTGGCGAACTTGTCGACCATCACCGAGTGGTCGATCACCAGGTCCACCGGCGACAGCGGATTGATTCGCTGCGGGTCACCACCGGCCTTGGCCATGGCGGCGCGCATGGCGGCCAGGTCGACCACGGCGGGGACGCCGGTAAAGTCCTGCATCAATACCCGCGCGGGGCGGTACTGGATTTCGCGATCGGAGCGACGCTCCTTGAGCCAGGCGGCAATCGCCTTGAGGTCGGCACCGGTGACGGTTTTCTCGTCCTCCCAGCGCAGCAGGTTTTCCAGCAGCACTTTCAACGACATGGGCAGCTTGTCCAGATCACCCAAGCTCTTGGCGGCTTCGGGCAGGCTGAAATAGTGATAGGTCTTGTCGTCGACTTGTAAGGTTTTAAGGGTTTTCAGGCTATCGAGGGACGGCATTGAAATGACTCCTTTAAGTCCACACGGCTACGGACGGAGGGAAGGGCAGAGGTTTAAACCTAGTCCTGTTTGGTGCTTAAGGCTAATAACTGGACGCTATGGACAAGTCCAAGGCCCCGATCTCGGCTATCATGCGCCGGTTTTCGTGACAGGCTTTGCTTCAACGCAAGTCTGGGCATCGCGCAGTGGCGCAATTTTTCCGCCAACTGCCCAGGAGTAAGAATGAACACCCTCTTTATGCATTGCCGGCCGGGCTTCGAAGGCGAAGTCTGTTCCGAGATTTCCGAACATGCCGCGCGGCTGAACGTGGCCGGTTATGCCAAGGCCAAGACCGCCAGCGCCTATGCCGAATTTATCTGCACCGAAGAAGACGGCGCCGAGCGCCTGATGCATGGCCAGCGTTTCGCCGACCTGATCTTCCCGCGTCAGTGGGCTCGTGGGATCTTTATTGATCTGCCGGAAACCGACCGCATCAGCGTGATCCTCGCGCACATGGCGGATTTCCCGCTGTGCGGCAGCCTGTGGCTGGAAATGGTCGACACCAACGATGGCAAAGAGCTGTCGAACTTCTGCAAGAAATTCGAAGTGCACCTGCGCAAGGCGCTGATGGCCGCCGGCAAACTGGTGGAAGACCCCAACAAACCGCGGCTGCTGCTGACCTTCAAGAGCGGCCGCGAAGTGTTCATGGGGCTGGCGGAGTCGAACAACTCGGCAATGTGGCCAATGGGCATTCCACGCCTGAAGTTTCCCCGTGAAGCGCCGAGCCGTTCGACATTGAAGCTGGAAGAGGCCTGGCACCATTTCATCCCCCGCGACCAATGGGACGAGCGCCTGCACAGCGACATGACCGGTGTCGACCTCGGCGCCGCCCCTGGCGGCTGGACCTGGCAACTGGTCAACCGCGGCATGTTGGTGACTGCCATCGACAACGGCCCGATGGCTGAAAGCCTGATGGACACCGGTCTGGTGCAGCACTTGATGGCCGACGGTTTCACCTTCAAGCCCAAGCAGCCGGTGGACTGGATGGTCTGCGACATCGTCGAGAAGCCGGCGCGCAACGCGGCGATGCTGGAAGAATGGATTGGCGAGGGGCATTGCCGGGAAGCGGTGGTCAACCTCAAGCTGCCGATGAAACAGCGTTATGCCGAAGTGAAGCGTTTGCTGGAGCGTATTGCCGAGGGGTTCAAGGCGCGGGGCATTCGGGTTGAAATCGGCTGCAAGCAGCTGTATCACGACCGTGAAGAAGTGACCTGCCATTTGCGCCGGCTTGACGTAAAGAAACCCAAGTCCCGCTGACTAATGGCATGTACGTGGGCCGATCGTTCCCACGCTCTGCGTGGGAACGCCGCCGGGGACGCTCCGCGTTCCGCCTTTGGATGTGACGCAGAGCGTCACGGGATGCATTCCC
>NZ_AKJT01000138.1 GCF_000282195.1 Pseudomonas sp. GM18
CGGCAGGCTGCCGCCGATGGCCTTGGACATCACCACCACGTCCGGAATGATCCCGGCGTGCTCGAAGGCGAACATCTTGCCGGTGCGGGCAAAACCGCTCTGGATCTCATCGACGATCAGCGCCACGCCGGCCTTCTCGGTGATACGCCGTAAACCGCGCAGCCAGTCGAGATCGGCCGGAATCACCCCGCCCTCGCCCTGCACCACTTCGACGATCACCGCAGCGGGCAGTTGCACACCGGCCTCTGGATCGTTCAGCAGGTTCTCCAGGTAATTCAGGTTGACCTGCACCCCTTGCGCGCCGCCGAGCCCGAACGGACAACGATAATCGTAGGGATACGGCATGAACTGCACGCCATTGCCGAGCAAGGCACCCAACGGCTTTTTCGGCCCCAGACTGCCCATCAGGCTCAGCGAGCCCTGGCTCATACCGTGGTAACCGCCCTGGAATGACAACACAGTGCTGCGCCCGGTGGCGGTGCGCACCAGTTTCAGCGCGGCTTCCACGGCGTCGGTGCCGGTGGGGCCGCAGAACTGAATCTTCGCTTCAGCAGCCAATGCTGGCGGCAGCAGGCCGAACAGGTCCTGGACAAACTGATCCTTGACCGGCGTGGTCAGGTCGAGGGTGTGCAGCGGCAGTTCATCGCTCAGCACTTGCTGAATGGCTTCGATCACCACCGGGTGATTGTGCCCCAGGGCCAGGGTTCCGGCACCGGCCAGGCAATCGATGAAACTGCGGCCTTCGACATCTTCCACATAAATGCCCTTGGCACGCTTGAGTGCCAGGGGAATGCGTCGCGGGTAGCTGCGGGCGTTCGATTCCTGCCGGCTTTGACGGGCCAACAGCGGCGATTCGTTGAACTGATAAAGCGTCTCGGCAGGCGTCGGGGCAATCCGGGCCGGCTGATCTTCGATAAGGCTGGTAGCGACTGACATCTCTCGACCCCTGTTGATAGTGACCAAAACTGCACACCGGGCAGGTGCGCGTTCCGGTCGCGGGGCGCACTTGCAGGTTTTCCTGTTCTGGAAACGCATCAGGACGTCAAGGATTTAGACCCTCGATCAGCTTTCTATGAAGGTGGCGACAGTGCCTTGAGCATGGGGATGGCGCGGAGTCCCGCCACGGTGAAGGTTTCAGCGCAAGTCCGATAACCCAAGCGATGGTAAAACGCCTCGCTGGTACGCGTGCTGTTGAGTCGCGCCTGAGGCAAACCCCGAGCGATCAACCACGCCTCAAGGTCGTGCACCAGCGCCTGTCCGGCGCCGCGCCGAAACCATTCCGGCTGCACGTAACAGAACGCGACCTTGCCGCTGATCGCCGCCATG
The DNA here is from genome assembly GCF_000282195.1 of Pseudomonas sp. GM18. Taxonomy (GTDB): domain Bacteria; phylum Pseudomonadota; class Gammaproteobacteria; order Pseudomonadales; family Pseudomonadaceae; genus Aquipseudomonas. The sequence continues at coordinate 1,327 of NZ_AKJT01000138.1, forward strand.
GCAACGCCGACCGGTTTGTCCTGCAACAGCGCAATGTTCAGGTACAACCGTGGGTCGGTCAGCCAGGGCTGCACGTGGTCGATGGTCTTGGTGTGGGTCCAGGTGGCGACGGTTTGCGGATCGTTGCGATGGTCGAGCGCGCACCCAACGCGAATGGAACGCTCGACGATCCGGCTGATGATGCCGGCGTCGGCCGACGTTGCCTTGCAGATATGTATTGATGCATCCATGGCGCTGTTACCTCAATCCATTGAGTCAAAGCTGCCGGGGACAATAGCGCGGTGGGGAGCCGGGTGGCTAATGGAGAGACGTTACATTTGGTGTGTGCGAATGCGTCACACCGGTTGCAACGGCATCGTCAACTCGACCCGCAACCCATCCGGTCGGCTGTCGAAATTCAAGGTGCAACCACAACGCTGGACGATGGCCTGGACAATCGCCAGGCCGAGGCCGCACCCGGTGCTCTGGCCGTTGCGCCAGAAGCGTTGGGTCAAGTGTTGCAAGTCGTCTTCGGCAATTCCCGGGCCGTGGTCGCGAACCAAAAAGTGCACACGATTGCCATTGGTTTCCAGGCTCAGCTCCACCGCCCTATCGCCCGGCGTATGGCGCAGGGCGTTGTCGAGCAAGTTGCGCAATGCAGCAATCGACAGCACTGCGGGCATTTGCAGCGGTGCATCGGAGAATCTGGCCGGCACCTGAAACTTGATCCGCTGACGATCGCCGCTGGCCGCATCCTGAATCGCCAGTTTCGCCACCTGCTCGGCGCTGCACTGCACGCCATCATCGAACGACAGGCTGCCCTCGACACGCGCCAGCAGCAGCAATTGTTCAAGCGTACGGTGCAGACGGTCCGCGCCCTCTTCAGCCCGGGCCAGGGACTGATCCCGAGCGGCACCGTCGGTCATGCGTGCCACTTGCAGATGGGTTTTGATCGCGGTCAGCGGGCTACGCAATTCGTGCGCAGCATCACCGGTCAGGCGCCGTTCACGCTCGATGGTCTTGCCGATGCGCTGGAACAGCTGATTCTGGGTTTCCAGCAACGGTTGCAATTCACTGGGCAACGGCTGGATCTGCAATGGCTCCAGAGAATCGGCGCTACGCCGCATCAATGCATCGCGCATACGATTGAGCGGTGCCAGCCCCTGACCGATGCCGAGCCACAACAGGCACAGGCAGCCAAGCAGCGCCACGCCGACCGGCACTGAAGCCGCCAGCAGAATGGACATGTTCAGCGCTTCGCGCTCGATCTGCCGGTCGGCGGTGGTGATGCGCACATCGCCACGCGCCAGGGTGAAGCTGCGCCATGGTGCGCCGTCGATAATCTGATCGTGGAAACCCATTTTCTCGGCTTCCAGCGCCTGCTCGGGGTTGCTGTGGCTGCGGGCCAGAATCTCGCCGCGCAACGAGCTGACCTGACAGGCCATGCCGCCGGGGATATTCAGTTGCTCAGCGCTGAAATGGGTGCCCTCGCCCTTGCTCGGCAACGCCGGAAGTTGCTCCAGTAACCCGGCGACCATCCGCGCCGAGGCAACCAGCCGCTGGTCGAGGGAAAACATCATCTGGTTGCGCAGATCACTGAGCATCCAGGCGGCGGCCAGGGCCCAGATCAGCGCAAACGCGGCGCCGAGGGTCAGGCTCAGGCGCAAACGCAGGCTCATCACTTCGATTCTTCTCCGCCATCGGCCGGCCCCAGGCGATAACCCAGGCCGCGCACGGTTTCGACGATGCCGTTGCCGAGTTTACGCCGCAGGTGATGGATATGGACGTTAAGGGCGTTGCTTTCCAGTTCGTCGTTGAAACCGTAGACGCTGTCCTTGAGTTGCTCGGTGGACAGCACCCGGCCACGGTTATGCAGCAAGGCTTGCAGCAGCGATTGTTCACGGCGCGACAAATCCACCGGTTGGCCGCCGAGCTGGGTTTCGCGGCTGCTGGGGTCGTAGGTCAAACGACCGTGTTCAATCAGATTAACGCTGCGCCCCGCCACTCGTCGCAACAGGGTGTGCAGCCGCGCGGCAAGTTCGCGCAGGTCGAATGGTTTGAGCAGGTAGTCGTCGGCACCAGCTTGCAGGCCGTCGACCCGATCAGTGACCGAATCCCGGGCCGTGAGGATCAGCACCGGGATTTCCAGGCCATGGTGGCGTAACTGCTGCAGCAGCTTGAGGCCATCCTCATCGGGCAGGCCGAGGTCCAGCACCATGACGTCAAACTCTGCAACCTTGAGCATCGCCCGGGCAGCCGACGCGGTGGCGACGTGCTCGACGGTCAGGCCTTGAGCAGTCAGGCCGGCGACGATGCCGCTGGCGATCAACTCATCGTCTTCACAAACCAGTACGTGCATGGTGAGGCCCCATAGAAAAAAGGGTGATTAGGCCGGTAGCCGATTAAGCGGACATTATGCCGCAAGTCCCATTGTCACAAGGCGGATGTGGTTAATCGTTGGTTAATCGCCGCCCTCCACTGTGCACCTTACTTGCACAGGGACAAGGCTTACCCATGCGTCGATTGTTTCTATTCTTTGTTCTGTTGATCTCGGGTATGGCCCAGGCAGGAACGAATCCGTTCGAAACCAAACCCGAATTTCTCCCGGTGGAAAAAGCGTTCATCTTCACGTCCGAACGCCTTGAGTCCGGCGAAACCCAGCTCTATTGGCAAATTGCCGACCATTATTACCTGTATCAGAAACGCCTGAAGTTCGACGGTCTGGCCCCGGAGCAAGTGCCGGTGCTGCCCGAAGGCGAGTCCCACAGCGATGAGTTCTTCGGCGAACAGCAAGTCTATCGCCAAGGCCTGGAGCTGAAGATCCCGGCCGGTGCCACCGGTCAGATCAAGGTGGGTTTCCAGGGCTGCGCCGATGCCGGTTTGTGTTATCCGCCGCAGACTCAAGTGGTCAACCTCGGCGCCAGTAACGTCCTTGCCGCGTTCAATGAAGAAGCGCCCGACCAGGCCCTGGCCAGTGGCCTGCAACAACGGGCGCTGGGCTGGAGCTTGCTGGTGTTCTTTGGCCTGGGCCTGTTACTGGCGTTCACCCCTTGCTCGTTGCCGATGCTGCCGATTCTGGCAGGGTTGATCGTTGGCAGTGGCGCCACGCCCAAACGCGGTTTTGCCCTGGCCGGCAGTTACGTGATCAGCATGGCGCTGGTGTATGCGGCGATGGGCGTTCTGGCTGCATCGCTCGGGGCGAACCTTCAAGCGCTGCTGCAGAATCCATGGCTGTTGGGCAGCTTTGCGGCGGTGTTCGTGCTGCTGGCCTTGCCGATGTTCGGTTTTTTTGAACTGCAATTGCCGGTGGCCATACGAGATCGACTGGAACACGTTTCGCGCAACCAGCGCGGTGGCAACCTGATCGGCGCCGGTGTATTGGGCGCGTTGTCCGGCCTGTTGGTAGGACCGTGCATGACTGCCCCATTGGCCGGCGCCCTGCTCTATATCGCCCAGAGCGGCAATGCGCTGCACGGCGGGCTGATTCTGTTCGCCCTGGGCATCGGTATCGGTGTGCCGCTGTTGTTGCTGGTCACCGTCGGCAATCGCTTTCTACCTAAACCTGGCGCCTGGATGAACCTGCTCAAGGGTGTGTTCGGTTTCCTGTTCCTCGCCACCGCGTTGCTGATGCTGCGCCCGGTGCTGGATGAGTCGCTATGGCTCGGCTTATGCGGTGCCTTGCTGCTGATCGCCGCCTACAGCACCTGGAAGCAGTCGCAGGGGTTTGGCCGAGTTGCCCACCTGTTCGGCGCCAGTTCGCTGCTGTTGGGTCTGTGGGGCAGCCTGCTGGTGATCGGTGCGGCGGGCGGCAGTGACGATCCGTATCAGCCGCTGCAGGTGTACAGCGCCGGCCGTACCGGTGCTGTCGCGCCGAGCGCTCATGATGCATTCACCACGATCAAGGAGCCCGCTGCCTTGCAACGCGAGCTCGACGCGGCCAAGGCTCGGGGCCAATGGGTGCTGCTGGACTACTACGCCGATTGGTGTGTGTCGTGCAAAGTCATGGAAAAACAGGTCTTCGGCAAACCGCAAGTGCTGGATGCGCTCAACGATGTGCGCTTGCTACGGCTGGACGTCACCGCCGACAATGCCGCCAGCCGCGAACTGCTCGGCCGTTACAAAGTGCCGGGGCCACCCAGCCTGTTGTGGATTGGCACCGACGGCATCGAGCGCCGCAGCCAGCGCATCACCGGCGAGGTCGATGCCGGCACTTTCCTGCAACGCTGGACCACCACCCGAGACGCTCGTTAATGCTGACCTTTACCCTCGGCACCTTTGCCATCGCGCTTAATCACTTGCTGCTGATCAGTGCCCTGGCACTGGCGACCTTTGTCGGCTGGCGGGTGGCCAAGCGTGGCGGCGAGAATCCGGAATCGGTGCTGTTCAGCCTGTTCCTGCTGGGCATGCTGGCGGCCCGGGTCGGCTTCGTGATTGCCTACTGGGCGCACTATCGCAACGATCCGTGGCAGATCATCGATTTGCGCGACGGCGGTTTCCTCGCCTGGCCGGGGGTGGTGGTACTTTTGCTGGCCGCGTTGTACCGAGGCTGGCGTCAACCGGGCCTGCGTCGGCCGTTGGGCTTTGGCGTAGGCAGCGGCCTGGCGTTCTGGCTGCTGGCGAGTTTCTCCCTGAGTATTTACGAACAAGGCACGCGCCTGCCGCAGATCACCCTGCGCAATGCCGCCGGCCAGACCATACCGCTCAGCGACTACCAGGGCGGCCCGTTGGTCATCAACCTCTGGGCCACCTGGTGCCCGCCGTGCCGCCGGGAAATGCCGGTGCTGGAAAACGCCCAGCAACAACGCCCGGACCTGACCTTCCTGTTCGTCAACCAGAGCGAAAGCATGCAGAGCGTCGCCACCTTCCTCGAAACCCAGGGCCTGAGCCTGACCAACGTGCTGTTCGATGGCAGCGGTCGATTGAGCCAGGCCGTGGGTTCCATGGCATTGCCGACTACGCTGTTCTATAGCCCTGACGGGTATCTGTTGGGCAGTCACCTGGGTGAGATGTCGGAAGCCAGCCTGGCCCGCGCCCTGGAACACTTCGACACCCCGAATCCGGCCACTTCGGCCACGCCTTCAAGGAAATTGCCATGCTCCGCCTCCGCCACCTGCTGACACTGACCTTGGGTGCTGCCCTGCTGCACCTGCCGTCGGTACAGGCCGAAGAACTGCCTGAAGCGATCAAGAAGATCGAAGCCAAGGGCGCCAAAATCGTCGGCACCTTCGACGCGCCCGACGGCCTGCGCGGTTACGCGGCGCAGTACCAGAACCGCGGCATGACGCTGTACCTGACCCCGGACGGTAAACATGTGCTGCTCGGCAATCTGTACGACGCCGACGGCAATGACCTGAGCAGTGCGCCGTTGCAGAAGCTGGTCTACGCGCCGATGGCCAAGGAAGTCTGGGGCAAGATGGAAGCGAGCAGCTGGATCGGTGACGGCAACAAGGACGCACCACGGGTCGTCTACCTGTTCAGCGACCCGAACTGCCCGTACTGCAACATGTTCTGGGAACAGGCACGGCCGTGGGTCCAGGCCGGCAAAGTGCAGTTGCGGCACATCATGGTCGGCATCATTCGCGAAGACAGCCCCGGCAAATCCGCCGCGCTGCTGGCCGCCAAGGACCCGCAGAAAGCCCTGGAAGAACACGAAAAATCCGGCAAGGGCAGTTCGCTCAAGGCGTTGAAGGACGTGCCACCGGCGGTTCAGGCGAAACTGGCGGCGAACATGAAGTTGATGGAAGACCTGGAGTTGGCCGCCACTCCGGCGATTTTCTACATGGACGACAAGGGCCAGCTGCAACAACAGCAAGGCGCGCCGTCGCCGGACAAGTTGCTGAAGATTCTCGGGCCTAAATAAGATCAAAAGATCGTCCGAACGCGGCCCGAGCCTTCGGCAGCTCCTACGCGCCTGTGGGCGCTGC
>NZ_AKJT01000139.1 GCF_000282195.1 Pseudomonas sp. GM18
ACCCGCCAATCGGCAGCTGCGGGCTGGCCAGGCGCAGCAGCGCCCAGGCCGGGTTCATAAACGCACGCCGAACTGGTGCAGTTTCGGCGGGTAGTTGAAGTTCTCGTCACCCTGGCGCGAGTGGTGATGACCGCCGCCGTAGGCGCCATGTTCCGGCTGGAACGGCGCTTCGATGTTCTCGGCTTTAGCACCAAGCTGTTCGAGCATGGCCTTGAGCACGTAATCGTCGAGCAGGCGCAACCAGCCGTCGCCGACTTGCAGGGCCACGTGGCGATTGCCCAGGTGATAGGCGGCGCGGGTCAGTTCGAAAGCATTGGCGCAGGTGACGTGCAGCAGTTGTTCGGGGCGAGCACAGACGCGAACGACGCGCCCGTCTTCTGCTTGCAGGCATTCGCCGTCATACAGCGGTGGCTGGCCGCGCTCCAGAAACAGGCCGACGTCTTCACCCTCGGCACTGAAACAGCGCAAGCGGCTTTTGCTCCTGGCTTCGAAGGTCAGGTGCAACTCGGCGGCCCAGACGGGTTGAGGGTCGATTCTGCGATGAATCACCAGCATCGGAAGGCTTCCAGCAATGAACAATGTTCAGGCTAGAGCAAGGGGCTTGCCAATCGGGTGAGAGGTAGGAAATGCCTGTCAGAGCGACGGGGGAGACTCACAATGTTGCAGGGCTTTGATTGAAGTTGGTGCGTGGCGGGTGTTTATGCACCAATTTGCAGCGCACAAAAAATCGCAGCCTTCTGCCGAAGGCTGCGATCTTTTTCTAACGGGTTACTCGGTACTGCCGAGTCCCTGCCAATGCTTCAGCCCGATAAAGATAAACCGCAACTGCTGAGTGATTTTCGCCTGTGGCGTCAGATGCTGCGGCAACGCTTCGGCTGGCGGATCGATGATGTCCGGCAGGGTCGCGAACACGCTTTTGACGATCAGATCGGCCATGACGCTCAGGCCGGCGATGTCCAGATGCTGCAGTTTCGGCATCAGCGACAAATCGGCCGCCAGGTCCGAGCTGATGTCTTCGCGCAAGCGGCCGATGGCCAGGCGCACCGGCAGCGAACCGCCGTACTGCTCGCGGGCAAGAAACAGGAACTGCGAACGATTGGCCGTGACCACGTCGAGAAAGATCCGCACCGAGGCATCGATGATGCCGCCCATGACGAACTCGTTATGGCGCACCAGGCGGATGGTTTCGCGGAAGGTCTGGCCGACTTCGCACACCAGCGCCAGGCCCAATTCGTCCATGTCGGCGAAATGCCGGTAGAAACCGGTGGGCACGATCCCGGCGGTTCGGGTTACTTCGCGCAGGCTCAGGCTGCCGAATCCTCGGCCGCTTTCCATCAGGTGGCGGGCAGCGTCCATCAGGGCGTTGCGGGTCTGTTGTTTCTGTTCGGCGCGGGGCAGCATCGCAAGGGTGTGTTCTGGACAGGGACAGCGGCGCACTCTAGCAAATCGGCTTCGCTGGCGTCGAACGACTATCGGGGGATCACGCGGGGAATTGGGGTTTCTATAAAGTCAAAAGCCCAATCCGGGGATTGGGCTTTTTTTCCAGGCCGCCATGGGCTTAGCTCACAGCGCTGTTGCGTTCGATCACACGGTCACCACCACCTTCAGCAAGGGTTTGGCCTTGTGGGGTACGGTCGGTACCGTCAGCGGCCAGGGTTTGGCCTTGTGGAGTGCG
>NZ_AKJT01000140.1 GCF_000282195.1 Pseudomonas sp. GM18
CTACGACTCGCTGGGCCGACTGACCGGCGTCGACGATGGCCACGATCACCCGCTGGAGTTCGAGTACGACCAGCAGGACCGCCTGATCACCGAGCATCAGGGTTGGGGCACCTTGCGTTATCGCTACGACGCCTGCGGCCAGCTCAACCGCCTGCGTCTGCCGGACGGCAGCAAACTCGACTACCACCACGCCAAGGGCGGCGCGCTGACGGCCATCGACCTCAATGGCGCGCGACTGACCTCGCATACGTTCCTCGCCGGTCGCGAACAACACCGCCAACAAGGCCTGCTACTCAGTGAATATGCCTACGACGAACAGGGCCGTCTGAAGGCCCACGCTGTCGGCAAGCACCAACATCCGCTCTACCGCCGCGACTATGCCTACAGCCTCAATGGCAATCTCGACAGCATCGCCGACACCCGCCATGGACAGCGCAGCTATCAGTACGACCCGCTCAATCGACTGATCCGCGTCCGCCACTCCCGCGACCAACAGCCGGAAAGCTACGCCCACGATCCGGCCGGTAACCTGCTGATGCAGGACCGCCCCGGCCCCACGATCATCAAAGGCAATCGCCTGTTGATGCAGGGCGATCGCCACTTCGACTACGACGCCTTCGGCAACCTGATCCGCGAGCGCCGTGGCACCGGGCAGAAACTCGTCACCGAATACCGCTACG